>JBEVCI010000001.1:0-42615 GCA_040514375.1 Thermoprotei archaeon
AATAGTGATAATCCGGCATATCTACTTACGCAGATATGCTTGCTTAAAGAATAAAGCATCCTATAGCTACGTATAGTAGCTATGTCGCGGTGGTATAGCGTGGTTTCCGAAAAGAATGAAAAAGAAAAGCTTGTTATAGAGCTTAGATGGGATCCCTTACTAGAAGAGTGGGTTATGGTATCAAATATTAGAGAAGCGCGTCCATGGCGACCACAGAGTTTCTGCCCATTTTGTCCTGGTGCTCCAGAAATGGGTTATGGTTGGAAAGTAAAGATTGTTGAAAACAAGTTTCCCATGCTAATAGAGAACGCACCGAGAGTAGAGCCTCACTGGTTTTATAGAAAAGCCGAAGCTAGAGGTAAGTGCTTAGTAGTGGTCGAGACTCCAGAGCATGATCTGGATGATATTAGTGACTTGGATCTGGATAGCATAGTGCTCGTTATAAGAGAAGTGATCAGGGCTATGAAAGAATATATGGATAAAGACTGGGCTAAATACTTCTTCTGGTTTAGGAATAAGGGAGAGGAGATAGGAGTATCTCTGAAACATCCGCATAGCCAGATATACATACTCCCATTTATACCTGTGAGAGTAGAAAGAGAACTTAGAAGCGCTAAGAAATACTATGATGAGAGAAGAGAGTGTCTATTCTGTAGGATAATCCAAGTAGAGGAAACTGATAACGAGAGAGTAGTGTTTAGGACTACTAAGTGGATTTCATTTATTCCATTCTATGCTCATTGGCCCTTCGAAGTCCACATTTATCCCAGGAGACATGTACAACTATTAACGGAGCTAGATAACGAGGAGATCAGGGAACTAGCACTGTCGATCAAAAGGGTATTACAGGGGCTTAAAGCTCTATTCAATAAGCCAGTACCATATATGATGATTTTCCACCAGGCTCCCCTAAGGGGATCATATCCATATTATCACTTGCACGTGGAGATCTATGGAGTGTATAGACCATCTGGAAAACTGAAATACGCTGCTGGAATGGAATCTGGTGGAGGGAACTTTACCTATGATTCCGTACCAGAGAAGAATGCACAGAAGCTGCGTGACGCGATCAATAGTATTAGCAGTTATAAATAGACTGGATTAGTCCAAGCACTAAGTATGTGTTTTTAAAGACTATCGCTAACAAATTTAATACGCGTATAATGTACATAATTTGCTTCATTGGGGAGTGGAATGATGAATAGTAATGGATTACATAGGGCTATTAAGCTATATAGGGAGTTCTTTGGAGAAGAACCCGAGAAAGTAGTTTCTGTTCCGGGACGCTTGGATTTCCTGAATACTCATCAGGATTATAAGGGCTTACCAGTAGTTTCTGTGGGTATAAATCTTAGATGCTATACTGCTATTTCAAAAGAATCCGGTGCTAATGCTACTGTAGTATCATTTAACCTCATGGAAGAGGGGCTAGATTATAAGGATAGCTTTGATATTAGAGATCTCGGCTCTATTACTAGAGAAAAATTCAGTAGCTACTTGAAAGCGGCTGTTAAGGTACTAGTTGATAAAGGACACCGCATTAGCGGGTTCAAAGTGGGAATTTATAGTGAGATACCCATAGCCTCGGGTATGGCTAGTAGTGCTGCATTAACAACCAGCTTTATAGGAGCGCTGAATAGCTTATTCGAACTAGGATTATCTAAAAAAGACATAGCTGAGTATGCTTACATAGCCGAGCATGATGTACTGGGAATACCATGCGGGAGATTAGACCAGTATGGCTGCGTATTCGGTGGAGTAGCACTTATAAATACGAGGCCTCCCTATAATGTTGAGGACTTGCCAGTACCCAGTGGTGTATTCGTAGTAGCAGATTCCGGAGTAAGGCATCGAACAGCAGATATACACCCGCGCAGACAAGACGAGATCAACCAGGGTTTAAGGTATTTGATGAACAAGGATCTACCAGAGGAGCTGAGGCGTAAGCTTGGCTATAATTACTGGGAACCTAAATGGGATAAGTTAAGTCTAGAAGAACTGAGTAGCTTTCTCGAGGATATTCCTGAAACTCCGCGTAAGAGGATAGTATTTACTCTCAAAATGCACAAATCTACTATCGAGGCATTGAAAGCACTTCGTGGAGAAAAAACTGATACAGACTTCATTTCCGAAGTTGTAGAGAGTGTTAGAAGATTTACTGGAGGAGAGCCAAGCACTGGTTCGAGAGAAGAAGTGGTTGGAGCTATAATGACGTATCAACACATATTGTTAAGAGACTACTATGATGTAAGCCTACCTATACTTGATAACCTAGTTATTAGTGCTGTACGTGGAGGGGCTTATGGAGCTAAACTTAGTGGAGCTGGTTTAGGCGGAGTAGTAATAGCTCTTGTTAAGGATAGAGACTTGGCCGAGAAAATAGCAAGTGAAGCCATTAAAGCGGGTGCAAAGCGTTCCTGGATAGTAGGTATTGATAAGGGCATTACTGTTCACTAATAGGGAGATTACTATAAGTAATAATGACTCGATAGAGCTTAGGCGGGATAAATTATTACATCACATATTATCCGAATAGGCTAAGATCACGATCTTCTCCCTATCTCTAATACTCTAACTTCATTACATAGGTTCTTTAACTCCGCGATTATGTTTTCGAGAAACGCTATCTTCTCATCTATATTATCTAGAGTCAATACTCTGTTGAGACTAGTAGTTATGCTTTCTAACCGGTTTCCTATCCTATGGTATATCCATGGTTTTTCACGCTTGATTTTAGCCGTGGCTTTGTTAATTCTTAGCAGTGTTTTCTTAACGCGCTTATCCCCTGCTGTCATACTCAAGCTTCCAAACGTAGAATATGTAATAGGATAACCGGATAAAGCCGAGACTAGGGTCAAGGGATTAACTCCACGAGTTTTCCTGTGTATGTTATATGCGTTTTTAGCAACAAGGTAGTGGCCCCGAGCTAAGAATAATTCCCTAATACTATCCTCGAGAATATTAGCTAAGCTTCTACGTAGAAGCAAGGCTCATCAATATACTACTTTGTGGTTAGAGGGGGATAAACGTTCTGTCTACATAAGATTCTTAAAAATTAGCTACTCTCGGTATGTATATTTAATCGTAAAAACCAACAAGTAATTACTATAGAGTATTAGTGCAGCAGGGAGTTCTCGAAATACATTGTCATATACTACCAACACTCTAACTTAGTATTATCCATAGCAAATCACTAAGTAGTAGAACTGTATGCTTTTGTAAACCTACATCTTTAAAGAGTGCCCATATATGATCTTCCTGTCTCACTGAGTTACTTCACCTTAATAGCTACATCGCGATAGATTACCTATCGGCTACAAAATAGCGGGGGTATAGAATTATGGTAGATCCGAAGAAACGCAGAAAAGAAGAAGAGGAAGAATGGGAAGAAGAGGAAGAAGAATACGAGTACTATGAAGAAGAGTAATCACTCACAGCCATTCCCTACTTCATAATAGACTTTTTATCGATACTGTATCAGCATAGTCTGCCTACTAATCTAGACTCACTTACTCTTTTTGTCGCTTTTCTGCTTCTATTCTACCTTACTCAATAGAGATATACCCTGTTTATTTTGGAACTTCCTAGTGCTACTTAGCTGTCTCTCTTGCGTAGGATTCTCAATAACCCGATAATATGTTAATATAGTGTTATTGCCTATTACAATATATGTTAAGTAAGTAAGATTTTCGAGGAGCTGATAATCGAGTTGTATCTAAGCGTTAACGCGAAATCGCTAAGATCACTTATGGGAAAGGGATTTAAGTTATTGTGGTGGCCTATCAGTATCTTTAAATTAGAAGAGTGCAAATCCAGCGGACCCTACTTAACTGATTGCTTTATAAGCGGATATACAGACTCTGCTAGGACAAGATTGCTCACAACTATTAAGCTCCGCGAAGAAGACGTTGTGCTAAAGCCTTCACCACCAGTAGATGCGACAATACTGCCACGACATAAGTGTACCGTATCGGAATACTCAAAGGCTTTGAGAGAGCTTTGGGATATCATACAAGCTGGTTTAGAACCCACTACAAGCCCGACCGAGAGACGGAGTGGTTGGAGTAAACATATTAGTCCTGAGAGATTAGCGCTTGCACATGTTCTCTCACCGGTTAAGTGGATTACGGGTCCTATGGAAGAGCTTAAAATAGATATAGCAGAAGATATAGCTCGCAGCTTATTAAGAGATATGCTTGAACTACTCTGTGTTGAAAAAGGACCACCAATAACTTCTTGGATACAAGCCTATGCATTACTAGGTGTTAATCTAAAAAAGAAGCGAGTAATACTAGTATATAGTAAGAAACGGAAACGCTTAGAGGTTCTAGAAAAGTATTTCTTCGAGCACGCTACCATATCCAAGGAGTTAGAGAGAATAATTGAGGAAAATAGCACCTAATAATAGCTAATCTAGTGGTTGGTTACTTTCTAGCATATAACCAGCAGGCTACGTAGTGGCCAGGCTCGGCTTCTACCATTGGGGGTTCTTTTGTTCTACATATATCCATGGCGTGTGGGCATCTGGGATGAAACCTGCAGCCTGGAGGAGGATTAATTGGTGAGGGTGGTTCACCTGTTAGAGTCAATCTTTTCCTAGTTCTCGCTATTTTGGGATCTGGTATTGGTATAGCTGATAATAGTGCCTGTGTATATGGGTGTAGTGGTTTCTCGAAGAGAGTGTTCGCGTCAGCTAGTTCAACGAATTTACCAAGATACATAACGGCTATTCTATTACTCATGTACTTTACTACTGCTAAGTCATGGGATATGAACATATAGGATGTCTTCATTTTCTTCTGGATATCCTTGAGCATATTCAGTATCTGTGCTTGTACAGAAACATCTAGTGCTGAGGTTGGTTCATCTAGTACTATGAACTTAGGTTTTAAGAGAAGAGCCCTAAGTATTGCAACACGCTGTTTTTGTCCACCAGATAACTCGTGAGGATACCTATACAAATGCTGTTTACCTAGACCAACCATCTCCATCTGCTCTACGAGAAATCTCTCGGGATCTTCAACGAATATGTTGTGCTCCTTAAGGGGTTCTAATAGGATCTCTGCTATAGTCATTCGCGGATTTAGCGATGAATGTGGGTCCTGGAATACCATTTGAGCTTTCCTCCTAAACTCCTTCAGCTTCTTCCCCTTTAACTTCGTAATATCCATGTTCTCGAAGTAGATCTTACCAGAAGTAGGCTCTAATAGTTTAAGAACGACTCTGCCAAGAGTGGATTTGCCACAACCAGTCTCTCCCACTACACCGAGAGTCTCACTATAGCCTATTTCGAGCGATACTCCATCAACAGCTTTTACCTTCTTAAATAGACTACCCCTTACTCTAAAGTATTTCTTAACATCAATAGCTTTAACCAGGGGTTCCACTCACTGTTCACCTCCTAGCATATAGCCAACAAGCTACATAGTGACCGGGCTCAACCTCTATCATTGGAGGTTCTTCTCTACGACAAACATCCATTGTACGCACACATCTAGGGTGGAATCTACAACCAGGAGGGGGATTAATGAGGTTTGGTACAGTTCCAGGTATTGATTCTAGTCTTTCTATTTTCTTTAATGGGTTGGGTACTGATTTAAGTAGTGCTTGTGTATATGGATGTAGTGGTCTCTCGAATAACTCGTAGACAGGGGCATGTTCGATTATTTTTCCAGCATACATCACGTATACTCTATCACTTATTTCTGCTACGACTCCGAGGTTGTGTGTTATAAGGATCATGCTCATGTTATACTCTTTTTGCAATTGTTTCAACAAGTCTAGTATCTGAGCTTGTACTGTTACATCGAGATTAGTTGTTGGTTCATCAGCTATTAGGAGTTGTGGTTTATTCGCTATAGCTGTTGCTATAACTACTCTCTGCCTCATACCACCGGATAGCTCGTGTGGATAATTCTTAACTCTGACTTCGGGATGGGGTATTAATACTTGTTTTAACAGCTTTACACCAACATTTAGTAGTTCTTTTTTCTTATACCTCTTATAATGCGCTCTAATAGTCTCAGCAATATGGTGTGCAACAGTATACAGTGGATCCAGCGCTGACGTGGGATCTTGGAACACGTATGTTATTTCGTTACCACGTATTTTCCTTAGCTCCTCCTCAGGTATTTTTAGCAGATCCACTACTCTCCCGTCTCTACGTCTAAAGAGAGCTGTTCCTCCAACTACTCTTCCAGGAGGATCTATTAACCTCGTTATAGCTCTCGTAGTTACTGTTTTTCCACAACCAGTTTCTCCAACAAGAGCTACTACTTCACCAACATTTACGTCGAATGATACTTTTGATACGGCATGTACTACTCCGGCATAGGTATAGAAGCGTACATCTAAGTCTCTAACGCTTAGTATGGTTTTTTCGCCTAGTGTTGGAGAACTCTTCACTTCTTCTCCCTCTCCTTGGCCTTTAGTCTAACTTCTATAGATCTCCTCGTCCTAGGATCTAGTACATCTCTTAACGAATCGCCTAGAAGGTTCCATCCAAAAGCTATGAGGAGTAATACGATTCCATCTACTACTACTATGTGCCAGCTTCTCTCGGGGAAGTACTGACCAGCTTTTGATATCATAAACCCAAGTTCGGGAACAGGGTCTTGTGGACCCAAGCCAAGGAATGATAGGGCAGCAGAGAGTAGAGCTGCTGTTGCAAGGTCGAAAGTCATCATTACTATGACGGGTGATAGTACATTTGGTAGTAAATGCCTAACTAGTATCCTCCATGTCGATAATCCTATAGATCTAGCTGCTTCGATAAATACTTGCTCCTTGACACTTAGTACAGCTCCTCTAACAGTCCTAGCATATATAGGCCACCACACAATAACTAGAGCAAATAAGACCGAGAGTAGCGAAGCGAGTTGACCATATTCTTCGGGTCTTAGGCCAAATATGAATAGGAGAAAGTCCCTTATCTGGGGGTTAGCGTCGAGGAAACCACGTATACGCTGTGGAAGTACTGTTGCAAAAGCTATTGCAAGTACTAGTCCTGGGAAAGCTATGAACATATCAGTTATTCTCATAATTATCTCGTCTACTACTCCACCTTTATAGCCAGCTACTAGCCCTAGTACTATCCCTAGTGGCGCACCTATTAGGACTATTAATAGCGAGATTACGAAGGATATTCTTATTCCATAGAATATCATTGCAAAAATATCTCTACCCCATTCATCCGTACCTAGTAGTGGTAATCCACTACAACTGGGTGGAAGACATGGAGGAGCTAACCATAGATCTGGGTTTTCAACTACTTTGTACTCCCAGTATGGTTGCCAGGCTATAGCTGGTCCTATTATAGCTAGTATTGCAAACATTAATACTAGAAATCCGCCAACTATTCCAATGGGGGATCTACTATAGGTATAAGCCATTAACTTCCATTCACGTATCCTTGGTGCATTCTTCGTACTCCACTCTGGATCGAATCTATCCCGCAATCTAACGTATAGGTCTATTATCTTAACTAAGCCTTTGTAAACTACCTCTGACACTATTCTCACCTAGTACCTTACCCTGGGATCTATAACAGCGTAGAGTATATCAACTATGAGGTTTACAGTAACATATATTAAGCCGAAGAGTAGAGTACCAGCTATAATTGCTGGGAAGTTGAGTCTCATTATTGATTCATACATGTACCTACCCATACCCGGTATGTTAAATACTGTTTCAGCGATTATGGCTCCAGTTAAAAGACCTCCAAACTGAAGACCGAGAATAGTTACAACTGGTACTAGTGCATTCTTTAATGCATGTCTCCAAACCCATAATTTTGGTAGTCCACGTGCTTTAGCAAATAGTATGTGCTCTGCGCTGAGAGCATCAAGTAAGCTATTGCGAGTAATTCTAGCTATAAAACCTCCACTAAGCATTCCAAGAGCTAGGCCTGGTAGGTAGAATCTCCTAAAGGTATCACTAAGTACTCCCCATTCACCACAGAACATAGCACCAAACATGGGTACTTGTCCTAAATAATACCCTATATGACCTAGTACTGGGATTTTATCCGGTAATCCAGCTATCATGGCACGACAGGACTCTGAGGGGAGAGGAACTCCTGCTAAGTAAGTTGTCTGTGTATATACGAAGAGGGCTAGTATGAGGAAGTAGTATAGTACGAATGAAGGCATAGAGCTACCAAATAAGGCAAAGAACCTCACGAAGAAGTCTACTGGAGAGTCTTTTTTAAGCGCTGCAACAATGCCGAGGGGAAGCCCTATGATTACAGTGAAGAAGAAACCAAATAACGCAACCTCTACCGTAATGGGGAACCTACTACCTAGTTCCTGGACTACTAAGCGGTGTCTTATAGGGTCTTCTAATTGTCCGCTAAACAGCTGTGATACGAGAAATGAGAATTGAACATACCATGGTTCATCGAACTTGTACTTTTTCCTAACCATTTCCATAGCTTCAGGGTTAAGGAGCTTTTCTCCACCAACCCAGGCTCTTACGGGATCTGTTGGTATTAAATAAGCAATAATATAAGTTATAAACAGTACACCTATTATTGTGGGTACAAATGTAGCCATTCTACGTGCAAGGAATTTAGCTAGACTCATTTTACGTACCCCCTAAATATCTATGAAAACACAATCATCCCTTCTTTTAGGAGGAGTAGAAGAAAGGAGGCTAAAAAAGATTTTGAAATTATGGTCTATAACCATACAGGATCTCCCATAGAGTGGCGTTCCAGTAGTATGGGTTTATCTTTAGTAATATGTAGCTGCCCTCCTGGAGATCGGCTACATAGTATGGTCCAGTAGATACTGGTTTCCAGCTTAGTAGTTTGAATGATGGATCGTCTTCACCGGGTTGTACAAACTGAGCCCATGCACTTGGGTCTTTTCCATAGTTTGAAGCTTCTAGTGCAGCTTCGTAGTTATCTCCTAGTGCGTACTCCATGGGTATTATAGCAGTCACGGCTGTTGTGAATATGTGTAGTATTGGTGGATATGGGAAGTATAGCTTGAACTTCACAACACCAGCAGTTTCGCCAGAATAGCCGAAGAACTCGAGTAGTTCACTTAAGCTTGTAACCGTCTTGGTTTGTCCTCTATACACTGTTACTAGTCCCTGACTAGCTATTTGGTCAAACTCTTCCTCACTCAGTACCGTGGAAGCATTAACGTCTATGAAGTCTGTTATCATCCACACAGCACTACCTGGTAGATTTAGCCTAGCTACTCTCCAAATACTGAATAGTACATCAGTAGCATCTATTGGATAAGTCTTATCGTTCCATGGATCGTATGCTACTACACCACCTCTTATAACGAAGTATAGCTCGGTAGCATCTTGGCTAAATGCCCATGCAACAGCAAGGCTTGGTATTGGATCGGTTTCCTCTTTCCAGTAAGTTACCAGCGTACTATAGATATGCCATATAATCTCCCATCCGAAGGACTCATAAGTCTTTGCAGGATCTAGTGTATCGGGCCATCCAATAGTTGCTATAACCATTGTTGAGGGATCATTCTTTATACCTAGTATTCCAGTATCTCTAACAGGTGCGTCTGGAGTCTCCCATACGAGGTCGTATCTCATGAAACCTGTTAATGGATAGTAGACATCCTGTACCCAGCTACCGTGGTTTTCACCCGTTAGTGCTTGTCCTAGGAGTATCATTGGACACTCGTGGTTGAAGTAGATTACTGCGGCATTAACTATAGCTTCTCTAACCTCGGGATCGAGTATTGTTCTCGATATCTTTACCAACGCGCTTAGGGGTACGTCTTTAAATCCTGGTGCTCCAATGGTAACCATTGATATTGGCTCTTCCCAATTGGCTTTTGTTTTCTCCTCATCTAATACGTAGCTTACGACTATAATTGGCTTATCAGTAGGACCAGTGTATGTTGCACCACTGCCCTTTGGTCCTACTACCACGATGTACTTCTCGGTATCAATCCATTTATCCACTGATGCAATGTAGTTGCCAACTTCACTAGGTGCTACATTTGTGTAGTATTTAAGATCTTTAAATTCTGCTCCGCCCCATACGAATGGCATTAAGTAGTTATCAGGGTCTAGGTAGTCTGGGATCCAGCCAATTAGTGCAACATCGAAATCGAAGTGATCGACTTTTCTTAGGTATTCGGGCCAGCTATAGGTTTCTACAACTACTTTGAATCCTAATCTACTCCAGTAGTTCTGTAGTAGAGCAGCTATTTGTGCTCTTGCTGTGTTACCAGTGTTATACATTACTACTATAGTGTATTTAGAGGGGTCGAACCCTTTTTCTTCTCTCAGCTTATTAATGATCTCCTGTGCTTTGGTTAAGTTGAACTCGTAGTGTATTATGTTATAGTCAGTCCATCCGGGCATACCCTTTGGCACTATAGTGTATAGCCTAGTGTATAATCCTCCAAAGATCTGCTCTATTATCGTATCATAAGGTACAGCATAAGCTAATGCCTGTCTAACCTCACGTATGTTAAATGGCTCCTTCATAGTATTGAGAATTATGTACTGTATTGTTAATCTAGGCTTGTCTTTTCTTATAACTAAGACAAGTCTATGCCCATCCACGGGAGTGTTGTTTATATCTTTCCACCTAGCTGGTGTAACCACTGCTATATCGGCTACGCCTGCTTTGTACATTTGTATTCTAGTCATTTCATCGTCTGATATAATATAGAGTACTTGTGTATGTAGGGTCTTTTTCACTGTAGGTGTAGGTGTTGGTGATGGTGTTGGCGAAGGAGATGGAGATGGTGAGGGGGACGGAGATGGTGAAGGAGATGGCGAGGGAGAAGGCGAGGGTGAAGGAGATACTGGAGAACTCGTTGGAGTGGGAGACGGGGATGGCGAAGGCGTTGGTGTAGGCGTTGGTGTGGGAGTAGGTGTTCGTGCAGGTGCTTGAGATAAGTATACGCCTATTCCGATAGCTATTATGATTATTACAGCAACTATGATGGCAACTAGAGTCCTGCTAATACCTCTCAACCAGAACTCACCCTACCCACCAAATACCCACACGAAGTCGTTATATTGTAGTCTTAGACTATTTAATCTTTTCTCATTTTCTTACATCACAATCTCCCTCGTGTTCCGTGATCCTAGGATGTTGGAAAATTCCGTTTATCACACTCGTTGTTAAAACTCTTTGTTTAGACTTATTTAGATTATAAGTAGCGATTATCTTACACCTGTGTATGACTGCCCCAGCCTCCGCCTCCGGGTGTTTCTATTACTACTTCATCGCCTGGCTCGAGATCTGTTACGAATTTACTGGGCATTTTCTCTACTTTGCCATTAGCTCTTATAATAGTGACTCTACCAGGTGCTCCCGGTTCACCACCCCATAACCCGTAGGGTCTATGTCTAAACCGGTCAGCTATGATTGCTAGTCTTGCCGGCTTCAACACTTTAAACGCGCGTACTATGCCGTCGCCGCCCCGGTATTTACCTTGTCCACCACTACCTTCTCTAATCCTATAAGCTGTGTAGAGAATGGGATATGATCTCTCAGCGATCTCTATTGGTGTGTTCATAGTATTAGTCATATTTACGTGAACACCGCTCACACCATTTTTACCTGGTCTACCGCCAGTACCGCCTCCGATAGTCTCGTAGTAAGCCCAGTAACCCTTTTCTTCATCATATCCGCCTAGCATAACATTCATCATAGTACCAGAACCAGCTGCTGGGACGCGGTACGGAACAGCTTCTGCAAGTGCGTGTAGTATTACATCAACTATTCTCTGACTAGTCTCAACATTACCAGCAGCTACTGGTGCTGGTTTACGTGGATTTACTATAGTTCCTTCGGGCGCGTATACCTCTATTACTCTATAAAAGCCCTCATTAATCGGTACATTACCCTCTAGTAATAGCCTAACGGCGTAGCTGGTAGCAGCGAATGTAACACCATAAACAGCGTTAATAGGTGCATCAACTTGTCTCGATGAACCAGTAAAGTCTACTCTAACCCTATCACCACTTATCTCTACACTCGCTTCGATAACTACATCTCTATCTGGGAGCTCTAAGTAATCACTAGCACTATAAACTCCCCGTTTCCACCCACTCATACCCTGTACCGATAACTCATAACCATACTCTATTGCTCTGCTCCACGCCTCCAATACATTTTCCAGTCCATAGCGGTTGATCATCTCAACAACTCTCTTAACACCAGCATTATTAGCAGCTATCTGTGCACTGAGATCACCACGAGTTATCATCGGTGTCTTAGTATTCTCGGTTATCAGCTTAAACAACTCTTTATCAATTACTCCCTTCTTAACGATTTTGGATGGCGGAATAATCAATCCCTCCTCGTATAGTGTCTTCGCATATGGATTCATAGAACCTGGTACTGGCCCACCAATATCGACATAGTGTGCTTTACTAACAACATACGCTACTAACCTATCATCATAGTATACTGGTGTGAGCAACATTATATCGTTTAAGTGAGTACCAGCTACGTAGGGATCATTAACAATAACGGTATCCCCTTTCTCGAGAACCATGCCCTCTCTACGTATCCAGTCCAGCGTATTATATACGCCTATCCTGAACGAACCCAAATGTACCGGTATGTGCTCTGCTTGCGCAACTATACGCCCCTCTGGATCCGTTACTGCACAACTTAAGTCAACCCTCTCCCTAATATTTGGTGAGAGAGCTGATCTCTTTAGCATAACACCCATTTCTTCAGCAATAAACACTATAGCCTTGTAAATCAATTCCCATGAAACCATTCTAGTCAACCCTCCTAATCCTTAACTCACCATACTCTCCAACAAGGAGAACCCAACCAGGTGGTACCACGGTTGTAGAAGAATATTCCTCGACGACTAGCGGGCCCTCAGTTCTAAAACCAGTTGGTAAATCGTCTCTCCAGTAAACAGGGGTATTAATCCACTCACCACTAAAGAGCACTCTCCTATGCGAGCGGGGTTTTGCAGTACCACTAGCTGGTGGTTTTGGTAGTTTTGGTTTCGGTTTCTCGACTACAGCAAATACTCTTATAACAACAATCTCGATTTCTCTATCGAGAGTAAAACCATATGTAGCTCTGTGCTTCTCCTCGAAAACCCTCCTAATACTCTCTAGTGTTGCTGGTTTAGAAACCGGTACTGTCAGCTCCCATCCCTGTCCCTCGTACCGGACATCAGCGTATCTAGCAAAGTAGCTAACTCGTCCAATCTTCTTCAACAACTCTTCCTCGAGCTTAGAGTACTCCTCCTCAATGCGATCTGGATCTGGATATGATGATCTCGCTTCAAACTTCCAATCGGCTAATAGTAATCCAAGAGCACTAAAAAGCCCTGGCTGAGGCGGTATTACAACCTCTCTTATATCTAGTTCACTAGCAATTTCTACAGCATGTTGAGGACCAGCGCCACCAAATGCTATTAATGTGAATTCCCTGGGATCCAATCCTCTTTCAATAGTTACTAACCGGATAGCACGAGCCATTTCGAGATTAGCGAGTTCTATTGCTCTCCACGATACATCAACGGGATCGCCTAGCTTAGCTAAAGCATTAATCGATGCGTTCTTATCGAGTTTGATAACACCACCAGCTAGTGAATCGCCAAGTCTACCGAGAACCAGGTTTGCATCCGTGATCGTTGGCTGGATACCGCCCCTACCATAGCATACAGGGCCGGGATCAGCACCAGCACTCATAGGTCCAACGTGTAGTGCTCCAGCCTCATCCCTCCATATAATAGTTCCACCGCCAGCTGACACCTCTGCGAGGTCAACAAATGGAAACCTAACCGGATATCCCGAGCCTTTAACAATCCTGCCATAGTGTGTTTCACCACCAACCTCGTATTCACTAGTAACAACAACTTCGTAGTTAACAACAGTACCGGCTTTAGCAGTAGTACCACCCATATCAAAGCTAATAACACGAGACTTACCGAGAAACTTAGCAAACACAGCAGATGCAACGACACCAGCAGCAGGACCGCTCTCAATGATCTGGACAGGCCTACTAGCTGCTTCCTCGAGAGATACTAGTCCTCCCGAACTGGACATTATGCTAAGCTCTTTAACACCAAGTTCTTTCAAGCTACTAGCTAGTTTCTCAAGATAACGCGATACAATAGGCATGAGTACCGCGTTAACAACCGTAGTAGATGTTCTCTCATACTCACGGGGTTCCGGCGCTATCTTGTGAGAAACCGATACGTATCTAACATACTTGGAGAGAACCTCCTCCGCAATAGCCTCGTTAACCGGATTTAGGTATGAGTGTAGAAAAGATATAGCGACACTAACAACGCTTCCTCTACTCAGTTTCTCCCCGATCTCCTCGAGCTCGCGGAGATCTACACGCTTGATAACACTACCCCTACTATCGACACGCTCATCAACTTCGAATCTAAGCTCACGAGGAACCAGTGGTTTTGGCTTCTCAAAGAAGGGGTCGTAGAGACGAGGCCTATTCTGCCTACCAATCTCGATCACGTCGCGAAAACCACGCGTAGTAACCAGCGCCGTCTTAGGTATCTCCAGTCCCACCTGACCCCTTAATACATTAGTAGCAATAGTGGTAGCGTGAACAACCGACTCGACTCTACCAATATGCTTTAATCCCTCAATAACAGCTTTCTCTGGTTCACGTGGAGTAGATAATATCTTTAGATAACCAAGAGAGCCATCACTCCTAACATATACTATGTCCGTGAAAGTACCGCCAATGTCAACAGCAACGATCAACAATATAACCCCATATAAAGACAAGTCAAAAAGACATACTAAAGTAATACCATTAAGCTAGCTATGAAAACCCTTACTCTCATCACTATGAAATACTATATGGTTTTTTCATGAAATCCTACCTCACCAATCTAGATTCTAAAAATTAAACAGGTTTAGCTCTTGCATATGGTCTGCTAGAATGCTAGCGCCTCTCTTCCTATGGTTTTCATTAGTTTTTCTACGCATTCCCATGTTTTACAGAATACACTTATATTGCCTATTCTTACTCTGTGTAATTTCTTCGAAAGAGCCTTATAACCACTAATCATTTCCTCGAGTGTTGGTGATCGGTAATTAGTGAGTTTATATTCTGGGAAAAATGCAAGTAACATGACAGGGGTATATGGGTCTACTCCTGCTATTAATTCTGCGAATTCCTCCAGCTGATCATTCTCTACCATTCCAGGAATATAGAGTAATACTATTTCTAATACTATACCCATATCGTGTATAAGCCCGGGTAGTTCTAGTATGTGTTTATTACCGGTACCGCATAATAGCCTATACACGTCCTCGCGGTAGGCTTTCATATCGAGCCATACAGAGTCTAGTCCAGCACTGTACAGTGTTTCTAGATTCCGTGGTGTTAGTCCATAACCATTGGTTTCAATATGAATCCACATATCCGGCGCTTCTCTCTTAATCAACTTAAAGGTTCTGACATAGAATGCGGGTTGACAATACAGATCACCACCTGTAAAAGATACTATATTACGTGCTGGTCCGTATCCCTGCGGAGACCACAATACCTGATCAGGCTTTAATCTACGAGGACACAGCGGGCCAGGTTTACCTGATAAAATGCATTGTCCACAGTGACTACATAGATCAGAGGCGTGCCACATAGTAGCTCTCTCGCGTGATTCCCATACCGTTACCTTTTCCCTATACTCTAATACTTCCCTAACAATGTCTTCCGGGCTATACCAATAGCCTCGAGCATATTGTGTAAAGTACCAGCTGTGACACTTAAGACAATTGTGATTACAACCACTCTGGTATATAGATAGGTAGTCCTCGGGCCTCGATAGGACTACATCGTATATGAGACGGTATATTCTATTACCTTCGACTCTAAGCCCGGCCCTACACGGTAAATACTCACTATCATTAACATATACTATACAATTACAAGGCTCAAAACCCTGTACCTTAAGAGGACACTTCATAGACATAGGTCCCAAGGACATAATAGTTTATGCTTTATATCTCAAATTATAGAGAATAGAGCTTAATACCTACCGCGTCTTCCTCATAATGTAAACTATGTTTGCTATAGCTATGATCGGGATTAGTACAAGTGGTACAGATGTTAGAATAGACGCTAATTCCTTACCTATTAGCATAGAGAGCTCATCAGTATACCATAGAGCTATCATCACAAATACTAGTAGTAGCGTTGTATAAACTATTATGGCGGTATAGATTTTCTCAACAGATTCCTCGAGTTCACGATCAACTCCGTAAAAGTACTCTATTATACGTTCTATTGCTTTATGTGCATGCCTTAATACTCTAATGTATAGGTATATGTAAATAGAACCCACAATGACTAGTACTGGCAGGGGAGAACCCACATATGAGATCAGATATGGTGAAGTAGCTATTACTATGGTTGTTAATAATAATGCTTCGCCTAAACCCGCTAATACAGCATGCATAACCCTAACCACAGCTTTATAATAGGGTGAAGATGCTGTATATCGTGTAACATCGATTACACGCTCAATCCTAGCTAGTATATCACGCGATACTCTGCTATAGAATATATTTATGAGTTTTTCTCTATTCGCGACGAGATAGTTAGACGTTATAATAGCAAAGGTAATGCCTGTAATTACTACAACGTATAACCACGGACTTGTTAAACCATATTTTGTACTAGTATATATGAGTATAAGGCCGAGCTCGCTCAACGTTGAGAGGTAGAAACCTGTTTCAATTCCGTGTACAAATCCAAGACCACTAAGCAATAGCGATGCGGTGATCGTAGCAAATGAGTGTACTAGCACAATCATTATGCCGAGAACTATGCCTAATAACAGCTGCTGTATAGCTATCTGTATTGATGCAAGGGAAATACCCATACCTATGAAATATAGTAGTAGTACGAATCCTCTTATAGATTTGAAGTAAGGCATTAGATCCTCAGCGTGTTCGATACCGCTAAACGTTAGCCCAGCTAGAAAAGCTCCTAGGGCTGGCGATAAACCGAGTAAGCCAGATAAATAAGAGAATGCGAGACCAATACCGATCATCAAGATAACCCCATTTTCATCACGGGGCAAGACTCGGTTTAGTACCTTATGTGATAACAGGTAGGCTATACCATAAATTACCACGGGATACGCGAGTAGCTTAGTTATCGTGGATAAGTCTATAACCCTAGCCTCTATAGCTGCTAATGCAAAGACGATGATAACGTCTTCAACAGCAGCAACCATGAAAACAGTTTTCTTCACATCATCTATGCTTGGTTTGAGATCCTCGATCAATTTAAACGTAAATACTGTACTCGAGAAACTCGCTATTAATCCCAGAACCAGTGCTTCAGTAGTACTTAATCCCAAAATAGAGCCTATTCCATAAACCATAGACATAGCTATGAATACTTCAAATAGAGAAACATATAGTGGGAAAGAAACTAGTTCTCCAACACGCTTTACATGGATTTCAAACCCTATCTCGAAGAATAATAGAGTTATAGCAAAGATCTCCACGTTTTCCATGAAAGTCTTTATATCTTCATTAACGCCGAGGACTAAGCCAGATACAAAACCAGCTAATAAGTAGCCAATACTAGATGATAAACCACGACGCTTAAATAAAAAACCAAATAGAAAACCAAGTATCAAAACAAGTGTTAAATACCCATATAAACTACTTAGTATCATATTATCCAAACCCTTGAAAATGCTTGAATACTTATGAATAACCTAGTACGCTAAAACATCTGATTATGTAAATAAGATTATAAGCTAAGTAATAACTCGGGATTCCGAGATATATAAATATGTCCGGAGAATGCCGCAACCCCAATTCGTAGTTACCGTCGATTCGCTATTTTAAAGAATGTAAAACAACGCGAATAAAAATAGCGTTGAGCGTTGAAAACTATAAAGAATAAAAAGAGTGAGTGACGAATGTGCTGAGCTGCTAATGACGACAACTTACTTATCTGAATCCCCGCGTTAGATAACTCGACTCGGAGGAAGGATTATATCCTAGTATGTTCTGTGAGTATTAACTCGTCTACCGCGATTTCGTGGATTGCTATGGTAAGAGTGTATGGTCATAGAGCTAATAATAGGCATGTTTTTAGAAGATATCTACTAGTAGAAGAGCTAGCCGGAGTAGAAGTGGATATAGCTAGTAGTGGACAGAACATAGTTGTTCGACATGGACCCAGTCCTATAACTAGACCAAGCCTACCCGGTAAGGTAATGGCGTGGATCGACTACAAGTTCTTCTACAGGGACCCTCCTTTAAGAGTTCTCGAGATCAGGTTTGAGGAAATACTTGATATGTGTAAAAAGAAGGGGCTTAGCCTAATAGTTGATTTAAAAGATCTTGATACAGCTATTAAACTACTAGAGGAGGACTACGAGTTCCCCGCAGACACCATATTTACTTCTAGGGATCACTTTGCGGTAAAGTATTTGGGAGAAGTTTCAAGCTATACCGTATTTGTATCACTAGATTCTCTCCCCGTAAACATACTCGATGTGATAAGTTCTGCAAATGCTAGTGGTATCTCAATTAACTACGTTTATCTCGAAGAATGGCTTGTCGGGGCTCTACACAGCAACGACTATAGGGTATTTACATGGGTTGTCAACGATCCCGCTACTGCTCTAAAACTGGCGAGTATGGGAGTTGATGGAATATTATCCGATGCTCCAGACAAAGTACTAAATGCTCTAAGTAAGAGCTAGGAAAGCCTATTACCTGTTCTCTGCCGAGATAGAGAATACCTTGTGTAGTACTTATTACCTTTTAACTATATAATGCTCATAGTGTATATACGCTTACACCTCAGGAATTATTAGCTGGTTTATCGGGCTGATCCGAATGCCAAGCGTGAGTAGGGATATTGCTAGAAGAGCTGTTTTAGTCTTCATACTATTATCTCTTGTATCGTTATTTGGTGATATTGCTTATGAAGGTGGACGCTCTGTATCGGGTCAATATCTCGAAGTTCTGGGAGCACCCGCACTCGCTGCTGGTGTTCTGGGTATTGGTGAGTTTCTCGCATATGCTATTAGGCTTCCCGCTAGCTTAGTTATCTCGGTTAAGAAGAGCAATAGATTGCTCTGGGCTATGGTTATACTAGGCTATTCCCTCATAATAGCTATACCGCTGATAGCCCTCACACGTAACTGGTACCTAGTATTAGCTCTGTACTTTATTGAAAGAATAGGTAAAGGACTTAGATCACCAGCTCGCGATGTAGTAGTAGCTGATATTACCGATAAAGCTATTGGTAGGGGCAAGGGGTTTGGTATACACGAGGTACTAGATCAGGTAGGTGCGGTTTTAGGACCACTAGCTGTTAGTTCAGCGTTAATAGGTGGTCTAGGCTATAGCTACGCGTATTTAATACTACTACCACCCGTATTACTAGCCGTAGCCCTAGTAACAACTGCTTCGGTGCTCTACCCGAGAATAGGCTTTACGAGAAAAGGAGCTGGAGTGCTAACCGGTCTAGCTAGTGGTGAAGCTGCTAAGAAATACCTGGTTTTTACGGGGTTATTGAGTCTCGGTTTTATGCATTGGGGGCTGATCTCGTATCATGTTAAGCGCATTGGTATTGTGAGCGAAGACGTTATACCATTGTATTATGCACTAGCTATGGGTGTTGATGCAGTAGTAGCTATTCCGCTTGGCATACTGTATGACCGATACGGCTTGGAGATATTATTAGCGATACCACTAGCTTCACTACCAATAGCACCACTAGTATTACTAGCTGGCAACCCGGTAACGCTAGGCATTGCCTCAGCATTACTAGGAATAGTACTCTGTAGCTATGACTCGGTACTAAAAGCTGCAGCAGCGGATTTCACGCCTTCAGCTAGTGAGAGAGCATTACTATTTGGATGGCTAGGATTTGTGTGGGGCATTTCATGGGCTATAGGAAACGCTACTGGTGGAGCACTATATGACTACCTAGGACCACTAACACTCAGTATCTTCTACCCACTGATAACACTAGTGTCTCTAGTATATATGTTGAGTATTGTGAAAACAAAGGATTTAAAGCCATATACTAAATAGCCCTAATCTTCTACGATTATCCTTAATAACGCCGGATCATACCTTAGATCAAATCCCAGAATCAAAACCTAGTTATAATATGGGAACAAAGATTGCGTAAAAGGCTGGAGAGCTAGAAAAAGATTAAGTAAAATAAGTAAAAATACCGTATGGGAAAAGCCTAAGGGTCGCTAAGAAACTCTCTTTACTCTTCTAGTTGCTATAAGGCTTGTTCCACATACGTTTTCTACTATAATTTGCCCTATTTCTACCGGTGCTTCTACCTCTATATTGGCTGTAGCTTTCATCACTTCTGGAATACACTTCTTTGGCACAGGATCCTTTGTTATAACCGATACTGTGGGCATATCCCCGTTTTTAACTTTGACAACAGACATTACAGGTCTAACAGGGTTTGTAACTTCTTGTTTAGCGTATTCTACGCCTCTTTCACACTGATAACCCTCAACTTTGATCTCGCCACTAGGCTCTACCGTTACCTTGAGTGTACAACTCATAGGACATAGAATACAGATTAACTCATGCTCAGCTCTTTTGCCCAATCGGAACCACCTCGAGAGTGAGTTTCTTTTTCTGAGCCAACTTGGATAGATCATCGCGACTGAGGTCAAGTACAATCATTTCAGCGGGTCTTACAGCCATGTGGAATTTCCTATAGTTAATCTCGGGGATCCTGACAAATACTCTCTTCTCAGGCTCCCGTACTCTGGCATATATTCTTACATCTCTCTCTCCGCTGACATAGTGTGGTACAGCTAATCGTATATTCCTGCCCTTAATCACTGGTTTCCAGTCGGTTGTAGGCATTCCATCGTTTTTCACGAAGATGTAGGCACCCTCTGCGGCAAGCTCTCCCTGTTCAACAACGTAATCCACGAGATCATTTATAACCAGGGCATTACCAGCTGCAAATACTCCGGGAATATTAGTCTCTAATAGCTCGTTTACTACCGGACCTCCCGTGGAGGGATCAATAATTACTCCGAGTTTTTCTAGTAGGTATGTATTTGGTCTAAGACCAGCAGCTATAACTACTGTGTCACACGGGATCTCAAACTCTGTTCCCTCTATCGGTTTAAGGTTCTCATCCACCTTAGCTAGGCCATTCCTCTTCAGCGGCAGCACCAGCTATCTTGTGTACAAATACTGTTATCGTAGTGCCTCTTCTCTTTTCTTTTTCTGGAATAGCTACATCGTCATTAACTATTACATAGTCTGTCTTGATGCCTTCAGCTCTAGCTAGCTCAGCAGCAGTTTTGAAGTTCATAACGTCTCCAGCATAATTCTTGATAATTACTAATACACCTGCATCAGTAGCGACTTCCTTGATCGCCGCTTGTATCTGTGGTACTGTTGGTGACGTGAATGTAAAACCAGCACAGGCTGCATCTAGCATTCCATAACCCACATAACCAGCGTGAGCTGGTTCGTGACCACTACCGCCCCCTGATACTAGTGCTACCTTGTAAGAGGGTTTTTTATATCTCCTGTAGACATTGTTCCATTGTGGATCTAGACGAATGAGCTCGGGGAAGGCTAGCGCCATTCCTTCAAGCATTTCTCTAACTTCTTCTCCAGGTTTATTTATTAGCTTCTTTACTACCAAACGAACACCCTGCCTAACTCGTGTCTTACAGTTATACTATGTATTCCGAAAATATATTTACTTTTCCACCTAATTGGTACTTAGGGGTATAACGATGAAATCTGTAGAGGTAAAGATAGTTAATAAGCATGGTTTACACGCTAGACCTGCGGTAAGGTTTGTTCAGCTAGCGTCAAAGTTTAGATCACAAATATTTATTTGTAAACAAAATAAGTGTGCAGACGCAAAAAACATACTTAAAGTTTTATCTCTAGGAATAGATTGTGGAGATACTGTAACTTTAAAGGTAGATGGCGAAGACGAAGAAAAGGCGTTAGAGCAGTTACTCCACCTCCTGCAAGTTGTCTTACCGAAAGAAGACCAGGGTTAAACGCAATGAAGAAGTATAAGGGGTTAGTCGCTTCAGAGGGAATAGCTCTGGGAAAAGCTTTCCTATATGAAGTAGCTGATGTTTTAAACAACGTGCCAGATAACTGTAAAGTAGAAGATACCGGCAGAGAAATCAAACGACTAACTAAGGCTCTCGAAGACTATAAGGCTTATTTAAAAGCATTGGAAGACGCATTACCACGATCAGAGAAGGAACTTATAGAAGCATATAATTTAATGGCAGAAGCTCTTATAGATGAGGCTACTGATCTAGTTAAGAAGGAAAAAATCTGTGCAGAGCTAGCAGTAAAGATCACATATGAAAAATATAGTAGAATGTTCAGAGAAAGCGGTAGCGAGTTAATAGCTCTTAGAGAAACCGATCTTAAAAGTATAGCTTCAGGTATCGTAGAAAGTATTACTAGAGCAGAGAAGACGAAAACCACTATAGCACAAATCGTTCTAGCAGATGAGCTCTATCCAATCGATGTAATAAGACTAGCTAGACAAGACATTAAAGGTATAGTAACTAGAAGAGGAGGTCTCACTTCACATGTAGCCATCATTGCAAGAAATAATGGCATACCCTACGTAATAGTACCGGATCTCTCTAAAGAGGCTATAAAGGCTTTAAACGGAAAGACTGTAGTAGTAGATGCAGTTAATGGGATATTGATTGCGGAGCCTACTAGGGATATTGTAAATATCTATATTGAAAAGCTTAATCGATATAAAGATTTAATGAAGAAGGCTGAAAAATATATCTGTGTAAAAGCTCGCACAATTGACGAATATGAAATAAGCGTGCTCTGCAATGTCGGAAATGTCGAGGAAGCGAGATTAGCCACAACACGTGGATGTGACGGAATAGGGCTTTTTAGAGTAGAGTTTCTATACTTAGGCGAAAAACCTCCAAGCGAGGAAACTCTTAGAAGTATTTTTATTAAGCTTTCAGAGTTCTTCCCTGATAAACCAGTTGTTATTAGAGCGCCTGATCTCGGAGCTGATAAGCCTGTTACATACATTAAATTAGAGGAGACCAACCCTTTCCTAGGTCTAAGAGGCATTAGACTCTTGCTAGAATACTCGAAAGAATTATTTAGACCCTTCCTTAAAGCATACTTGTCAGTCGCAAAACACTCCAAAAACCTAAAGCTATTACTACCGATGGTAAGCAAGGTAAGAGAAGTATATGAGGTAATAAATGAGATCAGTTATGTAGAAAGAGAATTGGGGATAACGGACGCGATAAAAAAGATTAGCTTAGGGATAATGGTTGAAACTCCTGCATCCGCGCTAATGCTTGACAAGATCGCCGAAACCGGATATATTGACTTCATTAGCATAGGTACAAATGATTTGACACAATATGTTCTTGCAGTAGATCGTACAAACGCCAGGCTTGGTAAGTATTATAGCGAATTCGATCCCTCTGTCTTAAGACTTTTAAAGATGATAATAGAGACTGGTAAGACGCATAATCTAGAAGTTGAAGTATGTGGTGAAATGGCCAGTAGGCAGCTCGCTGTACCGCTCTTGATTGGTATGGGAGTTGATGGTCTCAGTGTCAACCCCCCAGTGGTTGGGGTTATAAAGTATACCATAAGTAAATTAAGTAAAGACCTTGTTGCAAAGGAATTGATCGACAAGATATTAAGTCTAAAAGACGAATGTGAAGTAATAGAGAACATTAAAAATTATCTAGTTAAACATGGATTAGAAATTATCTAGCCTAACAATGTGTACTGAACACGATATGCATGGATCAAACGATCTAACTATTCTCTCAGCTTTCTTCTTAATCCCGGCTTCAAATATCCTTCCTATAGCGACCTTCTTAATTAAGTCCTCCATAGATGCTAGATTCTGTGTTGTTGGCGTAATAAGGTTACACTCTAAAACTCTACCTTTATCGTCAACTCTATACCTATGATATAAGATCCCCCGCGGTGCTTCTACAGCAGCTATACACAAGCCGTTCCTCGCTCTATACTCTACACGTGATACACTATATCTAGACTCTCTATACTGCTCTAGAATATCGTATAGTCGGAGGAGAGCATCGTATAGCTCTGCGATTCTCGCTATTATGCTTTGCTCTATTGAAGTAAGTGGGAGAAGGTATCCATAGGATTTTAGTAGATCTCTGGTTTCTCCGCGTAAGTGGTTAAATGCTGTATTAAATCTTGCTATTGGACCTACTACATAGTTTTTCCCATTAGCTAGTTTATAGTGAAGCGCATTACTCCAGGGGACTTGCTCTACTGTTATGTATTCCTCAAACTTCTCCAGCTCAATGTATTCCTTACTATTATATGCGTATATATGGTCTGCAAGGTGTGGATACTCCTTTCCATTATATACTGTAAGGAGCTCTCCAAGCTCCTGGTTTTCTACTGGTATATCAAGCGATAAGACTGTGTCTGCAAGATACTCGACATCCCTGATCAGCTCCTTAGCCGTTTTCGCTAACTCCTGTACATCGGTTTTTCTTGGAAGACTAAATACCCCTCCTATCGTAATGTTAACGACGTTATGAAACCTACCACCGAGTATTTTCATGGCTTTCCTAGACCATGATATAATCTTCAAAATACGTTCTAGGATACCACTATAGAGTGTATTAGCTTCTAGAATAGATGATACGCCGATATAGTCTGGAAACTCTAGGAGAAACACGTGGATAGCGTGACTCTTAACTCTCTCTGCTAAGTGAATAGCCTCTCTGAGAACCTCGATCTCCTCTGGAACCTCTATTTTGAAGCACTTCTCAAAAGCCCTAGCAGCAGCAAATGAGTACGATGAACCACATAGTCCACAGATCCTACTCACTATATCTACTACGATCTCGGCTGGTTTACCGATAACTATGTGTTCGAAAAACCTTGGAGCCTCGGGAATAGCTACAATTGCATCAACTACTCTATTGTTCTCTACTCTAAGCTCTACTCTACCCTCACCTTCAACACGAGTAAGCTGGAAAGAACACGACACGATACACACCCCCTAGCTGGTTTTATTACCAGATAATCTTGTGTATATTAAGTAACCGTATCCTTTAATGAGTGCACAATAGTCCTCTTCGGAAAAGCCCTTCTCCTTTAATACTTTAAGGAATTCGTTTAAATTGGTTTGTACTATGTCTCGATCCTTTAAACCAAAACAACCATAACATCCCCGTCCAAAGGATGGACAGAGAGCTCCACAGCCCGCGTTGGTAACTAGGCCTAGACAGGGTTTACCGTGAGCTACTAGAACACACTCTATTCCTTTTCTCTTACACTCCATACATACGCTTTCTCTCAATAGTATGGGTAATCCCTGATTAGCGTATTTCCTAAGAAGAGATACAACAGCA
This sequence comes from Thermoprotei archaeon, assembly GCA_040514375.1. Classification (GTDB taxonomy): domain Archaea; phylum Thermoproteota; class Thermoprotei_A; order Sulfolobales; family Desulfurococcaceae; genus QMWW01. The sequence goes on from JBEVCI010000001.1 coordinate 25,359, forward strand.
TCTCCGTTTACTGGGCAACCGGGTATGGAGAGATCCACCTTTACAACTTCTCCCACAGGCTCTACTCTCTCTAAAATACTTATCATTTCCGGTTTTGGATACACAGTAGACTTGACTACATCTAGGTTTTCATCGTTTCTCAGAGACTGTATACCCCCAAATACTGCACAAGTACCAAGAGCAACTAAGAATTTAGAGCGAGACCTAACATTCTTTAGGAACTCTCTCTGCTCCTCTATTGAAACAGAGCCTTCAACCAGTACTATGTCGAGGTCTTCGAATAACTCCCGATCACTGAGCTCTGGAAAGTATATTATTCTATAGCTATTTCTAAGGCTCTGATCTACTAGTAAACCGTAGATAACCTCGTTTAGACAACCAGAACACGAAGTAAGCTTTACTACACCTAGTTTTAGCATTTTTCTACACCCCTTTAACTCGTAGATAATCCTCTATAGTAGCGAGGTCAAAAACAGGGCCATCTTTACATACGAAGAAATGACCAAACTGACAAGTACCGCAGATCCCCATACCACATCTCATTCTACGCTCTAGGGAAAGGAATATCCGGTCTTTACTAAAACCACGTTCAATAAGTTTCTTTGCAGCAACATGCATCATTATTTCTGGGCCACAAACCATAACACAGGATCTCCGAGTATCCACATCACTATACTTTATGAGCTCTGTTACAAAACCAACATATCCCGTCCATCCAGGGTACGGCTTATCAACTGATAAGAGGAGCTTGGTATCGGGGATCTTAGAGAAATTGCTTAACTCGTACTTATATATCATGTCGTTAGGAGTGCGCGCGCCGTAGAGTATATTTAGTCTACCATAAGATTCTCTGTTTTTCTCGATATACTTTATAACGGGTCTAAGAGGAGCTAAGCCTATGCCGCCAGCAACTATTAGTATGTCGGACCCGCTACACTCTTCGAGAGGCCAGCCCCGACCATAAGGACCGCGTATTCCAAGCGCTAATCCCACAGATGCTTTTCTGCAGATACTCCTCGTTACAGCACCTGCTTCTCTTAGTGTGTGCTCTAGTAGAACACCCTCTGCATACTTGCGTGGTAAGTTAGATAACGATATAGGTACTTCACCTATACCGGGAGAGAAAATCATATTGAACTGACCGGGCACGGCTTCTCCATATTCTCTAACTCTTATCTTTAGCGTCTTAATACCGGGAGCTTCCTGGATAACACCTGTTACAATACCGAGTTTGAATATAAACGGGCTCTCTAGCTTAGCCATTACTCTCTCCCACCATACTTTTCAAATACTTTCACAAGCGTATCCCTTAGATCTATTCCAAGCGGACACCACGTTATACATCTCCCACACCCAACACAACCCAGTACCCCGATCTGCCTTGGATAGAAGAGGAACTTATGTAGTACAAAATGCCTATATCTCATAAAGAGTTCTGGTCTAAAGTGACCACCAGCTACTTCGCCGTAAGAAGGAGATAGACAGCCTGTCCAGCGAGCAATCCTAGTGTATCCATCTGGTTCAAAGCGATCATCGATCTCTAAGCAGAAACACGTAGGACAAACCATATTACAGTTAGCACACCCAACACACCTCTTCGAGACTTCTCTCCAAAGATCCTCGTCACCCATACTATACTCCAAAGCCTTAGACAACGCATCTACCGGGGGTAATACAGATGTTTTACTCTTTACAGACTCCATTATAGACTTATACTGGTTGTATACACTATCCGGCGCGGGTTCTAACCCGATCTTCCTGACTAGTTCCATGCCTTTATTACTGCCGGGTTTAAACACTATTGTAGATTCATCTATTCTAGCAAACGCTAAGTCAAACCCATTACTAGCACTAGGACCTGTTCCTAGAGATCCACAAAAACACGTTCCCCCGGCTTCAACGCACTCCTCAACTATAATGAGGGAGACGTGTTTTCTCCTCTCCCTATAGTATACGTTATTAACAGATTCTGCTACTTTATCTAAAACCTTTATAGCAGCAAGCTCACAAGGTTTAATACCGAAGAGGGCGATCTGCTCCTCTTCGACAGTTATCGGCTGTACTTCGAGCTTTTCATTAACACGTAATATCACGTGCTCAGGAGGTATTAGAATGCTCTTTGGCGACTGGAAACTGTGCTTAAATTTTCCACCTTTTTCCAATTTATAGTATCCGGGTTTCTGGATATCCGTGATATCTAGTGGATACTCCTCTATACTCCGAAGCATACCGAATTCTACCTTGCCGTTAGATTTCCTATGACCCATAATCTTAAGTTTCATTCTCTGTAGTGTGTTGAATAAAGCCTCTAGGTGAGAATATCCACCAGTATATAGGCTTTCCATAAGCTATACCCATACACGTGCTTAACGTTACAAGGTCGATTAGTACATAGAGTTGCCAATTATTAATAACGGTGATAACGTAAAAAACATTTTCCGACACTATCTCACGAGAACATCTTTCAACGCAAGTGGTTTTACACAGTATAATTGCTTAGGAGTGAGTAGTATCTAGTTTTTGTTAACTCCTACTTTTCCTCTCTAAATACTTTATTCTTGACTTATATACTAGGTAATATGTGGCTAGTGCTGCAATACATGCTTGTAGTAGAAATGCTCTCAGCCCCATTGAGTCTACTAGGTATGGAGCAGTAGCTGATCCTACGCTATAACCAGTTCTCCAAACCATACCCATAATATTACCTACTGTAGCTCTCAGGTGTGGGGCTATATAGCTGTATAGCACCGCGTTTCCCACGGGATAAATAACTCCTAGTAATGCGTAGAGAAGAGATAGCGTAACTATTAGTAGTGGTAATGGTGTAGATAAGAAAGCTAATAGTGATAAAACTCCTATACCGAGCCATGTGAGAGCCTGTATCCTGATCAACTCTCTACGCCTCTTACTAGAGAATATTTTGCCTGCATAGTAGCCGGTAACAGCGCTTATGATCGAGAAGATCGTTAGCAATACTCCAATAATATCGTCAGATAACTCATATCCTAATCCGAGTAGTACCTGGAGGAAGACAAATGATGCGTGAAAAACACCGCTACCAAAGAATGCTGTTAAGTATATTACTAGAAAGCGATCCCTAACACTATTAGCCAGCTCTTTTAACAAATTCTTAACACTTGATAGACCGCGAGATTCTACCTGCATTATATATGCTAACCTAGCAGTAATTACTAATGCTATAGCAATAACAACTGCTGATGACACGATCATCGATACTCTACCAAGATAGCGTGATACATAACCACCAACTGTTAGCCCTAGAGCACCCATTATCAGCGTGAGAAGGTTTAACTTACTAAATATTACAAGCATAGCACCACTCCTCTCAGTACGGGATACATCAGCTGTTAGAGCTGCATGGGGTATGTAGTACATACTAACACCAAGCCCTAGCAGTATAGCTGAAGCATATACTATTACCGTATCACCAACAACTAGTAGCACGCGCCCTAGCAACAATAGAGCGAGGCCCGCCAGTACTAGTAATGCCCGGTTAAATATATCGGCAAGAATACCAACTGGTATGCGGAGAACTATTGAAGAAACACTAAGTACTAGGAAAAACGCGCCCAACTCGATATTACTAAGCCCCAGATCTTGTCGAAGATACAGCGAGAGTAACGAGTAAAGCATGTTTTCCCCAAAAGCGGTGATCGAACCAATAGCTAATACGTAGTACTCTATACCCTTCCTCACAAAAGATCACCTCAAAACCCCGTAAAACGCCAAGATAGAGAAGAGTAAATAAAACCGCTAATAAACCTCATTTATAAGGTAGCCAATAGGACCAAGAGATATACATATATTATAATATATATCTATCCCTGTATACACCGGTGTGCATGAGTGTAGGATTATGCTATAGCCCGTTCATCATCTAGCGTATCAGTCCCGTGACGCCTTCTACATCTAGATTACCAGTATATGGAATAAGCAATATATTAGTGTATAGGGTCTATAACGCTATATATGCTCAGTCGAATAGAGATATGGCGTGGTAGAGCCGGGCATAGCTTATATAGCGTCTACCTTATCCCAAGAGCTAGGTTATGAAGGGGGTGTATGATATTGACTAGTGTAAAGCTGGTATCATTCGATATCTGGAATACATTGCTCGATCTGCATAAGTTCTATAATATACTAGCCCGTATGTTATCAAAGATTACTGGTAAATCGTATAGTGAGATCGGCGGGAAAATCATCAATGCGTATAGAGAAGCGCTGGATGCTAGGTTAAGGGGTGTTTTTAAGAGACCAGTATATGATTCCGCGCTATTCTTCTCTGAAAAACTAGGTATAAGTGTTGATGTATTGTTTAGAGCTACTGTTCTCGCAGTACTAGATACTGAGATAGCACAAATAGCTTTTCCCGATGCTAGTGAAACTCTAAGAGAACTACGTGGAAGGGGTTATAGGATCGCTTTCCTCGGTAACGTTATGTTTTGGCCTGGTATGGTAACTAGGCTAATGCTAGAGAAAAACGGGTTATTGGAATATGCTGATATAACGCTGTTTGGCGATGAGATCGGCGTACAAAAACCCGATAAAAGAGTTTTCGAATACCTAGCCGAACTATGTGATTGTGGAATAAATGAGATCCTACATGTAGGCGATAGTCTTGTAAATGATTTTGCGGGCGCGCTCTTAGCTGGTGCTAGTGCAGCACTAATTAAGCGAGATCTCGGCACAGATATTGTTAAGCTATCCGATAAAGCCTACATAATCAATTCCTTAAAGACACTACTAGAATTACTTGCTTAGAGAACTACTCTATTTATCTCTAACTACTCAAGATTAGCTATAAAGCTTTATTCTAGTATTCCTTAATCTAATATTGTTTATGCATCAATTAGTAAATCATGATATGTGGTAAGACGTAGTCATGTACCCTGTTAGGCTGGAAAAACTACTTGATGAAATACGCGAATCGCTTGCACTAGCTAAGAAAATAGCCAGCTTAGACTATGAAGAATTTATGAGCGATATTAGAAATCGCTACACTTTACGTCTAGCACTAGTTGAGATTGTAGAGGCAGCAGTATCGATAGGCTTGTTCATTCTAAGAAATATTCTTGGTATCGAGAAGATCGAGGGATACGTACAGATCATAAGAAAACTCGTAGAGAATAGGATTTTAAAACCCAGTATTGGAGAGGGAATAGAAAAACTGGTTAGATTGAGAAATATCATAATTCATCGTTACTGGGAAATAGATGATTCGCGTATATATAGGGAGGCACGTGGGAACGGCTTAAGGATAGTAGAGGAGTTTGTAAAAGAGGTTGAGGAATTTGTCTCTCGAACTAGAAGAGCGTGAGTTTTTCAGATTTTATGATCTAGCAATGAATAAGCGTTTAGAGATACTAGAGTATCTGAAACACTATCTAGAAAAGTATAGTGAAATAGTCTTTGTAATAGTATTTGGTTCTTTTACACAAAATACTTCTTTCCGCGATATAGACCTGGCTCTTTACCTGTCCAAAAGAGTTGATTACCTAGAATACAAGCTCTATCTCGATAAAACACTCTCGGATCTAATCAAGTACCCGATCGATACACATATACTCAATAACGCACCTCCGTGGTTCGTTAAGATAGTGTGTTTGGCTGGGAAAGTACTTTTCACGAGAGCTCTAGACATTCCTATAAAAGTATGCAAAATGGCTATAGAAAACGAAGAAGGAATTGTGATCAAAACGGGTAAATTATAGATCGCCCTTATTTGCACACAAGAATTAGTGTTAGGTTAGTGTGCTAGGGGATACATCATTAATGAGAGGGCTGAAATTATAGCAAAGTACACTATTATGACTAGTAATACTTCGAGTGGATTTTCCGGATAGGGTTTCCCGAGTATTTTCCTAACCGGATAACATAATATGCTCGTTACAGGTTTTGGTAATGGTAGTAAAAACGGTGTTTTACTCCAATAAACCTCATACTCCGGGTACTTCCCGAGTAAGTTAATTTCCTCTACTAGCGCAGTACCAGTGATTAACAGTATGTATAGTAGGAGTAGTGTTGACGGGTATGGGAAAATCAATGTACCAAATACCGCTGTAGATGGTAAAGAATACATATATCCTATAGACCATATTATGAGCCCTAGGTATTGTGGATGCCTACTATACTTGTATATCCAGAAATCAATGACTCTGTATCCACGCAGTTTACCATAAAACCATGTTAGTGTACCGAGGAATAGTATTGCTATACCAAGAAACTGGAGAAAGAAGACCTCGGATTGTATAGCCACATTAGTATGAGTAGGGGCTATGAATAGTACTGGTAGCGCCGGAAGGAGAAGGAAAAGCATTATTACATAGGCTAGGAAATCGCCTAGCCTAGATAGGGGTTCTGGCGAAGCAATAAATGGTATTAGTAGTACACGTAGTATACCGATACCAGCGAAGAAATTCATTGCTATAGTGAAATAACCGAATACCGGAAGATATATAGTAAGTATACTAGCTAATGACAACTTCGTAACTCTAAGTAATAAACCAGTGATAGCTATCGCAATTATAGCGATGAATAGTATGGTTATGGGTAAGTATAGTGTATCAATTACTTGTTTAACGTATCTCGAAGCAACATCTACGCTATAATCCGGGAAATACTTCTCTAAGACCCTATGTATTTTTGGCGGAACAATATATGCTATATAGATAAACGATAACAAGAATAAGAACGAAAATAGTAGAGCAAACAACAGTGCCCTAGATCTCGTAATTATTCGCATATACTCACACCAATTAATTTAACAGAATAATTTAGCTTATTAACAATACAGTTGTTTAATCGTGTAAATGCCCTGAAATATTCAAAAACATCGAGATACTGATTGCTATTTAATCCGTTTCTATACCCTGTAAAATAATCCCTAAAACTAGGGATGAATAGATACTTGTATTTCAGTATACCTTTGATTTAATAAATACATGATAAGTTATAGTAGAAGCAGTAGAGTTTTATGGGTGTATTTACGTGGTTTCACGTTCTAGTGATTGGATGAGACAAGCTATTAGAGATCTCGAACATGCTAAGAAATCTATTGAGTTAGGAGACTATGAATGGGCTTGTTTCGCAGCTCAACAAGCTGGTGAAAAAGCTGTTAAAGCTCTCTACCAGGAACTCGGAATAGAGGTTTGGGGGCATTCGATCTCGCGCATGCTCTCTCAGCTACCACCTGAATACAGGCCTCCCGAAGAGTTAATCGAAAGAGCTAAAGAACTCGATAGACACTATATTCCAACGAGATACCCGAATTTCCATCCAGAAGGAGCTCCTATGGATTACTATACGAGAGAGGATGCACTAAGGGCTGTGAGTTATGCAGAAGAAATCATACGATTCTGCCGAGATAAGATTACACAAGCTAGACATCGAAAAAGTCATGAATAGTCTCAGAAACTATGCGAGAAAAGCTGTAGAGAAGGGTGCAATCGCAGTAGTATTGATCGGATCGCTAGCAAGAGGAGATTATACAGCATATTCTGACGCGGATGTAGTGATCATTATTCCCAGATCTGATAAGAACCCCATTGATAGAATACCTGATTATATGGATCCAGCACTACCAATAGATCTAGAGCCTAGAGTATATACCATAGACGAGATCATAAGAATGGCTAGGGAGAAGAGGAGAATAATACATGAAATCACGAGTTATGGCAAACTACTTGCTGGTGATAAAGACTTCATAGAATACCTCAAAAGACTATGTAATACTTCTGATAAGAACTAGTCTCTATACACTAGCGATTCTGCTCTACTCTCTATTGTCATTACGAGTTTATCCCGGACTCTTTTTCTCGCTTGGTCTTAGTTTTTCCAAGGGTTCCCATCTAAATCTCCATAACCCACGACCAAAAGATTCAACAGCTATTTCTAGTTCTTCAGCTAGCGCGTCACTTATTAATGGCTCATCCGCTAATGGCGATACGACGAGATCCGCTACAACCTCCCTAGATTCAGCGTCTGGTGCAACTACTTTTACTTTACACGCTCTAGGGTAGAGCCACGCTCTTACAATACCGCCAGCTGTATCAAGCTCGATATCATATGCTCCATGGGGTGGTTGAAAACCAAGGCTTCTAGCTAAATCTATAGGTACAAGGAGCTGTGGAGAAGGGGCTTCATAGCCACTATTGAGGAGAGCAATACACTCGATACTCCTCGAGTCAGCGGTGATCTTAATCCTTAGCCTTACTGCCAACTCTAAGCACCCTAATCCTACCAATTCTACCCATACGCTTAACCCTAATCCTACCAACAAAAACCCTCTTCACAAAAACCCCCAAACCATACCTTTTCAACAACCCTAAAAACAATACCGCTAATCCAGCAAGTTGAACTACTACAAGGTAGAATATAATGAAAAGATCATTAAATAACTATACAGGATCTGCAGGATCGACGAACCAGACGAAAACATTATACGTAGATCAGCTCTTCTCTTATTAGATTTATTACACCATAGCACATGGTGCGATACATTGATATAATTCATGCAACCATATCCTTAGAGAAGAAACTAATAATTATAACAGCTGATAACCCTGGATACGACTCGTTTAAGAAATATGATGTCTTAGTAGTTCACATAAACGAGTTACTAAATATTATCCAACAGTTTATCTCAGAAGATAAACTAATAAGTCGTTAGAGCTAAAACAGAAAACTACAACGCTCTAACGGTCTTAATACAATAAAGAGGCTAACAATTATTCACGTGAAGGATCCAATAGTAACTGATCATGAGAAACACGATTTGAAATACCTTATTAAGTAGCGTAAACCTATTGATCAATTATTAGTATCTAATAAAGTGTTGAAGAGCTAGGGGATTTGGGGATAACTGTATGGGTTTTTATGAGGAATTTGCTCGTAAATATCTTGAAGAAGCATATAAGGATTTACTGCGTGCTAGGAGATCATTCGAGGAAAATGATTATCCAGATGCAGTTTTTCATGCACAACAGTGTGTTGAGAAATCTGTTAAAGCGATGATCGAGGCTAAGAGAGAGTATGTATATAACCATGGACCTAGACTAGCATCTATCTTTACAAGAGTATTTGTGGATGAATGGAGAGAAGAATATGAGGAAATAGTGGATATTCTAGGTTGGTTCACGGAATACTATAGTAGAAGTAGATACCCCTTCTTATTGAGAGGCAGAGTCATCACCCCCAGCGAATACATTGATAGAGATACCGCGGTAGAAGCTATTAGTAAAGCTGAGAAAGTATATAGTATTGCGAGGAAATACCTTGTTGATAAGAGAATACTATGAGTTTCTAAAAAACCAGTTACTGAATATTCTAGATGGGAAAATCCTAGCAATAATAGTGTTTGGTAGTAGTATTTACTGGGGTAAAGGTAGGGATTTAGACGTAGTAGTTATTATTGAAAACAGTATCAACTATAAGGAGAAACTAGGGATCGAATACGAAATCGCGAAACAGCTTCAGAAGAGGCTCGAGAAGAATATAGATATACATGTGTTTGGATACCGGGATTTCCTCGAAAACCTAGTACCTGGGAGTTTCCTAGCGGGATTAGCTCTCGGTTACGAAATAATATACGATAGGATCGGTATTGAGAAATACATATTTGAATATCTCGAAAGACTCTCGAAAGAGAAATACGTACTAGTTAATGAGTATGGAGAGTGGAGAATAGATCACCACGCTAGAGTAACACTAAGTCTTAGGAAGAAGAGGGTACAGGGTCGATAGATGCTATGGGCGTAGAGTCCAACAACAAGTTGCAGGTACTTGAATGTATCAGTATTTCGTAGAATTTTCGGTTTTCCCGGTACCTACTTCTCAAAGATTATTTTCTCTAAGTATTGCCTAACATTAGTGATGTCTATTACTCCGTAATCGCCCGGTTTAACCGTTTCCTCCGGGTCGTAGACTGTGAATACCCCGTACCAGTCGTGTACCGCGTCGTCTGGTCCTGTGTCGTTTTCTGGTAAGTATAGAGAGTCCCAGCCGAGAGTACCAGCTGCTCTCCAGCTGAGATTGTCTAGGTAAACCATGAGATCTGGGGGATCTCCGTGTGTAACTGGGTATAGCTCGCTAGGAGTATATACTTGGTTATCCCAAGACTCTCCACCTGGTCCTTTAATGCTCTTAATATCACGCTTCAGATCATCTATTACTTCCGGCACCTTTTCTGGAGGTATTGTTCCGTGTGGTTCTCTACCCCGGATATTAATGAATATTCTTGAGTAGTAGCCGCCCCAACCCCACGCAATTGTGTGTTCCCAATCAACGAGTTCAGGGCTAAACCTTGTACCTGGTTTCTCGGGTTTTTCCCGTAATTTTAGATAACCTGTTTCTGCGAGCCACTGGTTAATCACGAAAGCTCCCTTCATTGCTTTAGCTCCGTGATCGGATACGATGACCAGTACTGCATCACGCGGTATTTTCTCGAGTAGGCTTCCGAGTAGTTGGTCTAGTAGCTTGTAGTAGTTTGGTATCACATCACTATACTCATTAGATACGTGGCGGGGGTGTTCTGGGTCCCAGTATTTCCAGAAAGCGTGGTGGACACGGTCAACACCTATTTCGACAAACCAGGCGAAATCCCACTTCTTAGTACTCAATAAGTACTCTAGTACGCGGAAGTGTTGTTTAGTCATATCCCATAATTCCCTAACCACGCGATCCTTGTCCTCGCTCCTGTATACGATATCAAAAACATATGGTCCAACTAGAGACTCTATCTCGCGTTTAAGCCCAGGTGGCCACGTATACGGCTTAGTATGATCGGGTGTTATGAAGTCGCTTACTAGGTAACCCCTAATGGGTTTTGGTGGGTAACTGGGTGGTACACCGACAACTATGCTTCTAAGCCCTTTTCTACCGAGTTCTACCCATAATGGCTCCTCGCGTAATAGATTCGAGTTAGCTATGTATACCTCGTCATAAGTACCTGGTTTCCTGTGTCTAAACCCGTAGAGTCCTAGTTCACCAGCTGTTTTACCAGTAGCCATTACAGCCCATGCTGGTATAGTTATTGGGGGGTGACTACTACGTAGTATATAGCGTGCACCATCGCCCACTAATCTACCGAGTACCGGCAACTCATCACGTAGTTCATCATACAGTATCCTTGGAGGAGCACAATCAAGACCAATAACAATAGTTCTCCTCAAATTAAACACCTAATCTAAAAAGTAGGCGTGATAATATAATAAGGGTTTGACGTTTACCTTGGCTCCCAATAGTTGAGTAAAACTATGTTTTTGGTATAGGTTTTTAAACGAATAGCATTTGTAGATGAAGCGTGTTTAAATATTAGTGGTGAATAATTATTGCTAGACTATAGAGAGTATGATCGATGGATTGTTACGGCAAAGAGAACATTAGAATCGGCTATAGGGGATCTGGAGCGTGGTGATTATAACTGGGCTTGTTTTAAAGCTCATCAAGCAAGTGAATTTGCCGTTAAAGCATTAATACATGGATTAGGAATACAGGGTTATGGACACAGCGTATATAAATTACTAGACACGCTTGTAAGAGAAGGTATTAGTATTTCACACGATGTCGTGTTATGTGCGAAGAAGCTTGACAAATACTATATACCCACACGATATCCTAATGCATGGATTGAAGGATACCCCCACGAATACTATACCAGAGAAGAGTCTGAAGAAGCTATTAAATGTGCTAAACAAATTATTGAATGGGTTGAAAATACTTGGAGATCATTAGAAAGAGGAGAGAATTAAGAGAGAAAGTTATAGAAGAAGCAAAGAAATGGGTTTCGAAACTACCTTTTAAATGCGCAGCAGTGTTGATCGGTTCATATGCACGTGGAGATTTCAATCTCTGGAGCGATGTAGACGTATTATTGATAGCTGATATAGAGGGAAGACCACCAGAGAGACTAAAGAAAATAGATTATCCACCCGGATACGAAGTCATAGTGATCACGCCACGAGAGTTCTACATAGGAGTAGAAAAGAAAAACCCATTAGTAATAGAGGCGATCAGGGAAGGAGTTGTCCTGAGAGATGATTATGGGATAATAGAAGAGATTAAAAAGAAAAAGACCTGACATATTACTGAGTAGTTTTCCTCTATGAATAACAAGGTTATCTTGGAAATGCCGGGTTCTACTCGAAAGAGCTTTCTACCAGAGAACCCTCTTCAAAACTGGCTAAGCACCGTGTCTGAGGGTATTCCGGTGATAACTAGTAGTGTAAATAATATTTAATAGTGATTAAATACTGTAAGCCCTACTAGTTCTAGCATCGCCACCGGTGTTCTAGGAGGATGCAACGCAGTGGGGATAAGCTAGAGGAGTATAGGAAAAGAATACTATCTGGCCCCGTATTACCGACTATGCTGTGGCTTGCATGGCCAGTAATAGTAGCTAATATTATAAACATATCGTATAACCTCATAGATGCTTATTGGCTTGGGAAAATCGGGAAAGAAGCATTTGGTGCACCAACTGTTTCGTGGCCTATGATAATGCTATTCCACAGCATTGGGTTTGGTTTTACATCAGCTGGTATATCACTAATATCCCAATACCAGGGTGCTGGAGAAAGGAGAATGGCTGAGAAAAGCGCTGGTATGCTACTAGCTTTTACACTCCTAATCGGTGTCACGATTACTATAGCGGGAATTGCTCTCTCACCACTCATACTAAAGCTTATGGGAGTACCCGAGGACATATATCCACTAGCAGTATCTTATTCAACCATAATATTCACTGGCGAGTTCATAGCTATACTAGGGTTTGCATTCATAACTATTGCTAATTCCTTCGGAGACACTAGAACACCGATGATCTTTACTAGTGCTTCGGCACTGCTAAACATGGTCTTAGACCCTATAATGATATTTGGGTATTTCGGGTTCCCAGCACTAGGTGTTGCTGGTGCAGCGTTAGCAACTGTGCTGTCTAGACTACTAGTAGCTGGAGCTGGTCTCTATTACTTACTCCATCGGGGATTCCACGGTATTAGGGTTAGGCTAGAGGATATGAGAATCGAGGGTTGGTGGGTTAGGAAAGTAGTTGGTATAGGTACACCACTATCTATACAAATGGCTGGTAACTCACTAGGATTTACAGTTATGGCTTCAATAGTATCTAGGTTTGGCTCTACAGTTGTTGGTGCTTATGGATTAGCTATTAGAGTTATAGATATTATGCAAGCAATTACGTGGGGCTTTATGAGAGCTTCTTCTATAATGATTGGACAGAATATTGGTGCTGAATACTATGACCGTGCACGGGAAATAGCTCGTAAATCAATGCTTTACGTCTTCACACTACTACTGATAGGCTCTATAATGATCTACCTGTTTAGAGTACAGCTCATATCATTCTTTATCAACGACCCAGAAGTCATACGGGTAGGGTCGGAGCTCATAGAGATATTCGTATGGTCAATACCATTCTTCGGCGTATTCTTCATAGGTAACGCGATAGCGAGGGGATCTGGTCATACGCGAGCAATGACTGCTATAGCGCTTATAAGGCTCTGGATCCTGAGAATAGGGTTCTCGATACTACTAGCACTATATGCTGGTATGGGTCCACGCGGCATATGGATAGCTATGAGTATTAGCAACTTCGGCGCGGGACTCATGGCTATACTATGGGTTACTCGGTGGACATGGCTTAAGAGAGTAGTAGAACTACCCAGCGAAAAACCAAGAATACCACAACCAGCTAGGGAAGTAATTAAGGCAAAAGAACGATTAACAAATCCCAATGACTAATACACGAATACTACCCAGCGTATTAGCAGGTTCTTCGAAGTGGTTGTGTAACACGCTACCCGGTTTTTTTCACTTCTACTGAAAACCTCGTAGTTGTTTCCACGAAATAATCCAAGCTAATATCTTCTAGACAGCGATATTGCTTAGCTGGGTTATCGCGTCTGCGTGGTTTACCGCGTGGTCAGTATGTTAAAGTCTTTCTTAAAGTATTAACTTTATATGTGAATTACGTGATACATTACCTAGGGGGTTTGGCTATGGATAAAGCCCCTTATACCGTATTCTACAGGTATACTAGGCTATACGAGGTTGGGTTTGATACTATTGTGGACTTCTTCTATAAGCTAGCCGAAGCCTATGATCGCTTGCGCGAGGATGGCGACTGGTTTATATATGGTCCTGAGAAGCTACCGGAGGAAATACGTATTCCACAGAGGGGTACGCTAAGGGTTAAGTACGGCTTCCCGATCTACCAGAAGGGAGGTGTTTGTATGGATGTTACTAATGTAGAACAAGCCGGTATTGCTGAGGATGCTGGTGCGGTATCCGTTATGGTTCTTGATAAGCTACCCTATGATGTTAGGAGAAGTGGTGGTGTTGCGAGAATGGCTAGTGTTAGAGTTATCGAGGAAGTCATGAATTCTATAACAATCCCTGTTATGGCTAAGGTTAGGATCGGGCACTACATGGAAGCCAAGATCCTTGAGCAGATAGGTGTTGATATGATTGATGAGAGCGAGGTGTTAACACCTGTTGATGAGAAACACCATATTAACAAGTGGTTATTCAAAATACCCTTTGTTAACGGTGCACGTGATCTGGGCGAGGCTCTTCGGAGAATATACGAGGGTGCTTCAATGATTAGGACTAAGGGCGAAGCTGGTACTGGTAATGTTGCTGAGGCTGTTCGCCACATGAAGATCATTATGAAGGAGATCATGAAGCTCCGGAGCAATACTCCTGAAGAGAGGATGCGCGTAGCTAGAGAGTATGGTGTTCCATACGAGTTAGTAGAGCTAACAGCTAAGCTTGGTAGACTACCTGTAGTAAACTTCGCGGCTGGTGGTATAGCTACACCGGCTGACGCGGCTCTAATGATGTGGCTTGGTGCTGATGGTGTATTCGTTGGGTCTGGTATCTTTAAGAGCAGTGATCCGAGGGAGCGGGCAGAAGCTATAGTATTAGCTACTAGTATGTGGGATGATCCAGAGAGTGTAGCTGAGGCTCAGAGAATGATTAGTGAAGAGAAGAGCATGATGGGTATTGATATTCGAAAGTTAAAGCCGGAAGAGCTACTACAAGTACGCGGTACATAGGTGGCTTCGATGAGGATCGGGATACTGGGGCTACAGGGCGGAGTATACGAGCACTACTATATGCTCAAACGAGTACTCGATGAAGAGGGGATCGGCGGCGAAATAGTAGTTGTTAAGAAACCCCGTGAGCTAGAGGGGATCGACGGCATAGTCATACCCGGTGGCGAGTCTACAACAATAGGTGTTTTAGCCCGGAGAACGGGTATACTAGACCAGTTGCGCGACCTGATCCTGGGAGGTTTGCCCGCTATGGGTACTTGTGCAGGTGCTATACTAATGGCTAAGAGAGCTGTTGACCGCGTAACTGGTAAGACTAGTCAGCCACTACTGGGGGTTATGGATATAGAAGTAACTAGGAACTACTTCGGACGCCAACGCGAGAGCTTCGAGATAGACCTCTTAATCGAGGAACTAGGCGATAAGCCATTCCGAGGAGTATTCATAAGAGCTCCCGCAATAACTAGTTACTGGGGCGAAGCAGAGCCCTTAGCTAAGATAAGCTGGAACGGAGAAGAAGTAGTTGCAATAGCGCGCGAAAAACACATGCTAGCCACAGTATTCCACCCAGAACTAACAAACGATACAAGAATACACAGACTATTCATCAAAACGATCAAGAAATAATCCCAACCCACTCCTCCCCAGATAAATAAATGTTTTTATAAATTATCTAACCGTGAAATACTAAGACACTCAATACCGCGTATAATATCCCGGTACTCCCATATATTGTTTAAAAGAAAGTATATTCTCATATTATACCACAACAACAGTACTAATTACCACCTTCACCGGCGAGCATGTCATAGGAGGAAGTAGCTTAATAGTGATACCGAGTCTTGTCTATGACTTCAACGACTACGTACTGGGATAGGCACTCGTGTTCTTTATATTCGGCTTAGTTACTAGAGTTATTCTTAGGGCTGTGAGATGAAGATGGTGTTGAAAGTACTCGCGGGGATAGTGCTGGCTCTTCTAAGCCTTGCACTAGCGGGGTTCACGTTTATCCTATACATTTTCAGGCAATGGGTACTAGTACCGGGTCTAGCCGCACTCGTGAGTGATACAGCCTACAAGCTCAGACATACCGCTGGATAATACCGGCTTTCTACATAATAGGGCTCATTGCTATCTACATAGCTTTCATAATACTAATAGCTATATCCGCTGCCGCGCCTGGGTTGTAGCTCTCATTTTCAGCTTTTATTAGCTCTTATCAGTATATCACGCTATAGCATAGTTCTATAGAATATTTTTAATTGACGGTAAGCGTGAAAGCCTTTCTACTCTTTATTGTTAGTACGTTGAATGTGTTGAAATGTTGAACATGTTTATGAGAGAAAAAGAATTTCTACTCTTTATTGTTAGTACGCACGGTAATGGGGATACCGGTTAGAACTGATAGCATGATTCTTTCTACTCTTTATTGTTAGTACACAGCCCCACATGTCAAACCCCAAACCCCTGAGAAAAAAAGCTTTCTACTCTTTATTGTTAGTACATACATTCTATGAATACGAGCCACATACTCGTATTGATGAATCCTTTCTACTCTTTATTGTTAGTACTACATATCCTAACAACTAAATCCCCGAACAACCAGAAAAGAAAACTTTCTACTCTTTATTGTTAGTACATATAACTGGGTGTGTGTATGAGAAAGGAGAGACTACTCATAGCTTTCTACTCTTTATTGTTAGTACAGGTGGTGTTGTATGGTGGTGTATAGGCGTGGTATTGGATACTTTCTACTCTTTATTGTTAGTACTTGTCGGTTGTGTTAATGGCTTCTAGGAGCATTGTTCCAATACTTTCTACTCTTTATTGTTAGTACGCAGATTCTTCAATGGAAACCGATCGGACTCTTCTTAAAAATTTCTTTCTACTCTTTATTGTTAGTACGGTCTCCGTGGTCGTTCTCGGTAACTGTTGTTGTGAGAGCTTTCTACTCTTTATTGTTAGTACATATATTGTCCAGTGCCTTATACGTGTCGTCCCTTATAAGAAGTCTTTCTACTCTTTATTGTTAGTACTTGTTTTTACCGTGTTTTTTTATGTGTTTTTAACTTGTCTCTTTCTACTCTTTATTGTTAGTACCAGGGGAAATCGTTTAGTGTTCCATCGATATCGAATACAATTACCTTTCTACTCTTTATTGTTAGTAC
>JBEVCI010000001.1:42715-48577 GCA_040514375.1 Thermoprotei archaeon
CTTTCTACTCTTTATTGTTAGTACTACCAGGTGTTCAAGCCGGTAATAGACCCCATAGTCTCCTTTCTACTCTTTATTGTTAGTACTGAGCCGTTCTTCGACATATACTTGTTAGAAAAGCAGACCGATCTTTCTACTCTTTATTGTTAGTACCGTACATTCCCATATAATCGTGTATTTTAAGATCTTTTATTTAAGGTTTTCCGTGTATTCTAGATCGGGGAAATGTCCTAGAATTGAATGAGGATCTGATCAAAAAGATCTGATCACGTTCTATTGAGGATCTGCTGCGGAATTGATCGCCTCCCGGGATATCCCGGGTTTGCTGTTATGTTGGATCTATTTGTTGTCTTGCTGTTTTAGATTCTGTTCGCTATTTGATTTCGTTGATTTTGATCACTTTCTACGGGGTGTTTTCCGTGGTGTTGGGTTCTTCCCGATCTGATCAGGGATGATCGGTGCCGATCAGTTTGTGGGGTTTTTATGTTTTGCTGTCTTGGTTCTGAGCGTGTATTGTGTAGAGTGTTTTTGCGAGGTTTGTTGGGTATAGTTTTTCGCTACGGCTTTCCTTCTCTACTAGTCCCTTACGCTTTAGGATTGTTACGAGGTTTCTTATCGTCTTTTCCTTCTTTCCGAGGATCGTTGATGCTTCTTTGACTGTAATACCTGGTTCCCGGATAACGAGCATTAATACTTCTTTCTCAGCTCCACGCACTGGTTCTAGTATTTCGTGGAAAACCTCGTATGGAATAATAGTGCTTTCGAATACGCTACCCTCTGGTTCGTAGTGTATTGTGAAGTGTTCTCTAAGCCATAGCAGTGCTAGTAGTAGTAGATAACCTATTATCCGGAGACCAGCCCCGATCTCTAGAATAAACTCCGAGCCCCTACAAGTAGCTAGCGTACTTATTGCTTCCGATAACCCCTCGTATACATTGCTGCAATTGAGTAGCACTAGTTGCGGTTCTGGATAACCCTCTTTAATACACGATGCTCGCAGAGACTCGTATGCACGCTTAGTACCTGATGAGGGGTCTCTACACGTAAATACTAGTAGCTTATCACTAGTACTTGCACGGTTATCCTTTAAGAGTCTTAGTACCACGTCTTCGTGGAAACCAATTGGTGTTAGAAATACTCTCAATCTCCTCTACCAATATAGTAATCTATTACAGTGTATCGTATTATGTCTATCCCGGGACTGATCGGGAAGATCACGCTGCTCATTACCACCCCTATTTTAAGCAATGCATAGACACTCCATCATAACTGGTGATATACATGCTTAGTCGTAGACAAATGCTTCGTAGTATCCGCCGCCTGTATGAGAGAGCTAGGAAAGAACCCGTAGATGAAGAGCTACGTGGGTGGAATTGGGATAAACCACCACTAAAACCACGCGCGTATCTCGGATTATCTGTTTCCGAGATAGCTTCTCAGTACTGCCAAACTAAGCGCGATGTATGGCTACGCAGAGTAGTTGGTGTTAAACCAGATACCACGGATCCCATACTGCGCGGTAAGCTAGTACATGAAGCACTAAACCACGCTTATAGAGTAGCGCTAAGGTATATTACACAGGGATTACCGGGTTGGAGCATCTACGAGATAGCCAAGAATAAGTGGAGAGAAGTAGCTAATGGAGTAAACAGTGACTTAGCTAAGCTGGTCGAGAAAACCTATAAATCAACACTACTGATGATCCTCGGCGAGTACGAGTATGAGTCTAGTATTACAGGAGAGTACACGCCACCACTACTAGTTACGGAGTACCGCGTAGACGGCTCTCTCCTAGGTTTATCGAGTAATCTCTCAGTAGACGCTATCGCTGAGACAGTGATCATAGACTATAAGTATGGAGCACCGAGGGATTTCCACAAAACAGGGCTAGCGGGATACGCACTAGCTCTTGAAGCAGAATACGAAGTACCATTTGACTACGGATTACTAGTCTATATAAACGAGAACGGCGGATCCCTCAAGCTATCCTATAGACCAGTCTACATCTCTAACACGCTGAGGAGAATATTCATAGAAGAGAGGGATAACCTCATAGACATGCTCCTAGAGAAGCGGGAACCACCACGCGATACCAACTGCTCCAGAACGTGTCCCTTCTACAGATACTGCTGGGGAAGATAACCGTGGCTAAGACAGTAGTTGTTTCGGGATATGGTGTTAGAATTAGGTTTAGAAAGGGGGTTTTCCGCGTCGAGAAAAGAGACGGTGTTGAGGAGTATAATCCCGTCGAGATTGAGCAGGTAATAGTAGCTACTAGTGGTGTATCACTAACTAGTAAGACTATTAGGAAGATGATCGAGTATGGCATAGACCTCGTATTCCTGGATTCACGCGGATACCCGATAGGGCGTATCTACCCACCATATATTAATAGAACCGTTGATACTAGGCGTGCACAGTATAGCTCTTACGGTGGTGATAGAGCAATACACTTTATCAAGGAAGTAGTATACGCCAAGATCAGCAACCAAGCAGGACTAGTTAAGAGATACTATTACTATACGAGAAGCGATTACCTTAGAGAAGACTACGAGAAACTAATAGGTATACGTGAGGAAGTAGTAGGTGTTAGTGGTGATTATAGCGAGGTTATCGAAAAACTCAGATCCCTAGAAGCACGAGCAGCGCGTATCTACTGGGGTTCTTACGCTTTACTACTACCGCGTGAACTGGGTTTCGAGGGCCGTGACCAGGACTCCATGGATCCTGTTAATGTGTCTCTAAACTATGGATACGGGATACTGTATAGTGAGTGTTGGAAAGCACTAGTACTAGCCGGTCTAGACCCATATGCTGGCTATATGCACGTGGATCGATCCGGTAAACCAGTACTAGTATTTGATTTCATCGAGCAGTTTAGATTCATAGTAGACTACGCACTACTCGGAATGTTTAGGCATAAGTGGAGACCAGAAATAGTTAACGGACTGCTAGAGTACGGATCGCGCACCCGGATCATAGAAGCTATTAATAACTTCTTAGATAAGCAAACAAGCGAGATCAACGGTTCCGTAGTGACTCTTAGACAAGCTATTAAGCGTAAAGCATTTGAACTAGCTTCTCACCTACGCGGTGAAACACTATATACTGGGTTTGTGTGGAACTGGTGATCAGCGGTGTATGTCCTAGTAGTATATGATGTATCAGATAATGGTGCACGTGCAAAACTAGCCGATTACCTAAAATCGCGGGGTTTCACGAGAATTCAGAGAAGCGTATTCATTGGCAATCCCCTACCAGCTAGGTATAAGGATGTGTTGAGAACAATACCCAGATTCATAGATAGAGATAGTGATGTTGTACACCTATTTCCACTAACCGAGTACTCTCTCAGATACTATACCGTCTATGGTAAGCCGTGGGCTGATATACCGCGTGGTAGTAGGGAATTAGTGGTGATAAGCTAGTGATCGATACAAAACCATACCCGGGTCTACAACCAGTACTAGTTAAGCAATACGTTTACTGTCCAGTAATACCATGGATCATAGCTAAGTATGGAGTATGCGAGCCGCCAACTGATAGCATGGTTTTGGGTCTCGAAGAGAAAACCACTAGTGGTGAGGGACAAGTAAGGATCAGGACGCGTAGAGGAGCTACGCGCATAGACGAGATAGTAGAGTATAATGGCTCACAAGCAATTATCGAACACAAAAAGTACAGGTCCCGCAGTATACACCGATACCTAGTACAAGCAATGACCGAGTACCTAATAGCACGCGACGCTATAGAGGATATAGAGTACATAGTACTAGATAATGGTGGTGATAAACGAGTATTCCGCATAGAAGAAGACCTAATAGAAGAAACAGAGAAAATCATAGAAAAATACATGAAGACCATCAATAGCGATAAACCACCACAACCAGTAAGAAACCCAGCTAAGTGCAAATGGTGCTGGTACAGCAGATTCTGCCCATACACGTAGACAGTAAAACATAAAAACCCGCACCCCCGATCAACACCGATCATCCCAGAACAGATCGGGAACAGATCATCTCCACAGAAACATTCCAACGATAAGTGATCAGGAGGGATGGAATCAGATATCGGACACTGTATCAAGCAAAAACACGATATACAACAACAAAATAACAGCAAACCCGAGATATCCCGGGAGGCGATCAACTCTACAAGAATTTCTCGATGGAAGATGACCAGATCTTTTTGATCAGATCCTCATTCAATTCTAGGACACAGCAGCGATCAAGGCACCACAGCAACACTTAAATAAAAGATCTTAAAATACACGATTAAATGGGAATGTACGGTACTAACAATAAAGAGTAGAAAGTTGCCCTAATAGCTGCAGGCTACCTCTTCGGCACTACAGTCCCGTACTAACAATAAAGAGTAGAAAGACCTCACTATATAATAGAATCGTTTAAAAAATTAACGGAAGTGTACTAACAATAAAGAGTAGAAAGGAATCCCACGATTCCTGATGGAACTGCAGCGGAGGTGGTACTAACAATAAAGAGTAGAAAGGTAACGAATGTGCCAGTTGATGCCGTTACATCCGTTACAGCTGAGTACTAACAATAAAGAGTAGAAAGATAGCTAGTCTCACTTATACAGAAAACACCAACTACCTCCTGTACTAACAATAAAGAGTAGAAAGGGTACACGCCTCTTCACCAATACCTCTTTGACCAAGTCTATTGGGTACTAACAATAAAGAGTAGAAAGACTGGACTATGTGCACAAGAACTCGGATGTCCCAGTGTACTAACAATAAAGAGTAGAAAGTAGTTCAAGAAATCCATACCAGCAAAATAGATGTTGAATCCTTGTACTAACAATAAAGAGTAGAAAGGTCCCGAGCACCCAGCCTGATCTTCAGCTCCTCCAATCTCTTGTACTAACAATAAAGAGTAGAAAGCGCTAATAGCCAGCCGCAGCTCATCGGGTATCTTCTGATAAGGTACTAACAATAAAGAGTAGAAAGGTGGAAATGGAGGGGTGGGGGTGTGAAACTCCCCGGTTTGTACTAACAATAAAGAGTAGAAAGTTCCTATAGAGTTCTTGGTAGTACTTTATCCACAGATCGGTGTACTAACAATAAAGAGTAGAAAGCGATGAAGTAATCGAGACAATAAAGAATGCTGAGGAACCCTGTACTAACAATAAAGAGTAGAAAGATGCCCACAACGCTAAAGATACTAACAATAATCGCTGGAGCACTGTACTAACAATAAAGAGTAGAAAGTAACATGATTCTGGCTAGGCTGAAGGAAGAGTTCTTCCCACTAGTACTAACAATAAAGAGTAGAAAGGAGGTATCCAGCATAAGTGCTGGCAGCGAAGCTAGGATAGATGACCCGTACTAACAATAAAGAGTAGAAAGGCTTAGCCTCGTCGGCGGGGTTTGACCTACCCCTTTGCCTATTGTACTAACAATAAAGAGTAGAAAGGAGCACCTCCTCTATGTCTCCGAGTTTTTTCCTCTCCTCTTGTACTAACAATAAAGAGTAGAAAGGGACGTGATCCCCGGCGCGGACGACTCCTTTGACCTAGGTAGTGTACTAACAATAAAGAGTAGAAAGATAGCTAATAAGCTTTTCCACCAAACCACCCATTCACCGGTGGTACTAACAATAAAGAGTAGAAAGAGTTCTCTATATACCTTGTCAGCAATGTATACTGCTAGCTCCTCCGGGTACTAACAATAAAGAGTAGAAAGTGTTAGCAACAGCTACTACTTCCGAACCCGCGAAGCACAGACCCAGTACTAACAATAAAGAGTAGAAAGATGTAACAGTTAACGATGTAACAGGGTATAGTGCGTGCCCATGTACTAACAATAAAGAGTAGAAAGCTATTGACCCAACCCCCCTCTCT
>JBEVCI010000002.1:0-16269 GCA_040514375.1 Thermoprotei archaeon
CATATATACTATTAGTGTATGGATGATCTTGTAGTATTACTGATCGAAAGGGATCATCGGATCTATACTGGATTTTATCTAGATACTCTTAGAGCATTACCTAGTAGTTGTCTCAGCTTGGTATTACATCAGACTAATTGAATATTGTCCGGTTTTTATATAATCCGATTTATAATCGCTATTTTGGCTATCTGTATACTGTATTTGGTTCTATTATTGAGCCGGGTTTTATAACAACACCTGCATGTATTTTGGAATTATACCCTATTACAGCACCTAATTTCTTTATCTTACTTTGTGGTTTGCTAACTATATGTGTACGTAGTCTAGGTGGCTCTTCTTCTTCTGGTAATACGTTTAATATTGTAATATTTGATTCTAAGACAGTATTCTCGCCAATAATGCTATCCATTATTAATACTCTACTGTGTGTTGATACATAGGGTTGTAGAACAGAATATCTTATCTCGGTATAAGCTCCTATCCTAGTTTTTTCTTCTAAATCAGTATAATCTCTTACAAAACTATGTGCTCCTACAAACACGCTTCTCCCTATATATGCGGGTCCTTTTATTACAGCATAGTGGTCGACATACGCTTTATCCTCGATAATTACAGGTCCTTCTATAACAGCTGTAGATTCTACTTCGGCTTTGTCACTAATGATTTTTCCTTTTACACGTGAGAGTAGTTGATATGCTGCTTCTAGTAGATCTGTTGGATAGCCTATATCGATCCACAAACCACTCCAATTGACAGCCCGAACTCTACCCTTTCTAGCTATCTCGTCCAGTGCTTGTGGCAAAGTATAGTTTTTCTCTAGGTAATCCAAGATCCACGTAGGGAGTATATAGGCTCCTCCAGTTATATAGAGTGGGCCAGAAACAGCTGTTTTCCCCTCCACTACTCTGGATACGCGGTTATACTCGTCAACAACTAGTAGTCCATATGTTTCTATGTGTTTAGGCTCAATAGGTACAGCTAATACTGTTGCGTCTGGTTCTTCGGATAAGTGTATCGATAATAGTTGCGATAAAGCTTCCTCCTCGATAACGAGATCTCCGAAGATTAGGAAAAAGTAATCGGTATCCTCCAGCTTACTACTTGCTGCTATTATGGCTTCGTGTACTGTATTGCCACTTATTTGTGTAACAGGTATTAGAGGTTCTATGGAATAGTTTGATGCTTCTTGATAGACGCTTTCTTCGCCTGCTCTATATACTAGTATAGTTTGAGTGCGATTTACTTTCTGAAGACTTGTTAAGGAATAGTAAATTATGGGTTTACCCATAATTCTTAGCAAAACCTTGTTTTTGCCTTTAGGAACTAGTACTGATAATTCTTTGCTAGCTCTGCCACCAGCTAATACAAGGTTTTTCACAGACACTACACCCTATTCTACAGTTACTGTTTTTGCGAGATTTCTGGGTTTATCTGGATCATATCCGCGTTTTACAGCTGTATGGTAAGCTAGTAGTTGTTGTGGAGGAGTATGTGTTATTGGTGTTAGGATCCAGTGTGTTGCCGGTATTTTAAACCAATAATCAAGCTGATCTGCTAGTATAGTTGTTTCAGGCGCTATTCCTATGATGATGGCCCCTCTAGCCTTCATTTCCTGAATATTGCCTAGCAGTAGCTTCTCAAGTTCCCTGTGATTGGGTACAGTAAATATTACAGGAAAATCTTCTTCAACAAGTGCTATAGGACCATGTTTTGATTCGCCTGCTGGATACGCTTCTGCGTGGATATAGGCTATTTCTTTAAGCTTTAGTGCACCCTCCATAGCTATTGGAAGCCCTATTCCGCGGCTAAGGTAGTAGGCGCTATTCTTAGTACTAAGCCATATAGCTAGTTCTTTAGCTAGCGACTCGCTCCACGAAATAACACTAGCTGCTATTTCACCACTCTTTTCTAGCCACGATCTGTATTCGTTGGCTTCGCTAGGAGTTAGCTTACCTATTGCTTCACCTAAAGTTATTGCTATCCATGAGAGTACTAGTGTTTGTGTTGTGAAGGTCTTGGTAGCGGCAACACCTATCTCGGGTCCTGCCCTAGTGTATAATGCTACATCGCTTTCACGGGGTATTGCTGAATCAACTACATTACTTATAGCTATTACCTTAGCACCCTTCTCCTTGAATGCTTTAAGTGCTTTTAAAGCATCCATGGTTTCACCGCTTTGACTAACAACGATTAGTACGTCTCCCTCACTAGTTGTTTCCGAGTATGTAGAGTACTCGCTTGCTATGAAGTGGTAGGTTATCCTACCAGCTAGTATCGAGGATAATATACTGTAGTAATAACATGCGTGATAACTAGTACCGGCTCCTGTTATGTAAACCTTGTTCGCATCTAGCAAGAGTTTTACGGCTTCTTCAACGGCGAGATCGTTTTGTATACCATAGAATGTATCCTTTAGAGCTCGTGGTTGTTCGTGAATCTCTTTTAGCATGAAATGCGGATAACCAGCTTTAGTAGCATCTTCTAAACTCCACTCTACTACGCGGATAAGTCTTTCCCATTCAATAACTTTCCCTGTTTCTAAGTCTTCAATGAATATTCTCGTTGGAGTAATGTATCCTACCCAGTTATCGCGTACGGTGATCACCCTCCTCGTATACTCTAATAGCGCTGGTATATCGCTAGCGATAATGTTGTAGCCCTCGCCTAAGCCGATTATTAGCGGGCTATCTTTTTTGGCAAAAAATAGTTTATCTGGTTCATAGCTCGTGATAACGACTAGTGCATAGCTTCCCTTTAGCATTTTAATAGCTTGTTTAAATGCCTCGTAGAAATTTCCTGTAGTTTTGTAAAATTCTTCTATAAGATGAGGAACTACTTCTGTATCCGTCTCGCTACGAAAAATGTGTCCTCTCTTTAGGAGTAATTCCTTGAGTTCGCGGAAGTTTTGTATAATACCGTTGTGTACAACGGCTATTTTGTTGTTACAGTCGATGTGGGGATGAGCATTCGTATCACTGGGGGCTCCGTGTGTTGCCCATCTAGTGTGTCCTATGATTGTATAGCCCTCGATACATGAAAGGCAAAGCTTCTTCTCGAGATCAGCTATCTTACCCTTACCCTTAATAACTACGATACCATCATCGTATACCGATCCTACGCCAGCAGAGTCATAACCCCTATACTCTAGTCTTAAAAGACCCTTGTAAACCATTAATCCGGGTCTGTATGGGGTTTTGCCTTTAATACTAACTATCCCTATTATACCACACATCTCCTTGACCCCCGCGTAAAAATAAACCAAAACGCTCTGTACCGCTGTACACTATATTTTATTTTATTTATTAATTATAATGTATTTACTGAGCTCTAGTGTTGGGGGGGTTAGTGGGATTTGGTGAGCAAACTAGTCATAAAACTGACTGGTAAACTTTTCGATGAAGTGGAACTAGTTAAGAAGTATGTTGAGCTTTTAAAGAATTTATTGAAAGAGTATAAAATAGCGGTTATTACAGGTGGCGGTTATCTAGCTAGAAAGTACATAGAGTTTGCTAAGAGTATAGGAGTGAGCTCTCATTACTGGCTTGATTATCTGGGAATTGAGGCTGCAAGACTTAATGGTTATCTACTTGTGACAGCATTGCAGCCTTATGCGTATCCAAGGGTTGCTACTAGCTTACACGAGGTTATAGATGCTTTTAATAGGTATAGCTGCGTTGTAACCGGTGGATTGATACCTGGTCAATCAACAGCTGCTGTGGCAGTAGAGGTCGCTGAAGCAATAGGAGCAGGAGAGGTTATCGACTTAGCAGCTGTTGATGGCGTGTATAATAAGGATCCAAGGAAGTACAGCGATGCCAAGAAGTACTCCGAAATAAATGCATCAGAGCTTATGAAAATTCTAGAACAAGAGGTTCTACCTGGAGAGTACGCTTTAATAGATCTGAGAGCTTTGAAACTAGCTATTAGAAGCCGTATTGTTGTTAAAATAGCTTATTATCGTGATCCAAATAACTTGCTAAAAGTAATTAAGGGAGAGAATCCGGGGACTATAATCTATCCTCGCTAACTATGTAGGCGCTCAAGTTTATTCTTAACTTTTCTAAACCAATATCTAAGGATCTTATATTCATAAACACTTGGTCTTGCCCGGAATAGCGTATATTTCCAAACCACTAGTATTCGCTTAACCTTATCCTCAGGTTTAACTACACGCATAGTTATATCTTTCACTACTTCGAGTAATTCTTCAACATTTGTTCGGGTAGCACGTGGTGGTATATTTTCCGGTTTTACTCCTCGTATTTTCCATAACTCCCAAAGAATTATCGAAACGGCCTGACTAATATTTAGTACCGGGTACCCAGGATTAGCAGGTATAGTAACTAATACATCTGCTTTAGCAATTTCTTCGCGTGTTAGTCCCGTGCTCTCTCTACCAAACATTATCGCGATACTATTCACTCTTCCACGTATTTCCTTCACGAAATCCTCGATAGAAACAGCTTGTCTTAATA
Organism: Thermoprotei archaeon; assembly: GCA_040514375.1. GTDB lineage: Archaea > Thermoproteota > Thermoprotei_A > Sulfolobales > Desulfurococcaceae > QMWW01. The sequence continues at coordinate 4,479 of JBEVCI010000002.1, forward strand.
CATCGCCGATGCCATATCCTATAGCAGAGGTAGCTGCAACTAAATCAACTCCCTTAATCGCTTCATCTAGAGAAGACACTATTTGAGCTTTTGCTAGAAAGTCTCTGGCTTTAGCCGCATATTTTAGTGCTTCGTTTATATCAGCTTTCGGATTAACAATGTAGAGCTCATCTACGTCAAAGTTTACGCACGTTCTAGCTATTATTCCGAGATTAACGGGTCCCTCGATACCAACTAGTACTACTCTAACTCTCATTTCTTAATAGCCTCTACTCCATATAGCTCCTCATAGAAGAATCTTTTAGTCGTTTTATACCTTATATCAAAAAACTTCTTTAAATAAGCCTCAATAACGTCGGCATTACTTAATGAAGAATACACTAAGTATAATATTCCACTCCTTTTCAGTAGCTTATAAGCAGTAGCTATGAAGAGCAATGGCCTCTCATAACCTATTGGTCCACTAACAACTGTATGGTCTAGATGGTATATAGGAGTTCCAGGTAGATATGGGGGATTTGCGACTACTAAGTCTGCGTTTTCTTCGAATAGAGAATAGGCGTTTTCGGTTAAGATTAGAAGAGCTCTGGGGAATAGTTTGGTGTGGTATAGGTTATAATGCGTGGTATTTAGTGCATCTTTGTCGATATCTACAAACACTGTCTTGTTGCAGATATTACTACATAATAAATGTATACCTAGAATTCCTGTGCCACACCCTAAGTCTATACATAGGTCTAGCTTCTCTCCCCTAAGCCTGTTAGTAATCATATCCAGTATTACCCACGTATCGTCGCTTGGTTCATACACGTTGTCAGTAACAGCTATTTCTCCGCACTCAGTTCTAATCCTATATTTTTCACGTACTCGGCTAATCGTAGTAATACACCCGGATCTAATTCATATATTCTCTGATAAGGCTTAATACCAATTCTTTCGGCTTCATTCTCGTTTATTCCTAGCAAGCGTGTTATAACACTAATAGCTTTTCTATTTCTCATAGTAAATACTCTTCTCGTAATCTCTTCCAGTATACGGATTAGCTCGTCGTATCTTCTGCGCCTTACTAAAACTACCATTTGTGAGTAAACCTCGGGTGTGGGATAGAATGCACTTGGAGGATAGACTCTACCGGGTTTTAGATCGAAGAGCGTTTTCATTAGAATAGTTAATCGGCCATAGTTACGCGTACCTGGAGTAGCTACTAGTCTCTCAACAACATCCCGCTGTAATACTAGAACAGCTCTCTCAACAGCATTACTACGTGCTATTTTCACTAGTATATCCGATGTAATATGATACGGTGTATTAGATATCACTTGCTTAAAACTCCAGTCCAGATCAAGGGCATTCGCTAGTAAGACTATTATGTGTTTATGCTCACTTACAAGTTCAGCTGTAATTTTAATTAGTCGTTTATCTATATCAATTAGTACCCCGCGTGCATGCGCGTTTTCCGCTATGTAATAACTGAGTGTACCAATGCCGCAGCCTATTTCTATAAACTCTATGCGAGGATCAATATTATTAAGGAAATCATATACAACTGCAGGGTCTACAACAAAGCTTTGACTATACTTTTTTCGCGGCCTTATACCGTATTCTCTCAGAATATTAATTGTCCATTTAAATAATTGTTTTCTCCTGAGTGGTGGTTTTTCCAATATGTATTACCACAATAGAGAGGTAGAAATACGCGCAGGACTGGGATAGAACTAGAATATTTCGCCATAAAGTTTCTCAAGGTATCCTAGATAAATGCCTTGCTTGTCCGGGGGTCTTACAAAGATATAGTATTTTTCGTTTCCTTCAAGCTCTTTTATAATTCTTTCACAAAGTATTTTGACAGGGTCTATTTTAATTCTTTCTCTAATATCATTAAAGCTTTCAAACTTTCTTATCTCTCTTTCTTCTAGGATCAACCTCATAGTTTTCTTACCTATACCGGGAAGTAGTTCGAATACGTGTAACCTAATATTGACGGGTTCGGCTATATTGAAGAACTCCACGAATATTTTCTCGTTTTCTTCTAGGATCTTCTTAATAGCTTCTGGTAGATTTGTTCTAGATATACTTGTTAGATCATCGTATTTGATAGGCACTATTCTTCTAACTTTTGATTGAGGACCTAGTTCAACTCTTTCAAGAATTTCAAGTTTTATAGCGGGTAATGGGATCGCTTCAAGTAATGTGAAGTACTTAACACCTATTCCTTGTGCAACTGGTTGATTTCTATGTTCTATGTGGCGATCACCAGGATTACCCAGTTCCATGAAGTCTATGATATACATTGCAGGTTCGCGCGGTCTCCTTTCCGGTCTTCTGAAACTATGTGGTCTGTACACTTTGGTATCCCAACTAAATTCTCATAATAGAATTTTAGTGCTGAGGTGTAATAAATAGCTCACCGATGTTGCAGCTTGGGATAAGAAGGAATTGATTGTAGGATCGTGGTTACAAATATTCTTATTCGGTGCAGTAGTTCTTGACTGTTTCAAGTATTTCCTTAAGTTCTTCTTCTCCAAAGCTCTTTTCTTCTAACTCTAGTAGAGTCCTGAGCTCGCCGAGAGTATTTGGACAAATATTTACTATCATAACTATAGATTCTTGTTTTAATCCCTTTTCTTCAAGCTTTTCTCTCAATTCTCTAGCTTTTTCTGGTGATATTTTAGATGTTTTCTGTAAGTACTCTAGTGTTTTAGCTAATAATGGTGGTATAGTGCCTTCTTTTTCTCTTATTTTCTCTGCTACCTTCTTTAGTAATTCTAGAGCTTCGGGATTTGAAAGGTGTTTTTCCTCGAGTATGTTAATCTCTACTTCGATAGCCATTTTTACCACTTTTATGCTGTTTGTGGTGTTGAAACGGGTCTTAGGTGCTCTGGTCTTATGAATAAGATCTTTTCTTTGTTGCCTAAGTATACTCTAACAATATATGCTTTGCCTCGTTTACCAATAACCTCTCCTGTCTTGCCATGGTATCTTCTATGGGGCATGCCCTTATGTATTGCAGGATTTATTATAATGTGTACTTTATCGCCTGGTTTGTAATCAATCATTAGAAGACTTAGGGGTGGTACAGCTCCTTTCTCTCTAATATTCTTTCTGAGTAGTTTTCTCGTTCTATGTCTAAATCCCTTTGGTGCTTTTACCATTTCTTTACACCATGGCGATTCGTATTGTGCTAAAGCTACACGGTAGTAGCTAGGTATTAATAGTGTTATAAATCTTTTTTAATTTTACATAGTTATTCTACTTACTGTGTTTCAACACCGAAAACATCTATTTCCACTGGCGTAAGTTTTCCACCCATTATCTCCGAGAAACTAGGAGTTGTTCTTCCATTATCGCCGTGTACTAGTTCCTTAACATATAATCCCCCGTCACAGTATATTAATGCTTCAAAGACCCTATTACTTATTGGCTTTATGCGTACTGAGTAAACTTTTCTTATTCTCAATCTTTCCTTCTTCCTTCTAAGGATCCTTATAGGTGTGTATTGTTTTATAATGCGGTTATTAAATTCCTCTTCCAGCTTTTCTAGTTTATTTACATCGAGATCTTTTTCAGAGACTATTAACAATTTATATGCTTTCCTCTTCTTAGAACCCTCTCCCTTTAAGTATTCGATCCTACTTCGTGACGAGGAACCGGTTATACGTGCTTCTATGAGATCTGATTTGGTGAGTGCGTTGACAAGCTCTATATCAACATACCTAAACTTGGGATCCTTGATCTCCAATACAAACGGTCTTCCATTACCCAGCATTCTAGCGTCTACGTCTTCTCTACCAGATGCATGGAGAATTACCTCGCGTGCTTCAAATACTTCCCTTAGCGAGTCATTGAAGTAATCATATAAGCTATATGGGTATACTCTTCGCCCATATTTATCGAGCCATGGTGTATGCGATATGTTTCGTCCGCGTTTCCAATACCTGCCCTCAAATAGTATGGGATTTATTATGGTTGTCAGCTCGTCGCTGAGATAATCAATGATGATCATTACCTCAGGGTTATCAAAGTCTGGTGTAAAACCGTACTTATCCCTAATTATCTTGCCAACCTCTCTCTTAATTTCGTTCTTGATAGACTCACTCAGTTCTAAACCAACAGTTTTATATACTTCTATTTCTTTAAGAGCTAGTTCTTGCGGAATTGTGACTCCTAGTATGAATCGATAGGCATTCAATTCTTCGAGTTTCTTAGCTATTTTCTTAGCTAGTACTTCAAAGTACTCTCTAGATAGTTTGGAAGAACATATATGACATGGCTTATTACTTATTTTCTCTCCACAGAGTTTGGCATAGAGCCTCGAAATGGGATCTCCCGAGTTTTCTGCAAATACTCTTAGCTCGTTGCATGTTATGGTTCCTTTGTTATACTCATTATGAAGTACCATTTGTAGTATCGTCTTAATTGCTTTACCTCTTTCATCATTACCTAGATCTAGCCCCAGCTTAGCAAATACTCTTCCAAGACAGTGATCACATAATGGGTATTTTCGGATCAGCTCCTTTACTCTCTCGATTGGTACTAGTTTATACCACTCTGTTATAGTACTCAATTTTTCCTCTCCTCCTAATCCATCCACCATGGCTGATATCTATAAGATAGTGTGATTGTACTATAAACCATGTACTATTACCCGTTTTTATGTATATACATGGGCTAGTCACCCATTCTAAATCGTTTATTTCCTCTAATACGTCTTCATCAATAATCACGATCTTATCATAAACAAGCTTGGGCAGGCTTATTGAGTAATATATAGTCCTTGGACGTATAGAACTAGATCTAATTATGTATAGATCAGCGCAGAGTACCTCCTTTAACGTTTTTGAGAGAGGCTCTATATGTGTACCTGGCACGATTTTTTCACGTAGTACTATTTTATCAACAAATCCTAGTAGACTCTTCTTCTGAGGATATAGATGTCTTAGTTCAATACCCCTAACCACGTATACGTACTTATCTTTTAGTATTCTTATCTCGGTATCTACTCTTATACCATGGCTAACGATTAATCCGTATAGGAGTATCTCTGCTAACTCGTCTCGCGTGTTCTTAGTTGTTAGTATTACTCGCTTGGGCCTGAAAGTCATATTTTAAAGCCGCGTCTAAGAGCTTCTTCGAATCTCTCGTACAAGTCTTTTCTACGCCTCAGTTGTTTGATTAATTTCTTCATCATTGTGTATTGTTTGAGCAGTTCTCTAACATCTTCAATATCTATTCCAGCACCCCGTGCTATTCTCTTCATTCTGTGCCTATCTATTATTTCCGGGTTATCTAATTCCTCGTAAGTCATGGAATTTATTGCAGCAATCCATTTCTTGAGTTTTTTATCCAGGTCTTTAGCATTTATTTCCATAGGAAGTTTTAAGCCTATACCGGGAATCATTTGCAGGATCTTGTGTAGCGGCCCTAGTTTTCTTATGTTATATAATTGTTTGTAGATTAGCCTCATGTTTAGCTTGCCAGATAATAGTTCTTCCATGTCTTTCTCTGTAAATTCGATTTTTATTTTCCGGACTCTTTCTACGAGTGATTCTAAATCTCCTAATCCAAGAATTCTGGAAATGAATCTTGGTGGATGGAAAACCTCTATTTCATCTACTTTTTCGCCTGTTCCAACGAATTTTATTGTTGCACCAGTTGCTGCTACTGCTGATAACGCTCCACCACCTTTTGCTGTTCCGTCTAGTTTTGTAACAATTATAGAACCAATAGGGGTTGCTTCGTGGAATTTCTTGGCCAGGTTATACGCTTGTTGGCCTATCGAGGCATCTATTACAAGGATAACTTCGTCGGGATTAACAGCTCTACTTATTTCTTTCATTTCTTCTAGTAGTGTTTCTTCTTTATGATGCCTACCAGCAGTATCTATTATAATGATGTCAAAACCGTGATTGACAAAGTATTCTACTCCATTTCTAGCTATTCTAACAGCGTTTTTTGAATCGGGTTCTCCATATACTGGTACACCAACTTGGTCTCCGAGTTGTTTTAGCTGTTCATATGCAGCTGGTCTATATGTATCAGCTGCTACAAGACCTACTCGGTAACCCTCCAGCTTGTAATAATATGCTAATTTCGCAGCAGTAGTTGTTTTACCCGAACCCTGTAATCCAACCAGTAATATGACCCAGGGCTTCTTAGGAGGTCTTATATTTGGTTTTTTATCACCCCCAAATAGTTTAACAAGCTCTTCATAGACTACTGTTATAAACCATTCTCTCCTCGAAACCCCGAGGGGAGGCTCTTCCGAGAGTGCTCGTTCTTTTATTTTCTTCGATAAGTCGACTACTACACGGATATTTACGTCTGCTTTAATAAGTTCTTTTTGAAGCTCTTTTACAAATTCCTCAACAGCTTTTTCGTACTTGTCACTGCGTAAAAACTTAGATAACGCTTTACGTAATCCCTCCAAAACCATTAACTATCCCACTATAAGCGTGTTTAGCTAAGCACCTATCTAGGTATTAGATATGTTGGTTAGTTCAGTTTAATATACCTGCTCTAGTTTTTCTCCTCCCATCAAGCTTTGCCAGAGAAAAGAACGTGAAAAGCCCTATTTCTGATATTTCAACCGGAGTATGGTGCGGGGGGTGGGATTTGAACCCACGCAGGCCTACGCCAGCGGATCTCCCCTGGGCCTGGTCTTGAGTCCGCCCCCTTTAACCAGGCTCGGGCACCCCCGCATTCTTATATTTAATAAGAGTCGATACCCCTATTATTCTTTCCAGCTATTGAGGGTGATTTAGGGAATTGGGTGAAGTCGATATAGTGTATACTGTTAATCCGGGTATAGAAGATATCGCTGCCGGCGAAGTTTTAGCTGAGCTCGGTGGTAGTGTCGAGTACGAGTATATGAGTGGCCATGTATATCAGTGTGTAAAATCGCCTAGGTACGAGAGGATTTATGGTCTAAGGAGTATAAACAGGGCGTTCCTTCTTTTATATAAGTCTAGTATTGGACGTAAAATCCAGGACTTAGTGGGATTTCGGGAGGATCTCTATACTCACCTTAGAGAATCAAATATAGAGGAATACGTATCTCCTCTAACGAGCTTTGCGGTAGATACTGAGAGAATAGGGGAGCATGAATTCACATCTATGGATATATCGAGAATTGTTGGTAGTGTTATACAGGGAGTTGTCGAAGCAAAAACTGGTAGAAAACCACGTGTTGATCTGAGAAAACCCAGTGTAATTATTCACGTGTTTATTAAAGATACTCAGGTAGTACTTGGAGTTTCTCTTACTGGGCCCTATAGTATGCATAGAAGAGGTTATAGAGTATATGATCACCCTGCAGCACTTAAACCAACACTAGCATACGCGATGCTAACGCTCTCGGGTACACGAGATGGAAATGCTATACTAGACCCTATGTGTGGCGGCGGTACTATACCTATCGAAGCTAGGCTATTCCATGAAGATGTTAGTGTTTACTGTTTTGATAAAAATCCTAAATATATTGAGATGGCTAAGCGAAATGCCATGGCTGCGGGAGTATATGAATTGATAACTTTTAGAGTCTGGGATGCTAGGAGGCTGCACGAAGCCGGTACATCGGATATCGATCACATAATATCTAATCCTCCATATGGACTAAGATTTGGAGATCCACATGTCATTAGGAGTCTCTATAGAGACTTTATATCATCAGCAGTGAGAGTATTAAGTAATAGTGGAAGGCTTACAATAATAACCACCGAGTATACCTATGTTAGAAGAATAGCTGAGAAATCTGGCTTAAGGAGAATTCACGAGAGAACAGTACAGCATGGGGGTCTCTATCCACATATAATAGTGTTTGAGAAACAGTAAGGTTAATAGTAATCTTTTTGAGGTAAACCTTATAATAGGTCTGTGTATTTATTAGGGTTGAATATGGGGATTTACTATGCCCTTAAGACCAGCTAGATGCTATACACACTTTAGCGGGCCACCATATACTAGAAAAGAGTACATACCCGGTGTTCCACCACCGAAGATCACTAAGTACGAAATGGGTAATATACACGGCGACTATGATTACAAAGCTGAACTAGTAATGATCGAAGCCGGTCAGATCAGACATAACGCCCTAGAAGCTGCTCGTGTAATGGCTAATAAGTATCTTAGCACTACAATAGGTGATCAGAACTATTTCCTGAAAGTAAGAGTAGTACCTCACCATGTTTTACGTGAAAACAAGATGATGGCTTTTGCAGGTGCTGATAGGCTTCAAGACGGTATGAGACAAGCCTTTGGAAAACCAATAGGGCTTGCTGCCAGAGTATACCCAGGAACAGTAGTTATGGAAGTACGTGTTAAGAGTGAACACGTTGAACATGCAAAAGAAGCGCTAAGAAGAGCAGCGTCAAAACTACCTCTACCAGCTAGGATTAGGTTTATACCTTTAAAACCAGGATTAAAGCCTATTTAGATAATTCTACTACATGGTAGTTTTAGTGCATTAGTTAAGCATTAGTTAATCCCATGGTTAGGTACGTTACACAGTGGCATCGAGCTCAATAATATGCTTTAACTACATCATAGATTCCAATGCCGTCATAAATTTCATAGAGAAACACGATATTAAGCGAGTACTAGTTCAAGCACCGAATGGTCTTAAAAAGCTATACAAGTGTATTCAACGAATACTATCGAGTAGGAATTTACAGGTATACTTTTCTTCCTCACCAACATATGGAGGATGTGATCTAGAAGTTTATGAAGCACGCTTACTTGGTGTTGACGGTATTATCCATATAGGCCATAACGAGTATCCATACCTAGTATCTAAGCCTAAAATACCTGTTCTTTATCTACCAGCTTATTATAATTGGAAACCCAGTAAAGAAGTTCTGGAAAAACTCGTTGAAATACTCGATTCTAACGGTGTTAATAAAATAGGACTAGTTGCTAGCATCCAACATTTGTTCTCTCTCAAGGATGTATCTCAGTACCTGAGTAATAGGGGATATAGAGTTTTTATAGGAGAGAGTAAAGCTCTTTTAAAAGGGCAGATACTAGGATGTGACTATACTGCTGGGCTAGTTTTAGAAAATCAAGTGGACGCGTATCTTGTTATTGCTGGTGGGAAATTTCATGCATTAGGATTAGCGCTAGTAGTTAATAAACCCGTATTTGTTTTAGACCCCTATACAGAGAGAATATGGAAAGCTGATCACGAGGCACAAAAAATTCTAGCGAAGAGGCTTTATGTAATTAGTTCTTTGAGAAATAAGGGATTTAGAAGCGCTGGTATAATTATTGGTACTAAACTGGGACAATATAGGCCCGGTTTAGTTAAGCGGTTAGTTAGTCTATTGGAAGGAAACGGTATAGAATATGTTTTAATAACATCGAATGACTTATCGCTAAGCAATATGATAAATATTGATAATGCTCTAGGGCTCGATGTCTACGTGATTACTAGTTGTCCAAGGCTTCCTATTGAAGATCTAGGCGAATTCTATAAACCCGTATTAACTCCCGGAGAACTAGTAATGGTTTTTGATCGTAGCATTACTAGCTATAAGTATCCGTGGTAGTCGGTTGAATGGTTGAATTTCGTGTATACAACGTTAATAATAAGAAAGAGCTTGAACTATTGCTCGAGCGCGTCAAGAAATATGATTATCCGAAAAGAGAGCTTGAACAGTATGAAACACCTTCTTCTATTGCTGCACATATTCTATGGGAGGCTTTTATGCGTGGGGATATAAGTGGGAAAGTTATAGCGGATCTAGGATGTGGTAGCGGAAAATTCGCTATTGGCGCATTAATACTCGGTGCGTTCAAGGCTATATGCATAGATATTGACTACGGCATATTACGATATGCTCTTAAGAACTCGTATAGCGTACTTGGAGATCTCAGTAAAAACGTGTTTTTTGTATTAGGCGATGTTAGGGAACTGTTATTGAATAGGGTTGATACTGTTTTGATGAATCCTCCGTTTGGTGTTGTACGGAGAAATCGAGGTATAGATCTGGCTTTTCTCCGTAAAGCATTAGAGATAGCAAACTCGATATATACTATCCATAAATACTCGGAGGGATTGGTAAGAATCATTAGAGATATTAGCGAGAAAACAGGTTACGTAATAGTTCATGAAGAGATACTTGAGTTTCCAATACCAATGATTTATGAATCTCATAGAAGGAGGGTATATAGGGTGAAGACGATTTTCTATGTATTAAGAAGGGTGAATAGTAATGGGGAAGAGTAACAGCATTAAAAGAATAGTTACGCCTGGCGAGATGTTGGGTGTTGAAGAGGAATATATGCCCATACAAGGAACATATGTTGATAAAAATGGATATGTTAGAGCATCTACTCCTGGTATTCTGGTAATCGATAGGACTAGGAAGACTATAGCTGTTAAACATGTTAGAGGTAAACCAATTGTGCCAAAACCGGGAGATGTAGTTGAGGGTATTGTATCGAGCATGTCTGATGAGCTCGCATTTATAGATATTTATATGGTTAATGATAGATATTCGCGTTCAATAGACTTTACCGGGATAATTCATATTTCTCAAGCTAGTCCAGAGTTCTTGTCATCACTATACGATGCTTTTAGGATCGGAGAGGTGATTCGTGCTAAAGTATTAAATAATATGCATCCTTACCAATTAACCACGAAAGAACCCGGTCTTGGAGTAATATTAGCATATTGTAATAAATGTGGTTCTATCCTCATTAAAAGAAATGGACAACTAATTTGCCCGAGATGTGGAAATGTAGAGAAGAGAAAAGCCAGTATTTTCTACCTCTATAGGGGTTGAATTAATCAATGCCTCTTGTTAAGCGCGTATTCTACATACCGTGTAAGGGGGATTTGTGTTTAAAACTAGCGGAAATAATCAATGAAAAAGCTCCTGCTGTAGAACACGCCGAGATCAAGATTAGCGATAATGGATTATACATCACGCTGTACGGTTATAAGACTGATGTAAGAAACGCGTGGGAGTATATTAAAAGAATAGCATCGCTTTATCTCTCGGCCATTAGGGATACTGGTGGTATAAAAAGAATTAAGTTAGAATACCTCGTTGATCGCTTGCGTAGAACCTTTCCACCACGGCTACTAGCAGCTATACTAAACTATATGGGTTATCGATGCGAATACGATCACGATAAAAACGAGCTTGTAACAGATGCTCCCCTAGAAATTATAGAAGATATTGCTAAAAAAATAGCAGAGATAATTGATAGTATTAAATATGATGTGCGGGGCACTACTACTAAATACTATGTTGTAGCTGCTTCTATTATTCTAAACACGGATCTCGAGACAGTGTATAGAATTGGGGTCGAGAAAAAACACTTAGTTCTCGACGAAGACGGAAAATACAGGATTAGGATTTACTGGAAACAAGCGATCGAGGAGCTTATTAGGGAGCATAGAGGTATTTAGGAGTGAGCATTATTATAGCTCTAATATAGTTATTGGTTGGTGATAGTTTTGTATGAACTTAAGGTATTGAGAAAAAGTGATAACGAGATATTGCTAGAGATTAGAGGAGAAGATCACACACTTGGAAACCTACTTGTTAAAGAAGCTTTGAGACATCCCAAAGTCGAATACGCAGCTTATAGGATTCCACACCCTCTACAGGATCGTATGGAGATCTACATAGCTACCACCAAGGATGCGAATATCAAAGACATTATACGCGAGGTTATTGATAGTATTAGGAAGTATTTAAATGAGTTCAAAAACGAGGTTGTTAGTAAACTTGGTGAAGCTTGAAACGCGTATACTGGTTATTGGGTATTCGGATAACTACTACTT
>JBEVCI010000003.1:0-16234 GCA_040514375.1 Thermoprotei archaeon
GTAATAGTTACCGGGATCCATATTATGGCTGGATAGTCGTAGTGTATGCGTATACCAGCTATTGTTAATCCTAGTGTATATTGGGTATATCCTTCTAGTATTATTCCGAGATAAGCCTTTGAATCTGTTGTTGCATATACTTTTACAGGTATTACGTGGTAATTGCCGAATCCTAGTTCTTCGGGTACTTCTATTAGAGCATCTCCTTCTACGGGTATAACAGTTAGATCCGCATAGCTTAGCGCGTATGAACCGTAGATAGTAAGTGTTCCTTCTCCCTCCTTATTTACAACTTCTATAACGGGTTCACGTTCACTAATTCTTATAGGAACTATTACTACTCTGAAAGACTCTGGATAGTACTCCTTAGCTCCAATTAGCGTATTTCTAACTATTATCCAATACAAACCTGTATATTCAACTGGTACGAATATAGTTGCTCTTCCTGGAGCTGGTCTATCGTAGTGTGTTATCCACCCAGATCTATATAGGTATAGGGAGAGTTTAGCAGCAATGATAGAACCATAATATTCTTTATCAGGTTCTCCGGCGAGGAAGTATGGTGAACCCGTACCAGCTACTGCTACATCGATATTAGTATCGTTTTCTTTCCACTCAACTGTAACTATTAATCCTATTACTGAGTCGTCGGTTACTTCCAGTGGGAATGTACGCCAGTCTCCGCTCTCGTATCTCCATGACCAGTCAAATTGTCCCTCAATATAGTAGTTCTCATATAGGGTATTCTCCATAGTACCCTCTAGTACAAGGTATTTATCACTCTCTGTTAGCTTAGCCTTAACAATGACTGAAACGGGTACAAGGACTTCTTTAGCGCCTCCCTTAACTACTATATAGCCCTCGTATACACCAGGTTTAGCATCCTCGGGAACAGCGATGCTTACTTCAACGCTACCCCCACTACTGCTTTCAGGTACTCTAATCCAGTTCCAGGGCTCCCTACTAGCCTTAACGAGTTCTAGTCTAAGCGGTACGACTACTGGTCCACTAACGTAGTAGTAAGTGTTGAGAAGCACTCTTATATCGAATACTAATGCTTTGTTCACGTTCTCTAGTGATTCTCCGAGATACTCACTTACTCTTTCAATTATTGCTTCTACTTTCTCTCTCGGTTTACCCATTGTTACGTGTAGGTTGTTCGCGTATCTTATATCATAGTTTATTCTAGCAGTTTCATTCATTTCTACTGTGTTGTCATTATCTAGGTCAAACCAGTAGTGGATCTCGGATCCCAAGTATAGCCAGGGACCACTATATAGTGGTGACCTGTAGATACCGTTTCTACCCTCTGGGTCATATACTTCGTATGGATAGGATGCAACGAATTGTACGAAGTCTTCGTCGATATAGGCATTCTCATTAACTGGTATTAATATGTGGCTTATGGCTGGATACGTTAGGTTTAATACGATCATATCGTCTTTAATATCCACTACTAGGTCTTTTAATGGCATTGGGCCATCTGGTGTATATGCAATAGCATTTTCTAGATCTAGGTATGGTACTAGACCCTCTCTACTGATCTTGAATGTATATGCTTCTAAACTATATGTTCCAGTACCCTCAATGTATAGTGTATAGGTAGACTCTGTTCCTGGGAGTACTGGACCAGTGTATAACTGGGTATCTTCAACTGGTTGTAGCGGGTATCCTAGTTCTTCATCGCTTAGTAGCTCTTTTATGTTCTCGTAAACTGTGTAGCTGTAAACTCTTGGTAGTCCTCCTTCGAATATGGTTTTTACAGCTGTGTATACGTCTACATGGCCAGCGCCTTGTACGAATGGATCATAGCCTAGATCTCTCGCGGCGCTCTTTAATAGTGTTTTAACGAATCCGGGTGTGGGTGAGCTGTTGTACTTACTCTTATATGCAGCTATAATGAGAGCAACACTGCCAGAAGTCATGGGTGTTGCTTCGCTTGTTCCACCAAATAAGTCGTATGCTCCTAAGCCGTTTCCATACCCGAAGTGCCATGGAGCTGGAGCCCATGCAAAGCTACCAATATTTACAACATCGGGCTTTACTGTTCCCAGATCTGTCGGTCCACGATCGCTCCAACTAACGACTTCGCCTCCAGGACCGGGTAGGTATCCGTAGAGAGGTCTATACTCGAATAGTGTACTGGCACCGATGCTTATGACTAGGTCTCCAGAGCCAGGCATAGTTATAGTACCGTATCCTGGACCACCGTTACCTACTGCGTGTACTATTACTGTGCCGGAAACAGATGTTATGTAGTTTTCAAGTAAACTCATTGGATCCGTTCCAGAAGCGAATCCAAGGTAAGCTATATAGCTGCTACCCCAGCTATTGCTTATAACGTCAACTTTGTGTTCTCCCGTATATGTCCAGTTCCATGGAGTTCCTACGGGGTCGAATCCCGCAAAGAAGAACTGGGCAGTTATAGCGTTTATCAGATAACCGGGAGCTGACGCTATCTGTGCTTCTGGTGCTATTCCTCTTAACCTGAAAACACCATAGCCTAGGTCGTACTCAACTCTACCCCTACTAGCTATTACGCCTGCACAGCTTGTACCGTGACCAAGCCAATCATATGCTATGCTGATGTAGTTACCATTGGGGTCGAAGCCTGGCAGGATCTCGGCATAGGTTTCCCATGCTATATCCCATCCTCCTAGTTCTGAGGCTGTAAATACACCTAACCAGTCGTATACATAGCCCGCTAGAGCTCCGATGCTGAAGTCGTTTATTCCATCACCAGTAAAGTCTCTAGCTAATACTTCGGAGCCATAGTATGCAGCTGGTTCATCAATAAAGCTGAAGTCGAGCCAAGCGGGGTCTGGAGTAATGGTGGTTAAGCCTAGCGTGTATAGTGCATCGATTAAGTAGTAGTAAACAGTTGATAAGTCCGCGTAAACGGTATCATAAGCACCGTCATCATCGGAGTCAGCAACTATTACTGGTACTGTGTACTGTATTATAGATTCGCCATAGTTAGGCCAAACAGTCTGTACTGCTATTCCAAACTTGAATACGTTATCTTTACTATGGATATCTCCAACATAGAAGCTGGTTAGCGGGAACACTCTTAATTCATAGCCTCTTGGCGAACTTACTGATACCCATCCATAATTCGTATTCCCTATAACGGGGTAGCCAAATAGTAAGCCGAACCAGTCAAAGAACATTACGGGTTCTACGATGTTGATATAGCCGCTGGCATTCTTTATAACAGTGGTTAGAGTTAGTACTAAACCTATTTCATCGGAGTCAAATATTAGTGGAATACCGTCTTCTGTCCTGGCTATTGCTTCAGCACCTAGATCCGTTATACCGAAATCAACACCGGTATCTACTACAGCTACTTTTACTCCTTTACCAGTAATGTTGAATTCTTCCCAAACCTTGGATGCACCTATAACATCTACAGCAGCATAGAGTGTTGGCTCTGCACCAGCACCCGTTTCCGTTCTAGAAAGAAGCGTTCTCTCTGCTAGAATAGATGCTAGGGGCGAAGTTATAGAGAAGATCCTGTATACGTATGGGTTTTTAGCTAATAACTCAACATCATTCTTAGTAACCCACGCTTCGATATACCAAGCACTATTTACTCTATGAGCAAAGATCACGCCCTTAGTAAGCTTTGCTAATTGTGTTATATCTGCTTTATCAGATGCTATAATGCCTACTTTAGCTTGGTTCTCGCGTATTATGGATACTATGTTTACAGGAATTTGTGTTCCCAAACTCGGGGTGGGTATACCTAGTTTTTCTAGTAAACCAAAGCCATAGTACTTATCTTCTAGGAGCAGGGGATCTACCTTGAGTTTCCATGTCTCATCTAGGGCGTTGAGCATGGATGTGCTAGAACCATATACTATTAGTGTTAGTGGAGAAGCTATACTTACTAGTAGGACTAGTAATAGGAATAAGGTTAGGGTTTTCGACATCACTCTATTACCCCCAGAATATACGCTGCCGTAATATAATTTTATTGCACAGTGATAATTTAAGGTTGTTTGTTTGGAACTATGTCTAAAGCAAATACATAAGTGAATTAGTCCGTTTCAGCAAAGAATATAGTGAGACAGTAGTATATAAGAGGAAAAATGCTTCATTTTTGCTTAGTTTAAGAAAATGAGAAGTAGTATTGCAAAGGTATGAGGAAAACGGGTAAAAAAATAATTAGAGAGTGGTTTAAAAACGCCTTAAGGCTTCTTTCTAAATAGTCCGTAACCGAGTAGTATTAGTGCTATTACTAGCAGTACTATGTTTACAGCTCCGAATGTGGTTACTGATCCGCCGACGTTATCTATTGATCCCTTGAGGTCTCCAGCAACAGTATCGATGTGTGACTTGATGTCATTTGCCGCACTTGTTATCTTATCTTCTAAGCCGCTTGCAGTAGTCTTTACATCTGCAATGCTTGATTTAACATCTGCTAAGTCGCTTAACACAGTGTCTAGCTTTGATAATATGTTTTCAGTATCTGCTTTAACATCATTAATGCCTCTAACTAAGTCTTCGATAGTACTTAGTTCAGCTAATATGTCTCCCCTAGCAGTTTCTACAACAGCTTTTACATCTCCTGAAGTAGTTGTTATTAAGTCCTTGATCTCGGCTTGTCCACCGAGTAAGTCGTCTAGTTTAGCAGTAACTTCTCCAAGACTTGTCTGTAGAGTAGCAACACCATCCTCTACGCTTGTAATGACAGCGTTTAAGTCATCTAACTTAGCAGTAATAGTTGCTACTACCTCATCGTTCTTCATAACTATTAGTGTAGCAAGACTCTTATTTACTTCGTCAAACTTCATCTCAATCCTATCACCTAAGTCTGTGAGCAATACTTTCAAGTCGTCAACACTTACTCTGATCTCTCCGACCTCAGTCTTGATTACAGCAATGTCTCCCTGTAGAGTTATTAATAGATTCTCTACCTCTCCGAGCACAGTCTGTATCTCTTCTAACTTAGCCATTACATCCTCTAGTGTAACAGCGCCCTCAGGCGGGGTTACGTTGAATAGTGCGTAGAATGCAGGTGTTGTTATAGTCTCGTAGAGTGCTACAACATGTAGTCCTGGCGCAAACCCTGCTCCAATTAGTGTTATGTATAAGTCTCCCGTACCATTAGCACGGACGTTTTCTTGCAGGAACTGGTTATCTACTGCAATCTTATAGCCGACGTCTGGATCGAATCCAGTACCAATAACGTATACATACTCACCATAATCTGCTGGAAACTCGGCGGGTTCAACAACTAGTTTTGGTAATACCTCGAATGTTGTCTGTGCTATACCTGGTGTTACTTCGTCTGATGTCGCCCATACCCTATCTCCACCTAGGTCTGTTGTTGCTATTACGTTCTTAACGCCTTTAGTTGCGTGTGGTATAACTATGTTCACACTCCACGATGGAGCTGTTACTGTGAAGTTTGCTACTCGTCTATAGTGTGTACTATTTACTTGGAACCATATGTTAATCCTCTGGTTAACGTAGTCATTAAACATCGTACCATATACTGTTGCAGTATCTCCTACATAGCCCTTATCAGGTTCTATGGATATACCAGGCGATATTACTATATTTACTAAGAACCAGTATATTACTCCATGGCTATCCTTAATAGTCATGTTATATACTCCGCTTTCTGGAACATTGTATAGTATCTCTATAGTGAAGTTGTATACACCACCAGTTTCGTTTAAGTTTATTCTAGATGGTTGTACAGGATATGTGCCATTAAATGTTATGTCTACATACCCTAGGTATGGGAAGTAGTTTAACGTAATATTGTACTCCTTACCAGTTTCAAGCGTTATTGTAGTGGTTGCTCCATGGGCTACAGGTGTTGTATCGCTGGGGAAGTATACTATTCTAGCTGGCTGAGTAAATGTAAAGTTTTCTTCAAGATCTGCGGGGTTAGTAGCATTTACTATTTCTACAATAATATTCCCGGCCGTGTCATTGTATCTTAGTTCTAGATCTGGCGCTTTGAATTCTACCTTGAAACCTGTCCAATTCCATTCAGGGTTAACATCTGTAGCTGGCTCGGTATTAACAGTTGTTGTTACATTCGCGGCAACGACTTCATCTAATACCGTGAGGTACGTTACGTTAATATTGTACTTCTGTCCAGCAGGAGCAGTGAATGCTCCTACATAAATGGGCTCATCAGGTACTACTTCCTTATCGTTGCCTACCTCGGAGAACGCGTAGAATACTGGTGTGAATGTTAGCCTGTTTGTAGATACAGCTACGTCTGAGGATGGTATACTGTATCTTAGCTTGGGGTCAACATCTGTGATCTTAATCCAATACGTTACTCCTGCTTCGAATATACCTGGCAATTGAGTAATGTTAATCCATTTATTACCTACTGTGATATTTAGATAGACTTTGCCTCCACTCACAACAACATAGTCGCCTGAGATATATTCACTGAAAGGCGCGTATACTGGGACGAGAACGTATTTCGGAGAACCTGTTACATCACCTATATATATGGGTCCTAAGAACACAGCATCTTCAGGCTCTATAACAGCACCACCTGTCTTTGAGAACCATATCCAGATCTGTGCACCGCTAATATCCATAGCGCTTAGATTAAGGGCTAAGTACTGTCCAGCAGTTTCATTTAGTGTTGCTGGAACCTGTAGTGGATCGCCTGTAGTAACTGTTGCCCCATCATAGAAGTATATTGTGGGTCTACCAGTTATGGTCGCACTAGCTATTCTTACAACTGTTGCTGTAGAAGCTAGTACTGATACTACTAATAGTAGTGTATAGATTGCGCCTAATAGCCTAGATATATTCATATGCATACACCTATATATTACCCAACCTAATTCAACAAATCAATTACTATTACTCATTGTTTTTAACACTTACCCCTCATGAACCAGGAAAACCAACCCCCCCAGAACCCGGTGATCCAGGGTATACTAGGTACCTGCTTCCCTGTTTTCATTTCAGCTAGTAGTCTCGTCACTATTATTGGTACTGAATAAAGTAGATCAAGTAATTATAGTTAAAAACACTATAATCAGAAACAAGCAGGGTTATGAGGGATAAGAGTAGAATAGAGAGTACTAGATGATTTTCAAATAATTACGACTATAACGCTTTCAGCGTATATGGGTTGTTCTATGGTATCTTCTGCTTCATCTTGGTTTTGTATTATGATCGTGAAAACATATAGTCCGGGCTCTGTGTTTAATGTTATTGTGTTCTCACCAGGTAATAGATCGTATTTGGCAACATAGTCGCTTCCATAGATGTTAAAGGGTATTACTCCGTTTTCTACCCGGTAAACGTATAGTTCTAGCGTAGTATTTAATGGGTTATACACTTTGAATGGTATACCGCTGTATAGTTGTATGTATGTAGTTGAAGCATAGGTAGATATGCTACCTTGTTTAAACTCTACTTGTATGTTTCGAGGCTTTATTGATACATAGTTTTCTATATATGTGTTTGTATGGGGATCTCTAAGCACTAGTGTCCTCGGTAACTGTATACTCATAGTTGTTAATCCGCTAATGGTTTTAACAAAGTAGTCTCTGCAGGTATATCCTCCTGAGCAACTATAGGGTTTTCCGAATGAAATAGTTAGGCGATTTAGTAGAGGAGGCTGAATCCTGGAAACGGGAATTACTGGTTTTACTTCGATATAGTTTTGAGGTGCTATAGCGTAGTAGTACGTGTTTTCCTTCTCTATGTACTTCTCTACACTAGCATTGCTTCCTAAGGGTATGATTATCTTGAGGTCAGTATAGTTATACGAGTATTTCCACGCACTCATAATCACTCTACTAATTGTATTGACTGGTACAATTTTGATGTACGTAGTTTTGGAGTAGTAAAACTGTGTAGGAGCAGGAATTCCAGCTGGTTCAATAGCATTATTTATAACCGCGTATCCAGTTATCGTGATATTTACTTCTATCGTTGTATATGGACCCACATAGTATCCTAGAAGCCGACCATCTGGTGTGGTCTCTGCGCCGTATTCGGCATAGTAGTTATAGTGTAGTAAGAGAATGCTAGGGGTTATAAAGGACCCCTCGCTGTATCCTTCGAGGTATAACACATAGTGGGGATTGCCGTAAAGGTATTCTATTCTGTGTCTAGCAGTTATTTTTGCTGTAAAGTTTGAAACAGGGGCTAGAACTAGTGGACACCCATTTTTCTCTGCATCTAAACTATTCACGGTTTGATCCAATATTTTCTCCTTCTTGAAATACACTTGTGCATAGCCCTGGAACACTATAGGTGCTTCGGGTCTAAACAATAACCCCGCTGATGCTATAGCTCCGTCCCAGCCATACTTCTCGAAGTAAATAACGTAATAGACCTCGACCTTTACGTTGTCAATATACATATCAAAGAGCTTATACACACCAGGTTTTACGCTAGTAGCGACTTGTAGCGTATTCTGTATAGGTGAGTAAATACGCACCGTCGCTGGTGCTAGTCTTTGTATAGTCAAATTCACGTAGACGGGATCGTTTAAAGCTCTATAGCTATATGCGATATTGCCTTCTAATTCGACGACTCTACTTATATTACCAGTTACTGGATTATAGAACTCGTTAATACTATTGCTTTCAATTATCTGTGTAATAGCGTTGTCTATGTATGTATTGTTTATGAGAAGAGGATAATCTTTAATCAGTACTTGTAGTCTAGGGTCTCTGTACGGACTATAATATATTACAGCTCCGCTACCCGTTATTAATCCTATTCTAACAGGTGTTCCATCATACTCCTCGATCGCCGTGAAAACTGTGTCGTTATAAATAGTCTTGTCTATTCTCTTAAAGATGGTAGTTCCATTAGCATATTCTATGAAGAGGTATTTAACTTCAATGGGTTTTACCGGGCGAGCTACTAAGTAGAGAGTGTTGTTTGCATAATCTAGTAATAGTATTGGGCTATCGTATTTCTCACTTAAATGCTTACTCTCGGTTTTTAACGACTCCGCGAAACTGGTATGGATCCTCTCGAGGCTTATCATATAGTTTACTACAAGCGCGCTAATAACCACTACGATCAGGAATAGTGCATAAACATTGCTTACCGCTTTCACGGTTTTAACACCACAACACCTCTATTTGTGTGGAGCACAAATTCTGGTTGTTCAGATGCTATTCTAAAGAGATCTCCTTGTTCAACAACCGTAGTATTCGTCCACCCAGTTTCTGTAAGTACTTCAACAGGAGTTTCGGTTTCGAACTCTACACCGTAATTATATGCATAGATGTATCCTCCATTATAACACACATACTCTATGCCCAGGCTTTTCCCAATATTTTCTGAGATCTCTTCTACAACCATAGCTCTACTACTCATAGTATTTACTATGAGCGAGATCCCTGCTATAGTTAACACGATCAGCAGAGCCTCGGAAATATAAGATGCTATACCCTTCACGTAAACCACCAAGGAGTTGAAAGCCGGGTCTTTAATAGTGAGGGGAGGCTGTAAGTATTCTGTAAACCATGGTGAAATAGTATTATTATAGTGAGAGGCACGAGTATTTACGTACTAATTTTCTCACGTTTTCTACTTACTTCTCTGAATAGGATATACAAAGAGATAGAAGCGGTTGTTAATGATGTTATTATAGCGAGAGCGTCTATTCCCCCCTCTCCCACTTCATAGGATCCTATGAAAGTAGTTATCCCGGCTAATCCCACGATATATAAGCTCTTATCAATACTGGTTACTGCGTATATTGCTGTGTCCTGCTCGGAGGAGATCTTTATGATCTTTTCAAAACCAGTACCGGGTTTATAGAGCAGTATAAATGCTAAAGTCTGATGCTCACTTTCCGCGGAATAGCCTGTACCGGTTATAGCAAATACTTCTCCCCTATTTAGTGCTAGTACTTCAAAATCTGTTAGAGTAGCGTATTTGAATAGAGGTGAAAGGTCTAGTTCATAGCTGTTTACTAAACCACCGTCTATCGAGGAAATTACTAGGACTCTGTATTTGTTTCCTCTTCCCAGTAGTAAATATATATTGTTATTATCTGGGGAAAGCCTAAGCGATACTGGTTCGCTTTTACCGAGTGGTATACTCCATAGTATTTCTCCATCTCCATCTATACAAGTAAGCGTATATCCCTGGAGAGTAGAGTTTCCTAACGCGAACACGTATCCATTGCTAGATACAAGTAGTTTAATAATATAGTCATAGCCTTCTGTGCCCCAGCTAATACTCCAGTATCTAGTGTTGTCTTCGGGGTTAAACCGTTCTATATAGTATTGTGCTTTTTCGCCTAAAACATACTTGAGACCACCAAATAATATAGAGCCATCACTATATAATTCTGCATCAAAGACTAGCGTTAAAGGACCTAGATTCAAGTCCACCTTCTTACTAAGAAGCCCGCTTGTAGTATAGTAGTAGATCCGTATTTTATCTCTAGTATCGATCAGCGAAATAACTATGATCTCATCTCCCCTCCTACTTATGGAGATAGGATAGATTGCTCTACCTTCTAAGGTTCCACCGGTAGTTCTCCATACTACATTGCCGTCTGTACCAATACGGTAAATTACAAAGCTCTGATAACCTCCGGGCTTTATAGTAGCTAAGAGGACTTCATCGTCACTAACTGTTACACTTACTGGTTCTTCTCCCACCGCTATCCTGCTGATCCATTTCTCAGTAACCTCTATAGAGCTTGTTTCAACGATGCTAAATACTAGGAGCACCGTGCTTGCGAGTAGCAAAGTTACCGCTATGAGAACCACGGCGTTGAATTTCATTATACAACCTCACTTTACTAGCTATTCCGTTTCCCATACTTATTATCATTACTAGTAATAGTTAACCATTATTGTAAGGAGAAAAATCATATAGGATTTCTGGTTCTTCCTCATCTATGGGTGAGAATTATGAGTCATAGGTTATTGTATCCTCTCAGAACATTCTTGATCGTTTCGGGACGGATTAACGAATTAGTTAACGTTATGGCTGCTGACTGGGTTACGGTTATATCTGCTAATCCCTTTATCGTGAGTGTTTCTGTATCTCCTAAGAGGTATACTCATCAGCTTATCAGAAAGTATGGTGAGTTCGTTATAAGTGTTCCACACGCTGAAATGGTTAGAGACGTGTGGATTGTAGGGTCTGAGTCCGGTCCTGGTAAATTAAAGAAAACCAAGTTTACACTAGTTCCCGGTAGAAAGGTTAAAACACCTATAATTAAGGAAGCTCTAGCTAATCTAGAGTGTAGAGTAATAGATTCCAGGGATTACGGGGATCACACACTATTTGTGGGCGAAGTAGTCGACTATACTTATAAGAGTGAGGCCTATCCAAATATGGAACCCGATCCGAGGGTAGGGTTTTTAGCGCATATTGCTTGGAATAAGTTTGTTACATTTAAAGAAGAAGTAATAACGCCGGATTAGCCTTAAATAGTGCCGCTTAATAGTTTTTTCGCTAATTCTTCAACACCATAACCACTAGGCTTGCTGAGTACTAGATCGGCTTTCGCGATAAGTTCTGGATCAGCGTTTTGGAAGGTTACACTGAGACCTACTTTTTCTAGGAATTCCAAGTCCATAACGCTATCGCCAACGCCAATAAATTCCTCTAGGTCTATGCCGAGGTATTCAGCAATGTACTCTAATGCTTTACCCTTGCTAACTTCGCTTGGTGTTAAGTGTATTGCATAACCGCTATACCCGACTCTAATGTTGGGGTATTCCCTTTCTACGTATTCTGTTATCATACTAACTATTTCTCTGTCTCTACTACGATACTCTGGCTTAACTTTTAAGGCGTAATCGTATAAGCGGAAGAGGTTTTGCCATGAATCCATTACGTACTCATTATATTTGTTTAAAACACTAGTATATGCTTCTCTAGCACTGTTTCTAGCTAATCTGATGATCTCTCCCTCCTCTGTTAATATCAGTGCACCTGATTCACCAATTGTTGGTCCTTTAAGACCTAGGTACCGCTGTAATCCAGCAACTATTGGTAAAGCACTGCTTGAGATAAGCACTATAGTGTAGTTTTTCTCGACAAGTTTGCGTAAAGCATAGATAGCGCCGAGGTGTATTGTGTACTCTTCTCTATTAATTGTTAGTGTTCCATCAACATCTAGAGCTAAGGCTCTAAATCTCTTCATGATGTATCACCATAGACTACTAGTATCTAGCCGTGTTTTGTTAGGATTATTTATAGAGAAGCTTATAAACTAGTACTGGGGAGAGACATAATAGGGTTTGTGCTAGACTATATAGGGAGTGTAGATGAGCCGCCGTAGCTCAGCTCGGTAGACGCTTGGGTTAGCGGCCGATAGCGCCGCCCTGGTAAGGCGGAGGTCCCGGGTTCGAATCCCGGCGGCGGCTTTCGCTAATCCAATATTTTACCAATATTTTATTCTTGATTTAACATAGTTCTTCATATAGGGTACTAGCGCGTAGACGGGTGTTTATGTTATGGTTAGTGTCGCAGATGTTATGTCTAGGGATTATCCACGCGTTGCACCGAGTGATTCTCTAGATCATGCTGTCCGTGTAATGAAGAGGTATGGGTTAGATCGAGCAGTTGTATTGCGTGATGATTCTCTCTATGGTATCATTACTAAATGGGATATAATGGTTAAACTCGGTACAGCTAGTACGCTTTCCATATCAACTGGTAGATTACACGTATCTGGTTTCATGAGTAGTGATCCCATTTACATAGAACCCGATAGAAATATTGGTGATGCTGCTAGACTTATGATTGATAAGGGTATTGGTTCTTTACCTGTTCTTAGTAGTGGTGAAGTAGTTGGTTTTCTGACGAGATGGGAACTCGTTGAATCAGCTGATGAGATATACAGGAGTCGTGTGGGTGATATTGCACTATACATGCCGAAGGCGTTAAGGCCCGAAGATAGAATAATCGCTGCTCGACAAGTAATGCTCGAATACGGAGTATCCTATCTTCCAGTAATTAGCGAAGAATCGCTGATTGGTTATATTAGTGTCGAGGAGATAGCATATGCATTACTTAATCTCTACAAGATCTCTGAGGTTAGACATAGAGATTGGCGTTTACGCGTGATAACAGTAGCTGATTATATGAGGACAAAACCCGTTATAGTCGAACCAGATACTAGCATTGGTGATCTCGTTAATGAGCTTAGGAAAAAGAGGAGTAGGGGTGCTGTAATAGTTAGTAAGGGAAAAATAGTTGGTATTGTAACTCTTAGGGAAATCGTAGGATTAATTGCTAAGAAATACTAAGAACTTGTTTGCTTACTTTCGCTTTTTCTTCTCTTCTTAATAGTTACTGGTAGTCCGCGCTCTAGCCTTAGTTTTGCGGTCCTAGCTAGTTCTCTTATTATATCTGTTTTAGCGATCACTCCTATTAGCTTGCCTTCTTCATCTACTACTGGTATGCCGTCTATGTTATGTTTCTTCATTAGCTCGATAGCTCTAACTACGTCTTCGCTGGATTTTATTGATAGTTCTGGGATTTTTACCATGGCGTCTAGTACTAGTAGTGGTGTTACTTTCACATAGCGTGCTCTTCTAAGACCGCCTTTGCTAACTTTTCTAACCCATACTATGTATTTGCTCTTACTAGCTATTACCGAGTCCTCGTATGCTATGAAGGGTAGCCTATTGGCTGAAAGTACTCCTAGTATCTTAGATCCATCGTATACTGCTAGAGCATCTATATAGAATGTTATCATTTTCTGTACCGCGTGGTGTAGGCTGTGGTGTGGGTGTACTACTCCGATCATTCTGGGAGTCATCACATTCTCTATTCTTGCTCTGCCACTTTGTAGCCTTGCATAAGCATCTATGATATCGTCCTTAGTTATGAATCCGTATATACGACCCTCCTCGTCTTCAACAATAGCTACCTCGGATCTAGCGTTAAACATTTGAAGAGCTATCTCTTCGATACTATCATCTGGTTTTACTCTTGGTATATCGGTTGACATTATTTGCTCTATGAATAATTTGTCGTTCACTCTTCTTCTCCAAATAGGTCCTCGTAAACCAATTGCTTTAAGCATATTCCACTTAGTTACTACACCAGCTATCCGTCCCTCATTATCAACTACTAGGAGGTAGTGTGTCTTGTACCTGATCATAGCTCTTCTAGCTGTTTCTAGCGTATCGGTAACGAGCACTGCTGGTAGCTCGGTCCTAGCTATATCGAGTGCTGTGACTCCAACTAGCTCTTCAACAGGTTTCTTAGCTACTAGTACTTCTGTTAGAATCCTTTCTGATGATGCGTATGTTGGCCTCTCCTCTGGTGGTATTGGTATTGGTAGTACTGGTTTCTTTACAGGTCTTACTCTACCTGGCTTAGCGCCCGTGATGTATGCTCTAATTATGTCATACATTGTTATGACTCCAACTAGTTTTCCAGTTTCCTCATCTATTACGGGTAGTACTGTGAACTCGTTATTAGCCATGATCTTTGCTACATACTCTATCGGTGTTTCTGGTGTTGCTGTTGGTGCTCCACGTAGCATTATCCTCTTTATACGCGCTAGTGTTTTAGCAGCGTGTTCACTTTCTCGGTGGAAGAACCATCGACTAGTCTTAATAAACTCGCTTGGTGTGATAATACCTACAGGTACTGGTTCTGATGGGTTTCTGAGAACTACTAAGCCGGGTAGTGCTCGGTATACTATCTTGCTCCATGCTTTATTGGCAAACTCGTCACTATACACTATGTAGTTTTCCGGGTTTTCGCTTTTCTCGCTAGTCATTACTTCTGCTACTGTTTCGGCTATTGGTTTATACTCTGATTCTAGTATTCTTTTTAGTACATCTGATAATGTTAATACACCGATTACGCTCGGTTTATCACTCGATTCTAGTACTGGTGCTCCATATACCTTGTGTTCTTCTAGTTCTTTGAATGCGTCTTCGAGGTTTGTATCACGATATAGCACTGGGTGGTCTAGTGCTAAGTCTATTGCGCGGAGTATTGAGTAGTGGCTTGTAATTTGTAATACTTCACGCCATGTTAGGTAACCCTTATACTTCATCGAGAGCTTATCCTCTACTATTACCGCTATTGACTCTTCATTTTCCCTCATTAGTGCACGTACAAGTGTTGCTGGTTCGTTGCCCGTTATCACTATTTTTGGTTTTCTCATTGCTTCCCATACTCTCATGATAAAACCACCATTGTACTATTTCGCCTAATTTATCAGAGTAGACTTATTTCGTGGGGGATACTTATAGCTATGGTTATATACCGTTTACTCCCTATAACTATGTTATATAACCCCTTTTACGCTATACCATAATAGTGTAGTGTGGTGTTTCGTCGTGGATGGTGGAAATAATTATAAATATGCTTTGTGCGAGATTTACGCTAAGAAGATACTGCCTGCTGTGAAACTGTATATAGCGGTTAGATTAGTTAAAGACTATGGGTATACGCAGTTAGAAGCTTCTAGGCTTCTTGGTGTTAAACAGCCTCTTGTTAACTACATGTTGTCTGGTAAGAGGAAGCCGAAGTATATTGATTTACTACTCAGTATCGAGGAGTTCAAGAAGATCATAGACGAGGTTGTTAGCGAGATTGTCAGCAATAAGCTCATAATCAATAGTGGTAATGGTAGTTTAGCTTGCTACTTATGTAAAATGCTTAAAGATAGCAGTATTCTCCCGGAAGTCTTAGCTAGGATGGGTTATAGCTCTGAGGAGATATATATACCCAGTGCTGAGTAGTTCTAAGTATTATACTGGTAGCTATTCCTAATTTATAGCTTATATACCGGGTTATTATAGTAGTAGTTACTGGGATAAACCTATATTAGGAAGGCGTAACACAATAATATTTTAGCATGCCCCGCGGCTTCCCGGCGGCGGCATGGCTTCAACGCCGGGCTAAGCCCGGTGGATGAGAAGCTGGTCTCCTGCCGCGGGGACATGTATACGCATATTTAAACACTTAATAGGCATAAGGTATATAAGTCGCATATACTCCAATAAGTGTATACTGGATACTAATACTTATGCTCATAAATGGGGACCTAAGCCCCCCAGGGGAGCATAGCCTACCCCTGGGACGCTTAGGTCCGACGAGGGCTGGCTATACCCCCTCCTGGATAGCCCAGGTTATAGGCCGCACCCGCCCCCTTGCGGCCGCAACACCGGTTGATCCTGCCGGACCCGACCGCTATCGGGGTGGGACTAAGCCATGGGAGTCGTACGCCCCGCCGCTGCGGGGCGTGGCGGACGGCTGAGTAACACGTGGCTAACCT
>JBEVCI010000004.1:0-4281 GCA_040514375.1 Thermoprotei archaeon
ATACTATAATATAGTCTTGTGGAAAGTTTCTCGATAACATGTTATAAAGGATTCTTTGTTATATTACCTTAATCGGTGATGACCCCGGGCGAAAAGGACTCTTACAAGGGGATGAATGATTCGGCCTTAGCTGATAATTCTTAACATTATCTAGGTGAATAGTATTGAGAGTTTCTAGTAAACACGTTCTAGAAAAACTAGGATACGAGTACATTCACAAAGTTATTAAGGGCTCAGAACCCGATTATGTTGAATACACATTTAGCGATATAGTACCAGAGCTTAAAAACCACCCCATAGGTGATAAAAAGCTTTATAAACACCAATTTGAAGGATTCAAAGCTTTACTCAAGGGATATAATCTAATACTCATCTCTGGTACTGGAAGTGGTAAGACAGAGACATGGATTCTATACCTTTTAACAAGACTTAGTAAAGGAGAGAAAATTCGTGGATTAGCACTCTATCCAACACTAGCACTAGCGAATGACCAGATAAGAAGAATAGAGGATTACTTATCAAGAATTAATCAGAATGCTCTACAACTCGACAGTGTTAAGAGAAGCGAGTACGAGAAGAGCATAGGACGTAGTGGTCTAAGACAACTCATAATTAACACTCCACTAGTGATCTCTAATCCAGCGTTTGTACTACATGACTTAAAGAAGTACTTGCTAGGAAAATCTAAAGCATTACTACTACCCTTCTATGAAAAGCTAGACTTGCTAGTTATAGACGAGATCGATTTCTATGGACCGAGGAGTCTTGCACTATTACTAGCTATGATTAAGTTGTTAGCACGTTTTAGTGAGATAAAACCACAAGTTGTTATATTAACAGCAACTCTATCTAATCCGGAGGATCTCGGAGAGTTCTTGAAGGAGGTAACTAGTAGAGATTTCCACATAGTTAAGGGTAAGCCCTTTAGTATTGAAAACCACGTATACGTAGTACTTGGTAAAAATCTCAGAAGCATATGGGAAAAGTATAGGATAGAGTATAGCAAGGTAGCTAATAGTATTAGAGATAGGGTTGTAAAACTGGAACTAGAGAAAGCAAGTAGTGACTACGATTACTTTGTTAAAAATATTCATAGAATAATATCGATAGCCAGTAGTATTGGTTTAGAAATAGCAACTCCAAGCATAGATTACTCAGAGATACTGAAGGAATATATTAGAGATGACTATGTAACACTAGTATTTACTAGAAGTATTTCACAAGCAGAAGAACTTGTTAGAAGTATTAAATTCAAACTAGGAGAAAACTTACCAATAGCTACTCATCACCATCTAGTACCAAAACACTTAAGGGAAGAAATCGAAGAAGGCGCTAGAAGAGGTAGAGTAAAAGTCATTGTATCTCCTCGAACACTATCTCAAGGTATTGATATAGGTACTGTTGTGAGAATAATTCATATAGGATTACCTGATAGTGTTAGAGAATTTATACAGAGAGAGGGTAGAAAAGGTAGGAGAAAAGAATTAGGTTTTTCAGAAACTGTTATTATACCGGGTTCTCGCTGGGATCGCGAGCTTCTCTCACGAGGCTATAGTGCTTTCGAGAAATGGCTGAGTATGAGTATAGAGAAAACAATCATAAACCCTAGAAACTACTACATATACTTATTCACTGGATTAGCTAAATTACTATCTCCCTGGTATAGAGAATCTCTCGATAACATAGAAGAAAGTGTACTAAGGAGTATAGGTGTTATAAAATCTCATAGTATAGACTACGAGTACGCTAAACGTATTTATGAAAAATTAAATTTCTACGAATACGCGCCTCCATATGGTATTAAAAGGTACTTAATCAAGGAAAACCAGATCATACCACTAGAACCCATAGGTCATTGTGACCTTGTCGAGAAATTTCAGCCCGGAAACATAGATTATTCCGAGGAAGCTATAGTAGTTTCGATAGATACTACTAAAAGCTCTAGGATAGTTAAGGCAGTGTATGAGAAACCCATTAGAGAAGTAGATTTTTATAGAGAAAATGGTTTTGCCGAAGCATATGAGGAGTATAGGTATTATAAGCTTGAGTGGAATGAGAAACCAAATATCATAAGAGACATATTGACTGGGAGACTAACCTCTGAGGAATTATGTGTAGTGCATACTCCTTGGAATGGTTTTGGTAGATATAGGAAGGTACCCAATAGGTGTATATGGAAACTACGTTCTGAAAAACCACGCGTTAAATCACTTGGTAGTAGAGTGCTGGTGTACTATGATAGAAGGCAAATCTACGTACCAGCACCTACAGGAGGCGAATACCGTGACTTTACATATGGTTATATCTACAGCGTCGATCCCAGGGAGCCCGCTGACCTACTAAGACTCGCACTCGCGTCATTAATGATAATTTTGAGGAGAGTTTTTGGCATCGCCTTTGAAACTGTGATGTACGATGTTATTAAGCTAGGTGAATATAAGTACTTCTCACTACACGAACCCGAAGCAGCTGGTCTCATAGATTCTCTCGATTGGCTAGAAGTCAGAAGGGCAGCTGAAAAATATGTATTTGATGATTTAGACGAAATACTGTTATCCGAACTCGATGAAATAGCTTATTCAACCCTAATATCTTATGATTTCAACTGGGATATTGTTAAGCAGTATGTGCTTAGAATAATAGACTATATAATAGCAAGGGATAAGATGAAGCTACTGTTATCGGGTAGAGAAATGCTAATACCTAAACCGAGTCCAGCGCTAAAACTGTTATCAATAGCTCCTCTAGTAGAGGTCATCGGAGAAAATACTGAAAATCCACAGATACTAGTAGCTATATCCGTATTCGAGGGACATGAGACACGAACAGGTATTGCTCTCTATCCACCAGTTCCTTTTATTAAACCGCCAAGAGAGATACTCGAGTTAGAAAGTTACGTAGTTAGTAAAGTCTTGTATGAAGACTTTAGACTAGTGATATCAGGTAGAGAAACTATACTGAGACAGCTCAAAACAGCCAATCTCAGACAGCTTGTTATGCTAATTGAATCAGGTGAACGTGTGGAAGAACTCACATCTACTAGTAAAGAGTTAGGCTTAGAACCACTATCTTATGAAGAGCTTGTACAACGAGTATTTAGTGGTATAGAGCGTGTAGAACCTGCAAGAGTTAAGGAAATCATTAGTGAGATAGAGAAGAAACGCAGAATTAGTAAGAGAGCTGAGGATATTATACGTAAATATGTTGAATTACAGTCAAAAACCCTTTACTTAGCTAAGCTAGTTCTAAACGTACTTAGTGATAGCGCTAGATCCTGAGTACGGCCTGGCCAGCGAATCTTCCGTGCTTGAGGTCATAGAGTGCTTGGTTAGCCTCCTCTAACTTATATATTCTTACGTCCGTTTTGATACTGTGTTTAGATGCTAGTTCTAAGAACTCCCTAACATCGCTTCTAGTAACATTTGCTACAGTTTTAATCTCCTTCTCCAACCATATGAGGCTGTAATCAAGCCTTTCTATCGGGGACATGTGAATTTCTCCAATAACTACTCTGCCTCCTTTATCAACTTTCTTTAAAGCTTCTATGAGCACCCATGAAACTGGTGCATATACTATTGCAGCATCAAGCTTAGTATCTATTACTGCTCTAGTATCGCCAGCCCAATCGGCACCGAGCTTGTACGCATACTCAATTTTCCACGGCGTGTGTGTGAATACGTACACAGTTAATCCTAGTGATTTAGCTGCCTGGAGTACTAAATGACCTGCAGCACCAAAACCAAATATACCCAGTACTCCTTCTCGTTTTTCAACTAAACCCGTTAGTTTTAGTGCTCTATAACCTACAGCGCCAGCACATAGTAGTGGTGCAGCACTGCAATCATCATAGTTACCCGGTATGGGATGGACAAAGTCCTCGCGAGCAACCATATACTCAGCGTATCCGCCATCAACACTATATCCTGTAAATAATGCTCTATCACATAGGTTTTCTAGACCTCTTCTACAATATTTACACTTGCCACAAGCCCAGTATAGCCATGGCACACCAACTCTATCACCTTTCTTAATTCTAGTGACACCCTCGCCGATCTCCTCAACAATGCCTACAACTTGATGACCTATAATTAGTGGTAGTTTTGCAGGCTTTAGATCGCCTTCAACAATGTGTAAGTCCGTTCTACAGACACCACAGCACCTAACACGTAATAACACCTCACCAGGTCCGGGAACAGGTTTCTCGACTTCTGATAACTTTAACGGCTTGTTTTCAATAGGTTCTTGCTTATATAACACCATAGCCTTCATTAAGAATACACC
>JBEVCI010000005.1:0-15687 GCA_040514375.1 Thermoprotei archaeon
GAAAGAGAATAAGTATAACTGACCTACTAGACAAATATTCAGGCCCAGAAGACATTCTTGATTATATATGGCTCAGAAAACACGGCTATCTAAAGAAAACGCGAAGAGGATTGTATGTTGATAAGACGCATAATAGAGAATTAATAATACCTTGTCAACGAACATTAGAAGTTACAGATGTATTAAAATATATGAGGGAATTACCTAGCAGTCTCTGGCCTAAGTTACTTGATTACGGACTACTAGAGAAATTTAACGATACAGAGCTATTACGTTTTATAAAACAGTTTTATGGGTATAGCGATAAAGTAGATAAACGTATTAGCGACGAAATTATAAAAAGACTCTGCAGTAATAGTAGCCTTTTTAATAGGCTATCCTGGAGGGATCTAAACGGGGTATTTGAGAAACTAGCAAGGAAGGGGTTTATTAAAGAATATTTAGGTCCATACAGCCTGATTTGGCTTAATCCGGATAATCTACGTGGATATAAAATTGAAAACTTAGTTAAAGATTTAAAGAAAATCCCGTTGCCCGAGAGATGGCGTATAATATCTAAAATATACAAGTATAAGGGGTATGAACCTTTAATAGAGAGATTAGATCCTGTATCGATCTCCGTTATAAAGGGGGTAAATCGTCTTAATCCGAGACTTAGAAGTAAAGTGCTTATGGGTCAAGTGATAACGTCCTTTCTCGATCACATCTTGACCGGGTATTCGTCATTTAGTGAATATGCAAAATACGTTTTAGAGAAAGTTAGGATCGAGGATTTAGACGAAGAATTAAAACCCATCTATAAATCGTTGAGTTCAGGTGATCAAAAGCTTTTCCTTAAACTCGTTAGTAAGCGGTATACTATAGAGCTTATCGAATACTTAACGCGTAGGGTATGGGACTATTTTTCATTACATGGTATAGATTATAATGTATTATGGAGAGCGGTCAGTATTGGTTATAATATTTTAAGACACAACATTAGAGGAGGAGATGTTTTAGGTAAGTATAGGAATTCGCTCGTTAAAGGTAGAATTAATGTTAAGAAGACTGTGTACATGTTCTCGAGATACGATTATGTTATTTATAAGAGGTTTAGAGAGAAGGAAGCACACCTAATCATTGTTATTGACGTGAGTGGTTCTATGCTGCAGTACTCTGTATGGGCTATATTATCAGCTGCATCAGTGTTACCCCTCGTTAAAAGTGTCATATTATTCTCGGATAAAGTTATTATATCAAAACCACCGTACAGACACGGCTCTTCTAGGAAGCTGGTAATAGATTATCTTCGCGAGTTATTTACGCAGGGATTTAAAGGATATACGAATATAAGCTTAGCATTGAGAACGCTATCTAAGCTCTCTGGCAATAATGCTATAGCGGTAATGTTTAGTGACTTAGAGCAAACAGTTAACGATACAGATCCTGTTCTTGAAGCTCAACACTATATTACGCGTGGTAATAGGAGGTTATTTGTAATTGTGCCTCCTCATCATCGTTATGATGTTGCTGAAAAATTTAGAAGTATAGGTATCGAGGTATTCGTGGTTGAAGATCCGCTCCAGATACCAAGATTATTGCGAAGAAAGCTAAATCTTAAAATACGGGTAAACATATTTCCCTCTAAAAGGACTAGTAACGGATAAATATACGTAGCGATTACATGGGGTTTAGGCTATGAGTTTAGAAATAGAGATTCCGCCAGAATGGAGGAGATTTCGATATAGAGGCAAGACTCTAGAAGAGCTACTTAATATGCCTATGGATGAATTCATACAATTACTACCAGCGAGACAAAGAAGAAGCCTTAAACGTGGTTTAACAGATGCACAAGTGAAGCTATTAGCTAAGATTAGAAAACTAAGACAGAAAAAAGCCACAAATATCGTTATAAAAACACACGTTAGGGACATGATCATATTGCCCGAAATGGTTGGTCTAACAATAGCAGTCTATAATGGTAAAGAGTTTATACCAGTAAAAATTGTTCCAGAAATGATTGGTCATTACCTAGGAGAGTTTAGTCCTACAACTAAAAGAGTACAACATGGTGAGCCGGGCCTAAAAGCTACACGTAGTAGTATGTTTGTAGCACTCAAATAGTGGTGAAAACTATGCCTACGTGGCATTACTCATACAAGGTGGAGGACGAATCCAAGATTGCTAAGGCCGTACAATTCGATATACCAGTATCTATAAAAATAATGAGAGAAGTAGTAGCAGCTATTAGAGGTATGAAAGTTAGTGAAGCTAAGAAGCTATTAGAGAATGTTATAAAGCTTAGACAACCAATACCGTTTAGGAGATATAAGGGTAAGCAGAGTCATAAGCGTGGATTAGCTGATAAGTATAAATGGCCTATTGGTAGATATCCCGTTAAAGCAGCTAAGTATTTATTAAAGCTTCTCGAACACGTTGAAGCTAATGCTGAAAATAAGGGTCTTGATAAAGATAAACTTGTTATCATCCACATAGCTGCTCACAAGGGTGTTACACTTAAGAGATGGATGCCTCGTGCATTTGGTCGTGCAACTCCAAAGTTCAGAAGAACAAGTCATGTTGAAGTAATTGTTGCAGAGGCTGGTGAAAAGTGACCGGTGCTAGAGTTAAGTCCTTCTTTATAGATTACAACCTAAAGCGCGTAATGATCGATGAGTTTTTAGCAAATTACTTTAAAGACGCTGGATACTCGCATGTACAACTCTATAAAACACCAACGGGTTATCGTGTCGCTATATACGCAGAATATCCTGGTAGAATTATTGGTCGTGGTGGAAGTGTTATAAAGAAGTTGATGACTATACTCCAGACACACTTTGGTCTGGAAAACGTGAGTATAACTGTATCACCTATTCAAGATCCCGACCTCAATGCTAGAGTCGTGGCATTTCGTATCGTTAGAGCACTTGAGAAGGAGATCCCGTATAGGCGTGTAGCAATGGCTATGTTGCGTAGAATAATGAATGCGGGCGCTATTGGTGCTGAGATAGTTATTAGTGGTAAGCTTAGGAGCGAAAGAGCGCGTTATGAGAAGTTCAGAACCGGGAGAATCTATAAAGCGGGTGATTTCGTAGACTATATGGTTGACCGCGCAGTTGCAAAAGCATTGTTGAAGCCCGGTATATATGGTGTCGAAGTAGTAATTGTTAAACCGGGTTACAAGACTCCTGATCACATAGAATTTAGACAAGTTAAACTGGAAGAACTAGAAGAATTAAAACCTGTTAGAGGTGAATCTAGTGAAACCTGAAGAGATAAGGAAAATGAGTAGAGAAGAGAGAATTAGAAAACTCAATGAGTTAAGACTTGAGCTGATGAAGCTAAGGTTACAAGCTCGTTTGGGCACGTTGACAGATACTGCTAGGATTAGGAATATTAAGAGGGATATTGCTAGAATCCTTACAATTATGAGAGAAGAAGAATTAGGTATCAGGAGGAGTAAGTAGTGAGACATAGTAAGAGGAATATTTACTACCACGAGCTCATAGGATTAGGTGTTGAAGTATTGGAATACCCAGACCCTAGTATAGCTGGTTTATCAGGTAGAGTAGTAGATGAAACTATGAAAACACTTCTAATAGAGTCTCCGGGTAGAGGTTTTGTACGTGTTTTAAAAGAGCATGGCGTGTTTAGGTTTAAAACACCTTATGGTTTAAGCTTTACCGTTATAGGGACGCGTATAGTGGGGAGACCGGAGGATCGTTTGAAGAGAATCGTGAGGAGGTAGTCTCTATGAGTGCTAAGGCAAGGAATATAGGGATTCCTGGGTTAAAACCTCCAGAGAATACTTGTAATGATCCGAAGTGTCCATGGCATGGGCACGTGAAAGTGAGAGGGCAGATTCTAAGAGGTGTTGTTGTAAAGGCTAGGATGCAGAGAACAGTTGTTGTAAGGCATGAATACCTTCATTATGTGAGGAAATACCGTAGATACGAGAAGAGACATACACATATACATGCCCATAACCCACCGTGTATTAATGCTAAAGAGGGAGACGAAGTAATTATTGGTGAAACAAGACCCCTTGCTAAAACAGTTGCTTTTGTCGTATTACAAGTAGTTAAGAGGAGTGGTGAAAAGTAATGCCGAAACGTGCAACAGGTAAACCAGCTTTCTCAAGACGTCACGTTAATACGGGTTTGCAAGTTGGTTCGTATGTTAAAGTAGCTGATAATAGTGGTGCTAAGGAAGTATTGATAATCGGTGTGCCGGGGTATAAAGGTAGGCTTAGAAGAATACCACCAGCTGGAGTTGGCGATATGGTTGTAGTTTCTGTTAAGAAGGGCACTCCTGAGATGAGGAAACAGATCTTTAGAGCAGTAATCATTAGGCAGAAAAGGCCATATCGCAGACCAGATGGTACATGGGTTGCATTCGAGGACAACGCTGTTGTAATAGTTACTCCCGAGGGAACACCTAAAGGTAGCGAGATACGTGGTCCTGTTGCAAGAGAAGCTGCTGAGAGATGGCCTCAAATAGCTAACATCGCTACCATGATCGTGTAGGGGGTGTATAATGGGATTTACGAAATCAGCTAAACCAAGTAAACAGAGGAAAGCTCTCTATAATGCTCCTTTGCACAAGTTGAGGAAATTGTTTAATGCACCACTTAGCAAAGAGCTTAGAGAAAAATATGGTGTCAAGAGGCTACCAGTACGTGTAGGAGATGTTGTTAAAATAATGCGTGGAGACTGGAAGGGACATGAAGGCAAGGTGGTAAAAGTCGATACTAAACGTGTCAGAATATATGTAGAGGGCGTTCAAATAAAGAAAGCTGATGGCACACCCGTATACTATCCAATACATCCGAGTAAGGTAATGATTATTAAACTCGATTTAAGTGATAAGTGGAGAAGAGCGATTATCGAGAGAAGGAGTGGTAGAGTAGTTGAGGAAGCTGAAGCTAAGCCCGAGGAAGCAGTTAGTAGTGGAAAACCGGCTAGTGGAGGTGTAAGTAGTGGCTAGAATGGGTGGTAAAAGACATCTTAAAGCGTTAGCTGCGCCGAGTTTCTGGCCGATTCTTAGAAAGGAGTATAAATGGGTTGTTAAACCATCTCCCGGACCACATCCGATCGATAGGTGTATTCCGCTACTACTTATTGTAAGGAACATCCTTGGTTATGCTAAAACAGCTCGTGAAGCTCGTAAATTAATAGCTGAGGGACACTTCAAAGTAGATGGTCGTGTACGTAGAAACTACAAATACCCTGTTGGTTTAATGGATGTAATTGAAGTAGTTGAAACTGGTGAATTCTATAGAGTAATACCTGTCCCGGTTAAAGTTCTAGGTTTAATAGAAATTGACAAGAAAGAGGCTGGATATAAGCTTTGTAGAATCGAAAATAAGACTACTGTCAAGGGTGGTCATATACAATTAAATCTACATGACGGACGTAATGTGTTAATTAAAGTAAGTGATCCGACTAATCCGGTTGAAGATAAATATAAAACACTTGGCTCTCTTCAATTAGCTATACCTAAACAAGAAATACTTAATTATATACCTCTTCAAGAAGGAGTATTAGCGATTATTACTGGAGGACGTAACGTTGGTAGAGTTGGAAGAGTAGTATCTATTCGCAGAGGAATTAGAAGGTATAGGAGTATAGTTACTCTCGAAGATAAACACGGTAACAAGATCCAGACTAGTCTCGACTATGTATTTCCAATAGGATTCGATGAGCCATTAATAAAACTACCTGAGGGAGCATGGTGATATGTCTCTGCCGATAGACCCGGAGAAAGTCAGCGAGATTATTAGCCGTTGGGAGAGAAACCCGATGCTAAAACCAAGAATAGCTAAGGTAACTGTGAATATTAGTGTAGGAGCTGCTACTGAGAGATTATCTGGTGCTATGAAGGTTTTAGAAGAACTAACCGGTCAGAAACCAGTTCCTCGTCGTGCTCGTAAAACGATCAAGGATTTCGGTATAAGGAAGGGACAAAATATAGCAGCTATAGTCACCCTTCGTAAAGAGCGTGCAATTGAATTCTTGAAAAAAGTCTTTGAAGCCATAGGTTATAGAATTAAAGCTTCTAGTTTTGACGAGTTTGGGAATGTTAGTATTGGCATAAAAGAGCACATAATGTTCCCCGGGGTTAAATACGATCCCGAGATCGGCATTTTTGGAATGGATATAGCTATTACCATTGAAAGACCCGGTTATAGGGTGTTGAGGAGGAGGCGTTGTAGGAAGAAACACATTCCACGTAGACATAGAGTTACTCGTGAAGAAGCAATGGTTTTCCTCCACAAAGAGTTTGGAGTCGAGATAGTCTAGGGTGTAGGATATGGCTAAGTATAGACCTCCAAAGATAAGAAAATTTGGTAAGGGATCTAAAAAGTGCAGAAGATGTGGCTCGAGAGATGCTGTTATACAAGCATATGGTTTAATGCTCTGTAGACAATGTTTCCGCGAGATAGCCCCATCTCTGGGGTTCAAGAAATATAACTAAGGTTATTGAAACTTTATAAGACCTTGTAGAGAGTCTTCAAGGTATGGTGTAGTGACATGGTAGCAATGGATCCACTAGCAAACGCGTTATCAGCTATACAGAATGCTGAAATGAGGGGTAAACCGGAGGTTATAGTATGGCCAGCGTCTAAGCTAATAATAAACGTACTTCGGGTTATGCAGAGAGAAGGGTATATTGGCGAAATAGAGTACATTGATGATGGTAGATGGGGTAAGATTAGGGTTCAACTACTTGGAAGAATCAATAAGACTGGTGTTATAAAGCCGAGATTCTCGGTGAAACTAAGAGATCTCGAGAGAATGCCGCACTGGCTACGTAAGTACCTTCCAGCATACAATATTGGTATACTTATAATATCTACCCCCTATGGTGTCCTATCACACAAAGAAGCAATTACTAAGAGAACAGGTGGTGTACTACTAGCATATGTTTACTGAGGGGTGTTTGCATGTCGAAAAAAGTATATGTTGTTGAAGAAGTGGAAATCCCTGAAGGTGTTGATATAGAGATTAATGGGCTAGTCGTTACTGTTAAGGGTCCTAAGGGGGAACTACGTAGAGATTTTTCACATGCGCGTGGAGTAATTATTCGCAAAGAAAATAACAAGGTGCTTGTAGAAACATACTTTGCTAATAGGAGGAAGAAAGCACTAGTTGGTACAATTGCTTCTCACATAGAGAATATGATAAAGGGGGTTACTAAGGGGTATAGGTATAAGCTTAAAATAATATACTCGCATTTCCCCGTTACAGTTATTGTTGATGAGAAGAATAGGGTTGTTAGGATAAAGAATTTCCTTGGAGAAAAAGCTGATAGAATAGCCAAGATTGTTGGAGATGATGTTAAGGTTCGTGTTGAGGGAGAAGATATTATTGTAGAGGGTATTGATATCGAGCATGTAGGTCAAACAGCAGCAAATATCGAGCTAGCTACTAAAGTTAAGGATAAAGATAGGAGAGTATTCGTGGATGGTATATACATCTATGACTGGGGTGAAGAAGAATGAGTAGTGATGAGATCAAGAGGCTTTTAGAGCTTAGAAAGAAGCTTAAATCGAAAAAACCAGAGTTTCTAAGACATCTTTGGTGGAAAAAACCCAAGTTTAAGAATGATCCTAAGTGGAGAAAACCCAAAGGATTAGATAATAAGATGAGGTTAAAGCTTAAGGGTTATCCACCACTAGTTGAAGTAGGTTATAGAAGTCCGCGTAAAGTTAGGGGTCTACATCCAAGTGGTAAGAAACCTGTTGTTGTACACTGTGTTAAAGACCTAGAAGGCCTCGACCCAGATACACACATTATTTACATAGGATCTACCGTAGGTTTAAAGAAGAGAATAGAAATTACTAGAGTAGCCCTCGAAAAAGGATTTAAGATAGCTAATCCTGTTCCAGCAGAACTCGTCAAACTAG
The DNA here is from genome assembly GCA_040514375.1 of Thermoprotei archaeon. GTDB lineage: Archaea > Thermoproteota > Thermoprotei_A > Sulfolobales > Desulfurococcaceae > QMWW01. The sequence continues at coordinate 7,889 of JBEVCI010000005.1, forward strand.
TCGAAACAAACACCGGATCAGGTGAAGTGCAGTGACTGACCTTACTCTTCAGAAAAGACTTGCGGCAGAGATACTTGGTGTAGGGGTTTCTAGGATTTGGATTGATCCGACGCGCATAGATGAGGTAGCAGATGCTATTACACGTGAGGATGTTAGGAGATTAATCAAAGAAGGTGTTATAGGAGTTAAACCTGTTCACGGAAATTCTCGAGCTCGTTGGCGCTTACGTCATGAACAGAGAAAGAAGGGTCGTAAAAGAGGTTATGGTAAGAGAAAGGGTGTTAAAACAGCTAGAATGGATCCCAAAGAGGTTTGGATGAATAAGATTAGGAAAATGAGGAGATATTTGAGGTATCTCAGAGACCACGGTATGATAGATAGGAAGACTTATAGAAGACTTTATATGCTTGCTAAAGGAGGAATGTTTAAGAGTTTAGCAGATCTTCGTAACCACATGATTGAACAAGGTATATTGAAAACTAGTTAGGGAGAATAGCTATGGCTAGGGGTCCACGGTATAAAGTACCACGCAGGAGGAGACGTGAAGGTAAGACTAACTACTACAAGAGATACAAGATGATCCTATCTGGTCATCTCAGATACGTAGTTCGTAAAACAAACAAGTACATATGGGTACAGATAATTCAAGCTAAGCCACAAGGTGATCATGTAATAGCAGCTGCGCATTCACGTGAACTTGTTAAAAAATATGGTTGGAAAGGTGGAACGGGGAATACTCCAGCTGCTTATCTCACAGGGCTTTTAGCTTCTTTAAGAGCGCTTAAAGCCGGTGTTAAATATGCTGTACCTGATATAGGTCTTCACAGACCCACTCGAGGTGCTAAGGTTTTTGCTGCTATTAAAGCAGCTAATGATATAGGCCTTAAAGTACCTGTTAGTGACGAGGTTATACCGAGCGAGGAGAGGATTAAGGGTGAACACATAGCTGCATGGGCTAAGTTGTTGAAAGAAACAGATCCTGCTAAATATGAGAGGTTTTTCTCACAATATATAGCACGTGGTTTTGATCCAGTTAATCTTCCTTCGCATTTTGAAGAAGTGAAGAATAAGATTATAGAAGACTATAAAGATGTCTTATCCACTAAGCCTAGTGAGGGGTGAGTAAATAGTGTCGTATACTATTATGAGCGCTGTTGATAAAAATGCTCTAGAATCCTGGGTTCCACGTACTCGTGTAGGTAAAATGGTTGTTGAGGGTAAGATAACTAGTTTAAAGGAGATTTTTGATAGAAATCTACCACTATTAGAACCCGAAATTGTTGATTATCTACTACCGGATCTGAAGTACATCAGGCTAGATGTTGGTATTGTACAGAGAATGACTGATGCTGGGAGAAGGAGTAGATTTAGAGTAGTAGTCGTAGTTGGTAACGAGAATGGATTTGTAGGAGTAGGTTCTGGTAAAGCTAGACAATACTTAGAGGCATTAAATAAAGCATTGAGGAACGCTAAGCTAAATATAACACCCGTAAGAAGAGGATGTGGTAGCTGGGAGTGCAGGTGTGGAGAACCTCATAGTATACCTTTTACGGTTATGGGTAAGAGTGGTAGTGTACGTGTAGTACTAAAGCCTGCACCAAAGGGTACAGGCCTCGTAGCCGGTGATGTTGCTAAGGCTGTTTTAAGACTAGCAGGTATAAAAGATGCATGGACAGAAACATTTGGTGAAACCAGAACAACTATAAACTTTGCTAAAGCAGTTGTAGATGCTCTTAGAAAAACCTATAAGTTCGTAACACCCGTTGACTGGTTGAAAGCCTAGGGGGCTTAGAATTGCCTGAGCTATATGCTATTATAAGAATAAGAGGACGTGTAGACGTACCCCCTGATGTAGACTATACACTTAAACTCTTAAGGTTGCACAAGAAGTTCCATATGGTAATATACCCTAAGGATCTACCGGGACTAGAGGGAATGCTTAGAAAAGCCAAGGACTGGATTACTTGGGGAGAAATTGATTATGATACGCTAGTTGAAGTATTGAAAAAACGTGGTAGAATAGTGGGTAATAAGCCATTAACAGATGAGATTGTTGACAAAATGCTTGAAAAACACGGTATTAAGGGAGGCATACCAGCATTAGCGAAGGCGATGTTTGAAGGAAAAATAACGCTACATAAGCTAGAGTGGATTAAACCCGTATTTAGGTTACATCCTCCTCGTGGAGGATTCAAGCGTAGTACTAAAAGGCCATACAATGATGGTGGTGAATTAGGGTATAGGGGTAAAGCTATAAACGAGCTTATAAAGAGAATGCTTTAATAGCTAGAGGTAATGAGCTATGGTTGTTCGTAAAAGGAAGAAAAGCAGGAAATTACGTGGAAGAACACGTACCATGGGATGGGGTCGTATAGGACAGCATAGAAAAAGCGGTTCACGTGGAGGATTTGGCGCAGCTGGTATGCATAAACATAAGTGGACATGGGTAGTTAAATACGCACCAAACTGGTTTGGTAAACATGGTTTTACACAACCGCCTGAGACGAGATATGGCGTATACGCTATTAACGTTGGAGAATTAGATGAAATTGCTCATAAATTATTGTTAGAAAATAAGGTAGTGAAAGAAAATAACAAGATAGTATTAAACGTTATTGAGATGGGATATAACAAAGTACTTGGTAGAGGGAAAGTGACACTACCATTAAAAGTTATAGCGAGAGAAGTTACTGAAAGTGCTAAGAAAAAGATAGAAGAAGCTGGTGGAGAAGTAGTAATAGTAGCTAGCGAGTCAGAGTAGAACTAAGAGTGAATCCTTATTTTCTCAAATGCGGTAGAGTTTTAAGACTATTATATCAATAATCCATACACTAGTCGTATTTCATAGAGGCCTCGGAATCGATACTAGGCTTACGGCTATGGTGTAACGTAATGGGTATACTAGATGTAATGGCAAAAATTGCTGATTATATACCAACGGTTGAAAAACCAAAAATAAAGCCAGGACTTTACGAGAGATTTTTGTGGACAGCAATAGCACTAATCGTATATGTTATAATGGCAAATACGCCTCTCTACGGGATAGAAGTTTATAGAGGAACCCAAATACTGCTCGTGCAAATAATATTTGCGTCAAACCGTGGAACACTTATGGAGCTAGGCATAGGACCCATAGTTACTGCTGGTTTAATTATGCAAATTCTTGTTGGTGCTAAGCTTATTGATCTTGATTTAAGCGATCCCGAAGATAGGAAGAAATTTACTGCTGCCCAAAAGACTTTTGCTCTACTACTTGCTGCTATACAGTCTGCCATGTACGTTACTGCCTGTAATTATTGGAGAATAACCGGTCCTAACCCTCTAGTGCATTGTTCAGCTACGGCTCTACAGCGTATTGGTGTAGGTCTTCAATTATTTCTGGCAACATACTTTGTCATATTGCTTGATGAAATGATCCAGAAGGGATGGGGCATCGGTTCTGGTGTTTCGTTGTTCATTCTAGCTGGTGTTGCCAATACCATTATGTGGAATCTACTGAGTCCTATAACTTATGGCGATGAATTCGTAGGCTTTATCCCCTACGTGATTCATACACTATCTAGTGGCGGTGATCTAGCATCTATTATAATGAGACCCGGTGGTAGAGATTTAATAGGCTTAATAGCTACTTTAGCAATAATATTCGTTCTAGTGTACCTGGATAGTATGAGAGTATACATACCTATAACGTCTCCAAGACTTAGAACAATAAAATCAAGAGTACCACTTAAGTTCTTATATGTAACTAACATCCCAGTGCTATTCGTTGGAATACTATATGCAGATGTATTAGTATTTGCTAGCTTGTTCAGAAATTATGGCGGAGGAGTTATACCGGAGTGGCTAGTAAATATTCTTGCCCAATATGATGAAGAGGGTAGGCTCATAGGAGGCATAGCCTATTACTTAGCACCACCACGTAGTTTATTATCCAGTATACAGGATCCCTTACACGCATTTATACATAGTATAGGCGTACTCGTATTAGCAACGATATTCGGTATTATGTGGGTTGAAATAGCTGGATTAAGTGCTTCGGCGCAAGCAGAAGAAATTGTTAAGAGCGGCATGGACATCCCAGGTATTAGGAGAAATCCTAAGTTGCTCGAGAAAATACTTGCTAGATATATCTGGCCATTAACAGTGCTTTCCAGCCTAATAGTAGCGTCCATAGCGGTAGCAGCAGATCTACTCGGTGCGTATGGTACTGGTACTGGTCTTTTGCTAGCAATAGGTATTGTACAACAATACTATATGCTTATAGCTTATGAGAGAACCCTAGAGGCTTATCCGCTTCTTAAGAGATTAATTGGTGAGAGGTAGCTATACCGAATTGTATGAAATAACGGTATCGGTATTGATTGGTATAGGGTTTTCCCTATTAACAGCATTAATATCGAATATACTAGTTAAACACAAGACTTTCCGAGAAGCATTTAAAATATTAACACAATACAGGCTACCGGAAAAACCACGCAGCAAGAGCGAGCTAAGAAAATATAGAAAGATAAAGACATTAGTAAAAACAGCGCGTAGGAGGTTTTTCGCGTTATTACTTATACAAATGCTATTAATAGCTATAACATATTTCCTAGCAATATTCCTAATAGCGGTATTAACTCGCGGAAACGAGCTCGTAGAAATACCCATACCAATACCTTTACTTACTAGTCGGGGGGAGAGCGGTTTCTATACTTATACTTATTTAATAGGATTTATAGCATATATTACCCCTCTATACTTACTAATGAGATCTGTATCTATTAGACATAAGGAATTGCAGCGCTAACTTTAATTAACCCTATACTATTATACCACTTAGTCCTAGGAAATACATAGCTAATAACTGGGGATACTGGTATGCCTAGACCAGCATATAGAACGAGGAGTAAGCGCAGAGTTTATGTTAGAAGCCCTGGTGGTGAGTTAAAAATACACTACGAACCCAGACGTCCAGGGCCAGCTAAATGCGCTATTTGTGGTAAACCATTGAATGGGGTACCCAGACTAAGACCCGTTGAACTTAGAAAACTTGCTAAGACCGAGAAAAGGCCTGAGCGTCCATACGGAGGCGTTATCTGTCCTTCTTGTCTAGCAAGACTCATACGTGAAGTTGCGCGCGAACTAGTCATTCCAGGTAAGAGTGGTTAACTAAGGCTTTCCAGGGTTATTCTCCTTTGGTAGTAATAGCTATTAGTGGACCACCTGGTAGCGGTAAAACTACACAAGCCAAGTTAATCGCTAAGTACTTTGGGTTAGAGTATTATTCAGCCGGTAACATATTTCGAGAAATAGCGAGGAAACGCGGTTTATCGCTCGAGGAATTAAGTAGGATCGCCCTAGAAGATCCGAGTATTGACCTAGAAATAGATAGGCGTACCTACGAGATAGCCTCTACTAGAGATAATATCGTATTAGATGGGCATCTCGTAGCATGGATTGTTAGTGATATTGCAGATTACAAGGTATATCTAACAGCGCCGTTACCTATTAGAGTTAAGCGCATAGCTCAGAGAGATGGTATTAGCTTAGAGAAAGCCATGAGAGAAACTATTATCCGGGAATATTACGAGAAGATGCGATTCATTAAATACTATGGCATAAATGTCGATGATTTATCCATTTTTGATCTTGTTATACGTGTTGATAAACTTGGTATAGAAGAAGTATTTGAAACAATCAAGGTATTCTTAGAGAAAAGCTTAAAGTCCTCTAGAATATAATCAAGTCTTCTAGACAATGACAAGTAATATGGGGATACGAAAATGCCAGCTATAGAGATCGGTAGAATATGTGTTAAGACAGCTGGCCGCGAAGCTGGTAGAAAATGTGTAATAGTAGATATCATCGATGAAAACTTTGTACTAATTACTGGTCCTAAAAGTTTAACTGGTGTAAAGAGGAGAAGAGCTAATATAAAGCATTTAGAACCACTGGATATAGTTATAAAGATACCGCGTGGTGCTAGTGACGAGGAAGTATTGAAGGCCCTTGAAGAAAATAACTTAATAGATTTTATGAAAGAGAGGGTAAAACCAAAACTTAAACCTGTCTAAAACTAATAATATACTTCTGTTTAATTAATGGGGGTTTTTATTGGGTTTAGCTGAGAAAGGTATCGAGTTCATTGATAGAATTACGGAGAATGCTGGTTATAAACAAGAATGGATTGTTTTAAGAGAAGCTGATACGAGTCCTGATTATGGTTTTTTACCCTATAAGAGACCTATTGAGAAACATATTATTAATGGTGTTGTAAACCTAGATAAACCGCCTGGTCCTACTAGTCACGAGGTTGTTGCATGGGTTAAGAAATTATTTGGTGTTGAAAAAGCCGGTCACGGTGGTACGCTAGATCCTAAGGTTACTGGTGTGTTGCCTATTGGACTAGCTAATGCAACTAAAGTAATAGGAAATGTTGTACATACGATAAAGGAGTATGTAATGGTTATTCAATTACATGGAGATGTTAGTGAGAGCGAATTAAAGAAAACACTTGAGTATTTTGTTGGTGAAATATATCAAAGACCGCCACTAAGATCGAGTGTTAAGAGAACCATTAGAAAGAGAAGAATTTACTATATAGAGTTTCTCGAGAAGCGTGATCGATACGTGTTAGTTAGAGTTGGTTGTCAAGCAGGCACGTATATGAGAAAACTTGCGCATGACTTAGGGCTCTTACTCGGTATAGGCGCACATATGAGAGAACTAAGAAGAACAAGAACGGGTCCATTTAAGGAGGATGAAACACTAGTAAAAATGCAAGAACTAAGTGAAGCTCTTTATATGTGGAGGGAAATGGGAGACGAGAAATATCTTAGACATGTAGTGTTGCCTGTAGAAACAGCTATTGCTCATCTACCCAAGATCATGATCTTAGATACGGCGGTAGATGCTATTGCACATGGAGCAGACTTAGCCGTGCCAGGTATTGCTAGACTTACCACCGACGTAGAAGCTGGTAAAATAGTTGCTATACTTAGTCTCAAAGGAGAACTAGTAGCATTAGGTAAAGCGCTAAAAAGCGCTAATGAAATAAAGGAGCTCAATAAGGGGATAGTTGTTAAAACATGGAGAGTATATATGGATAGAGGAATATACCCCGATTTCTGGAGGAAAAAATAGTGCACTATTTCAAAAAAGGGTTTAGAGGAGAAAAGAGATTAGTTTCATTAACAATATACGGATTAACACTGGAGTTTGTTACATATAGTTCTTTGTTCTCCGGGTCAGAGATCGATAAGGGTACGCTACTCTTATTAGAAAATATCAAAATTCCCGAAGAAGGTATTGTACTAGATATTGGTTGTGGATATGGTGTTATAGGAATTACCATTGCAAAGTTAAACCCTAGATTAAAAGTGTATATGACTGATATAAACCCGCTCGCTGTTAAGGTTGCAAAGTATAATGCCAAGCTGAATGGTGTTGAAGAACGCGTTGTAGTTCTTAGTGGTGATAGGTATGAACCGGTTAAAAACATGAAATTTAACGCGATATACTCAAATCCCCCATTATCAGCTGGTAAGAAGATTGTTGAAGATATTATACTAAGAGCTAGGGAGTACTTAGTAAGTGATGGATGGGCTCAATTCGTATTAGCGCGTGGAGGCGAGTACTTCACTAACAAAGCACGAGAGGTTTATAGTATCGTAGAATCCGTGAGCAAAAAGGGATATATCCTCCTCTATGTAAAACCATAGTAGTAGAGCCGGGGTGCCCGAGCGGTCTAAGGGGCTGGCCTTGAGAGCCAGTGGGCCATGGGGCCCGCGCGGGTTCGAATCCCGCCCCCGGCGCTA
>JBEVCI010000006.1:0-15254 GCA_040514375.1 Thermoprotei archaeon
CAGGGGGACAGACCGCATTAATTGTTGGAGAACGAGGAGTAGTACTCAGATACGCGAAGCAAGATCAATCACTAGAAAGAGCTGCTTCTGATTTTGACCTTGATTACAGTAAGATGATATCCGTGGCTTGGAATACTGCTGGCTCTTGGGCCTATGTAGGAACCGATGATGGACAAATTTGGAGGATGAGAGCAGCGGAGGATGGTGGAGCCGAATTACATTCACTGTCATTGTCAGCATCTGGTTCGATTGTAGCAATGGATTGCCATGATACGATCATGATGTGTGTTGTAACCTCGAATGTCGAAGGGATTGGTATAATCGAACGCGATCACACATTTACTTGGGTTGGTGGAACTGGATACATGTGGACTGGGATAGAATGTCCAAGCGGTGAAACCTCATACTGTGTAGCCGTCGCAAACGACCAAATTATTGCTCATATTGAACTAAATCCTGAGGATATCGGCGCATCGGTCCCTAGCATAACTAGACTTCAGAATTTAGACTATTAATTATCATTTTTTAAAATAAACAAATTGAATTATAGCTTCTTTTATATTCTTTGTCACTTTTGGGTCAACTAATAAAACCAACGCGTATTTTTCTTTTTCTCCTCCCTGTTCTACATTCTCTTTAAATATCATATTATCACTCCTATTACACTACTTATAGGTATATGGTTAATTAAGGTATTTAGCTAGACTGTGGAAATTACAGTGTAAATTCGAGTTTTGTCTCAATTCCAATTAGCTCTAATATTTTTTCATAGATGTTACTTAATGGTATCCTGATCTGTTTTCGTGTATCTCTAAATCTTATAGTAACTGTAGAATCCTCTAGTGTTTGATAATCTACTGTTATAGCGTATGGTATACCTATTTCATCGGCTCTAGCATATCTTTTACCAATGCTACCTTCTTCATCATAATACGCGAGTATTCTATTATTAAGAAGTGTTTTGTATAGCCTTCTGGCAATATTTACTATTTTCCTATGTTCTGGCTTGCTTCCAGTTACTAGCGGGAATACTGCCACTTGATAGGGTGCTATTCGTGGGTTTAGCTTCAAGAATACTCTATCATCCTCTATGCTTAGAGCATGTTCGAGTACTGCGTAGAATAGTCTCTCCAGGCCAAAAGATGGTTCAACGACGTGTGGGATAAACTTTTCTCCGTGGATCTCTACCTCTTCTTCTCTATAGAAGAAAGCGCTTTTATCAAGTTTAAAGCCATCAATTTCTATGTAGCCTTTTTCACTTAGTATTTTGGCGAGTTCTTCTTCACTTATTTCTGCTAGCTTCTTCATAATAGACCCTACTTTCTCACCGGCTATTTCACGTATTTTAATGGGATTAGGCTTTGCTTTTACAACTTGTTTCTTCACAGGCTTTTCGTATCTTCGAAATACGGTCATGTCGGATTTTGAGTATTCCATATGTCTAGAAAGATCATATGTAGTTCTATAGCTGTAACCCGCTACTTCGATCCACCCAAACTTTTCCGTATAAACCTCCTGATCAAATGTTTGCTCAGAATAGTGTGCCTTCTCCCATGGCAACTTTTCCTCGAATCTGATCTTATCTGGAGGTATGCCTAGTTTCTTAAGGAAAACATTTCCACGGGCCATCCAGTAGGCCATCCATGGATTCTTCACGATACCCTTATCGATTAATTCCAGTGTATTATACTTCTTTGCTTCTGTAACACCCTTCTCTTTATCTCTAGCTGTTAGCACATATACTTCTTCGTTTCTTACTTCTTCGTCACTATTAATGGTACTGAGTGCTTCCTCATAGGACTTGGTGGGGTCAAAGAAAAACTCGAACTCCATTATGATAAATTCACGTAATCTTATGAGACCCTGTCTTGGAGAGATCTCATTCCTTCCGACGCGTCCTACTTGTGCAATACCTAGTGGTAGTTTGTTACGCATAGCGTTATATACTTGTTTGAAGGATACAAACATGCCCTGCGCAGCTTCGGGTCTGATATACCCTTCAGAACCCTTGTATGGCCCGATCTCTGTTTTGAATAGGAGAAGTGCAGGCCTTGGCTTGGTTAGCTCTCCACCACACTCTGGGCACTTAACATCCCTTTCTCGTATAATTCTCCATAATTCATCCATAGAATACCCTTCTACATTAAGTCCGGTTTGCTCTTCTATTAAATGATCAGCTCTATAAACTCTACCACACTTAGTGCACTCTGTTATAGGGTCAGTAAAGTGATCCTCATGGCCACTCGCTTTAAGAACTATTCTAGGAGTTATAATAGGGGTTTCAATTTCGACAACAAGTCCTGTACTGTAAACCATATAATAGAGCCATTCATTCATGATATTCCTCTTTATCAAAACCCCTATAGGGCCAAAATCATAGAATCCAGCTACACCACCATATATTTCGTATGATGGCCAGAATATTCCTCTTCTCTTTGCAATGTTTAGTAGTAGGTCGTATTTACTACTCATAACTTATCAATCCCTACTTACATATTCTTCTACTTGGTTTAGGATATTCTAGTATGGTAAATAAGTTATTACCCTATTTGTGTCTACACTACTATTTAATACGTAATGTGGTGTAGCGCATTGAGTGCTTGGAAACACCTAATTAGTAAAACAGGAGTATTTGGATGCTCCGAGAATAGTGATTCGGGATATGCTATACTCGGTATACCATTAGATCAAGCAACGACGTATAAACCGGGAACACGGTTTGCACCACAAAGTATCAGAAACGCTGCTTGCAATATAGAGTTTTACTCGATGTATACAGATATGGATATCGAAAGAATAGGTTTTTATGATCTAGGCGATATCGTTGTGTCACCAGGTGATCTCGTGGAGAGTTTTAAGAGGATATCGTACGTAGTAGGACACGTTATACGCGAGTATTCAGATAAAATCATTTACTTCCTAGGAGGAGAACATAGTATCTCGTATCCTATACTCAAAAGCATGATTGATGAGGTTGATACTATTGTTGTTTTTGATGCACATAGTGATATGAGAGATGAGTATCTGGGTTCTAAATATAACCACGCTACGGTGATGAGGAGAATTGTAGAGGAATTCGAGAAACAACTCATATTAATTGGTGTGCGTGCTATTAGTAGCGAGGAAATAGAGTTTATTAGGAGGAACGAATCTATCGTAGCATATACGTCTATGGACATTGTAAGGGGCAAAATCCCTAATCTACCTATTAGAGGCAATGTCTACATTAGTATAGATATGGACGTTATTGATCCGAGCTATGCGCCAGGGGTTGATAATCCAGAACCTCTGGGTATTACTCCATATAATTTGTTGGATATTCTTTATAGAGTAATTAACAAAGCAAACAGAGTTGTTGCACTAGATCTTGTTGAGGTAAACCCATTAGTTGATGTAAACGATATTACAAGTATTCTCGCATCCAAGATTCTAATTGAAGCCACGGGTATACTTGAAAAGAAGAGATCTAGATAGCTTTTACTATTCTATAACTTCTTGCTATCTTGTATATTATGTTATAACCGCACTCAGGACATCTAATGAACCTACCATAAGTTCTCTTCATTTTCTCCTCATCAAATACTGCACCACATCTACCACATTTATACTTCACAACCATTATAACCACCCAGGATACCGACCATTACCTTCTTAAGTGTAATTAACCTTTATAAACGTCTCTGAGACTATTATATAGTAGAACCTCATACAGGTGTAGGTTGGAAAAAGATATGAGTAAAGACTTATCATCCATATGTGGAGGTCTTCCACCAGAGTTATGTGAACAATTAGCTAGGGAAGAACAAGTAATAAAAATAAGACTTGATACGAGGAAGTTTGGAAGAGAGGTTACTATTATAGAAGGATTATCGGATGATAAGAACGAATTAAAGAGAATAGCTAAGATATTGAAATCAAGACTAGCTGCCGGTGGGACTGTCAAAGAAGGTAGAATAGAGATACAAGGGGATCACCGACATAGGGTTAAAGAAATACTTATCAAAGAATTGGGTTATCCACCAGAAAACATTATGATAATAGACTAGAATCACGTTATCTTAGCGTAAAATAAGGATTGGCTAATATACACTATTTTTAGTCGAAAATATCATCTACTGTGGTAGGTTTAATCCTAGCTCTTTTACTAATTCCTTGTACCTATTTCTCACGGTTACTTCTGTTACACCAGCTACTTGTGCTACTTCCTTTTGTGTTCTTCTCTCACCTAGTTCTAGGGTAGCTATGTATACAGCCGCTGCAGCTAATCCTGCTGGATCTTTACCTGCGGTAACACCTTTTTCCCTAGCTATGTTGATTATCTCAGCAGCTCTCTTCATAACTGCTCCACTTAAACCTAGAGCGTGTGCTATACGTGGTATAAAGTCTAGCGGATCACTTGTTTTCACCCTTATACCTAGTTCTCGTAATAGCAGCCTATAGCACCTAGCAATGTCTTTTCTAGGGCTACGAGTATATTTTGCTATCTCGTCTAAAGTTCTTGGTACCTTGAGCTCTCTACAAGCAACGTATATAGCAGCTGCTACAACGTTTTCAATACTTCTTCCTCTAACAAGTCCTTTTTCAACAGCCAGTCTATAGATTCTAGCAGCTTCTTCTCTCACATTTCGCGGTAAGTGTAGTAAATCGGAGAGCCGGTCTAACTCGTTCATAGCTTGTGCGAGATTACGCTCAATACTACTCTGTACTCTTGATCGTGCTTGATATTTCCTTAGCTTGTGAGCCTCAAATCTTTTTCTTGGAGAGAGTGTTTTACCGAGCGCATCTCTATTAGAATAATCAATAGCTGTTGCAAATCCCCTATCATGTACAGTACTTGTTAGCGGACCGCCAACTCTGCTTCTCTTTTCTCTCTCCTCAGGGGTAAACGCTCTCCACTCTTGTCTCTCGTCAATAATGCGTTCTATAACCTCTCCGGTTGATGAACATATATACACGCCGGATTGTGCATCATAAATTATTTGTCCGCCGGGACAAATCTCTTCTTCATTATGTTGATCTGTAGAGGAGTTATTTTGTAAGAACATGTTTTTCACCTCGAGAACATAAAGAGCTTAATTTTTTAACCCCTTAACTAAAGAGGTTTTTAAAATCATTTATAAACTTTTCCCTAGAATAGACCGCAAACATTTAATGTACTGTTGTAAATATACACGATAATTCGGGTTTAAGAAGATTGATAGTGATTAACATAAGCAATGTGAGAATAGGTATAGACGTTAGCGATGAAGTAAAACTAATTGACGCTCTTTATAAGACTTTTCCGAGAAGATATCTCCCAAGTTTTGGGATAATAAGAAGCGATATAGAGTGTTGTAATGACTTAGATGCCTACATTAAATGGCAATTATCTAATAAGTTCTTGGTAAATGAACTAAGTATTTCCGATAAAATTGATATGTACATTATTTCATCTCCTATTCCACAACCCTATATAGCTGAGGAACCTGTATTTTTTCTGCTACAAGTGATTGCACGGGCTTTAGCTAAAAAGGGATACATTGTAATGACTGATGCAATATCATTATATGTCGGTAATAAGGCTATATTGTTTATTGGCTATCCACATACGGGTAAAAGCACTATATCGGCTATAGCATTAGCGAGAGGATATATTCCCCTCTCTACAGAGAATACTATAATCGAAGTTGACGAATCCGCTGCTAGGATCATTAGTGGTTCTTCGGTATTGGTATATGATCCCCGTATAGAGGAAATTTATGGAATCAACCTAAAATATGATGAGTTAACTAAACATGGCTATAGAGTAATCGATCTCGACAAGCACTATCCCGAGAGAACAAGTATACTTGAGAGAAGGCCTGTAATAGACTCGATCTACTTGCTGCACTGCTCCTATAACTCGGTGGGGTTTAGCTATGAAGAGGTTAAAGGACGCAAGATAAAGAAGCTCTTATGGCATTTTTCATCCGCTCTAGTAAGAGGATTGGATTATTATAACCCATATCCTCTATCTCTATCGGATCACGTAGTTGATACCAAGCTTTCAACATCACTAGACAGACTTGCCGCAATCTATACTGGTAAATTCTACGAAGTTTATGGGAAACATGACAATGTATTAGATGCTGTAATTAGGAAAATCGGTTCGGTGGAGGATCATCACGATATCAGTACGTGCAACTAAAACCTCATCTCTTTTAAATAATGGTATCTGGGCGACCGAAAGCTCATCAGCACTCAGTAAGGGATCCCTTCTTCATCTACTATTAGCGCCGGGGGCGGGATTTGAACCCGCGCGCCCCTCTTCGGGGCAGTAGGTCTCCTTCTCTATATGGGGGTCTCGGGCCTACCCCCTTAGGCCAGGCTCGGGCACCCCGGCTTTTTCAAGGGCTCCTCGTAGCCAGGGGATTCGTCATTTTTCAGCCGATGCGGGCGATGCCCAACGGTTCTTCATCGGAGCTCTACTAGTTATTAAATAGTATATACCGGATTAAACCTTATCCTGCCATCATTCTATCATTGTGTGATAAGTTACTTTTCTAATATTGTTTTAATAAAATACGTGTACACAGGGGATGGATTCAGAGGCCTACTCTTGAATTCGGGGTGTGCCTGTGTTCCGAAGAATATCGTCTTATAGTTCCTTAACTCTATAAACTCCGCGACATTGTCTCTGTCAACACTCCAACCGCTAATCACTAGTCCACCCCCCTCTAATATGTCGAAATATTTGGGATTTACACCATATCTATGCCTATGTCTCTCGTATACAATTTCCCGCTTTCCATACATTTTCCACGCAATAGTACCCTTTACTAGTTTAATTGGTAAAGCACCCAGCCTCATGGTACCTCCGAGTTCCCTGATACCTCTCTGTGAAGGTAGTAAATCAACCACGGGGTGTGGAGTGTCAGGGTCTAACTCAGTACTATTAGCTTTTTCTAACCCAATTACGTTTCTAGCATATTCTATAACCATTAGCTCCATTCCAAAACATATACCGAGTACTGGTTTCTCGTTTTCTCTCAAAATTTTGATAGCATTAATTTTGCCTTCGCTCCCTCGTTTTCCAAAACCGGGTAGTATTACTGCACCATCAGCTTCTAATACTTTATTGACATTTATTTTACCGATCTCTATATCTGTCGACTCGAACCATACTAGTTCGATTTTAGCATTATTCCATGCACCAGCGTGTTTTAATGCTTCAATAATGCTTATGTAGCTATCCTTTATCTTTGTGTACTTTCCAATCATTGCTATTCTTATAGTACGTGGTGCCCTAGTTAGTTTTTTGACAAATTCGACCCATCTTGATAGATCAGGCTCTCTATACTCGAGGTTTAACTTTGCTGTTATGTACCTAGTATACCCGTTTTCGTGTAGTATTAATGGTACCCGATATATAGTATCTACATCAGGGTTGCTGAATACTGCTTCAGGAGGTAGTGTAGCATGCATTGCTATTTTAGCTCTGTTTTCTTCCTCAAGAGGTCTCGGGGATCTAACTATAATGGCGTCTGGCTGGATCCCGATGCGTCTAAGCTCGTTAATACTGTGTTGTACAGGTTTAGTCTTTTGCTCGCCTGTGGGTAGTATTGGTGATAATGCTACGTGTACATATAAGGTGTTACTTATTCCCTCTTCGACTCTCATCTGCCTAGCTGCCTCGAGGAAGGGTAGTGATTCTATATCGCCAACTGTACCACCGATTTCCACGAGAACTACATCGGCTTGTGATTCTCTCGCAACTTCGCGAATTTGTGATTTGATTTCATCAGTTATATGTGGGACTATTTGAACACACTTACCCAAATACTCGCCTCTCCTCTCCTTAGTTATTACCCTGTAAAAGATCTTTCCAGTTGTAATATTGTGCTTCTTCGTTAAATTAATGTCTAAGAACCTCTCATAGTGTCCTAAGTCTAGATCTGTTTCACCCCCATCTTCTGTAACAAATACTTCTCCATGCATATATGGATTCATAGTACCAGCATCAACATTTACGTATGGATCAATCTTTATCGCAGTAACGCTGTATCCCATAGACTTGAGTAATAACCCTGTAGAAGCAGTAACTACGCCTTTCCCTAAACCCGATAAAACACCACCAGTAATAAACACGTATTTAGTCATAGGAATCACCACAATACTGGGGATTTTCTTTTAACAAAACTCTTTAAATATTCTAACCCTCATACCATCATGTATGAGTAGTTCAACATTACAAATGGAGTATATTTCCTGGAAGAAGCTAGTATTAGCTTTGGTAGAAATAGCCAGTAAAATAAAAAATGATAACTATAAGCCAGACATAATATTTGGTATTCTCAAAGGCGGTATAATACCAGCTAGGATATTATCCGATCTATTAGAAGTAGGTGAAATAGGATTCATCGGTGTTAGATTCTATAAGAAAATAGGTACTCGAGAAGCACGACCCGAGTTAACTCTTCCACCAACACATAGTGTTAAAGGATTAAATGTATTAGTAGTAGACGATATTGTTGATAGTGGTAGAACATTGCAGCTTGTACTCGATGAATTAAATAGATATGGTCCAGCATCCCTCAAATCAGCAACAATATACGTGAAGAAATGGAGCCCGATCTTCCCCGATTATTACTATGGAATTACTAATAAGTGGGTAGTGTTCCCGTGGGAATTTGTAGAGACTATACGTGAAGCCGGCGATATAGAGAACATAGTTATCGAGGATCGAGATTTGTACTATGCTATTAAAAATCTTGTTGAAAAATAATTTTTATTTGATATAGAATTTGTAGAGT
Source organism: Thermoprotei archaeon (assembly GCA_040514375.1). Classification (GTDB taxonomy): domain Archaea; phylum Thermoproteota; class Thermoprotei_A; order Sulfolobales; family Desulfurococcaceae; genus QMWW01. The sequence goes on from JBEVCI010000006.1 coordinate 8,772, forward strand.
TTCTCCGCCACTAATATTAGTAGTAAAACGTTTCTTATAGAAGCAGTAATTTGTGTAAGTGATGGTAGAGTCCATGGATTGAACTCTATGGTTACCGGAAATCCGAGATAATTAAGGAAGGCCCTGATCTCGGAGTCTTTGAAGAAAAAGATCATTATAAGAGCATTAGTTATATCTGCTATAGAGTATAGATAGATCTCCTTGGTTCTCACGGTGTAGAGAGCCAATGGTGTTATAATTAGCATCATTTGGGGAGTAAAAACATAGTTAAAAACCAGTGTTGCAATAGTTAGAAGCATTATTAGATATGGCGTGATCTCGTCTATTCTATTAATATGTTTGTTAATAATTGTTAATGTAAGCAAGAATATTGCGGCGATGAGGATACTGCTAAATACTTTGTGAAAAGGGCTAAAAATGTCATTTACGAATAACTGTGATAAGCAGTTTTCACAGTACCATGTACTGTGATAAGTAACGAAGTCTATGAATCCTCTAGGTGATAGTATGAGTAATAGTAAAAATGGTGCGAACCCTGCTATAAATAGGCCTAATGCATAATCTCTAAATGGTGTGAAATTCGTGTTTCCTCTGTAGTATTTAGTAAGAAGTGTTATTCCCAAGACAGTAGCTGGTATCAGTGGTAATAATTTGGTTGATACAGCTAATCCTGCGAAAATGCCTGAATAGAAAAACCTTTTCCTCATATACATTAGTAGAGATAGTAACAGTAGGGCGCCCGCGACTATGTCCCAGTTATATGCTACGTAAAGTATGGTAGAGGGTAAAATAGCGTAGAGGAGCGCTCTATTGATACTAGTTTTAAATATAATAGAAAAGCCAACTACGTACAATACAAATAACGCTGCTAAGTTAACATAGTAGTGAATTGTTGCTAAGTCTGGAAACACCGCTCTATAGTACGATATATTATATCCTTGAGGTAAACTGGAGAAGGCTATATTAGTTGAAATGTACCATAGTAAACCAATTAGTGGAGGATACTCGAACATATAGTCTATATATGGTATTGGATAGGTTTTCCTTCCTCTTATTAATTCATAATATTGTTCAACATTGTACCATTTAGTAACGACTTCTTCTCTTCCTAAATCCGGAGAGAACCTAGTATAAAAAACCCCATATACTATATCGCTGTATTTAAATCCCCAATTGTCTAGCAAGATCGGGGTCTTTGGATGATGTAGATAAGCTGATATCGAAAACGTAATCATACACATTATTATGACAGGTAATGTTTTATAATACGCATTTTTTATACCGATCACTTCAAATACCACCCAATAGGGCGAGATATATACTCTGTATAATTCCTGGAACGTACCTCACAGTGTTAAAGAGAATATATTCGTTACCCCACATACTTACATATTTCTCTGTAGCTCTATTCAGTTCTCTAATATCGCTCTCTTCTAGATTGAGAGTCAAAGCCTTGGCATATCCAAGACCAATACTACTGATCTTAATCCCTGTATTACCTAGTTTTCTATACATTATTTAGTCAACTCGATTCACGGTTTTACAGTATAGTATAGTCTTTTTCTCTTCTTACCCTTATTGACTATATCTATTATCTCTATCCTACCTATTTCACGCGTATTTCTTACATGTGGTCCTCCATCAGCTTGTATATCAACACCGGGGATTTCAACTATACGTAGATACTCTAGTTCTGGCGGTTTTCTATTAGCCAGTTTTATAATGCCTGGTATTCTAAGAGCTTCTTCGCGTGGTAGCCAATATACTCTTACTTCCACTCCCTTCTCTACTACTGCATTAGCTTTATTTACAGCATCTATGAAGATCTGTTTATCAAATACCTCTAGGTTATAGTCATCATATGCTTTATCAATACTTATATTACCACCTGTTATCAGAGCGCCGTACTCGCTATACATTATACCGGCCAGTATGTGTGCTGCTGTATGTAAACGCATTAATCGATATCTTCTATCCCAGTCGATAATGAGTTTAACGCGATCACCAGTACGTAGATCGGGAGTCCTGCTTATTTCGTGGACAACGTCTCCCATCTCCTTATCAAAATACACACTAATAACACGATACCTCTTATCCCCGCATACTACGTATCCAGTATCGTGATCAACACCACCACTTCTTGGATGAAAAATAGTCCTATCGACAAAAACCCTATTACTCTCAACATGTGTAACTCTAGCTTCAAGCTCCCTCACATAAGAATCACGCTGATATACAAGCTCGGCCAATAACAACACCCAGGCATAGACAAATTCCTCAGAATAAATGTGTGACAATACTGCTAAGAAAACTTATTGGTCAAAGAAGAAAAGTAGCCGGGCGGGGATTCGAACCCCGGTCACGGGGGTTCTCCTAACGGCTACCGCCTCTAGCGCTAAACATTAGTTTGGGCGGTAGCCGTTAACCAAAGCCCCGCATCCTTGGCCGCTAGACGACCCGGCTATTTTTCGATATTAAGTAATTATCTTGTCTGGGGTTATATTCTTTACATTTAGAATAGCGGGTACTAGTCGATCCTGTGAAAATGCCGCGCTCTATATGCTATTATTAATATAGAGTCAGAGCAACGTAAAGCTTTGAAGAGTACGATGGTGCGGGGGGTGGGATTTGAACCCACGCAGGCCTACGCCACCGGGTCCTAAGCCCGGCCCCTTTGACCAGGCTCGGGCACCCCCGCATCGGATACCGATTACTTGTTAATCACTATAGAGGGGATTTAAATGTTCAAATAAGGACTAGCCTAATTCAGCAATTACCTCGGCTTTATCTTTCAGTATTTTAGCTTTACCACCAGTTGGCTGAACCAGCACGGTTCCGCAGATCTTGCAACGTGCAGGAAAAGTTGCATGACTAAATATAATGTTTTCCGCACCACATACTTTACACATAACCTTTAAAAATCTACTACGTGGTTGTGGTATTAAGATCTTTCTCTTTTTAACCACTATCTAGTCACCTCTACAAGCTCGTATTTCTTCATTCTAATTCCTTCTCTATGTAGTATATAGCCGCATTCTTTACACTTGAGTTTTAACACAACTTTTTTAGTAACTTTGGCAAATCTTTTTTGCTCAGATTTTCTCTTAGAACCATAACCCTTTTTCTTGGCAGCATATCGCCTCTCACCAGCTGCTAGCGCTCTCCGCTTGCCATGCTTATAGATTGTAACAGTGTGTTCAGTATGTGTTCTACATCTTGGACAGTACGTTACTATTACCTTTGGTATCTTCAAGTCTTAACACCGTGTTGCTTAGTTCCTACACATTTAATCGTATATTCGGTTTATAACTTTACCACTTCTTATCCTTAACCCCCAATAAATAGGCTACTCTATTTGTCAAAATATGTAGTACTGTTATGATTACTAGAGAAACCAGTACATACAAGGGTTTATAGAATTCCCTTAAATCCAACAATGTGTAGTAGAGGGAAGCAAATACTGCAAAGTCTAGCTGATCTAATAACGGCAGAGGATCACCGCTTTTAATCCCTAATCTTCTCTTAATGAAAGAACCAGTTAAATCCCCTAAGAGAGCAGAGAGAGAAGCTCCACTACCTATTAAAATTAATAATTCGTCTCTATACAGTAAAGCTACTAATAGTGATGTTAAAGAACCGAGGTAAAAACCGAGAAGAAAACCCTCCCAAGTCTTATTAGGCCCAAATAGGGGTTTTCCATCAATAAAGACTTTTCCACTATCAATACGCTTATTCCCCCTAACTAAAACAGGCGATGCATTAGCGATCATGGGTGATAAGTAGAACTTTATGAACCAGTACATAAACCCTATCCAATCCATCTAATACCCCCACTAGTGATAGTGTATTTCGCGATAATACCTTTATCCGGTTTTACAGCTTTAACGGCTCTCTCCCCATTAACACGTATTAACTGTAAAATAGTATTAAACCAGTACTCTAGTACCGACATGCCACTAGCCGTAACTTCTTCCTCATCTTCACGATAACCAGCACGTACTTGTGCGCTAGCAAAAAGCTTTCCACCACTAGATCTCGCTTTACTCCAGAGTAATCCAATAACTAGTCCCAATTTAGCTAGAGAATCCTCTTTATAAGCTACCAGCCTATATGGTGCATTAATGCTATCAACAAATAAAGCTCGTACTGGCGGTAATAACAAGATCTTTAGAGAAAACACGATTAACTCTTCAAGACCTCTTATTTCAGTAAAAAATATACCACCGAATTTCTCCGGATCACGGGCCACTCTTTCGTAGTGAAGAGTGTCCTCCGTACTAATATAAATACATGGATTATCCGGACTACAGATGTTAGAAGCTATAGTTAACAATAAAGTAGTCTTACCGCTACCCGCTTCACCAAAAACTAATACTGCCGTCTCCTGATCGATCAACTTATCTATTACAGTATTTCCAGTAAATATAGTCACTATGAAAACCCTAGTTGCTCCATTTAGTCTTTCCGAGTCAAGTATAATTATGAGTTTTACGCCTCTTATTTATCTCAGAAAGAGTGAACCTACTATATGGGTGACTAACATAGCCGAGTCTATGAGAAGACCACTAATAATCGCTATTTACGATCCACAGTGGTTTATACACATACTCGATAGTTTAAAGAAGAGAAGAATACCTTTCACCGTATATGAGGATGTGAATACGCTACCATATTATGGCATTCTATATACCGACTACGAATACTTTGTCAACGAGGTAAAAACAAGAAACGATATAACTGTGGTATATGATCCCATACATGATTGTAAAATGTTTGAAAGAGCAGTATTGGCTACTAGATTTAAAAACGAGTATAACGAAGTAATATTCGGAATAGATCCTGGCTCACGCTATACACTCGTAGTTATTGGTGACGAGGACTTACTAGATTATATTAATGCGAGCAGTTTAAGTGATCTTATGAATTATCTAATGAATCATATACGGTGCTTTCCATCAAGAAACACTATTATAAGAATAGGCAGCGGTGTTAACGGCTGGAAAATAGCATTAGCTTTACGTAGTAAGCTTTCTACAAGGATAGAAATCGTAGATGAGGATGAAACTACTCCTAAAAACAATAGGTTGGATGAAGAGGTTTTAAGCCGAAAATTCCTAATGTTTAGTAAAGTTAAGCACAGATACCGCGATATCTATGCTGCTATAAAGATTGCCATGAGAAGGGGCATCGAGGTAGACTAGATTCATGCCTATAATTAGAATGAATAAGGGCGAAATGCTCAATTTCTATGGCCCTATAAAAATAGAAGTTCTCAATGGTTTAATTGAAATAGTTGGTCGAAAACTTGGAAAAGGAGAGCAGGTAATTATACATAGACTTAGAAACTACGTAGTATATGCTATTGAGGAATCGGAATTATCTATAACTATGGATATAAACGCACAAATAAAGAGAGTTGATGAAAAAGAGCCTTACCCAGTATATTCAGAAACGGTTAAAAAAATAATTGACACAAAACCAGATACGATCGCTATACTTGGAGGTATAGATTGTGGTAAATCAACGCTTACAGTAATGTTATCAAATATAGCTATTGAGAACAAACTTAAACCGGCTGTTATAGATGGTGATGTCGGCCAAGCCGATATAGGTCCACCCGGTTTTGTATCAATGGCTTATCCTGAAGAATATAGCATGTGGATGAGAGAGTATAAACCAGTAGCTATGAAGTTTATTGGCGATATTAAGCCACAGGGTAGAATTGGTAATATAATTAAAGCTATTAAAGAGCTAGTATCTAAAGCTAGAGAAGACGGTAGAAAGCCGATCATAATAGATACCGATGGCTGGATTAACGACGAACAGGCTATACTGTATAAACGCGTATTAATAGAGGAATTACAACCCTCTGCTGTAATAGTACTTGGTACCGAATATCATGGACTTTTCAAAGACTATGAGAAAATAGGTACTAAAGTATATGAACTACCTTCGCCCAGCGATAGAAGAATTAGAACCCGTGATGAAAGACGTCTACTTCGAAGTGCCAAATACCGCGAATTCCTCGAAAACGCTAATACTATTAAATTAAAACTTGACAATGTAATTATCACGGGATTACCCGTTCTTCAGGGTGTTAAACAAGCCCTTCCAGCTAATATACCACTTGAAGTGGCTGAGAAAGTTCTATGGATAAGCAGATTTAAAGACACCCTATATATAGTTGCTAAACACGGTTTTAGAAATGAGTATATAGAGCTATTGAAAAACACGTATGGTGTTACACGTATTAAAGTGTTCTTTGAAGGATTTGAGAAGAGGTATTATGGCGCAGTCTCTAATGGAGTAGACGAATATCCAGCAATTCTTGAAGAAATTAGCTGGAATAACGGAGAAGTAGTTCTGAGAACAATATATGGCAAGGAAATAAAGATCGTGCGCTTAGCAAATTATAAGCTTAATGAGGAGTTCCTTGAACAATATATTACTAATACACATAAGTAAACTGAAACGGTGTATGGT
>JBEVCI010000007.1:0-989 GCA_040514375.1 Thermoprotei archaeon
CTCTAGTATCTATGGATATTTGTTCGTTTCCACGGGGTTTACGTGGTAATCTATACATTATTTCTTCAACGGGTACTCCGATCTTTGCTAATCGTTCAATAATGGTTTTCGTTACTCGAAGAGAGCCTATAACTACACCTTCAGCACCATATTTATGTGCATTTTCAAGTATTTCTACATACTCGTCTTCTATGATCCCTGGGATAACCGGTCTTAGGAATAGGAAGGGTTTTAATCCTGCCCGGCGCAAGTTTCTAATGGTTTCAAATCTTTTATCAGGTGGAGGAACGAGAGGCTCTAATTTAGGTGCCCATTTAATCGTTATGATAGTTACAAGCGGTGATATCCTAGATTTACTAATGCGTGCTAGTTCATAAGCTTCTCTCTCAGTTATATACATTTTCGTGGAGAACTGAGTAGGGTTACCTAGATAAGTATATATGCTCTCTATATACTCCATAGTTTTTCTTCTCGTAACTCCGTGGAAAGGCTCAGTAACAGATCCTATTGCTAATAGTGAACCACGTTCTCCCGGTACAAAATAAGGGTTTGAGAGAAGACTATATACTAGCTCTAATCCTGTCAGGGGATATTCTCTTATACTCCATTGAAATCCCATGTCTTCTATATAACAATATATACACTTAAGACTACAGCCTATACCGGTATGGATAGTAAAACCACAGGGTCTAGGTTTCCTGCGAGTATGTGGATCCTTTAATGCTTTCCTAACACCCTCTTTACCTATTAATTGCTCTATATGTTTTTTCAAAGCCCTTTTAGACACGAGTTCGTTTAGCATCACATATCACTACGTTAGCCTTTATAACGTCTATGTAACTTATTCTACTTTTAGAGGTTTAATATAGTGCTTAGAGAAAACAAAACACGAATAATATTTCTTCACTATGGATGTAGGTTCTTAGCTGAGATTTTTAAAGAGAAAATACTCAAAGATATAGAATCGCTAGATTTCATAGATTTAAGTA
>JBEVCI010000008.1:0-15076 GCA_040514375.1 Thermoprotei archaeon
CCTTTCAATCCATATTATATATAGAATGATCAATGAGAAGTACGATGAAGTATATGTTGAGAGATTTCATCTACAAAAACTATATGGTAGCGAACCCCCAGCTCGCAGTCTCGAAACAAATACTCCCTTGAAAGAATATGAACTAATAATTACTAGTTTGCATTATGAACCAATGATAGCCGGGTTAGTTAGAATACTGTACTATAGCGGATTAGATCCCAGGAGAGAGAGGAGAGAAACCCCTATCATAGCTGGTGGCCCGGCTATAATGGCTAATCCATATCCATACAGTAGCGTAATCGACGCATTCGTAATTGGTGAAGCAGAAACTACATTACCACGCATTATAGATGCCTGGCTAAAACATCGTGATAGTAAACGAGGGTTTCTCGAGGAAATAGCTAGTTACAAGTACGTATATGTTCCAGGATTGACTAGCGGTAAAGTTTATCGAGAATGGGTTAGGGATCTGAATACTACGTATTATCCCTTAAGACAATTCATGCATACTGAGAAAGAGCCAGTTTTTGGAAAGGGATTCATACTTGAAACAAGTCGTGGTTGTAGGTTTTGGTGTAGATTCTGCATCGAGGGACGCTTATTTAAACCATATAGAGCTAAATCATATGGTGTTTTAAAAAGCCTAGTCCAGAAGGGTTTAAGCTTAAATCCCGTCGATAAGGTCACATTATATTCACTAATATTTCCATCCTCAAGTGATGAACGTCGTCTACTAGAGTATCTCGCTAGTAATGATATTAGAGCATCGCTTCCTTCCATGAGAATGGATTATATTGATCGCGATTTTCTAGAACTAGTTAAGGGGATTGGCCAGAAAACAATTACTATAGCACCAGAGACTTTTAGTCCTTATATTCAGAGAATTATTGGAAAATACTTCAAGATCGATTTACTCTACCCGGTGGTCGAGAACATTATCAGTATGGGTTTCGACCTTAAGATCTATATTTTATACGGTATAAAGGGTGAAACTATGGAAGATATAAAGACTACTATAGAAACTTTAAAGAGAATAGCTTCAAGTGCTAAAGAAAAAAGAGTAGGTGTTTCTATATCTGTAAACCCCCTTATACCCAAACCTAAAACTGTTTTCCAGTGGATTGGAATGGTCGATCTTAGTAGAGCCCAGAAAATACTTCGATATTTTAGGAGGGAGTTAAAGGGATTAGTTGATACGAGGCCGCTTGATATTAACTGGGGTTGGGTGCAAGCATCTATAGCGTTAGGAGATGAGAGAATCAGCGATATTTTGATCGAATGGGGTATTGAAGGAGGAGACTTAGGTAGTTGGAGAAGAGTACTTCGCAGAAGAGGATTCAGTACTGACTATGTCTTCAGAGGATACGAGCTCGGTAAAGCTCTTCCCTGGGACAATATTGTACTATACCATGACGAGGATAGGATTTTACGCTCAGAATACTATTTGTATGAAAAACTAGTTTATAATAGTAAAAGTATATAAAAGACGTAGAAGCTCTTAAGACTATGAGGGAGAGGGGGTCAGCCGGAAGCCGAAGCTCTTAACCCGTAGGTCCCGGGTTCAAATCCCGGCGGGCCCGCTCTAACACTCCTTATCCAAGTTATTGTAAAGAAGACCTATTCGTGACTAAGATGAAAAAACTCTTTCCAAACAGCAATATCAACATATATATAATACCCGGCACCCCCGTCATATACGTAAAAGACATAGATTCGATTATCTTCTCGGATCTACACCTTGGCTTTGAAGAAGCTGTTGCACGTGGTTTAGACTATAGTAGTAGAGAATCCAGTTACAGTGTTGGAATGTTTATCCCTAAAATACAGTTAAAGCGTATTATTGAAACACTTGATAAGGTATTCAGTATTGTTAAACCACGCAAAGTAATTATAAATGGAGACGTAAAACACGCTTTTGATCGATTACTAAGACAAGAACGTGAAGAAACGAAAAAACTTATCGAATACTTGTTTAATAAAGGTATTAGAGAAATAGTCGTAATTCGTGGTAATCACGATAACTTTATACCCATAGTACTGAGAGATTATGGAATAGATCTTGTATTAAAGTACGAGTTTGTTTCAGGTGGAAAGCATGTAGTTATTACACACGGTCATCTCGAACTAGATCCGAGCGAAGCAGATCTATTCATAATAGGACATGAACACCCGAGTATCAGGTGTATGAGTGTATATAGGTTTCCCGCTTTTATGATAATCCCTACTACGCAGAGTTCCCAAATATTAGTACTACCTGCGATTGGTCCTTATCACCCAGGCATCCAGATCACTACGGACAATAGTAGCTACCTTTCACCCATTATCAGAGAATACGGTGTGCTAGATAAGAGTAGAGTTATTACATGGATAGATCTCGGCGAGTTTAGGGGTGTTTTAACCGAGTTCAGTTTTGAAGAAGAATTGAGAAAACGCGACTTGCTCTATATAGAGAGGTATGTTATTAGTGGCCGCGAGATAGCTGTACTAGACTTTAGTAGCATAGAAGTAGCTCTAGCTATATGCGGATCCTATGTATAGCCCTAGCTATTAGTAAACAATCCCTATCCTCGATGATCTCCGCGTAATAGGAATAGCCTATCTTAATACCTTTTCCGGTCAAAGTTATTATCACGTTTTTTGATTTATCAACGGATATAAACTCTCCTCTAAAAACACCCGGTGCTAATACGTCTACTATTAGCTTATCGCCACGCTTGTACTCACATGGATAACGCTTAGTTCTTTTCATACCCCATTCACTCATATCCCAGCTAATTCTTAAACCATATCTTGACTCGAATTCTCTAACCCATCTCCAAAAGCTTTTCCAGCTGAGAGGTTTGATACCCGGTATTTTACGCCCGTACTTATGAACAACGTATTTCTGTATAGTGGCTGGCGGCCATTTCTTACCGGTCCCGATCCTATAAGCCCATTCAATGATTTCTACAACATCCTTATCGTTAATACCGGGAATCCATACCGGCGTTACGTGTAGATCGATACTCGTCTCCCTAGCAATATACTCTGCTATTTCTCTAACCTTATTAACATCATACCATTCGACACCCTGAAGAAAGCGCGCTTTCTCGGGATTGAGAGAATCAATACTCAGATTAATTCTGTCAAGGCCTGCTTCTTCAAGTTTTTTCACAATATCTATGCTTAGTAGTAGTCCGTGAGTTTCTAGTGCAACACTCTCTATTGAGGGAAGCCTCTTAAGTAGTCTTATGAGATCAAAGATCTGCGGATAAGTTAATCCTTCACCAATAGTATCGATAAGTGCTTCAATACCTCCACCTTTATACTCTGCTATCGCTTTCACACTATTAATCATAGTATCCAGATCAACTATGAACTCGGCTACCCTATTTCTACTATACGGCCCAGCATCAACACTACAGAATATGCAATTTAATGGACAAAGAGTAGTTGGTCTTACTTGAAGAACGTTAGTACCTCTATCAATAACTCCAAATCCTATATAGGTATGGATAACGTTACTACTACTTATTACATAGAGTGTGCGATTACCCCATATTTTCGCGATCTCTCTTATCTCGATGCTCATTTTAAACTACTCCTACATATCAACGCTATTTAATCATTATCCCTATCTCCAGGATACAATACTATAAGCAACCTTATGAGATATACCGAGTTATTAAAACAGTAACAACCCCTAAATAAGAACAATAGATCTGGTGGGGCTGCTAGTATAGTATTTATCACCGTAAGGTTCCTGAGGTTCTTGCTCGCTATAGCTATGCAATCAACCGAAAGGTTGTAGAACTAAGTGGGTTCACAACTTTTTTTATTGTATCCCCGGTTTAATTAACATATTAGCATAATAGCTACCCATATACACTGGTGGATTCTCTAATGAGAGTAGAGAACAAGGTTGGTATTATAGGCTGGGGAGCTTACATTCCCAGGTGGAGGCTCAAACTCTCCGAGATAGCTAGTCTATGGGGTTTTAGCCCGGAAACGCCTAGAGACCTTATGGTCGAAGAAAAAGCTGTTGCTGGTCCTGACGAAGATGCTGTAACAATGGGTTGGGAGGCAGCCAAAAATGCCCTAGCTAGAGCTGGTATAGACCCCGATAAGATAGGGGCTGTATGGTTCGGTACAGAGTCAAAACCCTATGCTGTAAAACCGTCAGCAACTATCGTTGCTGAAGCACTTGGTATTCCGCCTAAGAAATTAGCAACCGATTTAGAGTTTGCGTGCAGAGCCGCTAGCGAAGCCCTCAGAATAAGCATCGGGATGATAGCATCCGGGATGATCAATTACGCGCTAGTAATAGGATCGGATACTGCACAGGCAAATCCTGGTGATGTACTCGAATTTACGGCGTCTTCAGCTGCTGCCGCATTTGTTACAGGTCCAGCAAGTGAAGGAGCAGCTGTGTTTGAAGCTAGCTATACCTATATAACTGATACTCCGGATTTCTGGCGTAGAGACAAAGTAGCTTATCCGTTACACGGCGAAGCATTTACTGGTGAACCAGCGTATTTCCACCACATCATAAGCGCTGTTAATGGATTATTTGAGGAAACAGGGCTAAAACCAAGTGATTTCAAATACGCCATATTTCATCAACCAAATGGTAGATTCCCATTAACAGTTGGTAAGAGACTAGGATTCAAACCCGAACAGATCAAACCCGGTTTACTAACGCCACAAATAGGCAATAGTTATAACGCATCAGCCCTAATAGGATTAGCTCGAGTACTCGATATCGCTGAGCCCGGTGATAGAATACTATTAGCACCATTTGGCAGCGGCGCTGGAAGTGACGCATACAGTATAATAGTAACTGATAAGGTACTTGAGAGGAGGGATAAAGCGCCGAGAGTAGATGATTACCTAGCCCGTAAACACTATATCACATACTCAGAATATAGCAAGTTTAGAAAACTCATACATCGCATAAGGTGATAGTAAATGAGATACTCAATACCTAGGTTTTGGCGCGAAAGACACAGTAGATATAGACTAAAAGCGGCTAAGTGCAGAGATTGTGGTAAAGTAAACTATCCACCATCCCAGGTGTGTAGGTACTGTGGTTCGAGAAACCTCGAGGAAATATACTTATCTAACGAGAAGGCAAAGCTATTGACGTGGACAGTAATATATACTCCGCCATCCGGTTTCGAAGAGAGAAAACCCGTTATAATAGGTATTGTTGAAACACACGAAACACATACTAGAATACTAGCACCCATAACCGACATACTACCCCACGAACTCAAAGAGGGCCTTATACTAGAACCCGTATTAAGGAGAATAAGTGAAGATCGAGAAGCAGGATTAATACATTACGGAATTGCATATAGACCTGCCATCAAGTAGAGATGTAAGCATTTACTTAATTAAGTGTTTTTATGAAACATAATAGTGGATGCTGAAGCCGACATAAACCTACCGTTTCGGGATGAAGAGGGGTTGATGGACTGAGTGACCTGGTTCAAGGGTATACGTATTGCCTAAATATGGAGAAACGGAGATCAAGTATCATAATGAGATAGACAGTATTAGTGATAAGTTAAAAACTCCCATGTTCCAAGCTTATGTAAATATTTATGGAGATTTCCTCGGAATTATAAGAAAAGACGGTGATGAGATAACCGATTTAATAGATGAGATCATAAAGAGTAGTCGTGGAAGATGCACCATTAATAGGATAAACCTTAAACACGGAGAAGGATGGGATGAGGGATTAATACTACTCTGTAATGAAATCGTGATAGCTTCTTACAGTAAGTTATCTAAAGTAGAATATTGTGGTAAAAACGCGCTAGAAGAAATAGTTAAGAAGATAAACAAAGGTATCTATGCATACGCGTTTGCAGAAATCACTGAAATATCAGAAGAACTCGTTGAAAAATACCTCGGAGTACCGCTGAAAAAGGAAAGATCGGTAGAAACTGGGGAGAGAAAAGAAGAGACACTCCCACAAGCTATAATAGAAGAGGAAACCTTACCAATAGAAGCTAGTACTTCAGATGCCGAAACAGTATCAGAAAAAGAAGTACTCGAAGAAAAATCTCTTTCAACATCGGAACTCGATATAGCATCAGAGGAAAGAGGGATAAGACTGGAAGAAGTAATTAAACTCGATAGAGCAATGCTTAGTTTTATGGATAAGCTAGTAGAGTTATCGGATAAGGAAAACATATACGTATCGAGCGCTATTATACGGTGTACACGTGATAGACTAGAAGTCGAAGTATTTGTTTCAAAATTAGGTCTTAGTGAGAAGGAGAAAATGCTTGAAGCGGCAAATAATATATTGAACATAATTAGCTCGATCTTGGAAGAGACTGGGGCTTCTCAAAGAGAAATATATGTAATAGTTAAACACGGATATACTGCTACTGTGGTTAAGAAGCAAAGATAAAAGTTCACTACTAATAGAGTTTTGAGATACTAATATAACCCTTTGTTAGTCAAGATAGTATCTTAATTGGGGGTGTATTGTTGTGTTTTGGCTATGGTTCTACGACCCGCTAACGATGTTCGCGCTCATAATAGCGTATGCAGTAGGATATATAGCAATGTTATTACTAGCTTCTCTTGTGGCGCCAAGAATAGCTAATAAGTTATCAAATAAGTTCTCGCTGTATACCTCTATGGGATTAGCGATGGGTATCATAATCTTAGCGGGGTTCTCGGGGATATATTTAATAGCGCTACTTCTTGTAAATCTGGCTGGCTTTCCAATAACATTCCTTTTCGGACTAGTGCTATTTCTAGTAATTGTCAATATACTTACATACTTTCTATCACCTCTAATGATAAATGCGTTCTACGGCGCTAAGCCCAGCAGCGAGTTACAGGAAATAGTTAACAGTATTGCTAAAAGAGCAGGTTTTAAGAAGCCTCCTCGAGCAGTAGTAGTTAATGGCCCGCCTAATGCTTTTGCTTACGGTAACTTTTTAACGGGCAGATACGTGGCCGTAACCACTGGTATGCTAAGTCTTGTTAATAGGAGTGAGTTAGAGTCCGTTATAGGACACGAACTAGGTCATCATAAACATAGAGATACGGTGATCATGTTGTTATTAGGCTTATTTCCAAGCATACTATACTACCTAGGGATAATGACTATTAGACTAGGCCTACTCGGAGGATTTACATCCAGTAGTAGAGAGAGGCGAGGAGGTAATGGAGGATTAATACTGCTGCTGATCGGTATCGGGGCCATTATATTAAGCTTTATATTACAAATACTCATACTAGCTTTCAGTAGGCTTCGAGAATACTATGCTGATGCACATGGTGCACTAGTAACTAGTCCTAGGAGTATGCAGAGAGCATTAGCAAAACTCCACATATATTACAAGAGGCACGAATACGGTAGGGAATGGATTAGTACAAGCAAGCTTAAAACACTGTTTATATACGCACTTGTAAATAGCGTTGCCAACCCATTAGTAAATGTATATCCTAGCTACTACGGTGACCCTAGTGAAGGCGATGTAGATAAAATTGTAGAGAGGGTTAGACGCGAGAAAGTAAACCCAGTAGTAGAAGTACTTAGCAGTCATCCACCAATACCTAAGAGGATAAGATTCCTCGATCAACTACCATATAGTGATATAAGAGCCTAGGCTAAAACAGCTATCTTATTACCACCACTCCTTTTAATACTACGTAACAATTTTACGGCTCTCCTACGCCCCGGAGTCCCGTAATAAGCTTCCCTTCTATCTCTAGCTGGTACGGGATAAACATAGTCCTTTACTACGGCGATACTAATTGAGACGCCTAATTTATTTATTTCTTCCTTAATTTTCTCCAAATCTCTCATGATATCATCTAAGTGTTCGTGGCCGTAGGGTATCTCTATTACTGCTTCCTCGGTACCCCTTTCATAATCCAAACCGTATATTATTATGCCACGCCACTTGATCGCGAAGTCTTCAACAAGTCTAGTAAGAGTGCCAGTTACTATATTGGGCTTATACGGGTCTAACCCGTGTTCTGTAACATATTCTTCGAATTTATCGAGATCAAGAACTATTATTAAACCCTCTAAAAACATTGTTAAAAAGAACACCCAATGGCTATTAACCGATTGTCAGTGTGAGCTTGGGTTCTTCATCCCATTACTCGGTCTATTGCTGCCCACTTCATCACTCAAAATATATTTACTCGGTTTTCCTAGGTAATAAACATCCGAGTTCTTTGAGTTTCTGAGCTGTTTTATTAACTGCTTGCTCAACCTCAGATTCTTCTTTAGCACCTGTAATAACCATTTTACCACTACTAAATATAAGAAGAACTACTCTAGGATCTCTCATTCTATGTATAAGTCCTGGAAACTGCTCTGGTTCATACATACTCTCTTCTAGTAGGAAGGCCGCTCTCTCAAGATTCACGAGTGCTCCTATATCGCCCGAAGCTACTATGTTTTGTATCTGGATCCTCGGCTTAGACTCTATCTTAATACCCGCTTTCTTTAGTAATCTGATAATCCTCTTAACTACATCTATTAATTGTTCGGTACTCTTAGCTCCTGTTACAACCATTTTACCAGATCTGAACACAAGCGCCGTAGCTTTAGGCTTGCTAAGTCTTAGCACTAGGCCCGGAAACTGGTCTGGTTGATAAGTGACATCCGGTATTTTCTCCTCAATCAAGTCAGTATCAAGTGGTTGATCAAGTATTACTGTTGCAACTATATTCTCTATCTTAAAACTAGGCTTAGGCTCCACATCAATACTCAAGACACACACCTCCACAAATCTAAATACCTACCACGTTAAAATTTAAACATAATTATCCACGAGAAACATGTTTAAATACCGGATAATCAAGATTACTATGAATGAGTGGGCCCGTAGCTCAGCCTGGTAGAGCGGCGGATCCGGCTGACCCCCTCTCCCTTCTACTCATAAAAACACTAGAACACTATAACGAGATACGCTATAATGGGGCTTAAAAAGAGGTACAATAATATAGCTATTACCGATCTTGGAAAGGCTTTTCTCAATAGATCTACTAGCGAGAAAACGCTATCACCTAAAACCCTGGTTTTAATACCACACAAGACCGCCTCGATACCCGTAGATACCCTACTCTCTGATAATCTCTCTAATAGTTCTTTTACAGCAGATAACAATGTCTTAGCTGGTTGCACCGGTACATATGTTACACGCGGCTTAATACCTGTTTCACTATGTTCATCATTAGTAATTACTTCTATAATGACGTTTTCTCCAAGCACACTTTTTGCCGCATTAATCAGAGTATTCCTAAGTCCCGGCGCAATATTGTTGGCTCTAAAATATAGAAGAACGAACCGGGGTTTTCCTTCGCCGCTGATCTCTAAAACCGTAACTCTATCTCCAATAACACCTGGAGACTTAACTTTAACCTCAGTAGTTCTAATGAGAGGGATAATACCTACTCCTTTTCTAACTTCAGCTATTTTTTCAAGAGTTTTTTTAACAAGTTTTTCCAGCTCAGCAATATTGTATTCACGTGTTTTCTCCCAGTTATGAGAATCTATAACTAGAACTTTACCGATGCCTAATTCCGTGGAGTATTTATCCACAAGCTCTTGTATACTATATGGTAAGTCATCTATTCCCCCATAGGGTCTCGATACGAAGATAAGAGATACACTACTGAAGACGAGGCATGTTAAAACCCAATCGTCATTCCCGTGTAGCTGGAATACTCCATAGTATTTTTGTTCAATACCATTACTACGTATTAGTTTATATATCGCATTCAATAGATCTATAGAGTAATTATAAGAAACTAGGTCTCTCTCGTGACTACCCGAGCCATGAAGTACAATAGGTATTATATTCTCTCTTCTAAGAACTTTATCAAGCATTTCTGGAAACATGCTACTACCGAGGTTATTGAACGGACCATAATGTATATCGGTATATATTAAAGCAAGATGCCTATTCTTAAGAATAACTGGGTTAATAATCGTGTCCTTACCTATTTTTTCGAATACTTTCTCTAGATCCCTCCTACCCTCTAACCAGTTAGCAAGGAATAAGGTGCCCAGTTTTGTTGATGGATAATTCCCTATCTTGTACCTAGACAAATACATATAGACTATATAATCAAGTATTGCGATAACAGCTGTCGCGAATAGTGCTTTATAATAGTTGATCTCGTAGCCTAGAAAAGCCATTAGTATAACTAACGCTATAATTGGTGATACTGCTACTAAGTACCTGTATACCGAAGTTCCGTCAAGACCGAGTATCGCAACAATAAGTATTGCTGCAGACGATATAATACCTACTAGGTAGTTCGTGAAAAAGCCTATTACAAGAGCATATATCGAAGATATTGCCACAAGACCCACTATACGCTTAACTGAGTAGAAAACAGAATCCGAGAAATAGGCATAGATCGTTAATATAGCAAGGGATAACCCGATGTAAGATAAGAAAACAACGCTATTGTTACGAAATAAAAGTATTGATATGAAGATAACTAATATCAGCACTACTAGTAATGTGCTTGCTCTAGGTAATGCGAATAGCATTGAGTAATACTTTTCAAACATAGAGTTAGGTTTATAGAACTCTTTATTCCGTCGTAGCAATCCGCTGAACACCTATTATTGTCTACGCTTCATAGTTAAGTACTTAATCACTACTGTGAGTATTATTGCTATAAACAGAGCTATAAAAGCCCTATTAGTTAGAAGATATACACCAAGATACAACATAACCGCACCAGCAAGAGATATGACTAGCGAGATCACGAGTTCGGAGAGGAGATACGATAACCCTATTGCTATCAATATTATCAATAGAGTTAAGGCTAAATTGCCAGCAAATCCAAGAAGAGAAGCAATTACACCACCAATAGCAATACCGATTATAACCGACAAGGCTAATTTTAGGATAAACCATCCCAAGAAAAACCCAATTATAAAAGCTAGTAGAGAAAATATAATGGCTAAGAGCTGTATTCCGCCTAGCATAATAATTAGTTTGTATACTACGTAGCCTAGGAAAACGCCTGTACTTCCACCAATTATTATTTTTAACAGGAGTTTACCAGCAATTAGAGTTAATACACCAAGTAATATTAAGAGAGGGGCTGATAAAACAGCATACTGATCGATGATGTTTAGCTCCATCGAAATTCACCGAAGTTAGGTTTTAACTAAGTATAACATAATAAGTTTTTAACCACTACATAATTAGATCTAAGCAATACTATGTGAGGTCTCCACACGTACAAAAGGCTTCGTGTATTAACATGTGCATATCGCGAATACCTTGACCAGTAGTAGCGGATACAAATACTGTTCTCAGCGGAGCCTTAGTTTTAATAGCGATTGATAGTAGTTCTGGAATAATCTCTGATAGCAATCCCTCCTCGGCTTTTTCTTTAGCTATTTTAAATAGTTCATCGGGTTTTTCAACAAGTAGTTTCAAGGGCTCAATATCACTAGCTATATCAACCTTGTTAACAACGGGGACAACTGTAAGCCCTAGTTTAGCTTGCAACAACACACTCATAAACCAGAGTGTAATAGCATCCGCTAATGTATATACAGCTGAAGCATCTAGTACATAAACTAATACTGGCTGTGAGATCTTTTCTAGCTCGTCGAAAAATATTGCACTAGATTTTCTAAAGATAAAAGCCTCCATCTGACCCGGCGTATCAATTAATACGATATCCCACTTGCTAAGATTAGTGAATGGCTCGCTATTAAATACTTTATCAACATTCTCTACGATGAGCTCAGAGGCTTTCAAGAAAGCCCCATTTGGCCCTAATCCATATTTAGTCATTATATCGCGAAGAGTAAATAGGCTCCTAATATCGAAAACGGGTTTATATTTTAATAGCTCTGCACCGGGATCAAGATTAACAGGTGCTACTCTTAGAAAAAGCTCTCTTTTAAGCCAGTGTGTATAAGTAGCAACTAATGTTGATTTCCCACTACCAGCTGGACCGGTAAATACAGCTACTATAGTCACTACTAGCACCTAGTTTTCTACACTATTTTGTTTACTCCGCTATTTTCTTTAACTGCCTCTTATACATCTCTATAATCTCTTGCGTAGTAGTCGCTTCCTCGGGACCCTTATCTGGCCTCCATCTTATGAATCTCGGGAATCTTATTGATATTCCAACACCTGATTTAATAACTCCATAACCACATGTATGTAGCGGTGAGAGCGTCAGTTCTGCGCCTATTACCTCAGCAACTAGTGCTGGTCGTACCCATACATCAGGCTTTATATTAGCTACTACGTTTGGCGGCTTCTCTTTAACGATGTAGGGTTCGAGGATCTCGTGCATTTTATCGATATCCTCGTCCTTAAACCCACTACCAACTTTACAAACTGTTTCAAAAACTCCTTTTTCAGGATTATATGCAGCCATTAGTAGTGTTCCAAACTTTCCACCACGTCTACCCCTTCCATAGAAAGCACCAACAACTACGAGGTCAACGCTATCAGCCATTTCGCTCTTATAATCGCGCTTATACTTGATCCACAGCCATCCACGTGTACCGGCCTGGTATATTGCTTTACTGTGTAATGCTTTAACCATAACACCTTCAGCACCGTCTTCTATAGCTTTAAGGAAGAACTTTTCCAGCTCTTCGGGATCCCTAGTTTTAATGAACTCTGCTATTCTAAATACATCTGTTTCCTCAATGATCTCCTGAAGCTTAGCCCTTCTCTCTGGTAGCGGTTTTAGAGTATAGTCTTCACCATCAACATACAGGAGGTCGAATAGAAATACTTTAACGGGTACTTCTTTAATTGCTATGTGTATATCGTGTTTACGCTTTCTTCTCATAAGTTCCTGGAAAGGCCTTAATTCGCCAGTCTCGGGATCATATGCTACGATCTCGCCCTCAATAATAGCTTCGTTAGCTTTAACGTACTTCCTAGTATACTCAATGACGTCGGGGTACTGGTGTGTTATGTTTTCGAGTCTTCTCGAGTAAATAATTACCTTATCCTCTTTCTTATGTATCTGTGCTCGTTCACCATCATATTTATACTCTACATATGCTTCGCCGCCAACCTTACTAAGTATAAGCTTCGGATCATTGAGTCTCTCGGCAAGCATGGGTCTAATAGGAATGCCTACCTCAGGCTTGATCTTCTTTATTACTTCAAGTCCTTGCGAAGCTAGTAATTTAGCTATATATCCCAGATCCGGGTGCAGATTATAAGCCCTCTCTATGATAGGGCGAGAAGCAGCGCCGCCGCCATAAACGATTGCTAGTGCATCTAGAATTGTTGCCTCGCCGACATTAAGTCTTAACCTACCCTCGATAAATCTCACTATAAACTTAGCTTCGTTAGGCTTAGCTTCCGAGAGAAGTCCGGCTAGTATTTTTAACTTAATATCCTTACTACCTTCTCCTTGAGCCATAGCTATTCTAGTGAGTTTTTCGTATACTTCTCCGATGGTAAGCTTTCTCTCCTTACCCATAAATGCTAGTAGCGAGGCTGTTTTCTTGAGCTTAGCTTCCATATCCATTTTTAGCTTTTCAGCAACTTTGCCGAGGTCGCCCATTGACTTATAGAGTTTTTCAACTAGGGATTCATTAGTCTGCGTTGCTAGTGCTATTGCTTTAATAAGCATTTTCTCTCCAATACCGAGTTCCGGTAAACCCTTCCATTCGGGCCATAGCCTGCCAAGCAATAGGTATATAGTCTTGTCGATAACCTCTACTGGAGTTTTCCTCAATAAATCGACTACAAGCTTAGTAATAACAGTTCTAGCTGTTACTACTTCGAGTCTATCAAATATAGTAACTACTTCTCTTAGTGGTAGATCCTGGGTTTTACCAGTACTGTTCAATATGAACACCCAGACAGTTACTAGCCATTCCTAATATATATTAACGGTCTCTAATTAAGGCGGGGGTTTAACATATAATAGGGTTTCCTAGATAAGTATAGCGTAGACATGATGAAACCCGGCAAGTATGAGCACATGCTATGATTTATCAGTGTTAAGCTGAGGTACCATGAGAAAAGTATTGGCTATCCTATCACTATTACTGGTACTGGTCTTTACAGCACAGAGCATACCAACTAGTTCTTATGAACAAGAACTCGTTTATACAACAACTCTCTACCTGCTAGCTATAACCGAGGATGACGGGGGAACAGTTGTACGCACAATACTAAACGTATACTATCCGGGTAGCGGTAAAGTAATTACTAGGGTAGACAGCGGTAGTATCGCAGAAAATACCCGTATATCCATAGAATACGCGTTAATATTAGCATCCTTACTCAGTGGTATAAGCTATAAGCTATATGACTACGAGCTAGTTTTTCCGGCAGGAACTAGATTAGAAGGAGCAAGCGCTACACTGGCGTTTGCACTAGGATTCCTATCGTTTTTTACTAATACTAGCAATAGGGGAGAGATAGGAGTTACGGGCGTTATTGCCCCGAATACTGTAGTGGGGCTTGTTGAGGGTCTTAACGAAAAATATGAAGCAGGGATAGTATATGGATTAGACGAAATTATAGGGCCCTACGCCATCAATATGATTAATAGAACGAGGTATAAACCGGCTATTACAGTATTTGACGCTTACAGAGAATATACAGGATCAAGTATTTATAGAATAGAAGACGGAACAGCGAGTTTGCACAGGTTCGTCGAAATAATGGATCACATATTCAAATATTCTTTCGAATTCTTTGACAAAGAAATAGAAAGTATCATCAAGAAAATGAATGAGATGGGAATAAGTGGATTCAGTGATACTAGTGGATATACCTATTACTTATTAGCAAAGAAGTACGGTGAAAAGGGAAAGTATTATACGGCGGCTTCCTATGCATTTAGATCATATATAGAGCTTTATGAGTACTATTTAGCAGAACTACAACATAGAGATCCCGCAGAAGTAAGTGAAGAACTTGACAAACTCGATAAACAGATTTATAAAGAAATATCAAGGCTACGTATTGAGCTATTCAATTACACTAGGGTTGTTAATGCTAATAATTTATGGAATTTAAACGTATTGTTAAATTCCTATATAAGATACTGGTATGCTCTAAACGCGTACATAGAGGGTACTAGA
>JBEVCI010000009.1:0-14959 GCA_040514375.1 Thermoprotei archaeon
TAACTATACATGTTTTACTATAAAATATGCTAATTTGCTCGAGCAATAAGTCCTAGAGACTATGGGTTCTAGCGCGATTCTACCATATACTTCACACCTATATACACAATTATGCTATCTCTTGAGTTTAAAATGCACTTAAACCTTATCCTTCAAATACTTGATAATGGTCTCCGCGACCTTTTACCACTAATGGGTATACCGCCGAAGATCGGTTTCATACGTGGTGGTTCGCAGAGTGTTGCTACGGCCATACCAACAACACCTTGTCCTAGTACAACTCTACCAGTATTTTCGATAACTAGTTTTCGACCCTGCTAGAGTATGCTTATTTCTCGCTAAGTAGCACTATGCTTGACTCTGGTAATCAATACGTATTCGAAAAATAACTTTGTATAAAAATCAGCCCCTAGAAGCTTGGTCTTCACATATTCTAGAAAAATGCGACAAAATCATTATAAATCGCTAGAAAATTTAAATTTTGATCAAGGTATTCAAATCTAACACAGAGAGGGGCCATGGCACGAACTATATGAGCTCTATGACTAAAATAACAAGGATAACCATCTTCTTGGTAATGATTATATGTTGCATAATAATTATAAATGACAAGATCGTATATGCAAAGCTCCAAGATCCGGAATTCGTGGGAACAGAGAAAACTATACTTGCACAGAAGTTCACAACTCCCTCAGGAAATTTGGATAAAAGCTTTACAGTAAGTGGTCTAAAACCGTTTCTATATGATCAAAGTAACCAGTTTAATGCTATATACGATGTAACAGTTAAATGGGATGGCGCCGCTGTAGCAGCAGCATATGTACCAGCAATTCTAGAGATTTATAAATCAACTAACCCCAATTATGATGGTGAAATAATATCGAAAAGACCAACACTAGTAGGGTTAAGTGCAGTCTTCAGAGGTAGTTATCATTCTGGAAGTATCGGGGATACTGAATGGACGGATGAATATAAACTACATTACGGAAAACTCTATCTACACATTGCAATACAAGAGAAGCCTTATGAATACACAGTAACCGTATTCGTTAAGGAATACGATGAATACGAGATAAAAACTTCTGCTTGGTTAAAAGCCCGTGCAGGGATATCAGCTCAACTTAAGCTACTTGACTTCGTGGATGCTAGCTTAGAACTTGCATCAGTTGAAGCAGGAGTTAAAGCAACCATTACACAAGTCCAACGAGTCGAAACCGGGTATTATGCAACGGTTAAATTCAGTATACCAGTCTACAAGATAGCTATAAACTATCAGGCATATGTGAATGTCACGGAGATCTACGCCGCGCGCTCAAGCGGCGATAACCCAATACCCACTTCGAGAGGAGTAATTGAACCAACAGACAATACTTATATGGAGATACGTCGCTATACACTTAATAGTGCTGGAACATATGTAGCTTACTCGGATTATATAGACATGGAACCATATACAGGATACCATGAATTCGATGGCGGAGGAACAACGGGTTTAATAGTATTTAAACAATAAACCATCATTATTAATAGGTGAAATGATATGAAGTCTTTTTTAACAATTATTACCACCTTAGCGATTTTATTTATTTTATCTTTCCACGTATTTTCCCGACCAGTAGTATATTGTTTAAGCATAGAGAAAGTATATGGAGACGCTGACACGCCAAAATACTATGTTATCACTATTAACAAAACCTATGATGCGACATTATATATACTGGATAATACGTATAATGTAGTACTTGTTCCATTATCTGTGGCTCTACCTTTGAGTTGCTCGGTTCAGAATAGAATACCTCCCGAGGGTCCACATATACATTTAATTACGGGTTTCGCTAATGTTAATTGGACTCTTCCAAATGGAACCCGTATTACCGAGCTCTTCTATACTATCGCGGATTATGTTGGTTGTGGAAAAGATAAAGCCGAAGTTAAAGAGATCACACTAAAGTATGGAGGAAGAGAGTTTGCAACAGCAGTGATCCACGTATTCGTACCCATACCAGAACCCGAGAAATACCTCGTACCCCTAGAACTCTATCCAGGAAGCATAATGTTTATATATAAATATGTTAACTCGAGTCACTTCGAACTCGATGTTAAGCTATACAATACAGGATATACAAGTTATGTTAAGCAATGCATTACAGAATACGAGTGCGTGATTGAGATAGCTGGTTTTAGCATTGCTCTCAGAAAATATAACATAACTTTCAGATTCCTCATCGACACAAACTCCTGGACCGCGAAGTACTGGAACGGGCATAAATGGATACCTATTGGTTCACTACCTCTGGCAATACCAGCTATGGATCTATCACTGCTTCTCTACGAATTATATCAAAGCTATAGTAGAAGTATAAATTATTACTTAACGCATAAGACGGAGTTACAAATCGTCGTAGATAAGGTGAAATCTCTGATAGAGAGTGGAGAAACAGAAAAAGCTTGGGAACTATTACATAAATTAGCCGAAGGACCTATTCCACAGATCTGGAAAGCATATAACGCATCATATCTGGGTAAGGAGATCAAAATAGAGGGGCCTGGGGGATCAGTTGTAGGTCCATCTATTAAAATAACTTTTCCAGCCTACGATAAAATAGTAATAAAGATAAACAAGACAGGTAACTTGAGTAACTTAATTATAGAAGGACTTGAGAAGTATATCATGGAAGAGCGTATGGATACGTTAAACTCCGTAATTGCTGAGAATAATGGATTCATCTACTATGCTACCAAATATAAAAACATCACTCGGGGAACGCTTCTATGGACATATATAGCAGTGTTTCCTCCAGGATTTGGTATTGATACACTGTTGATATTACCAGCTAAACACCTATCTGAGTATCTAGGATTCAGTGACAGAATAGAATACGCCTTTCTCGAGATATTTCCAAGAGGATTACCTATAAGCTCTGAAGACATAGTTATAGAAGAGAGTAGTTCTCTACCCGGACCCCGATACGGTAACTTTACGATTGTTATAGATTCTAGGCTTGCAGAGAAATGGATGTTAACCAATAAAAAAGCGGTAAACCCTGATACTAGAGTATCAATATTAATGAATCTAATGAGTACTATAATGACGAAGTATGGGAATACGTGGTATAAAGTCATTAACAAGGGCAATCCCGAAAAAGAATTCCAAGACTTCTTATCATATCTAGAGTCTGCAGTCCTAGCAACAGCTTATCAGCTAGGGGGAGAGAAGGGCAGGGATCTCGTTGAGAACCTCATACATGGTGGTTCCCTATTCCCAGAGACTGCAAATACTACCGCTACAACACAGTTCTCTCCACCTTCCACTACAACTCAAACAAGTAGTCCCGGTTCGAGCGAGATAAGTAGTGGAGAAGTAAATGGTTTTAAATGGCATACAGTATACATTGTTGTCCCCGTCCTGGTTGTTATAGTAGTAGCTTCACTAGTTATACTTAGAGCATATAGAAGGAAGTAGTGTGGTTATCTATGAAACGAGTATATACGCTAGCCTTATCGGATCCCTCGATTGTAGAATTAATAACAATTTCTATAGGAATAATCTCTAGTGTTGTAGGCTTCTTCTACTTATTAGTAAACCTGGCGTATCGGGCTGGTTTATCAGCCTCACCTATTAATCCAACTGGTCAAGTACCCGGATATGTTAGTGAAATTCACCAACCCATACCTATACTATCACCGGATACTATAAGAGTTACAGCTGCACATGCTTTTCTACATTATCTTTTTTCCTCTAAACTCGAATTTTGGCTGATCTACTTGATATCCCTATTCATAACTGTCTACCCAATAACTACTAGGTTTGGAAATACAATTATTCCAGCCATGAGCGTAACCGGGAGATCTCTCGGTTCAATAATTCTAGCCGGTTTTTTACCCATAATGCTCTTCTCCCTAGGCCATATACTAGTGTTCACTACAATGTCGGTATCTGTATATATGCTCTACTTCTGCACAGATATTGATAGCTTATTTTTGAGTACTATAGCTGCTGTTTCACTATTCATGGTGCTTGCAGTAATAATTTTCTATAATGCATTCATTACTACTGGTAAAGCCTATTTTGGTGCTGTCCTAGGTTTTCTCCTCAGCTTAGGCATTGATAGAATTAACTTAACAGTTAATGACTTAATACTGTTATGTACTAGTCTCATAGTAATTAACCTTGTATTCCTAGCTATAGCTATATCGAGGAGGTGGTTATATATTTGAAAGCATCAATATTTGCCGTGGTCATTGCCCTGCTCTACATCATATCTACTACAGCCGGGGTTTTCCTAATATATAATGGCTACGGTATTCCATCGAGATTCAAAGCCATATACTGGCTTGACTCCTACGAGCTACTAATTGGTGTCGGGGAACAAGCCGGAAAACCTGTTATTTATGAATGGACTGTAACTACTCTATTAAGGCCTGGAACCACTAAGATAAATATAAGTATACTATCTGGACTTACCGCATCAAGCACTATTAATACAGATAATATCGTAATACAATTCTATTTTAACGAGAAAGTATATGAAGCGGCTAAGCCACATCTTAACATCACAATAAGTAGGAATAACGTGTTTTTCATTGGTAGAGTTAGGCTGATAATCTTTCCAGACAAGTCCGTGCCTAGAGGCTCACCAGTTGTGTATGTCAATATCACATCCCTTGGTAGAACATAAGTAGTGGAGGCAACCCCTATTGGTACACGAAGGAAACTCCATGTTTTCTGTAAGGAACCTGGTTGTCAAATACCGTAAGCTGGTTGCACTGCAAATTGAAGAACTCAATGCACCGATGGGAAAAATACTCATAATTGGACCAAATGGTAGTGGCAAAACAACGCTGATAAAGGTATTACTAGGCCTAATGAGGCCTACTAAAGGCGAGGTACGGCTACTAGGACTAGATCCATTTAAGGAATCACGTGAGTTAGCAAAACAAGTAACGTATGTTAGAGATAAAGATGAATTGCCTGATAATTTAAAGTTGTCAACGCTTCTTGAGGTACTCCGAGAATATTATGGAAGAGAAAATGTCGATACTATCGCTGAAAAACTAGGCTTATTGGAGCATAAAGACAAAAGATTATGTGAGCTCAGCAGAGGTATGAGGAGAAAAACGAGTTTGCTAATAGCTCTTGCTTCTAATAAGAAATTAATTATCATAGACGAACCCTTTAGCGGTATAGACTCTGAAAGCAGGGTATTAATATCAGATCTGCTGGACAAAAAGCCCACGAATATGATAATAATAAGTCATATACAACCCCGTATGCGATTCGATCATTTAATAGTAATAGAGAGTGGCCGAGTAACTTATAATGGTCCATATAAGCCAATAGATTTATATGCATAGTTTAAGGCAATTGCATTCTCTATGGATAGGTAGGGTTTCAGGATTTTGTGGCTTGGAAAGTAAAATTAGGATCATCTATAGGTATTTCTAGTGTTTGAATTGTTTCATGTTATGGTGTCTTATAGTGGTTGATTATAGAGAGTGGTTAGAGAAGTCAAAAGGTTTTCATGAGGAGGCTTACGAAGCTTATAAACGTGGTAGGTATTGGCTTGCTTGTTTTCATATGCAACAAGCTGTTAAGCTGTTTCTTAGGGGTTTATTGGTTAGAGAAGCTGGTAGTTATCCATTCACGCACAGCTTGGTAGAATTACTTGAAGCGCTAGAGTCTCTCAAATACAATGTTTCGGAGGAGATCTATGCGTATGCTGATGCATTGGAAAAACACTATATCCGGGCAAGATGCCCAGGAGTCGGTCTTGCGGTTTATAATGAGAGAACTGGTAAGAGGTGCTTAGAATATGGTGAGAAGATCATCGAGTATCTCAAAGAAATACTGGGTAGAGAGAAAGAAGAGTCTGGAGAATAGAGTTGGGCTAATCAATAAATTCTTAGACGAGCTTAGGAGTGAATTGTGTAGCTCAGCAACGATAATAGTTTTTGGCGGTAGAGGTGATCCATCCAAGCTCTACTCAACCGAGCCACGCGACCTAGATCTACTAGTCATTACTAGTGAGCCCATTGAATACGTCGAGGAAAAAATAAGGTCTCTAAAACCACTTAAACTACCACTAGATCTAATTGTTATCAACAAAGACGAGTTTAACCCAGATAATCCATTAATTAAGAAGATGTTGGAGAAATCCTATATGGTGTGCGACGGACTCAATGTTATCAAAAAACAGTTGAATATAATGTAAGTGAGCCAAGATCACAACGTCCATAAATTCTCACTTAAAAGATCCATGCACTATTCCTTATTCTCTATTCCACTTTCAATACGAGCTGTTGCCATAGCTATTTTAAACATAATACTGTAATAGGATAGGCAACGGATTATGGATAACCTGGTTCTATTCCAGGTATACTATTGCCTGGAAATAGCCTGTTTCAAGTACTTGGTATGAGCATATACTCTTGGACAGAGAGGGTCTCCGCTGTTTAGTTCTCTACCGAGGTTATATGATCTGGCGTAGCACCCGCCTTTACACGTTTGGGATAGTATGCAGGATTTGCAGGGTTCTGATAGTTTACCCGGGTTTATAACTGCTTTTACATAG
Source organism: Thermoprotei archaeon (assembly GCA_040514375.1). Taxonomy (GTDB): domain Archaea; phylum Thermoproteota; class Thermoprotei_A; order Sulfolobales; family Desulfurococcaceae; genus QMWW01. The sequence goes on from JBEVCI010000009.1 coordinate 6,573, forward strand.
GGGTGGTTATAGTATTCTTCGAGTGCTTCAGTTAGTTTTCTACCACGCGTACTAGTTATTACGAGGTCTATCACATCACATAGTAATAGGTTACCAGCAGGGTCTATGTCGAAGCCGCTAACTGTTCTACAGTATGAGTATGTCCCCGTGTATCCGTGTATAAAGCTTGACCACGGTGTACACCAGGTATTGATATAGACACCGTATTCGCTTGCTTTCTCACGTGCTTTTACGAGTGCTTCGATGTATTCTGGAGTTTCTACGTATATCTTGTTAATGAGGGCTTTACCAGAGGGCATTACGGGTATTAGTGAGATATGGTCAGCACCGAGTTTTATAGCTGTCTCGACAACTCTATCCATTACTCGGTAGTTTAGCTTATTAACAGCTATTACTGCTGAGAAACTTCCCAGTACTTTCTCGATTTTCTTGATATTAGCTACGACGCGGTCGAATACCCCCTTGCCCCTGATAGCATCGTGTATTTCGCGAGGACCATCAATACTAACGATTACGCGTGTATCGGTTCTATAGAGAGTATTGAGTATATCGTCGCGTACAATAGTGGCGTTTGTTACAAGACTCTTATCAATACCATATTTTTGTAAAACCCCTAGTATGTGTGGAAGATGCGGGTGTATGAGTGGTTCACCACCACTAAGACCAACAAATTCTAAACCAAGCTCGCCAAGCTCGTGTGCAAGCTTTAGTTTCTCTTCTAGAGAGAGTTCTCTTAGAGATCTAAACCTATATGCATAACAGTGTATACAGTCTAGGTTACAAATACCCGTGAAAATCCATATAGCATAGTCAAGACGGTATTTTCTAGACATAGCTAGAAACACCCCCATATAGAAACCCCGGCTTCTCGGAAGTAGTTCTAGACACTCTTTTTAATCATGAGAAATCACTCCAATACCTAGAGTATCTGGTTAAGATACTCTCCGTTATTAATCTTTGGTAGATAGTGATTTAGACAATCTTATCTACCTAGCATATCTACTAGGCTTATAAAGTACTCTTTCATAACACGGTTACCGCGAAACCCTACACCTTCTAGCTCTAGCAGCTTCTTCTTAAAACCAGTACCTCCCAGACTATATCCTCGTAATTCACCATTAGACCCTACTACGCGGTGACACGGTATAACTATTGGTTTATCATTATCTCTCAGAGCCCGCCCTACTAACCTAGGGCTTACTCCCAGTATTTTGGCTATATCGCCATAGCTAGTTACTCGACCAGGTGGTATTAGCTGTATTAGTGCATAAACTACTTCGCGTATATCATCATAACTAGCTCTCCGTATAACTCCCTTATCCGGCTCCCAGATGATCAGGGCTTAACCCTCTAAACAATATCTAATAGTTGCGAGTAATAATTTTACGAAATCACGAATACCTGTTATTTGAGTATCCTCTTGTATATCATAACACTCTATAAAAAATGAGTAGTATAACGTAGTAAATACGAATTGTGAGCATACAATTAATTATATTCCTTGTAAAACAGTTTTAGCAGTAGCGAGTGCTATTAAGGAGCAATTCCCCTAATCCAATACATGAACACTCTTCACCGATACCGCTATACAACTATACACAGTGCTGGGTATGGCTAGAGAATACTATATGTATAAAGTAGTACCGGGAATACCAGGTACTAACTTAGTTGAGAATACTATTAGGAAATACTATGGTAACTGGTTACTAGTTGATAAATCAACAGATAAGTACTCCTACAATATCATTATTGAGAAGAACTGTAAACCACGCGTACTATCACCTAATACTGTTATAGCATGTATCGATAAGGATGATCCATGGGAACTAGTACGCAGTATTGAGTATGCACGAGCACTACTGAGACAGTGGATTGTATGGCGAGGCGACACATACGTATTGGCCGGTGAGGGTGAGGAACTAATAGACTATGAGGTACACCCCGCATACGATATATTTATCTGGAGAAACAAACTAGAAACGCGTATTCTCGATGAAAAGGGAATAGTCTATGGTAGTAACCCCCTATTACATAAGAGATTTGGTGGAGTACACATAGTATACTCTGGTAATAAACCAGTAGCTCGCCTCGAAATACCCGATGAGGGTTTCTCCTTCAAAGCTATACAGTTATCGCGGGAAACGACGAGTAATGATCTCGCGGAATTCCTAGAAGCAAATAGAGGTGCTATACTATCACACATCTATATCGCTAGGAAGTTCCTAGATAGTCTTGGTAAACCGGATATTGTTATCGTGAGTTTTAGTGGCGGTAAAGATAGCCTCGTAGTACTCGATCTCGCCGTAAAACACTATGGCAGAGACATCGTACTACCAGTATACGTTGATACAGGCGTTGATTTTCCTATTACAAGGAAATACGTCGAGGAAGTAAGTAGGTATTATGGAGTAGATATACGCGTAGAGTACGCACCCGTCAAAGAAAACGTCGAGAAACACGGTTTACCAACTAAGACTAATAGGTGGTGTACACTCCTCAAAACAAGTGCTTTCAATAGAGTAGTTAACGAGTATCTTGAAAGGGGTTATAAAGTACTAGTACTCGTCGGCGATCGAGACGCTGAATCCGAAAAACGTGCTCGTAAACCACCTGTGAGAAAGAGAAAGAGGTATCTAGAAGCTACTCCTATTAAGCAGTGGTCAACTATTCATGTACAACTATATACGTGGATCAACAAGCTACCCGAAAACCCCCTCTACAGAATGGGCTTCTATAGACTAGGATGCTATATATGCCCTGCACTCACTAGTCTCGAGAAATACGTTATGATCGAGAAACTATATGATCAGCTAAGAGATAAGCCCTGGTTCAAGGAATTTATCAACGAAAATAGAGAATAGCACTTATTCGCAACATTCCTTGAAACGAGTTGTTTTGATCTAATTGGTTTCAAGGCTCTCTCATAACTCCTATGTCTAGTCAAGCCTAGTTATAGACTATACGAGTATCTCGGATTCTACAAGCTTTTCTTCTTCAGGGTAACCTATATTTATGGGAAGAGTTTTCACTAAGTTATTCGCTTACGGGTTCTACTATAACAGCTGTTCCATAAGCAAGTATCTCGGCTGCTCCCGACATTACCGCTGTTGTTGCAAATCGTACACCGATAACAGCGTTTGCTCCTTTTTGTTTAGCTTTCTCTATCATTCTCCTCAAAGCCTCTTCTCTAGCTTGTGCTAAAAGCTCGGTATACTCCTTGATCTCGCCACCAGCTATGTTTCTCAATGCTGCTAAGAAATCCTTACCCAGATGCCTTGCTCTAACAACGCTTCCACTAACAACTCCAAGTACCTTTTTCACTCTATAACCCGGTAAGTGTTCTGTTGTAGAAACTATTATCTCATCCACAGAAACCACCCATACATAGTCGCATCAATGCATATTATTTACACGATTTTTAATTAGCCTTGCTCTCTAGGGGGTTGAAAGCGTTTTAGGACATGGTGTAGAATAATCGTCATCGTAGTTAGTGCTATTAAGGCTATGATTGCTTCTGTTAACCAGGGATCACGGGTAATTAATAACGTATAAACAGCTATAGTGTTGAAGCACATGTGTAAAGAGATGTTTATACACAGTATTTTCAACAACCCGTATCTCATTGCTAGTGCTGCTATGAAGGATAGGCTTACATGGAATAATATAGCCGCGTTCCTCTCTATAGCACCCGGTAGGAAAACTATCCAGTTATAGCCGTAGAGACTAGCCGAGATAGGTACTTGGAGAACATAGATAATTAGTGCTTCTACAAGCCCCCATCCAAGCCCTATTGCTGCTACAGCGTTTATATCTAAGCTACTCTTGACCCTGCTTCTAACTATTAATACGCGGAAAACCTCTTCATAAACACCAGCTGCTAGTGCTGCAAAGAGCATTTTCATATTAATATCTGGTAGCCGATCTAGGTAAACCAGTAGCGGTGCTCTCAGAAGAAGCGCGATAAACCAGCCAGCACCACCTATTAACGCATTTAACCAGTTTCTAATATTTCTACCTGAAACAAGTATAAGTGCTGTAAACCCGGGTACAACGGCAATGATCATGGGTATTGTTATGAGGTAATCCAATTTCCTCTACACCCGTTAGACATGTAGCCATGTTAATACAAGCATTTTTCGAGATAAAAATACAGTAAACATTTTACTAGGGCATCCAATATTATTGTTATGTATTCTCTGGTGGAATATCGTGGTTGAAAATAAGCAAATACTATACGGTGCTGTAGCGGGACTAATTTCGGGAATTATCGGTTCCATAGTACTCTATGTGGTACTAGCACCTAGTTTTGACGCTTTTATCTATAACCTTATGTACTACCAGCTCAAATCCACGGGATTACCCGAAGAAAATATTACATCATTACTAAATACTACTTTGAAAACAATTAAATCGATATACTGGTTAATAGGAATAGGTCCCGTTATCAATATGTTGCTTATAGGAGCATTAATGGGTCTTTACAATAGCTTCTTAATAAATCGTTTACGCCTAGCACCAGGTATAGCATCGCTACTAACAGGTTTAACGCTAATACTCCTCCTACAACTCCTACCCATATCCCTAATAAGCATGTTCTATGGAGAATGGTTTTTAGAAGTGCTAGACGAGTTTATTGGTTTACCCGTTATCATAGCCCCTTCTATAGTATATACAGTACTGCTTATAGTATTCAATACGCTGAAAGGCCCATGGGAGAAATGGGGAGAAGCCCAACCAGAAATATACTAAAATAAATAGTTGTCGCTAAGGAAACGAGACTTGTCATAGATGCAGTGATAGCAGTAATATATAGATAGACACTAAGAGATAGATACTGCACTATCTCTTTTCAATTATGTTTTACAACTTTGCTTTGTGACGTGGATTTGAAGCTATTTTGAACTAGGTATGTAGCTTGTGTCGAATAAGTGCGTATCTCCGATTATACCAGGGGATACCCTTATATACCATGGTATACTATAACGGATTGAGTGGTAATGGGTTTGCCTCGGCGAACAGTTACTATAAAAGTGAGAGAAGAGGTTGCAAAGCTTGTTGAGGAGATGATCAAGCTAGGTATTGCTGATAATAGGAATCAAGCCTATAATATGTTGATCGAGGCTGGACTCGAGAAGATCAGGGGGATTGTTGAATATGAGAAAAGAGTAGAAGCTCTGGTTAATGAGTTCTTGGAAAAGGGTATTCCATTTAAAAAACTCCCCCGTGTAGAAGACGTCTATGAGGCTAGGAGTAGATGATCTACGTTGATACCAGTGTCTTGATCTCGTATATTAACCCCGAAGACACGTTGCATGACAAGGCTTCGAAATACATCGAGAAGTATAGAACATATAAGCTGGTAGTATCGGATCTAACGGTTATCGAGCTATATAGTGTTTATAGTAGAACCATAGATGTATCAGATGTTGAGCTAAATGCTCTAGTAAGATATACTCTGAGGAAAATCGGTGTAGAGAAACAGGTTGTGGATTGGAATAGGGTTTTTAGAGAAGCAGGAAAATATGCTAATAAACTTAAATTAAAAACCCTGGATCTGCTCCATTTAACAATAGCTGTAACTATAGGTTGTAGGATTTTCTTAACATTCGATAAAGACATAGTTAATAGAAAAGAACAAGTATACGATGTACTAAGTGTGGAGGTTGTAGGTTAAGCCTATACATGGCGATGTAGGTGTTTTGCTTACAAAGATTGATCTGGTCAAGAAGAAGTACCCGGGTAAAGAAGTGGTAGACATACTAGCTGGTACAATGATTGGTAATAAAGTAGAGGAGTATGCACGAGAGAAAAACATTAAAGTATACACTTACTGAAGTAGAACCACCCATACGAACTCCGTTCTCTCATAATTCCCGTTTTCGGGTAATGGAGCATAACCAGGGCGGCATAGTCATATTAGCTTATCCATAGTCTCTTAATTCCTACCTTGTCGAGATCCTCATCCTCCGAGCGATCCCGTCTAATCTGTGCACGTAAATCGTTGCTACATGAAATGCATCAGAAGGCTTTAGATCATACTTTTGCATAATTTCTTTAGCTTTTAAATACTCATCTAAGCCTATTGGGAGAACTTCTACATATGGAACTACGGCTCTATCTAAGAACTCTATTGTATCAGCATAGCGTACATCGTACTTTTTCCTCGATATATAGATCACCTCATCTAAGACTATCACATTGGTATGGTATATAGTATGTGCTTTTCGAGCGGATTTAACCAGAAATTACCTACTAACTTAGCTTCCTCTATGGGTAATTTAACATTATAAGTAAATTAGAATATTTGAATCCACAAATAACTTCATTGATCAAACTCCTCAAGATCTATTTCAGCTAGCTCTCCTAGCCGCGCTTCTCTGCATTTGATCCTTTTTCTTCGCTTACTAATCCATTCAACAATCTCTCTAGGTTCTTCCACACTTCTTATAATAAGTTTATCTTCCTCAGGCTCGAGAATAACATAACCTCCTTCTTTAATCCCATAGTATTCCCTAAAGATCTTTGGAATAACTATCTGTCCCTTTGGACCAACTTTTATCTTCACTCTAACCAATAGTATCGCCAAACATCACCACTAGTTATACAAAGTTATATCTCTACTCCCTAAAGAAGAGCTAGCTAATAATTAACACAACTTTTACTCCCACATACTAAATCATATTACAACGCATTAAATACAGCTGAATAGTTTTACCAATAATAGCTATTGATTTATCAACTACAGTGAGGTCTAGAAAAACATATATGGTCTGAGAATATATTATTGTCTGAGACTACTTTATTAATCTGGGTGAAAATAGTTGTCTGAGTTTAGAGCTAGGATATCGAAGAAGAATACTCTCTACCTTCCAAAAGCCGTTACAAAAGCTTTGGGTTTGAGTGAGGGGAGTGTTGTAAAAATATATGTCGAGGATAATAGAATCATTATTGAACCCGTAGAAAACCCTTTTGAATACGCGTTAAAATGCAGAAAATATGCAAAAACCACGCATGAAGAATTCGAGAGGGAATCAGAGGAGTTTCAGCGTGAAATCCTCGGATAAACTAAGGATTCTTCTCGATTCAACGTATCTCTTACCAATACTCGGAGTCGAAGTAGCTGGGTTAGAGGATACACTGAGAATACTAGCTGAGATAAGTAGAGCTAACAGAGCAGAATTCTACTATACGCCTTTCAACATCCTAGAGGTCATGGGGAAGATAGCTAAGACTCGGTATGATAGAGAAGTCGTTTCTAAAGGATTAAGACTTATCGTAGAGGAATTCATAGAGATAACACCTACTTGTGAGGGGTATTTAAAAGCTCTCGAGTTAAGGAGAAAGGGTTTTAAAGACCTAATAGATCTACTACTCTATTCAACAGCGTTAACGAGAAACCTGTTATTCTTAACAAGAGACCGCGAACTCATAGAATTCCTGGAAGGTATTGGAGAGAAAACCCACAATATACTGATCGAGGAGAAATTAGAAGAAATAAACTTGTAAAATCTAATATAGGAACTAAGCCTCAACACACCCCATCGCTATATGTTTATAGAAACCACTAGAATCCGCAGAACTGGGGAGAAAGAGAAGCTACTACTTAAAACCGTGGAGACACGGGAATAATAGGGAGAATTTTTCAATACCTGGATCTCGCCTGGAGAACTCTTAGAATGGTTTAGGCTCGGAGCTAAGCTCTGTTAATTCTGAAACACAGGTTTTAGCGATTTTAGCGTTTATCCATAGGTGTTAGTGGTTCTAAGTATATTACCTCGTGCCTGTTTATCTTTATCGCGAACATTATGTCTTCAAAGCTATTAGCATGAACACGTACTAATTCGAGAATAGGCTTCGCTACTTCATACCATAAGCTCTTTGTCAAGTTCTTCTCGAGTTCGGCAAAAAACCTAGTATTGTCAGGGGTGTTGGGGAGTTCTCTTAAATTAAAGAAGTATCAACCTTCTCCGATATCAATACCTGTTTCACCGTATCTCTTGATTCACTCATTCCTGAATCGCGCTAATCTATCGTAGATATAGGTATCGTATAGTTTATCTACGAGAGCTTTGTCTGTCTCATTATGTGTTATTACAACAACGTTTGCTACATATTCAGGAGCTACTTCTTCCTTATAAGGTTCTGTGAAAGCGATAATATATGGTGGTCGGAAATAAATATAGTAAAATCTTCAATACTTTTTATCTTCAGGTGTACGTGGCCGGATTAATTCTATATATGTTCCATTATACTTGAATGTAGTGAAGTTTGGTAAACAGTACACCGTCGGTGCTACATTAATTATTACAACTCTAGATCTATCGATGTAGAATAATAAGCTGTCTCTTATACACATCTCCGAGCCCCACGAGACGTCCGTAAGCATC
>JBEVCI010000010.1:0-105997 GCA_040514375.1 Thermoprotei archaeon
GAGTACAAGAGAGTGTATAATGGTAAAACGCTCTGATAGGGAACAGCATGATTACATACTAGACGAAAACAGCAAAATTAAGACACTAGTATATCATTCACTTTCCTATACCCTTAATATGTTCCCAATCAAATCTCACTTGGGTATTTCTAGAAAGGCTTTTGGAGTACAAGCTCTAGTTACAATTCCTCTAATATTGTTCGAGGATTGTGCTTCAGGTCGGGTTCTTTATTGATTTCAGTCAAGCTTCTGCTATGAGGAGTACAGCGAGCTCGCCGGGATTCGAACCCGGGGCTAATTGCATGAAGCCACAAAGTTATGCAAGATATTAAATAACATTATATAGAATAGAAATGATGAGAGGCTTTGCTTCGTAGAGTTTATTCTACTGCAACATACTTTATTTTTGAAGCTGTGATATAGTAACTTGGTAGAGTGAAGATGTCTAAGGTTATTAGGGTAAGGTATGAGAAAGGGGTTCTCAAGCCCTCTGGAGCCTTTAGAGCTTCCTGAAGGCGAGGAGCTACTGGTTAGAATAATTGATGTCGGGGAACGTATTAGGAGACTTCAAAAGTATAAAGGAATACTTGGTCCTGTTGATGAAGAGATTTTGAGGGAAGCTATAGAGGAGGCAGAACAACTTTGATATACGTGGACTCGAATGCCCTTATCTATCTTCTCCACGATGTTAAACCCGAATCAGACCTAGTTATTAGGTATTTAGCTGAGTATGAAGAGGTATTTACCAGTCTGAGAACGATAGAGGAAGTATCATAGTATCATACATAATAATCCGGGTAAAATGGAAGAGATCCATAAGACTATGATCGAGTACAAACTGCTTCCAGGAGACGCTATAATAGCGTTGACGTGCAAGCACCACGGTATAGACACCATACTCACGTTTGACGAGGATTTCAAGAGGGTACCATGGCTTAAAGTTGTCCCGTAGTAATGTGATCCTCTCACGTAATCGAGTTTTCACTATCATATTAGACGGTGTTATTTGTTTTAACGGGGTTTTAGTCAATAGTATTTAGTACGTAGTTCTATGATTTTCTCTGGATAATCAGTTGCTATTCCGTCAGCTCCTCGTTTAACCATTTCACGCGCGGTTTCTACGTCGTTAACAGTCCATACTACTACTTTCAAGCCAAGCCTATGAGCAAGCTCGTTAGCTTTAGCAGTAGCTATGGTGTATCTGGGTAATACTATGGATGCACCGAGTTTCTTAGCATCAATAATTCTACCCGGTGGCTTATAGTATATAAGCCCCGTTACGATACCTGGTTCCACTCGTTTAGCGATCTCTAGCGCTTCATCATAAAAACTAATAATCGCGGTATCACCCACTAACCCATACTCCCTAATAGTCTCGACAACCTTCTCGGTGATTTCGGGCTCCTTGATCTCAGCGAATAACCCAACCCTATTCTTTACGGTATCGAGCACTTCCTCTAATAGGGGGATTGTCTGATCACCTAGTCTGAGGCTACTGCGGATCCAGTCATAGGTCACATCTCGTAGCTTACCATCTATTCCGAATAATCTCTTGAAATCAGGGTCGTGGAAAACAACTAGTTTACCATCACGCGTAGACCTAATATCAACTTCTACGATATCAACACCAGTACTTATAGCGTATTCGATAGCAGCTATAGTATTCTCTGGATACCTACTACTAGAACCGCGATGACCAATAACCGCGAAGGGCTTAACACCTAGTCTATCGAGAATACCCATTCTAACCACGCAGAATACTCGCTGAGACACACATATACTATATAGGAAGTGAGAGAATTTAACATAACTAGGTAGTAGTATGGTTTTACCACATAGTGCTTGATAAGGGTGGTTGGTGTATTGGTGGGTAAAAGTATGCTTTTATGTGACTACCCCTTCTTATTCTCTCAATACCGGGATCTAGTACTGTGAAAGCATCAGATCTTATCAGGGGCTTTAAATAATATGATCCAGGGTTTTCTATCTGTACTGCATATTCGTCCCTGATCTCCAGGTATACTACTCTGTGGTGATCAATGTATCGGGTAACAGATAAGTCGGTAGCCAATACTGTGTCGATAGCTGGGTAGCGGGGCTCTAGAACTAGTCCTTGCATATAGTTTATCAACGGCGTTGTTATCATTATCAGTGTATTAAAACTACCCTGGTGTAGACCGGGCTGGTTAATAACTGGTTTACCATTAACTATTAATCCGCTACACGACCTACCTGGTACTAGTTTAACACCGCGCCACCACTTACTCGGGTTAAGTTCTCTGTAGAGACTAATCCATGTATGGTCTCTCGGACCCATTGATACACCGCCAATAGTAATGATAGCATCGGCTCTACCAAGTAGTTCCCTAATAGTCTTTACGATAATTGAGGGGTTATCGGGCAGTATATCGGTATAGAATACATCTGCACCATAGTATTCTAGCGAGTACTTAACGAGATACATAGTAGATGCTGGTAACCTACCGGTTTCTGGATTATATGGTTCATCCGAGATCTCGTCACCAATACTTAGAACAGCTACTCTCGGTTTTCTATAAACTCTGATTTTTTCATAACCGAGATCAAGTAGTACTTTAACGGTTAGCGGTGTAATACGGGTACCAGCGGGTAATACCTCTTCTCCCCTGCGGAAATCAGTTGCTCTCCTAAACACGTGGTTACCGGGTAGTGCTGGTTTTGTTAACCGTATGTAATCATCTACAATAGTAGCGTTTTCAACGGGTACAACACCATTAGCACCACTGGGTAGGGGATAACCCGTTTCAATAAATACTGTTTCTCCGCGTTTTAGGGTATATGTATCGGCATTCCTAGGATCAACTCCTTTAACGAGTCTTAGCTTAGCTGGGTTATACTGTGAAGCATATATAGTATCGCTAGTATTAACTGCGAAGCCATCAACGTGGCTAATGTCTTTTAGCGGCCGATCATACTTAGCGTATACGGGTTCAGCGAGTACTCTACCCAGTGCATACCTCGGATCAACGTATTCGGTGTCGACTCTATTAACGCTATTAGCTAGTAACTCGTAGAGACGGGTTAGTGGTATGTGTTTATACTTTTTCTCTTTGACTTCTCTAAAATAAGACACGAATAACACCTATTGCAGATATTGTGTATTCTTAAAAGCACGTATATACTCGAGTAGTGTTAATTCTCTATACCTCTTCTCGTTGAAATATCTCTCAACAATAGCTGTTAAACCAGACTCTTCTACATTAACCTCGGTAACAAGCCCTAGTTCGCGTGATAAAAAGCCCTCTGGACACAGTATCCCGATAAACTCTTCCTCCTCTTCTTCTGGTATATCTAGCTCGTTAAGCCTTATGAGCCCGTGTAGAAGCTCGTGGAGTAGTAGGTCTAGTGATTTCTCTGGAGTCGACTCTATACCAATAAATAGAGATGCAACAGCGTACTCTCCGTCTTCTCTATGTACTGGTAGGCTCCCAACAAGCTTATTCAGGGGGTTAAACGCTAGTACCACGTACACCCTATCGTAGAATTTCCGAATACCGAGTATCCGGTCGAGAAGCTTAGCTATTTCTTCACGCTTACTAGTGTAAACTTTGACAAGCTCATTACCGTGTTTCTCTAGGAGATCCTCTATCTCGTCCCAGTTATAAACAGGTATAGTGGATAGCTCCTCTAGTACTTTATCAACACGGTTATCGTGAGGTAACCCGATAACTGCTTTAAACGCTTCTTCCCAGAGACCGTGTTTCTCTAGGTAATACCCGTAGTACAATAACCTACTCTGCTCACCGTGATAAAACAGGTATACGGGGCTTTTCTCCTCTGAGAACGCGTGGTAGAGATCATAAAGCTCTGCCAACAAATGCGCGGTTTTAGACACTACTGGTTTTATTTCCACTACTCTATAACACCTCACAACTACTAATTAGTCATTATCACTGCTCTGTGCTTAATTAAATACTCTAGCGATAGGGGTTTAAGAATAAGTAGCCCTAGAAAGGAGGGTTTGAGAAAAGATTCTTGAAAAACAGTTATTTTCTCGTGTTATTCTTTTCTCTGACCCAGTCTTTGATCGAGTGCTAGTATTCCTGGTGGGGAGTCTCTCACCATTTTAACAAGAGCTAGTACTTGTGATGCTTGACTCTCTTCTTCGACTTGTTCATCTATAAACCATTTGAGGAAGGACTCGGTAGCTTTATCACCGTGTTTTCTAGCTAGTTCTACTAGTTCCCATATCCTCTTAGTATTACTAACCTCTGCTTCATAGAAGTCTCTCGCGAGTTCTAGTAAGTCTTTCCATTCAGTCTTAGGCTTGGGAATATCCTCGAGAACTACTCTACCGCCGCGGTCTAGTATGTACTTGTAGATCCTCATAGCATGTCCTATTTCCTCCTTAGCCTGTACTGTGAAGTAGTGAGAGAATCCATTGAGATTCCTACTTGCTAGGTATGCAGCCATTGATAAGTAGAGATAAGCGTTTCTAAGCTCTTGGTTCAACTGCTTATTTAAAGCCTTATTTATCTCCTCACTAAGCAAGTTCTACACCAATAACATTTTTATAATTAGCAACTACTATAAATACCATCTCATACCTACTTAGCTATTCTATATATTCTCTGACGGGTATCGCGTAGGTTAACTATTTTCTTAACTAGCCCCTTTCTAACCAGTATTGATAGTGCGTATCTCACTGTTCTCTCTGGTAAACCGGTTATCTTGACCAAATCCTTAATCGACGCCTCACCATAGATCTCCAGCATTTTATAGACAAACTTAGCGCTTGGTGGCATATCCTCTTCTTCTAGAGCAAGTCTTGTCTTTTTCTCGATTGTTTCACCGAGTTTTCTAGCAGGCTTGATAAACACTGCTGGATGCTCGGCTTTGGATAATATTATCTCCCTCCTAGTCCTTATCCGGATAACGCCATCGACTATTGCTTCGCATCTATAGCTACTGCTGATATCCCTTAATGCTATGGTTGAACTATCTGAAACTACTAGTGGTTTCCTAACAGGGTTTAGGGAATTAACCGGAACAACTACGAAAACCCTAGCGTTCTTCATAACTATTGGTCCACCTGCAGAGTACGCGTATGCTGTTGAGCCTATTGGTGTAGCTATTATTACTCCGTCGCTTGTATCACGCCATATAGTTTCACCATCAACTTCTAGCACATAGTTTATCAGAACAGCTGATCGAGAGGAGAATAGAGCTAGTTCGTTTAATCCATAAACAACTTCTTTGCCATCAATTACTGCTTTTAAACGAGTAGCTTCCTCTAGCTTGTAAAACCCGTTAATGAAACGGGGTATCTCGGTCTCAATACTATTCCACTCAATAGCTGAGAAAAACGCTGTATAGCCGGGTGGGCTAATATGTAGTATTGGCTCTGGCTTCTCACCCATATACTGTAGCGTCTCTAGCACATCGCGATCAGATCCAACAACAACTACTGCATCATAACCACTAAAATCCACACCACTACTTAAATCCTCTAACTTATCATAGGATACTCCGTGTTTTTCCATAATCTCTATGAGCTTATCTCTAAGGAAAGAGCCTCCTCTACGAATACACAGCAGTACTCTCTTTATCTTTCTAGGCATTTTTTGCCGCCAAGCATGATTATATGTATGTTTTTTGCCTAAATCACTACCTAATATAATCACTACCTATAATAGTAACCTTAAGGGTCATCTATGAAGGAGATCAGGAATAAGATACTAGAGCTCAAGAAGCAGAGAAGCGCTGTAATACTAGCGCATAATTACCAGTTACCAGAGGTTCAGGATATAGCTGATTACATTGGAGATAGTCTAGAGTTATCGATTAAAGCAATGAATATAGATGCGAAGTATATCGTTTTCGCTGGAGTTGATTTCATGGCTGAACAAGCAGCTATACTTGCTCGAGATAAGATAGTACTACACCCAGAACCCGATTCACAGTGTCCAATGGCTAAAATGATCACTGTAGAGGATGTTAGGAAAGCCCGTAGGAAATACCCTGATGCTCCCGTAGTGATCTATGTCAACTCCCCTGCAGTTGTAAAAGCTGAAGCTGACTATGTAGTTACAAGCTCTAGTGCTGTAAAGCTAGTCTCGCAACTGGATAGTAAACGCATAATATTTGGTCCGGATCGTAACCTTGCAGAATATGTGGCTGAGGTAACTGGTAAAGAAGTAATACCAGTACCGGAGAATGGATACTGCCCAGTACATGTATTGATTAAACCAGAGCATATTCTAGAGTTGAAGAAGAAGTATCCGGAAGCACGAGTAACGGTTCATCCAGAGTGTATTAGAGAAGTTAGGAAACTAGCTGATCACATAGGTAGTACTAGCCAAATGGTTAAGTATGTTCTAAATAGTAGCGATAGAGTATTCATTATAGGCACGGAGATCGGGCTTATCCATAGGATTAAGAAAGAGAATCCAGATAAGGAACTCATACCAGCATATAGAGAAGCCATATGTACTAATATGAAGAAGATCACGCTGGACAAGATCTATAGGAGTTTAAGAGACTTGGTATACCCGGTAAGAGTACCTGATAACATCGCTTCTAAAGTGCTATCGGTTTTAGAGAGATCGTATGAAATACTGGGGGTTGAGATCCCTTGGAAGAGAAAGTAATTAGGAAATTCCTTGACTGGATCGAGGAAGACATGCCTTTTAGAGACGAGACTACGGAGCTACTACTACCAGCGGGTACGGTTATACGAGCACACGTAATTGCTAAGAAAGAGGGTATAATTGCTTGTGTTAGTGAGGTAGTACTATTTCTAAAGCACATAGGTCTTAGAGTAAATGTATTGAAAAACGATGGCGAAAAAGTAACACCTAATGACGTAGTAATGGAGATCATAGGCGATGCTCGTAAAATACTAGCTGTTGAAAGAACTATCCTAAACCTACTGGGACACTGTTCCGGCATAGCTACTATTACGCGTAAATTAGTCGAGAAAGCTAAGAAGGTTAATCCGCGTATAAGAATAGCCGCTACGCGTAAAACTCTGCCTGGTTTAAGGTATTTTGAGAAGAAAGCAGTTATTATCGGAGGCGGTGATCCACATAGGTATTCTCTAAGCGATATGATCCTTATCAAGGACAACCACTTAAAGATCGTGGGTAGTGTTCGTGAAGCTATTAAACGTGCACGGCGAGCAAGCTTTACGAAGAAGATCGAAGTCGAAGTAGAGAGTATTGATGAAATGCTTGAAGCTGTGGAAGCTGGTGCAGATATCATTATGCTTGATAACTTTAAACCCAGTGATGTCGGTAAAGCAGTTGAAGAGTTGAAAAAGAGGGGTATGAGGGATCGCGTAGTAATAGAGGTTAGTGGGGGGATTACTCCCGAGAATATCGATGAGTATTTGAAACACGATATAGACGTTATAAGTCTTGGCTGGATAACACACTCTGCTCCATCACTAGACCTTAGTCTAGAAGTGGTCGAGGTGATTAGATGAAGAGGATTGGAATTATCGGGTGTGGTGCTATAGGCTCTGTAATAGCTGATGCAGTAGACAATGGAGTAATAAATGCTGAGTTAGCTGGTTTATACGATATAATTGTTAGTAAGTGCCGCGAACTAGCTGGTAAACTAGTGAATAGTAAGCCTAGAGTTTGTGATAGTATTGATTGCTTACTAGAACTAAAACCTGATATTGTAGTTGAAGCTGCTAGCCAAGAAGCGGTTAGGGAATATGTTCCCAAAATACTCGATCACGGAATCGAAGTCGTAGTGTTAAGCGTGGGTGCGCTCCTAGATGAAAACCTTTTGAAGACTATAGAGGAGAAGTGTAGAGAAAAGAAAGTAAACGTATACGTACCATCAGGAGCTATAGCGGGAATCGACGCTATACGCGCACTATCGAGTATAGGTATTAAACGAGTAGTATTGATTACTAGGAAAAACCCGCGCTCAATAAGTAGAGATTCACTCGAAAAACTGGGTTTCAGCGGAGAGATCAAAGAGCCAACGGTAATATACGAGGGACCAGCAGAAGAGGCTGTTAAGAAACTCCCAGCTAACATAAACGTTGCAGCTACTCTAAAACTAGCCTCTAAAGCCCCGGTAATCGTGAGGTTTATAGCAGATCCTAGTGTTGGGAGGAATATTCACGAGATCATAGTCGAATCCAGTGCTTCTAAACTACACTTTATAGTAGAGAATACTCCTCATCCACAAAATCCCAAAACCAGCTATTTAGCAGCACTATCTGCTGTAGAACTATTAAGAAGACTAACTAGTAAGGGTATTATCATAGGTAGCTAAACCGTGTTTCCGAGACAATAAACCAAAACTAAGCCCCGTATTATAGAGAGGGTGTAATGTAGAAGAGAAGGAAATAGTGGTTTATCCGAGGTATTTCTCCTCTAAGTGTTTGATCAGGTATTTTGCTTCGTATTCTTCGCTGAATGCTCTGCGTAGTAGTTCTTTTGGAGCGTATGTTGATCCCCATTTGTGTATCTTTTCGCGCTGCCACTTCTTAATAGATTCGAAGTCTTTGTTTCTAACTGCTTCGTATAGGTCTAGTTCTCTCATCATGTGGTACTTCATCTGTGCAGCTACTAGGTTTCCGAGTGTATAGCTTGGGAAATACCCGATCATCCCACCACTCCAGTGTATATCCTGTAGTATTCCCTCGCGGTAACTCTTGGGTTTGATACCTAGTAGTTCCTCCATATACTGGTTCCAAAGCTCTGGTAGCTCATCTGGCTTGGCATCACCTGTTAGCATGAGTTTCTCGAGCCTAGCTCTAAGTACTATGTGTAGGTTATACGTTACCTCGTCAGCCTCTGTCCTGATCAGGCTTGGTCTAACCGTGTTGAAGTATAGATATATGTCTTCCGGCTTATAGTCTCTAACTATGCTTAGGTTTTCGCGTAGAATCGGGTAGATTACTTCCACGAATTCTCTGCTACGCCCAACTATATTCTCCCAGAATCTTGATTGTCCCTCGTGAATACCCATGCTAACACCGCTAGCTAGTGGTGTAGCCATTAGTGCTTCATCGATCTGCAGCTCGTATAGTGCGTGTCCAAACTCGTGTACAACAGCTAGTAGTGATCTCTTGAAATCAAATCCCTCATAACGAGTAGTTATACGTACATCGAGTATACCCATATTAACAGTCATTGGATGCGGAGACACGTCTAGTCTACCGCGCTTCCCGAGTGGATAACCGAGTAATTTGAGTACCTCTAAGTTAACTTTCTCCATCTCGCTACGCTCGTACTTTGCTTCCTCTAGTGGGTGTTTTTGTGGATACTTACCACTAGCTAATACTTTCTCAAGTATTCTCTTCAAATCCCTAGCGAGAGGCTCTAGTATGTTATCAACATCTCTTGTACGAAGACCCTCTTCATGAAGATCCAGTAGCGCGTCATAGGGGTGCTCTTCCCAACCCAGGTGATCAGCTACTTTACGCGATAAATCAATGATCTTCGCTAGATACGGCTTGAATATGCTATAATCGTCTTTTTCACGTGCTTCTCTCCAAGCAACACGTGCTTCCTCAGTAGTCTTAGCTATCTCCGCTACTAGTTGTGGCGGCAACGCCTTAGCTATGCGGATAGCCCGCTGTAGTACTCTAACAACACCCCTCTCATAATCATTGAGACCTTCCTGCTGCGAAGCCTTATCAACTAACTCGACGAACTCGGGTCTCAGAAGTAGTTGTTGTTGAAGCATAGCCAAGTGTGCTCTAGCAATACCCCTCTCACGATACGCTTCACTAGGCATGTATGTCTCAGAATCCCAGCTCAACAGCGAAGAAGCATAGCCTAAAGCCCATATAACCCTATACTGCTCAATAACCTTCTTAACAACCTCGTTTTCGAAAACCAAGACACGGAACACCCCGAGAAGCAACTACGACATACCATATGCTACCGCGAAAATATATGCATTACACTAGAAGCCATAGAGATCGCCCATGTATTGTCTAGGAACTGTTACAAATGAATCTATAGCGTATTCCCCAAGTACTATCTATATTTATTAGTAAACCCATACTCTATAGTAGGCGGTGCGGAATTGGACGAGATCGTGATCCTCCGTGGTAGAATTGCTAAGCGTATAAGAGAAGAAGCTGAAAAACACGGTTTTAGTATCGAGGAGTACCTGGTAGAGGTTCTCAGCCAAGACATAGATCCCCGGGATAGAGCTAGAGAGTATGTTGAAACAGCTATGGATCTACTTAGAGAAGCGAAGGAAGAGCTTGGAAAAGGTAATGTTAAACAAGCTGCTGAGAAGCTGTGGGGAGCTACTGCTTTAACTGTTAAGGCTCATGCTTATTGGAAAGAGGGCAGAAGGTTAGCGAGTCATAGCGAGCTATGGGAATATAAGAGAAAGCTTGAGGAAGAGCTTGGAGAATGGGTTAGTGATGCGTGGTTTGCTGGTAATACGATGCATATCTGTTTCTATGAAGGCTGGTGTGCTAAGAAAGACGTGGAAAACGCGTATAAGAGGATCGAGAAACTAGTAAAGGAAATAGCATCTCTAGTAAAGAGGAAAGAGCCGGATTAAACCATTGTTCTTCAGCTAGTCAATACACACAAACCAGGATAATTTATTGACCTATTTCTCAGTATTTAGATATGTGTCTTGTCCTCATCAATCGGTTTTGCTTAAAATAAGAGCCTCACGATAATGTATTGTAACCTATAATGTTTCTACGACTTGAATACGATCTTCTCGTCTTTGAGATTCTCGATGAGTTTTATAGCTTTTTTGTGGTTAGGATCACGTAAATCCATATATGATATGATAGCATTAGTATCTATGTAGATCATCTGCTACGTTCCTCTTCGAGTAACTTATTAAGACCACCATGTGCAAAAAACTCATTTTTCCTCTTCAGCTCCTCAACTCTCTCATAAACCTGATCCCAGAACTTGATCTCTTCTCGAACTTTTCGAGGCTGTTTTCGATCAAGATCATTAGAGCTTCTGATTTACTACGTGCAAGACCGTATTTAATCATCTTGTTAATTATTTCCACGTATTCGAGCGGTAATCTTACAGATACAACCTCTTTCTTCTTGCGAGTCTTTAACTTACGCAAGTTTACACCGTATTCGCTGTCTTCAGAGTATACAATACCTACTATCTCTCTAACTATTCCCATCCCAATAGAATGTCTGGTTTTTAACCGGCTAGTGCAGCATAGATCCAATTTCATAGTCTAACACAATATAATATAGTATAAGAGACCGTGTTCTCTAAGGTAATGGTATATTATGTATCTATAAAACCTCGTATTAAGTAACGATTTACCTGGTTGACTTAGATGAGTAATGGTGTTGTCGAGTTATTCAATAAGTACTATGTTAGGTATGATGAATGGTACGTCAGGAACCATAACATAGCATTGTCTGAGAGACTATGCATCGAAGCTCTAGCACCACATGGTAGGGTTCTCGATATTGGTGTAGGAACAGGTTATCTTACACAGGGGTTATCCAAGACCATGATTGGCGTTGATCCCGCTGATAAACCACTAATACTAGCTAGTTCTCGTGGATTCCTAACTATTAGGAGCTATGGCGAAGAACTACCATTCAGAGACTCTTGCTTCGATACAGTACTACTAGTTGTAACCATATGCTTCGTCGACGACCCAGTAAAGCTGCTGAGTGAAGCTTATCGAGTTCTGAAACCAGGTGGCCGGGTCATAGTGTGTATTGTTCCAAGAGATAGTTCATGGGGACAATACTATATCATGAAGAAACTACGCGGAGAAAGCATATTCTACGAATACGCAAGATTCTACACCGTTGACGAGGTAGTTGAGATGCTATCTAGTAGGGGTTTCCGGGTCAAGAGATATTGCTCAACACTAACATACAAGCCACCGGACCCAGGCTACATAGAATACCCAGTACTAGCCCGAATAGAAGACGCGGGATTCACATGTATAGAAGCAGTAAAGCAATAAGTTTCACTTGTTCCGAGAACTAGGTCTAGAGTATAATGTGGATTATCCCGTTAATCGGTTTGGGGTTTAATCTATAACTTCTCCTCTAGCCTCTACATCGAGTTTTCTGCTAATTCCTTAGCTCTACGTGTAATGGTTGGAGCCACAATCAAGGCTTTTGGTTTTATCTTCTTAATCTTCTCATATAGCTGTGCTATTCTATGAATTCCAGCTACATCGCTGCGATCAGCATGAGCTTTATACTCTACTATAATATGTTCTTTATCCCTAACTAAGACATCGACATCTATGATCGATGGATGACCATACACATATCCTTCTTCATCAAAATAGCTTCATTTTTCAACCCTATATTCTCTAAGCAAATCCTCTATTAGATACTTAATACTAGATCTAAAGACATTTTCGGTAAGAACACCGTATCTGCGGTCGATAGTGTCTATTCTACGTTCAATACTTTCTAATCTACTCTCTAATCTCTGGCTAATAATGTCTAGGGTTTTACGTAAATCTTGAATGCTTTCCCGTAGATTTTGAATAGTCTTCTGCTGTTCATCTAACACATTGGTAAGTTTTCCGATACTCTTTAGAGATTTTCAACCACAATTCTATGATACTTTAACTCGTCCTCTACCCTAACCATATACTTCACGAAGATCTCGAAGATCCTATTTATAGCTTCAAGTAGTTCCTGAACATCACGTGATCTAATCTTCTGCATAGCATCCATAACAATCTCTCTAATTAAGGCTTCGAGCTCCTCCCGACTTATGCGATCACTATCAGAGACTATCATATTTGTTCACTCAATTGCAACCGTATTCCTATAACCTAATATAAGCTTTGGACTATTTATGAAGAGACCCTCCATAGAACTATACTGCTTTTAAACTATCATATCAGCCAGAGACTCCTCTAAATAGTGTTATCAAGCATGTGGTTTTATTCCACACACGATTAAGGACCGGATCTCGACGAAGATCTCTTTAAAAATTGTACCGTCTTAGCTCATCATGCTTTTCCATAGTTTATAGGAGAAAACGATATTTATTCGATGATAAAGAGTCCATGAACGTTATCACGTCCGGGGAGAACGGGTAAAGTGCGTTTAGTGTCTTTTAAATTTTGTTTGTAGATCGTCTAGGATAGACGGAGGAATAACGTATTAGTTAAAGGGTAGTCCTAGCAAGAGTGATTCTTTTTTGCTTGGCTTTTATATTACATTCTAGCCTATCAAGCAAAACCTATTAAGTAGATATAACTGCTTATAAAATATTGCCGTGATATTCACGTATAGTATTAAGCAAGCTATTTTGTTGGAATACCTAGTTGATTTATATCCGACATGCCCTGATTTAGTCCGGATTATCACCATATACTTGAAGTCTGAAGAATATTTTTATCTCTAATCACGATATTATAATTCTAATCGTATATGTTGTAATGTTTAGGTGTATTGTTTGAATAAGTGTTTTATAGAATCACCTCATTTCCCCATTGATGTCGTCAATATCGCTAGTGCTCGTGAAAAGGGGCCGGGTCGACCACCATACTGGGAAATGGTTTTCTGGTGGACACGTAAACCATTAGCAGCATCACGTGCAGTTATACTTGCATCACTACTTCCAGAAGACTTTACAAAAGAACGTTTCCTCAAAATAGCTTTTCCAAACTATACTGGTAGATCAGACAAGCCTTTTGACAAGACACCTCATTACACGAATCCACGAATAGATCTGCTCTCCAAAGAACTAGGCACGAAAATCAGGAATGCTAAACTACTAGATCCTTTTGCTGGTTTCGGCTCAATACCCTTAGAAGCAATAAGACTGGGGATGAGCGAGGTCGTCGCAATAGAATTATTACCAACAGCAGTTGTCTTCTTGAGAGCAATACTCGAATACCCAGTAAAATATGGTAAACAACTAGTCGAAGACGTTAAGAAATGGGGAGAATGGGTAATATATCAGCTAAGGAGAGACCCCGACATACAGGAACTCTATGACCCAGACGTAGCAGTATATATTGGTACATGGGAAGTCAAGTGTCCATACTGTGGAAAATACACGCCATTAATAGGTAATTGGTGGCTTGCACGTGTAAAGGATAAGAAGGGATATAAAGCACTAGCATGGATGAAACCACGTAAAACCGAGCAAGGCATAGAAATAGAAGTAGTAGATCTATCCAGTAAACCTGAAGAACTAGTGAGTGCAAAGACTATCACGAAGGGATCAAGAACCATAGGGGTAAAAACAAGTAGAAACGAGTACAGAGTGGGCGATGAAAAACTAGGTGGAGAACCAAATATAGATGCCAGAAGACAGGAAGCGATTTGTCTAAACTGTTACGCGAGAATAAAGGGAACGCGAGACAAGTGGTACGTAAAAGAATCGCTTAGGAAATGGAACGAGGATCTAGAGAAATACCTAGAAGGAGAAATAACACTAGATCAGCTACTAGAATCTCCAGCCCGACCACGAATATTAGTAAAAGTAAAGATCATTAATAGAAAACTAGTATTTGAATCAGCAACTGTAAAGGATAGCGAGAAGCTATGGGAAGCACTAGAGAAGCTCAAGCAGATATGGGGAGATCCAGACATACCAACAGAGCCAATACCAGAATATGAATCAAGAAGTATATGGGTATACCCCTACGGTTTCGATAAGTGGTTCAAGCTCTTCAACCCGCGCCAGCTCCTAACCCTCCTCAAACTCGTCAAACTAATACGAGAAGCAGGTAAGAAAATAGAGGGAGAGAAGCTAAGGGGAGGATGGAGCAGGGAGGAGGCGTTCAAGTACGCAGAAGCAGTAACAACATACTTAGCAATAGCACTAGTTAACTTCGTTAGACATAATGCATTAGTTAATCATTGGGAAGGAGCTTCGTGGCAACCAGTTAGACATTCACTAGCAATGAGAGGTATAGCTATGCAATGGAACTGGTGTGATGCTAATCCATACCATGAAGAATCATTAGTGTCTTACCAATACTTCAATAGTAAGAATGTTGATGGTTTGTCTTATCTTGTTTCTGCTGTTTCTGGTAGTTCTAGTAAAGTGAGAGTTATACGTGATGATGCTACGAGGCTTGATAAACTCGTTGGTGAGAAGTTTGATCTTATTGTTACCGATCCTCCCTATAGAGATGATGTTGCTTATAGCGAGCTTAGTGATTTCTACTATGTATGGCTTAAACGTGCTTTGAGTAATAATGATGGTATTTCGCTGAAGCCCCGTTTTCACACGGATTGTTTCTTCCAGAATGGTGTTGAGGTTAGGACTCAGTGGGAGTGGTTTTCTTCACGTGAGGTTTCCCTCAGTATTGGTCGTTGCAAGTACTTCGAGCTTGGTAGTAGTGATGCTGAGTGTGAAAATGTTTATCGTAGAATGCTAGCTGATAGTTTCAAAGCTATGGCTTCAAAGCTCAAGGACAATGGTTTGCTTGTAACGTTCTTTGCTCAGAGCTCTCCACTTGCATGGGCTTCACTAATACATGCTGGTATTAACGCGGGACTGTATGTTACTAGTGCTTTTCCGGTTATAACTGAGAGTGAGGAGAGTGTTGTTGCTCGTGGTAAAGCAGCTATTACCTCTAGTATTGTTGTCGTATGGAGGAAGAAGACGGGAAAACTAGGTGATCTCGACATCTCGTTGAAGAGGAGCGATCTCGTAGAGGAAATCGCTAAATTTATCGAGGAAACCGAGAAGGCTTGGGAGAAGAGTCTTGAACCCAAACTAAGGGGTGTAGCAACTTACGTAATGGTGTATGCTTATGCTCTTAGTCTACTAACTCGGTATGACCGTGTCGTTGAGGGTTCACGTGTATTATCTGTCGAGGAGATTGCTCATAGGGCATCACTACTCGTTGCACAAGCATATGCTCTTGGCTCGAAGACGAATATAAAGAGCGAAGATTCGGTTTTCTACTACATCGTGAAAAGAGTGTTCCCACGTAGTGGGAAGGGTATGCGTAGACTTGCTAGTAGTAGCGACTTAATACTACTAGGTTATGGTTTTGGAACAGCGCTACGTGATGAGAAACAATACGCTAGGATACTAGATAAGTTCGTTAGAGCCGGGATACTTAAACCATATGGTAAAGAGAAGGAAACAGAGGTTGCTAGTAGGAAAACCTATATCTTACTAGAGCCGGTTGAAGTTAGTGAGGCTTCGATTGCGGAAACTCTTAAATTGTCTGGCGTAGACCCGCTTAAACTAGAGACTATTAGGAATCCTGTACAAGCTCTTCATGTTCTAATGCTTTACTCGCTTAGACCCATAGATGTGTTTAAGAAGAAATACGAGGATCTCTATAGCAGGAAACCAGGTATTGTTGCTGAGGCGGTCGAGTTAGCAAAAGCTCTCTCAACGATAAGGGATGATCCCGAAGCTATTCTTGCTTCGCGTGTACTCGAGTATCTTGGGAAAGAAACACCTTCTCCTCGGAGGGGTACGTTAGATGAGTACTTTAAGTCTTAAACCCTTATACGAGGTTCTTAAGCCCTACGAGGAAGTATTAGAGGGTAGGCTAGTAGAAGCTCTTAATCTAGCAGATATATATGTCTATAACGAGCTTAGAGATAGGATAAGATCTAGGTATGCAATAGCGGCTTCACCATTAACAGATCCTGTGGAGTTTCTCCGTAGAACACACTTCAGCGATAACATGGTTAAAGTGATATTGAGGGTTTTCGGCGGAATAGCTGGTATGACAACTATATATCTGGACGACTATGGTAAGAAAGCCGAGGTAGTAAATACACGTGTATTCCTTATACCAAGCTTACTAGGTGGTGGTAAGACTCACTTATTAGCAACACTATATTTTATCGCGCTACTCTATAATAGGCATGGTACGAGTGCTATCCAGTATATTAGAACAGATAACAAATTCTTTGCTAACGGTTTGAAGAGAGTATTCGAAATACTGAGTAGACATACTCGCGAAGTAAGCGTTGTAGCACTTGTTGGTGATGTTAGTATATTAGCTCCTTCACCCAGTAACCCCGTAGTAATAGATAATACCGAGGTATACACACCATGGGGTTTACTAGCACTACTACTAGGCGAATACGATGAAGTTAGAGAATATGACCGCCAGTATAGAGCACCCCCCGTTGATATTCTCAGAAACGTATTCAGAGGTAAGCGAGCACTAATACTTATAGATGAACCGGCAATATACTTAGCAGACGCTAAGTCTCTCTCAACTAGGTATCCCGGCTGTGATAGAGCATATGTAACGTTTATACGCAATCTCGCAGAAGCTGTTTCTACGAGCGAGGGAGTAGCACTAGTAGTAACCGTACCCGCTGAGTATCGTGAAAAGGGTTTCTCGCCTTCTCGACAACACCCAGAAGAAGTTATGACAATACTTGATATGATTAGACGTGTACAAATAGACATTATACCACCTCTAGAGATTAGGAGAGATATAATCGAGGTGTTTAGGAAGAGGATCTTCAAGAATATAGATTCGCGTGAGGTAATAGCTCTCGTTAAGAGTATTGTCGAAGAAGTAAAGAGCAAGGCAGTCAAAGACCCGGAGTTTAAGAATTGTGTAAATAGAGTATACGGTGATATAGCTAGACTTGAATACACGATCGAGAAGTACTACCCGTTTCACCCATTCCTAATCGATGTAATGATAAGGATCGGCTCTAAAATACCAAGCCTGGGTATGACGCGCGGATTACTAGCTTTTATAGCTAAGCTAGTTAGATACCTCTACGTAAAGAGAGCCTATATATCATGGATAACTCTCTGGAACATACCACTCGAAGAATCAGAGCACAGAACCCAGCTCATAAGCGAATTACTAACGAGAAGCGAACTAGAGAATATATATGAATCCGATGTAGGAAAATACAGGTTTAGCTTATCAAACCTAGTATTCCTAGATCCTAGTGATCGTGAGAGCCTCACTAATTTCCTAAAATACTGTCTTGCCAAAACTATATGGATCACAACAATACCGGGTGAAGGTAGAAGGACGATTGAAGCTCTCGAAACCTATCCTGCTAGAGAGGATATACCATTAATAATCTATGACCCATTAATTTTCAAAAATATACTCATAGCAGATGTGCTAAATACTCTTCAACAACTACTAGAAGAATCCACTTATCTCGTGACAGAGACTAGCGGTGGTGTAACTCGGGTATTCTATGCTATAATGCCAGATATAACGAGGATCATACGCGATAGGTATAGACACGTTACAGAAGCAGAGGCTTTGATTACGCTCGAAAATTATACGAGATTCTTTAGACCGGGTAGAAAGTTTAAGAGAGTAGTACCGATACACTTGACTATGCTTAAAGAAGTTGAAGAACTAGTTGATCAGGAGTTATCTAGTGATACCGAGCCCAAGCTGTTTATATACCTCGCACTCGCGAAACCACGTGATGAACTAAAAGACGTTATCCTGAAGAGAAATAATATAGCACTACTACTGCCTAACTACGACGACGATCCACGTAAATACGGTGTAATGCTACCCGAGATAATCACGAGTATTACTGGGCCTTTACCGAGTAGTTTCCGTGATGCACTAGTATCACTATTAAAGCTTCTTAGCGCTATTAGGAGGCTGAGAACCGAGCGCGATTACCTCGCAAAAATAGTTGGAGAAGACATGGTTTCTCACGTTATGAAGAGATTAAAAGAGATAGAGGAAAAAGCTGAGAGTCAGTTCACAAATATCTTACTAACGATGATGAATACCATTATCCTTGGTAAGAGAAAGCGTGAGGAGAGAATAGATCTAAGGCCTACACATGAAGGTGTAGACTTATCGAAAATTGCGTCTGCGGTGGAAGACTATCTTGAACGCATAGGTGTTAGGACTTCATGGACTTGGCAAGACCTATACTTAGCTACGAGTGAGTGGACCGAACTATGGGATATAGACCAGTCTCTCAAAAAGCCGATCAAGATACGTGACTTATGGAGACAACTCATAGAATCTCCCGGAGTAGAGCCTCATATAACCGGGTTTAACGACCTCGTCGAAGCTATTCGCGAAGGATACGAGAGTGGTCGAGTAGCATTTAAATATGGTGCGGAGATCATATGGTTAAAAGCACCAGTATCTCCTAGCGAGGCTGATCAACTAGTTAAGACCAGGGTTTCTAGGGGATTAAAACTACTCACATGGGATATGCAAGCTGGATACATTATCGAGAAACGAGGTATTAGAATAAGCGATTTAGAAATAATTGATCCGAAGTACATTATACGCGACTTTATCGAAGAGATAAAGAAATCCGCTCAAACAAAACCCGGCGAGCGAGTCGTTAAAAAACTAGTTGTAAATACTGGAGACGAAGTAATCGACTTTAGCACATTTATTGCTAGAGCACGTAGTGATGAAGAATTAGTGGAGCTATTGAGCAGGTATCCAGTAGTATTGATCGAGGAGACGCCCGAACTATATTATGTTGTAAAGATAAATTCGGTAAACAATAGTCCTTATACCGAAGAACCAGTAGAGCTATACTTTGAGGAGAAAGCAAGAGTCAAAATAGTTGGAGAAGCCGTATCCGATTATTACCCCTACAATATACGGTTAACCGTGAAAGCTGAAGATCGAGTAGAAGGAAAAGAAATAGTATTAGCTGAACAAACTATCGGACTTGGTAAGTTCGAGTTAGAAGTCTATATGGATAAACCGGGCGAATACCTACTAATTATCAGCGGTATAGGCAGTGATCCTAAAAACTATAAACACCCAGACATACCGATAGCAAAAATAATTGTTTCAGGATTCAAGTGTAGTGAATTCGAATACTGTGGTGAAAAAATTATTGAATTAACGAGTAGAGAAAATATCAGAGAAACTTCTATCATACTCGATGGGAGTATTAAGAGGTTCATGTTTGATGCTTTGCAAAGCCTTTTCCAGTCAAATGCTCTTAGAAGATCTAAAATTACTGGCAAAATCGAGATTAGCATCAGAGACGAAGGAGCTGTTTCTATCGAATTAAATAACGTGAGAAGTAGTAGGATGAACCAATTAATAAGTTTCTTGAGATCAATGGGTGGTATCGAAGCTCGATTTACAATAAGTATTAAAATAGAAGACATCGATATAGAAACTTTGCTAAGCGATCAAAGCGTTTTGAAGACGTTATCAGATACAATTAGAGGTTTAGCCACGTTATCCTGTATTAAAACAGTAGAGTGTTGGAGGGTTGGGCATGTCAAGTAATAAACTGGTCTACAAATTCAACATTCTTCCAATTATGAAGCGCGGAAAGACAAGATATGTTGTATGGGTCTATGAGAGTGGAAATAGAATTGCAAGCTATAAGTACATATTGAAACCTGAGTACGCACTTAGATTCCTATACTATAACCAGTCTCTTATAGAAACAGGCTATGTATCGTATAATAGGAAGAATGTTAAAGTATTAGGAGGCACCGGGAAAGCGGAGAGAATACAAGTAGTTTTCAAAGAGGGCAGCGAGAGACACGCACAACTATATATGATGTTTCTCATAAGCACATTAAACCTCAGATCAATGAGAAGAGTTGATAAGTTAGCCAAGTGTTTCTCGGACATAGACCTTGTGAGTCCAGTAATAGATAAATTACTCGAATTAAAGAAAATGATCTCGGAGAAGAGGTTTATCCAGATACTTCGAGGATACTGTTTATGCCTAAAATAGACTATGATTACGAAAACTATCTTGTTTTATTGAAGAAAGTCCTCGATCCACTGATAAAGTATAACCCCTTTCTCAATCTTTTCTATAACCCGTTAACCGGTAGAGTCGAAAAGACATCAAAGTACAATAGATACGAGAATTTCCTTCATCAAATAATTCTATATACCGATGCTATTAGTAGGAGCAACCTAAGGGTACTAATTGGTGATGAAGTAGGTCTTGGAAAAACTGTAGAAGCCTTGAGACTAATAAAGTACCTACTACTGATCGGAGAAATACGTAGAATACTAGTGATTGTTCCCAGAAACATTATTAGACAGTGGATCTACCACGATCTCAAGGAACTCCTCTGGAGTCCCCGTCATATTGTACAGATAAATCGTAGACTTATGGAGAATTTCGAGGAGAAGGTAAAGTACTATAATAGTATCGAGGATCCAGTAATAATGATTGGTTCTATGGATCTGATAAAATACGGTCTTGAGGATCGGCGTGGAACTAGTCGCTTTAGGCCTTATTACGAGTTTGTATCCTCTATAAACTGGGACCTAGTAGTTGTTGATGAAGTACATAGACTGGGTTTTACAACAACTGGTAAGAAGAGTCTTCGTACAACCCGGTTATCGAAGATCATAGCTAGTGCTCCAAATACGATTTTATTATCAGCTACACCGAGTAGAGGAACACACAAAGACTTTATTGGTAGATTATCACTAGTTATGGAACACTTATCGAAACACAAACGAGGAATACTCAGTAATAGTATGCTTAGAGACACTTTGTATAGGTCTCTTAGTGATTTCATATATTATCGTAGGAATAAGGAATACGTTAATAGACTCGAAGATAAACCTGTATTTCCTAAACTCTCGGTTTACATGGCTTTAATAGAATTAGGGGTTTACAAGGAATTATACGAAGAATTAGAAGAGATAATCTCCAAGATACTGAGAATTACTGAGAAAGAGCATCCATTACTCAAAATCATTCTTTTAAAGAGAGCATTATCTAGTCCATACGCATTTCTCAAGACTCTAAACAAAATAATTTCTAAACAAAGGACAAGTGAATCAATTAGGAGGAGAACTACTAGGATTGAGGATTACGAAGACTTTGTTGAGAGAGAAGTAGATGCTTTAATAGAGTCTTCGCTAGTAAATTACTCCGATAAATTAAGAGTATTCGAAAACCAAGTGTCTAGATTACTTAGAGCATATAGAGAGCTATATAAAGTGGGCGATCCTGCTACCAAAGCCTTATATCTCCTGATCAAGTATATTGTCGAGGAAAGGAGTGAGTTACCAGAAGAACTAATTGGTTCAGACCTCATAGTATTCTCTGAATACCTAGATACTGTATCCTACTTATTCGATAAACTTTACCAGTACTTTGTTGAAGATGGTTTCTATGAAGACATCGTCTCGCTCAGGAGGATCGTGGAGAAAACTCTTGGTAAGTTCTGTAACGAGATAAGACATACTCCAGGTCTTTGTAAAAATCCCGAAAAGACTGTTGATAAAATGCTTAGCTATGTAAGGCTTCTCCGTAGAGGAACAATCAGTGTAGTGCTAGTCTGTTTATCGTCTAAGAACATCCGGTTCTTACCCCTATTCCGCCGTACTATGATTGAAGCCGAGTACTCGCTAAAAGCTAGTAGTGTTACACGAGTACTACTGTCTACCGATATAGCTTCAGAGGGGTTAAACCTAGAGTTTTTCAATGTCGTGGTAAACTACGATATACCATGGAGTCCTGTTAGAAGAGAACAGAGGATCGGACGCGTATATAGGCTCAGACAGGAGAGGAACTGTGTCGTAATAGACCTTGTTAGAAATACACGTCATGAATACGAGATTTACCACAAATTTCTACAGAAACTGTTCAACATGATCGAACAACACATAACACCGTATCCGATCGAAGAGATCATTTTATTAAAACCATTTGAGTTCAAGGGTTTTGATGAGGGGGTCAAAGTCTTAACCGATATAGATATGGCGGAAGCGATAATCCGGAGCATAGTATATGGGGAGTTAACGTTTGATGATGCATTGAGAATACTTCTTGATAAAGTCCGCGAGTTTAGAGACTTGGTTGAGAGTAGTGGTAAAGGGTTTGAACCACCCGATTACATAACTAAAAAGCTGGAGGAGATCTATGGTTGTTCAAACCACTACGAAGCACTAGATACTATAACTAGGCTCTATAAGTTACTCTATGGGGTAAAACCGCACGAGAACGAGCTCTCATCTATTCTCGTTAATGTATATAATAAGCTGAGAGGGTATGAAGGGGAGGATCTACTGCTATTTACCAAGGATGGGGATATTGATCTAGGGGTCATAGTATTTGCTAAGATCGTGAACCGTAGGGGAATAACTAAGTATGTGTTCCCAGTAATGATACTTAAACACGTTAATGATAATTACACAGTGTATAAGGGCTTAGGTGTTCTCAGGAAAATAATAGATTTGATCGATTCCCACAAACTAGTTGTTCACAGAGCTTCCGAGAAAATGGTGTTACACTATGATGAGCTTGATCGCCTGGTTAGCATATCTAAACGACTCGCTGAGACTGTTATCGGGTATATACAGGGTAAACATAAAAGGAAGATAGGAGAACTCGTAAAACTCGGCATAATTAGCGAGGATGAAAAACAAGAGCTCATAGATGATCTCAATGTAGAAGTAATCGAGAAAGCAATACCCATACTACCAGCCGGAATCATTTCAGAAGAACCTTCTGTCGAGGCTCCACCCGAGGAAGTAAAGCACGAAATAGAGTTGTTAAGTACCGAGTATATTATTGAGTACTTCACGCACGAGAAGGGTTGTAGAATCCTAGAGAAACATGTTGGTGAGAAATATCCCTATGATTTGCTGATAGAGTGTCCTGAAAAGACTGGATATGTGCAGTACAAGATTGAAGTTAAGGGTAGAAAACCGAGGAAGATAGCTGCAGAACTCTCGGCCAGTGAGATCGATGAGGCTGAGAAAGACCCTAGTAGATACATTATATGCATTGTCGCTAACATGAGAGAGGATAAGGATAAATGGATAAGATACTGTGAAGACTACGAACACATACCAAAGAAGATTATTGAAAAGAAGATCGAGAAACGTGAGAGAAGAGCATTTGTAGGTTTACATATAGAATAGTCTTCTAACATGTTCAATGAAAATATGAGAGTCCCATAGCAGTAGAGCTTGTTATTAAAATATTAAATATACGAAGGTAATTACTTATCAGTTAATACTCAATAGTATGTTGAAATTATTTATTGATAGGAATAATGAGATCAATGTTTTGAGTAAATCGTTTAAACCCTCTGATATACTGCATAGATTTAGCACGTACATATATAGCCAATGCCAGTTAATTTACAGTTCTATCGTGATGCTGATGTGCTTTAATTCTCCGCTCAACAATTATTCTATACGCATTCTTTAAATTAGTGTATTTAGTTTTCGTAAATGGACATTCTTTTATACATATAGAGCATCCGAGTGTTTTCGCGAATACTTTGATACACTTCCCATAATCTATGTGTATTTCTCTATTGTTTATCTTTATGGGTTTAGTGTATATTGCTTTTGTTGGACATGTTCTAACACAGTTATTACAGTATTCGCAGAACTCAGGGATCCATTCATACTCTCTCATGTTTTCATCGGTGTATGGAAGCTCTAGATCTGTATATATCGCCGTTATTCTAACGGATGGACCACTTTCAGGCGTTATTAATAAGCCATGCTTCCCTATATATCCTAATCCAGCTTTCTGAGCTAATAGTGGAAAATTAGTGCTTCCACCTACAGCTGGATCTGGTTGAGCATTATACCCGTGTCTACGTAGAAACTCTGCTATCTTATATGCTGCGCGTGTGAGTCTATAATATGTTCTCCAGACCTCAATCCCGGCAATTATGCTTGGTGCTTTCATGATCTTTTCTTTATCCATTTCCATTAACAAGACAATGGCGTTCTCATATAATACTGTTCTATTCGAAAATACTAATTCTGGCGTCAATTTCGTGTAGCCTATCTTTAAAATACCGAGTGCTCGTGCATATTTTTCCAGCTTCTCGAAAAACGTTCGAGAAGCATGCTTCTTTGCTTTTAACGGATTCCTCTTCACGCTCTTAACGCATTTTCTAGAATAGAAAGCAGTTCCAATAAAATATGGGAGAATGAATATGATTTTTAATAAGTGCTTAACAGAATCGCCATATAATAGTACCAACTCAGGTACAAGCAATCCCCTTGGAGAATCGGGACTAGGTCTAAAAACCGGTTCTTTATCAGCATACTTCTTAACATCTGGGAAAACAAATGATATAAACTTTTTAACAAGCTTTAGCTTCAAACTCATTCCTTATCGCCAAGAAATAATACATAAATAGTGATCTTAAAAACGCTATTCTTCTCTCAATACTAAAAATCGTACCTATCTATTTATATTATAAATTGTTAATATAGAATTTGTAGCGCTCTTGATCCGATTGAGATGCTGTTTCCAGATCTATTTGTTCTACGGTGGATTATGTATATTTATTGTTATGATGAATAACAAAACGGGTACAACGAATATTATCCCGTCTGTGGTTGGGGAGTTTATCTTTTATTTTCTCCTCTTAGCTAGTACTATGTGTTTGATCTCGTATTCTACTCTTAGTTTCTGCATGATTAGTTCTAGTGGTGGCCATTTAGAGTATTCTATCATGAATACTCCTGGTCCTAGCCTAATTCCCCCCATTTTCTCTATTAGTCCTCGAGCTCTTACCCTATAGCCTCTTCGAACAACTGTTGTACCAACGAGTTTCCTCCGGTGTTCTGGTGGTGCACGGTACTTTATGATCAGGTATGGCTTGTAGTCTAGAGGCGCTGTTTTAACCGGTTCTGACTCGGGGGACTGGTATAGTAGTAGTCCCTCTAGTAAGGCGTTGAAATATAGTCTCTCTTTCTTGGGGTCACTTAGCTCGTCCGGAGATAAAGCTACTGGTTGGAGTATCGGTAAGCCCCTCTTGACCCCTATCTTCACAGCTTTTTCCTCACAATCCCTAGGATCTCCCGATACTATTAGGAGATCGACGTCGCTTTTAGGCCCGGCATCTCCACGAGCATAACTACCATAGAGTATAACCAGGTATACATTCTTACACTCCCGGATTATATCACGGATTACTTCTCTAAGAATACCTATTAATATATTGAATGGGAGGCTCATCTAGCACCACTTTTCAGTAACTCCTTTACGATCCCTAGGGCTTCTTCGGCAAGCTCTAGCGATCTTCTCGCTAGTTCGCCATTCTCTAGTAAGTATGTGCTTCTCTTATAGACTCTCGTTAATTCATCAAATACCTGTAATAGCCTATACGGTAGCTTGTCTTCATGTATCATTCTTGATATCCAGCTTCTCCTATGACCATGAGTATTAAGTAGGCTTGCTTCCTCCGGGGTATAATGGTATGCGAGAGCCATGATCATATGCTCTAACGCCCTGTGAGCAAGCAGTGGAACCGCTTCTGGTGATTCATCAAGGATCCTTTCAGCTGATCTTAGGAATCTCATAGCTACTTCCAAGTACTTCCTCCAATACTCCATGACTCTTAACCATTATGTATCTAGGACATAATATTATTTAAACATTATGTCTCCAAGACATAATATACGCTGAACCTTTTCTAGAGGTTCCAGCGCTACATGCTTTTTACCAACGGATACCCGCTTAAGCTGTTCTCCTCGAGTGGATATTATATCGCATCGCAGTTGAATATCTTCGGTCTACAGTGATCCGCTAAGAGCAGAGATAACTAGAAGTCTAGGAGGAGGTAAGCATTCTCCTAAATACGTTAATTACTCGAATCGAAACATCTTTACCCGAATATAATTATGTGATTATTTTGTTAGTTCTGTTATTAGTGGTTTTACTAGTTCTACGAGTTCTCTGGGATTGAATTCTAGTAGTATTCCGTCTTCTCCCCCTCCTCCATAGACTTTATCGTGTTTGAGTATAGACTTATCGATAACTAGCTTGACGTGACTGGGGAGTGCGATTGGGGGTACACCACCTACTGGGTACCCGGTTTTTTCAATTACTTCCCGTGGCTTAGCTAGCCTCGGCTTACTCCTAGTAATGCTTGCGAGTTTACTCATATCTAGCCTCTTATCACCTGGAATAACTACTGCATATACCTCATCACCAGCAATTACTATGAGGGTTTTCACAATCCTAGACTTATCAACTCCCAAGACCCTAGCAGCATCATCTACCGTAGTAGTCTTCTCCGAAGCCCTAATAATCCTCCACTCAACACCGTGCTTCCTAATCCACTCCAGTACGGGCTCAACAGGCATAAACTCTCAACCACTAACAAAATATACTAAGAAAATACTTAGAAAATACTTAATACATCTACTTAGCCTAACCTCTCTCGTCTAGTTAAGTGGAGCAATAGACCCTTATACCTCGCCATCATAGCTTCATGCAACAAAACGATGTAGGTTCCAGTCTTCGGAACCGGAGGTCCGGAGTTCAATCCCGGGGCCAACCACAGAAATGCTTTGGAGATTAGTAGTGAATAATGTATAGAGAGAATTTGGTAGTTTACCTTTATGGTTTGTGTTGTGTCTTCTACCTTTTTATTTATATGCTTTGCCTCTATAGTGAATGTGGTATACGTAAATTATCTTTGCATCGAAGTCTATTTTGAAGATTATACGTATGTCGCCGACCCGCATTCTTAGAAAGCCTTTCCATTCTCCTCGTAGCTTTCGTATATCTAGCCTACGATACGGTAGTATACCACGTTCTAAGGCTTCCAAAAGCTCGCTAAGCCTTTCTTCCACCAAGCTTCTCTTATCGCCGGGGATCTCCTCAAAGAATTTAAGAGCCTTGCGATGAATCCTTATCTTCCACTCCACTCTACAAAGTCCTCCTCTTTATAATCGCTTGGCTTACCAGCAACCATCTCTATTTCCTTTTGTTCTTCTTCACTAACTTCCGGTAAGAGCTCCACGAGTGCTTCCAGTAATGCTCGTTTTACCTCCTCTCGAACAATACGACGCAACACGTCAATACTAATTTGGGTCATAGTGCTCTCTCCACCTAGCAGTATATGGTCTTTAACCTTACTAAGCTTTACCTTAAACCAATAGCCCCGGCGAAACCCTAACCGGGGTTTTCCCCAACATATACTCTCTAAGCTCTCTCCCATCTCCTTCCTAATAGAGGGATTTAGGAGTTGTTTCGGCTTCTATACTTAGTGGGATCTGTTTTCTACGAGTTTCCCCAAGGTTCATCTGGAGTATATCATCGGCTTCGCCTTCCTTTCAGGATAACCCTACTCCTTGGAATCGAGGGAATCGTATCCTTTCAAACCTTTATAGAAGAAGGAAACTTCCAACTCCTAGCAAAATATTATTGTTAAACACTACTATCGATCATAGATAATAGCATGCCAAGACTAAGACCAGACCAAGCAATAGGATTTCTATGGAAATACCCATTACCACTAACGGTAATAGCACTAATAGCGGCGTGGATCGCGATCATCTAAACCACTTATACCCAGAGTTCCCTGCTTAGTAGTTCAGAACTCGATGATATAGGATACTGAGTTATTTATTATCGTAAATCCTCTCTCAAGATAGTACTTCTCGAGTCCTTCAACAGCATCTAGGTAGATATCTCTGATCCCGCTACTCAGTAGGTAATCAATAGCTTTGACTAGCAGAGCAGTACCCACGCCCCGTCTCTGGTACTTCTTCTTAACAGCTAGTGTATAGATATACGCTATTCTCGAACCACTAATATTCTCGTAAACCCTGTAATCACAATACCCAATTGCTTCATCACTACTATACGCTATTATCGCGAAAATCTCGTTCTGGTATCTCTTATAGAATCTCTCAGCATCTTCCACACTCCATGGATAAAACCATGGATAGATAGAGAAAGCATCATTGTATATCTCGACAATATCCTTTATACTCTCCAATCCTCTATGCCTAAACACCAGATCTCTCCGTTCCCCTAGCTTGCTTCGAAAGACTCGATAACGCTTAGTGTCTAGTTTCATTAGAGTAGCCGTATACTTTGCTATAACATGACTAAAGATGCTTCGATAAACCCTATCAAGTAAGCGGTACTCATAACTAGCCATTAACTGTACTAGTGGAGTAGTCATTCCATATGATAATAGCCTATGCCGAGAACACTCTAGTAAACCCGTAACTACGTTGGTGACAACACTATTGGATAGCCTCGGATCAAACCTAATTATTACACGTGGTGGAACTGTGTCTACTCGTACATATGAGTATCCATAAACGCTACCATTACCCACTGCTAAACACATGTCAAGAGGGTTAAACCACGAAGCATTAAACCACGTATCATAGAGTTCACCGATATTGTACTCCTGTCCTACATCCGGATACTCTACCCTAACAAACTCGTTAAGCATTTCTACAAAACCACGGTCATAGATACCTCCGCGATAACCCCATACGATCCTAAACAATGACCCTCACCCCAGAGCTACAGACTAAAACACGATATCACAACTCTTAGGATACGGCTTCTGCAGCGTTTATACAACCCATGTCTAACTATTAAACACTCATCCACATATCTGTATTCCACGAGATACCGGTACTGTGAACACATTTTACTAAGACATGGTATAGCCTATTATCGGGTGAAACCGTGAAAGTCATAGATAATATTCACTTGATTAAGGTAGACTTCGTAAACGTGTACTTACTAGTACACGGAGAGGGATTAGTACTAATTGATGCAGGACTCCCTGATCGCGGGAAAGAGGTAATAAGTTATATCGGGGAACTAGGCTATAGCCCAGGCGATCTAAAAGCCATCATCATAACTCACCACCACTACGACCATACCGGTGGACTGAGAGAGATTATCGAGAAAACAGGAGCTAAAACCTATGCTCACGGCGCTGAAAAAGACCTCATAAAAGAGAGAACCGGTATAGTGGTTGATAACGAGTTAAAGGACGGAGACACAATATATGGTTTAAGAGTCATACACACTCCAGGACACACACCTGGACACATATGTCTACTACACACTGATACGGGTAGTTTGTTTGTAGGAGACCTCATCTATGAAGAAAATGGAGAACTCAAGGAAATCCCTCACAAATACTCTATGGACCCAATGAAAAACCGTGAAGCTATAAAGAAGCTTCTAGAAATAGAGTTTAAACACATACTACCAAGTCATGGAAAACCCATACTCAATACCGGTAAACAAGAGCTAGAGAGACTAGTTAAGAAACTGGAAACCCCATAAACCTTGACTTACCTTTTTATCCACTAAATACCACATAGTTATATATTACCATAGTTTTGATCCGTGTTCATTCTTATTTTATCCTAGTCAACTCTTACACGATACAAGGGAGAGAAATGGGTTCTGTTAATAGGGTTTACCGTATAGTTTGCCATGTAGAACTTCTTGTAGTATGAGTTCGGTATTGATCATTTTCTTGTGAGCTTCTAGTTTTATGGTCTTATTCCTTACTAGTGCTCTGAATTCCTGTTTAGCTGGGTCTAGGCTGTATAGGATATAGGCGGGTTTTAGCTGAGCTCTTAACGTGTCTCTGAATCCGAGTCGTCCCACGAGATCCATTAGCATTTCCCTACGCAGTAATAATCCGCGGTAAATACCGCGTTTAACAGCTTTTTCTAATTGGAGCCAGAAAATCGATTTTATCATATCGCGCTTAGTTATTGGTTTATAGTCTTTAGATGCTTCTTCGATCAGGGACTCAACAGCGTTAATCGCGTCTCTTATACAGGATTCTATGTCTTTTGCTGTACACGGTAGTTTTTTAGCGAGTACGTTAAATGTGTATTGTCCACCAAATACTAGGTGCTTTAGCGGTATAGGGATTTTGTATGATAATAGGATCCTAGACTCTGGTTGTTCAGCATATTCTTTAAAAGCATATGCGTGGAGAGAACAGTCAAACACGTATACATCGCTAGTGTTTTCCGGTACTAAGAGACCCCCATATCCCCAGAAACAGATCTTGCCCTCGTAGCAGTACTTGTTTACAAGCCCCTTTTCTACTCCCAGGTAAAGCATAGCTTATAGCCCCATAAGGGGTATCAGTATTATGTACTATATTACTTACTGTACGGTATATATCGTTACTCATTCTATAGCTTGGTCGAGCAACTGTATCAGGTAGTAACCCCTAGGCAGCCGTGGATCAAACCTGGTTATTATACGTAGAGGAGTTGTATCACGATCTTCTATACCATGGTTATAGCGTTAAGTGTAATGTTGTTTAAAGTGTTGTTTAGCTAATGGATGTTAGGAAAAGCTTATAAGTAATTTTTTGATTACATATAATTTAGTGATTACAGTGGTGGTGAACTAGTGTGCATAGATGTAGAAAAACTCGCAGAGAAACTAGATGGGTTAGCACATCCGATCAGGCTGAGAATAGTCTATTTATTAGCACGTGAGGGGAGGAGCATGTATTTGAGCGAGATAGCTTCTCGACTAGGTATTAGTCGTGCACTAGCTAAGATACATTTGAAGAAGCTCGAGAAAGCAGGTATTGTAAAGAGTAGCGTATACCTGCTGGAAGAAGAGGCTAGAGCACTGCGTTTTTATAAACTAGTTGATTTCCATATCGAGATATCGCCTAAGAAACTTGTTGAAGAGGGGATATGTAATGAGAGCCGCTAGTCTACCTCTTGCACTCTACTGGGTTATGGTAGCTGTGGTACTAGGGCTTTATATCTGGGTATTGAAAACTGTCGACATAGGATTCTACATACTATTCGTAATACTGGTAACACTCGGCATCGGGTATAGTATCGTCTATGGGGGCTCCGAAGCAACATCTAGCATGTTCAGGATAACGAGTATCGATAAGAGAATAGATAAAATCGAGGAAAAACTAGACCAAATACTAAAATCAATTGAAGGATTAAAGAAGCTTCTCGAAGAATAGGGCTTTTTCACATTTCTCGCATCTTTCTCCACGATTTTCTCGTTAACTCGGTTATCATAGTTTTTATAACGAGTTTATCATATACTCCTAGCGGGGTATCGTGGTTGATTAGAGCAGCTATTGAGAGAGCAGGCTATACTAGTGGGTCTACCATACTCAGTGATGTAAAAATAAGTGTTGAGCCGGGCGAGGTACTACTAGTTACTGGTGTTAGTGGTAGTGGTAAGACAACACTATTACTAAGTATTACTGGTGTCGTAAAACACCTGCTCTATGGCTTCGTAGAGGGTAGTATCGACATAAGTGGTGTTAATCCGCTTGATTACCAGGGTTTTCTCGAGATACCCCGTATTGCTGGCTTTGTACTACAGGATCCCGAGAAACAGATAGCAATGCCTACTCCATGGGATGAGGTAGCCTTTACATTAGAGAACCTCGGTTATAGCGAAGAGGAGATCGGTAAGAGGACTAGACACTATCTCGAACGCTACGGATTACTGAGTAAAGCGTATAAGCATGTAGAAGAACTTAGTGGTGGCGAAAAGCGAAGACTAACTATTGCTGCAGCACTAGTACACGAACCCAGAGTAGTATTTCTAGATGAGCCAACAGCCTCTGTTGATCCCTGGGGTGTTAAGTGGGTTCGCGAAGAGATTAAGGAGTTCAAGAAAAGGGGATACATAGTCATCGTTATTGAGCACAAAGCTAAGTATTTCCTGGACCTAGCTGACCGCGTCATGGTTATGGATAATGGTAGAGTTAGATCAATGTATGATACACCACTGAGCGAGAATGAGAGAGTACTCCTCGAGGAAATGGGTATTGATGCACGCCCTGTTCTCAGAATACGTGAAAAAAGGCAAGAGCTTGGTGAGGTAGTACTATCTACTCGCGGTCTTAGCGTAGGATATAGTGGTGAATCTGTTGTTGACTCGGTTGATCTAGAGGTTAGGAGAGGCGAAGTATTAGCTGTTATAGGACCCAATGGTTCTGGTAAAACAACTCTCTTGAAAACACTTGTAGGAGGATTGAAACCAGTTAGTGGAGAAATTATAAGGAGAGGCAGAATATTCTATGTTCCACAACAACCAGACTACTTGTTTATCAAGCTTAGTCTTGAGTCAGAAATTAGGGATACATCACGTAAAACAGGAGTTTCTCTCAACGAGCTCGTAGAGCTAATACCATGGTATAGTAGTACTGCGAAGCAATCACCCTATAGACTTAGTCATGGTCAGAGGCGATGGCTTTCAATAGTTATAGCATATGCTTACTCACGCGACGTAATACTATTGGATGAGCCTACTACTGGGCTCGATTATGGGCTTTTCAAAGAACTCGCTGAAATAATAGATAAACTACGCAGGAGAGGAACGGGTTTTATAATAGCTACTCACGATCCCCGTATAGTTGCTGAAATAGCTGATAATGTTCTCCTCATCGAGAAGGGTAGAGCTCGTTATGTTGATCGTGAATGGGCTTTGAGGTATCTCGAAGAAAGTAGTGGTGTAAAGCTATGAGGAAACCACATGTATCAATAGTATTCATATACGCTCTAGTAGTTACGATACTAGCGTTTGTGTATAGATCGGGGTATCCATTACTAGTCTTAACTATTGTTAACCTATTACTAGGATTCCCCATAGGAGCTCTTCGCCACAAGTTTATAACAGCTATGCTATTACTAGCGATTTGGGGAGTATTTCTAAATGCGCTAATAGTAGCTAATACTGGAGAAGTAGTAGCTGTTCTAGGACCACTAGTTATCCGTAGTGGTGTAGTAGAAGCTGTTTCACGTATTGGTGCTAGGTTAACAGCTATTGCTGGTGCAGCTCTATTCTTCATATCTCTCTATAACCCCTACGAGATAATACGCGGACTCGAATCAGAGCTTGGATTACCAAAGATAATATCTTTTCCACTAGCATATGGTCTTAGACTATTACCACTAGTATCTCGCGATTTCAAAGAAATAAGACTGTGTAGGCGTGAGAGAAGCTATAGAGTAGTACCAGTTACACCAGGTGATATAGCTAGTTATCTACAGCCACTACTCAGTATATCTCTCGAGAGAGCACTATGGACTGGTATAGCTATAGAACTACGCGGATTCTATCACAGGAAAACACGCTACAAAGGGTTTAAACCAAATACTGCTGATTACCTAGTATTAGCTATACTACTTGTACAGCTACTGATCCCATTTCTATAACCTGGTTATCAAAGTATTTATTACCCATTTATCAGTCTTAGAGAGAATGGGTGATCATAGTGACTACTAGACCTCCCCTAAGATACACTGGCGTGGACCTAGCCTTCCTCGGAGTAGTAGCTATTGTAGCTGGTATAATATTCTATTCAGCATGGTACGTCTACGACTTCGGCAAGGCCATAGGCGGTATCTATGCTAGTAGAGTACTAGCTTATGGACTGTGGTTTATAGGTGCACCACTAGCAGCGACACTAATACGAAAACCCGGAGCAGCGTTTCTCGGCGAGTTCTTAGGAGCACTAGTAGAAACTATAGTACCTACTGTTGGTGGTTTTACAAACTTAATCTATGGTGCTGCACAGGGATTTGCTAGCGAGATAGGGTATATGATACTAGGTTATAGGAGATGGGGTGCAGGAGCAGCAGCACTAGCTGGTGCATTAGCTGCATTCCCATGTATAGCACTAGACGCAGTACTATTTGCAGAAATATATCCCGCACCAGTAATGCTCGGGTTACTAGTAGCGGCTATCATTAGTGGAGCAGTCTATGGAGCAATAGCAGCACTAGTAGTTAAAGGAATAACGCGTAGATAAGGTATTAACTAGACAAACACGGGAATCACTAGAATCACTATCTAAGAAGACGCTATTTTCCTAATTCTTCCCGTAGCTATAAGGTCTTTATCGCATATGTTTTTAACTATTACTTGCCCGATCTCTATTGGGCATCTACCACGAGATCAGCTGTTACACGCATAATCTCTTCTATACACTTCTTCGGTACGAGTTTACACGTTATGACTGATGTTGCGGGTAAATCACTATTCCTAGTCTTGATAACAGTCGTTACATATTCGGGTTCAATCACTAAACATCGCTATTTCAAGAGCTACTTCTTATACTTAGGGTAGAGTCTTAGCATTAATATCCATATAACTAATGGTATTATCCATAGCAGTACTATGGAGGTTATCGCGTATCTAGAAGCACTCGATATATCTAGTCCCAGCACTTCATAAAATTCTGCTTTTAGGAGACCATATAGTGTTGGTCCAATACCCCATCCGAGGTTATTCAGTATATTGAATACCGCGAAAGCTGTTGCTCTATATTCTGGTTCTATTACTTCGCTAAACACCGAGCTAATATTTGGATAAGCAAATGTCGTGAACATCATACCAGCTAATGCTATTATAGCAGGTAGTAGTAGTGCTCGTAAACTCTCATCACCATATGGATAGGGGTATAGTACAAAACCCAGCATAACAACTATGCCTATAGCTACACCAAATATACTAACTTTTACCCTACCCAGGGGATCCCCCTTTCTAACCCGTCTATCAGCTA
Source organism: Thermoprotei archaeon (assembly GCA_040514375.1). Taxonomy (GTDB): domain Archaea; phylum Thermoproteota; class Thermoprotei_A; order Sulfolobales; family Desulfurococcaceae; genus QMWW01. The sequence continues at coordinate 35,181 of JBEVCI010000010.1, forward strand.
ATAATCCACCTAGTATATGACCAGCAATAATCGAAAGCGATCCCAGGACTACTATTAATGTAGCGATACCACGGCTCACGCCCCATGCATCACATATGAAGTTTACAGCATAGCGTGCAATAGCACCCCATGGCATACCCCAGAAGAATATCAGTATATAGAAAGCTATTGCTGGCGGTGTTAGTGTTGCTCTTAGCGCAGTCCCTATAACGTATTCTCTTCGAGTAATACCTACACCAGCCTTCTCATATGCTCTAGTTAGCGTGAACGATGTTATGAAAGTCAATAGTATAACTAGCAAACCAAGCGATAGGTAGCCTGTACGCCAGTATATGATCAAACCTATTATTAACCCCACTATGTTGCCTAAAACACTACTAGCATAGTATGACGCGTACCCTATACCTCTCCTAGACTCTGGTAGTGTATCAGCTATAGCACCCATAATAGCGGGATAGATACCATGCATACCTATAGCGAATAAGGTGAAACCAATAACGAGTATATAGAGATTCGGAGAACCGGAAATTATGAGTAATCCAGCGCCGATCAATAAGCCGGTTATTATTAGCATTTTAACTTTACCTATTTTATCGGCAAGCATCCCCATTGGAATAGAGAGTATTACTCCGATTACCGCTGGTATCGTTAATAGATAGAAACCTGCAATGGCTTCATAATTATAGATCTCGCCTGGTATTACTCCTTCTTCCCACATGGGTTTAACAACGTTTGCATACATATAACTAGCAGAAAAATACGTTAGGATCAGTATAGCTAGAAATACGAGGTGTCTCATAGAATCACGCCTCACAAGTGTTTTTGAAGAAAACCAAGTAGTTTCTCCTCGTATTCACTCCGGTAATCCTTCCATGCTCCAACATGTCTTGTTTCAACATACCATGTTTCAACAACAGGAGCATTTTTGCGGAGAACTTCTTCTAGCTTTTTATACTCATCAAGCGATATCAAGTCATCACGTGTGGGTGCTACTAGCATTACTGGTACATGTACTTTCTCGGCATATTTATACATTACTAGCTCCTCGGGATCGACACCAATCCTCCTCGAGGTAAAGAACATTATTAGGGGATATGCCATTCTAAGCAGTAAACCCAGAACTCCAGGTATTCTCATAATCCATCTCTTACCAGAAGATCTCACGTCAACGTATGGGCTATCAAGTACAATAGCGTCAACACCCGTCTTTGCAGCTGTCATGATAGAAATAGCGCCGCCCATAGAGAAACCGTAAACACCTATTCTCCCATAGCCGTTTCTTCGTAGAAAATCAACGAGTTCAACGACATCATCTGATTCGCGATAACCAAGTGTTGTGTATTCTCCATCGCTTTCTCCATGACCTCTCATATCAACAACTAGTACTGTATACCCATTCTTACCTAGAACCTCAAGAGCGGGTTTCATATAGTCTTCATCCCATTTACTAGAGGTATACCCATGGATTAGAACAATTGCTTTATCAGTACTACCCTTAACTAGCCATCCTCTTAGAACAATACCCTCTCTAGTCTTATACTCTATACGCTCATAACTCAAGCCCAGATCGCTGGGCGTCCACTTACCTATTCTTCGCGGAGGACTAGCTAGTCTACGAGAAGCAGCCAGAGCCAATACTACTAGCACTGCGAAGAATAAAACAATAATTGCAACAACTACCGCAATAACTAGAAATAACAAGTGTTGTATCACCCATGAGAAGCCAATGAACGCTAAATTATATGTAGAGACAGGTTTCAGATAAATATCCTACTCTTCACTGTTCATCACGAGTAATTCTCATAGTATTAGCTAGGAGATAGCTAGTTCTAAGTAAGTAGTATATCTAGCGATAACATTACTATGAATCCCAGGAAGAATCCTAATGTAGCGGGGTTGTCATGTCCATGACCATATATTTCTGGTATTAACTCGTGTACAACTACGTAGGTCATAGCACCAGCCGAGAATGCCATAAGGAATGGTAATAGTATATAAGTGAGTTCTGGGAGTATGGTTATGAGTATCCATGGTATATAAGCAGCTAATAACTCCGTGAACCCGCTGAAAACACCTATACCGAGAGACTTGGATCTACTACGGGATACTGTATAATAGGGTAGTGCTACCGCGAAACCCTCTGGTACATCCTGGATTCCGATCGCTAGTGCTGTTGTAAACCCGAGTAATGTGTTCTCGATAATAGTTACTCCAACAGCCATACCCTCTGGGATATTATGGATTATGATAGCAAATACTGTTAATACCATGCGCTTAAACCTCTTAAACCCTTCTCGGGGACCCTCGTAACCCTTGATAAAATGCGTATGTGGTAAAAACTCGTTAAGCAAATGAATGACTATTACACCAGCTATAAACCCCGCGTATACGACGTAAAACATACCAGTCTCTAGTGCTGGTAATAATAGACTAGTAAATGTTGCAACAAGCATAACCCCCGCCGAGAAACCAAGTCCGATATCGAGTCCCTTCTCACCAATCCTCTTACCTAAAATAACTGGTACTGCACCAAGTGATGTTAGTAGTGCTGGTATTAGTGATAATACTAGAATCCTCAGCGGTAAGCTAAGAGAGTCCAGATACTCGATCATCTTGGTAAACCCGGCTATGATAGCTTAGCGTGTTAATACTCTATAAGCTACGCGCACGTTATTAAAGACATGGTATTAGTTCTGGGAATTGGTGTCTATCTTGACGCAAAGTTATAGGGTTTTATGTAGTGGAAGCATTGATGCAGGAGAAGTTGATCTAGGGCTAGTTCTTAGTGTCTATAACTTTGGTTTCTGGTTTAATGGAGAAACCGGGGTTTTACAGCTTGATATAGGTGGTAAAATCCTAGCTCTCATTGATAGAAACGGTTCTTACAAAATATACTCCAGCGGTAACGGTAGTGATTGTAGTATTTACGAGGATGAAATCGAGTACCTGCTTGGAATAAACGAGGATTTGAGTAGTTTCCATGAAAGAGGTGCTAGTGATCCATTATTGGGTGCTTTTATTAGGAAGTATCGGGGTTGGAGAGTTAGGTCTACTAGTCTCTGGTGGGCACTAGTTATTGGAGTATGCCAGCAAAACGCTAGTTTTAGACAGGGCTGGACCACGCTATATAATATCGTTAAGGGATATGGCAAGCGCGTTGTATTAGATGGTTATGAGACATACCTAGTACCGACACCGCGTGATATAGTTAATAACCCAGAAGTACTAGTGACTGCGAGAACGGGTTATAGGTATAAGACAATCATTGGTATTGCGGAGTGGTTTCTGGAAAATCCGGGTGTCGAGGAGAAGCTAGTAGATATGGGTTCTAGGAGTATTGAGGAAGAGTTGAAGAGTATTCGTGGAGTCGGATCATATACTGCGAGATTAGCGCTAATACTCGGTTTTCGCAGGTATGACTTACCACCTATTGATAGGTGGTTACGCAGAATAGCTAGTACGGTATACGGAGTTGACGAGAAGAGTGTTGAAGAAGAGTGGACTAGGAGGTGGAATAGGTATAGTGGGCTTGCAGCACTAGCAACTACTATAGCACTTGATGCCGAACCCCTCACAAAAGCTCTTCAACGCATTAGAGAGAATAGATTATTACCAGAAGATACTGGTAAACCAACACCACTCACGCTGTGGAAATACTATAAGTAGTAATATTAATATAGAGAGTATTATAGTGTGGTGATCCTTGACAACTTACTGGTTGTTCTCCGTAACGGAGGAGAACTGGTGGGTTAGCAGGCGCAAGGGTGTTTTCGGTGTACGTGATACTTGGAAGTACAAGCCGGTGTACGAGTTAGTAAAACCGGGTGATGCTCTAGTACTATACGTTATCCGTAGAGGAGCTAGGAGATTTGGAGGTAAATTCGTTGGAATATACCACACAGTCTCGGAGTGGTATCGCGAAGATAGACTACTATGGCCCGACGAAGTTAGAGAAGCTCGCTTAATCTATCCCTGGAGAATACGTATAAAAGCTGTTAAAGAAGGCATTGCTGATTACAGGGAGTTACTAGATAAGCTAAGCTTCGTAGCTGATAAGAAAAGACCGCAAATATACCTAATCGGTACACCAGCTAATGGCGGTAAACCAGTACCAGAGAGAGACGCTAAGACTATAGCGAGGTTTCTCAAACCAATGAAATTCACTAAGTGGGAGCTAGTATACTCTCCGTTTAGGTGGTTTAGCGATATTAGAATACAAGCTATATCCTTATAAATATCCTTGTTATTAAGGGGGATTACATAGTAAACACGACTAAGCATGGTGTACTACTAGAGTGGCGCGCTGCAGTATTTGCGGAGAACCAGCAGTATATACTAATAGGCTAACGGGTAAATCCTATTGCAAGAAACACTTCCTAGAATACTTTGATAGGAAGATTAGGCGAACTATTAGGAAGTACAAAATGTTCGGACCAAAAGAACACATCGTAGTAGCTACTTCTGGTGGTAAAGACTCTTTATCACTACTATACTATCTATACCGTCTCTCACAAAAAGTACCTGGTTGGAGAGTATCAGCACTACTCATAGATGAGGGTATTAGGGGTTACCGAGAATACACAATAACTGATTTCAAAAAACTAGTAGATAAACTGGGTATTCCCTATAGGATTGTTAGGTTTAAGGATGTATTCGGGTATACGCTAGACGAGATATTCAGAATAGGGCGTGAAAAGGGATTACCATATCTACCGTGTAGTTACTGCGGTGTTTTCCGGAGATACCTCCTCAATAAAACTGCGCGAGAAATGAATGGAACCGTACTAGCTACTGCGCACAACCTAGACGATACTGTGCAGACATTCCTAATGAATGTTATACGTAACAGCTGGGATAGAGTAGTACGGCAGGGACCCGTAACTGGCGTACTCGAACACCCAAAGTTCGTTAAACGTGTAAAACCATTTATAGAAGTCCCCGAGAAGGAAACAGCTACATATGCTCTCCTAAACGGGCTCGTGACACCAGAATTTTACGAATGCCCCTATATACAGTATAACATGAGGATCTACATTAGGAGGTATGTAAACGAGCTTGAAGAGAAATACCCTGGTACGAAGTACTCGCTACTACGCTCAATGCTGAGTATTATCGATATGTTAAAGGACAGGGTACAAGCTGGTGAGATACAGTCCTGTAAAATATGTGGAGAACCCTCTTCACACCCAATATGTCGCACATGCTATTATCGATACAAGCTAGGATTACTAAAACCCGAGGAAGAAGAAATAGCTAGGAAATACATTAGGGAATAACGCGATCAGAGAATCGTTTTAAACCCTGAGGCACAAGATCTATTTTAGTTTAACCAAGTAGATCAGGGGCTTAAGGGTTGCAGCTAGCCCTTGAGTTCATGTATGCTACTGTACTCTTCTTCTGGGTTCTATTCATAGTATATCCGGTTACACGCTTTCTATATAACTGGATGGTTAAACGCGGTATTTCTCATGTTAAAGCCGTGTATTATAACCGGAAGATTATCCACATGGCTACTGGTGGATTCATAGCACTACTGGTACCGTTTCTATTTGAAACCCCATATGCGATCATACCCATGGTTGCTATACTCGCTGTTTTAACATACATACCGCATAGAACGGGTAAGTTGCTCTACTGGTTTCAGACAGAGGATAACATGTACGAAGTACACTTTATTATATCGTGGGGAGTAGTAATGACTCTCGCATGGCTATTATTCAATGGTAATTGGTGGTACGGAGTTATACCAGTAGCTTTTATGTCGTTTGGTGATGGAGTTACTGGTATTGTCCGCAACATCCTCTATAACAAGAGGACTAAAGCTTGGATCGGAAACCTAGCTATGGCTTGTGTAGCAATACCACTAGGATACGCAGTATTCGGAGTAATTGGTGGAATAGCGGGACTAGTAGCTAGTATAGTTGAACACTTCGAATCCAACCCAATAGACGATAATATAACAGTACCACTGATAAGCTTCCTAATAATAGTAATAGGTGAACACCTAATACCATAGCCTGGGAGCCTATATAGCCAGCTATACTTTCTCCACACCCTTACAGATCTCCTTGATTATTAAGTCAGAGTCGAGCACTAAGTAAACAGCAAGAATAATACAAGTAGATTATTAAACCAACATGTTCCTTGAAAAAGGCTACACGGAGTATTATATATTCGGCGAGAGATTAGTGCTTGTGTATTTTATCCAGTAAATTAAACCTATCCCCCTAGCCAGCAAAATAGCCATTGGCATATCTGTTTTCTACGACACCATTTTCCCGTCTCACATATAGGCACCTATATTACTTGTTACTCCTAATATTATAATGTTAGAGGCGATTCTCAGCTATGTGTAGATCTGGTATACTAGCCCTAATCCTAGTAGTCGCTATAATGCTGTCAATAACAACTGCTCTAGCCCACACGCCAGATACTACCAAGATTAGAGTAATTGTCGGTGTTAAGCACGACTACGACTTCGCTAAGGCTAGAGCAGAGCTTACAAAGCTCGGTACTGTGGTTAACGAGATATCCCAGATCAGAGCAATCGTTCTAGAAGTACCTAGGGTAGCTTTCGAGCATATCAAGAACATGCCGTTTGTGAGGTACGTCGAGGAGGACAAGATCGTTATAGCGTATCGGGGACCACCAATCACGCCACCGGGCAAATCCGGTGAATCAACAACACAGAACTACGAGTTTGACTGGAACGAGAAGATGATAAATGCTACAGATGTATGGGCTGAGTACAATAGCACCTACGGTGATGCTGCTTACGGCTATCACGCAGTAATACAGGTAGCTGTTGTCGATACCGGTATAGACTACGATCACCCAGACTTAGAGGGTGCTGTTACATGGTGTTTCACAACATACTACACTAGGGGGAAAGCAGCGTTCTACTCGATCTACGAAGGCACCGATGTTAGCAACTGTGATGATAAGAATGATCATGGAACACATGTTGCAGGCATAATCGCTGCTAGACTCAATGATGCTGGCGTCGCTGGTGTAGCACCCAAAGTAGTTCTCTACGCAATCAGAGTACTCCTACCAGATGGAACCGGCTACGTAAGCGACGTCGCTCAGGGCATCAGTGAGGCTGTTGATGGACCCGACAACACCCCCGGTACCGAGGACGACGCTGATGTAATCTCCATGTCTCTAGGAGGACCAGATAGCCAGACGCTCTACGAGGCAGTAAAGTACGCTTACAGCTACGGTGTTGTACTGGTGGCTGCTGCTGGTAACGAGGGTGCTGACCAACCATCCTATCCAGCAGCCTATTCAGAGGTCATAGCTGTTGGTGCGATCGACCAGAACTACCAGGTTCCCGATTGGAGCAACAGGAACCCAGATGTAGTAGCACCCGGAGTAGATGTGATGTCAACGATACCAGACGGTGGATACGATACTATGAGTGGTACTTCTATGGCTTGTCCACACGTATCGGGTACAGTAGCACTAATACAAGCACTCAGACTAGCAGCGGGATTATCCAAGTTGACACCAGATGAGGTAATGCAGTTGCTCAGAAACACAGCAATAGACTTAGGAGACCCAGGGTACGACTCACTCTACGGCTACGGATTAGTAGACGCCTACGCAGCCGTTAAAGTAGCGCTAGGACAAGGGTAGTAAATAGTGAACTAACCGGAAAGTAATCGCGTTCAACATAAATATTGTTACAATATTTTTCCCTACCTCCTACTTCTGTTTTGATGGAAACGGGAAACTGCAAAGGAGATCCTCCTCTAAGTCTTAGTAGTATATATGGTTTGCGAATGCTAGTAAACCCATGATTATTCAGGTAGTGCTTTTCGCGGTTTCCCTGTGGATAGTGTTAGACTCGAACACGTGGTTAAAATTGTTGAAGAGTACAGCCCTAACTAAGTAGTTTACATCGAAATGCTGGACGACTACCCTCAGAGGCTTGTATATCAGCGCGATCACGTAGTTTTCCTCCTCCAGCTCTAGAAACCCCAGAAGGAAACATAACTATAGCGCTCATGGAAGACGGGATGTACTTCATAATGTTCGAGGATAAAGTCTCTGGATGAGACAACAAGATTCCTTCTACAGATCTATGAGGAGCCCTCAATGCCGTCAGAAAATATATTGGTCGAGAGGACGTAGAAGCACCACTTCTTGTCAATCCCACGTTTAGCCTCCCTATATTGGACCCTAGCGGTGAGATATACCTAGTGCTAAACCCCATAGAGGGAACCTTGGTGATACACCCCTGAACCACGTGCGTAGTATAGAGATCTCGAGGGGATCCTTCTTCTCTCCTACACCAAAGATGAGGATAGGGTATGTGGATCCAGCTACTGGTGAAGTACAACGTGTTGAGTATAGTAGGATACGCACTAAGGAGCTAGCCGAGAAGTTCTATAGAGCTTTAATCGAGGTTCTCGGAACTTCGAAGAAAAACAATCACTAATTACTTTATCGATATTTTCGAAGTTCCGAGGCGAGATACCGTATCCTATCATAGCCCATGTACCGTGAGTACTGTAACTCTAGAAACTGCTCATTAAAAATGTTGCTGAATCGAATAGAGCTCTGGAAATACATTTATTGAAGTAATGAGTCTACGGATATCAGGTTCTTCGGTATTGATGCACGAACACCTTTAGCCGGATCAACAGCTTGGTTTATTCTTAGATCCACAGCTAGGCTTGCAAGCATGTATGCATCTTCAAAGCTTAGTGAGTGTTCTCTCATAAGTGCTTCCACAGCTACTTCTGTAGCTTTACGAGCAGCTTCATCGAGATCCTCGCCGTAACCGATTACATGTATATGGCTCGAAGTCTCGACTATTGGAAGCATAGGCTTCTTTCTCTTGATTAGCCCCAGCCTAACGGTGACACGACCTGAAACCTCTGCAGCTGCTACGCAGATTTCTCCATCTGCTTGAAGTGCATGGAGATCCCCAATCGCTAGCAATGCACCCTCTACGAATACCGGTAGGTATACTCGTGCACCCTTCGTGATCTCGGCAACATCCATGTTTCCACCATGGGCTCCCGAGGTACCCGTCGGTATAGTACCGCTCTGTGGCGAAACACCTATCACTCCTATCATCGGCTTGATCACAAGTTTAATCCCATTGAACACTATACAGCCTCTGGATATAGGTAGGATCCTTATCCTAGGTCTGAACTCTCTATGACCTAGAACTCCCGCACCCGGAATCGTGGCTATGACTGCACGCTCACCAACCTCTATATCGAGTATGTCTACAACTAGTGTATCTCCAGGCTCAGCGCCTTCAACATAGAGTGGCCCCGTAGCTGGATTCACGCGACTCCAGTCTATACTCGATAGAGGTGTATCCTCGTTCTTTACTTGGCCTCCAAACGCATCTAGGGTCTCGAAGACCACTATCTCTCCTGGAGAAGCTCTTTCAACGGGCTCGTTATCGGGACTGAAGCTATAGATAACACGGCTACTCGGAATCTTCTTGATCATAGCTAACCCCCAGAATAGCGATTATATCGTATAGAGTTTAAATTATGTGTCTCATAAGTATCGTAAAGAAGTGGAAAATAGAGTGTTCCAGCTAGAACCTCACGAACTTCTCTCTAGGTAGTCCACAGATCGGATAGCGCTCTGGTGCTTCCTTACCTACATGAGTATAGCCACATACCGGGCATACCCATACATCGCCTTCAATCTACCAACCCTTGCCCTCATTTACAGACTTCTTCGCCTCTATGAGAACAGTTTACGTGACAGCTTGGACTCTTCATCTATCAAGGTTTTGAAGTTATATATGTATAGATTGTTGATCGTCATAGACTGAACGCCTACTACCACCATTGCTAAATACGTTTAGCATAGCCTTAATGTCTTTACAAAATAACCCCCAATGTGTATTATGATATTAACCGTGTATAGTTCTCGCACTATGTAGATAAGTTAGTCCGTTACGAGATAATGAAAATTGTCGACTACTTGGAGGAAGGTTATTCCACGGGCTTCCTATGTTGCTAAAGCTTTATTTTAACGGTGTTGGGGAAACATATTAGAACAAGTAGCTTACGGGAAGGAATAGATGAGCGGCTATGTAACGAACTTCGTTAAGGTACTTCCTAGTAAAGATACTATTGCAGCCTATAGGATAACGGGTAAAGTGAATCTAGGAGTATTAGCTGGGATAATTAATAGGTATGCTGAAGGTTTAGTAGCTTCATTCCTATCCACAGACTATGGAGGAGGCTTGAGAGCAGGAAAGTAGATCTGCTCGTAGTGTTTCGGTAGGATTAAATGCTCTTAATATAGAGTATTATCAAATTGATGATCCATGTTTCATGTTTCCGCGTATCTTCATAAAACACGATTCTATAGTGTAATAAGCCCGTTAAGCCGGTATTTTACAAAACTCTTTACGAAGCTGTTTTATAGTCCTAGTATTGCTTTTATTAGTGCCATTCTCATGTATAGTCCGTTTCTTGTTTGTTCGAAGTATATTGCTTGTGGTAATACATCAACGTCTGGCGTTAATTCCCATACACGTGGTAGTGGATGCATTATAAGTGGTATTCTCTTGAATTGTTTGAGGTATTCGTAGGTGATCTTATAGCTACCTTTTAGTCTCTCGTAATCTTCTGGTTTCATTCTCTCTTTCTGTAGTCTCGTCACATATAATACGTCTAGCTTCTCAATAACTTTCTCGGGTTTCTCGTGTAACTCATACTTGACTTTCCTCTGATCAAGGACTTTTAATACCTCTTCACGGGGACTGAGGTCTTTTGGCGAAATATAGTGTATCTCTATGTCGTAGAAGTTCGATAATAGGTATGAGAGGCTTGAAATAGTTCTACCATACCTGAGATCACCCATTATACCAATACGTAGTCCATCGATCCTACCGAGTGCTCTCCATATAGTATAGACATCTAGGAGTGCTTGTGTCGGGTGTTCGTTATACCCATCACCAGCATTTATAACTGGAGCTCTACAGATCTCGGCAGCTTTCTTAGCAAATCCTGGTTCGCGGTGTCTAACAACTATGAGGTCAGGATCATAGCTATCAATAGTCCTGAGCGTATCCTCCGGTGTCTCGCCCTTAGCTATACTAGTAACCGCTTCGGGCCCCAGATCGATCACAGAGCCTCCCAGCTTAGTCATTGCAAACTGGAAACTAAGCCTAGTCCTAGTACTTGGTTCGAAGAACGCTGTAAACATGATCCTGCCGCGAGCAATATCTAGTCTCTCGCCCTTCTCATATATTCGCCTAAGCTCTTCAGCAAGAGAGATAAGATACTCTATATCACTCCGTTTAAACTGGAGAGCAGATACTATATCCATACCCTTAAGCAAACCAAACACCCCAGGAATGCTTCAACACAGTACTATATACTCTTCTCGATATAAATACACACTATTTGGTAGTAGTAATGAAAAGAAATCCTCCAAAGTTTTCGTAGAAAACACTTGTTGGAACCCTGCTTGAAGTAAAGCTAAGAATATAACTAATGAAAGAGACTAGATATCCACAATCTTACCCTGTTCTACTACTATTTCCCTAAACTCGCCGTCTGCATAGTATAGGAGCGTGCCTTTAGCTCTAACAACTACTCTATTGGGTTCTACCATGTCTACTGGATATGGTGGTAATAGGTATTCTCTCAAACCTATTACAGCTTTCCCGCTTCTAACCGGTGCTAGGATCACTATATCGGCTTCGAGCTCGGATAACTCGATAACTATTCTGTCTCCGCGTCCAAGTATACCCTTTTCCCCGCTATTGACTAGATAGTAAGCATACTCCTCATACCCTAGATCGTGTGGAAGAATCTCTAGTGATATAGTATCTCTAATAGTTTTTCCATCTCTATGTACATTGATAACTCCTACAGCATAAGCCCACTTAACTGGCGCAGCGATCTTCAAGAGCTTCTCCTCAGTATAGGGGTCTCTGAAGAGTATGTCTCTAGTAGGTACTCCGGGCTCATCTACTGTAACGACTTCTCCGCCGGGAAGCACTATCCTCTTTAATAGCTCCACGTTGGTCTTGCGCGGGTCTCTATCGGTTATGTATATGGGTCCACCACTCATTACCCGTGCTACTGCATGCGCCATGGCATAGGGGTCGTAGCTCATCCACATATCGTAGTCTGGATAAGCAATGTGTGCAAAGAATAAGGAGTTGTACACGCTGAAGAGTATGTGTAGTTTTGCATCAACTCTCCAAAACGGTATATAGTCTATTGAAACCCTCATAACATTACTTAGCACGAAGTTACTATAGTTTTCTGGAGCCATAGACATGCAGTTTAGTATCTCTATACCGCTATTCTGTGCACTAGTTTGAAGTGCTAATTCAACGTTTTTAGCGATTCTCCCCACTGTTTCTTCGCCTTGATAAAGAGCATGGATAACCCATTGATTATCCACTTTTACGAAGTTAAAGCCGCTTTCCCTAATCCATTTATAGAATCTCGTGTAGAGACCTAGTGCTTTCTCCACATCATAATGGGGTACATAAGTCCCGAGTAAGGGGACTCTATAAGCCTCCCCACCAAGCTGTTCAACTACTCGTTTCTGAACTCCTCCCCAGTGAATATTAATAGTGTGCCACAACCCAGTCTTCTCGATACCCATGCTCTTTAGCTCACTTACTAGAGGATCTAGGCCTTTTGGAAACTTCTCACTATCTACGCCTAGTTCTTTCATTACTCTAACTTCTAGTCCTGGAAGACTTAGTCTATCCTCGATTTGCCACCCATCATCTACTATAACCCACTTGATCGGGATACCGCGCTCTACTAATCCCCTAATAATCGCAGTAATGTTTTTGTGGCTTAAGTCAGAAGTTAGTAAGGCATTCCAGCTACACCATCCAAGTTTTCCGAGAATACCGGGTCTGGGCTTATCTTTTCTCAGCTTAATAATACCAGTAGTAGCAGCTGCTTGTACCATTTTCTTAACTGCTTCGTAGGGATCACCCGCTACTGCTAGAGCCATTACCCGGCTCTTATCTATACGCTTAACACTCTTCCCTACGAAAACCTTGAGAGTAGGGCCTGGGCCTATGTATCCCGTAGCGTCTCCATTAGTGAAAGTTGCTATTGCTAAGTATTCTTCACCGTGATCCGTGAGGCTGAAAACCGTGTATTGTATGAGGTCTTTAAAGTCTCTACCAAAATAGTGATATGTCCAGCAGGGATATCCTCTTATAAACTCTCTATACCCGATCTCTCTAATTCTCGGTGGATAATCAACTGTATCTGGGGGTTTTGGACCCTGTGGTTCTTTATCGATTGCTACGTAGTTGTAGTATTTAAAAGCGGGTCCGTAGATCATTCCAGCGATTCCAGGATGTAGAGTAAGCCCTAAAAGCCCGTGTGCGCTCTGGTGTTGAAACTCTACTTTAACGGGTTCTAGGGGATCTAGTAGAGTAAGTGATTCAACTTCTACGCCTAGGGCATAGGATTCTTTACCAATAATTCCTACATAGAGATTGACACGAGCTTCTCCACAGTTATAGATTAGTTCTCTCTCCCAGACATCATCTAGCAACTGATAACCAGGACTACAAATAGTAGAGGATCCATCCGCGAATTTTAGCTCTACTCTCTCTATACGGAGAAACTTCGAAAGAGACTCGTCTACACTCATGGTAGTGAATACCACCTAATACAGATACGACTATATAATACTATTCACTAGCATACTCGATAAAAAACTCGCTTACTAGATATGTAACCATGTATTCAATACTAGGGGTACCGGGGTTTTCAACTCCCTCCGCCACTATGGGGTTTGATCCACTTACCTATCCTAATCCCTGTTAATTCTCCGTTTCTAACTACGAGGTGTCCTCTGAGTATAACGTGTTTTATTCTACCACGCAGTTTCCACCCTATGAATGGGGATAGCTTGTGTTTATACTCGAGCCATTCACTCGTAACAATTGTTTCTCCACTGGGATCCACTATTACGAGGTCTCCACTAGCACCCGGTAGTAGTGATCCCTTATATGGCCATAGCTTGAATAGTTTAGCGGGGTTTTCTGATAATAGCCTTGGTATACTAGTTAGTGGTATTAGTTCTCTCAGTGCTAGATCTAGCATTATGGGAAGTAGTGTTTGTACACCAGCAAAACCCGATGCTGCTTCCCATATACTCTTGCTCTTCTCCTCGGGAGCGTGTGGAGCGTGATCAGAGCCTATTGCGTCAAATAACCCCTTTCTAACAGCTTCTAATAGGTATTCACGGTGTTCTCTACTACGTATTGGTGGATTAACCTTTATCAGCGAACCATACTTAGCATAATCGCTCTTATCGAGTACTAGGTAGTGTGGACAAGTCTCAGCAGTAATATCTACATCGGCTTCCCGAGCTCTCAGTACTGTTTCTAGAGCATCACGTGATGATATGTGAACTATGTGTGGCTTGCCGTGGGTATACTTAGCTATAACAGCTATGCGTGCAATACTGTATGCCTCAGCTAGTGGTGGTCGAGCATCATCGTGGAGAGAGGGATCACTACCCCTTTTCCTCGCTTTCTCGGTAAAGTATTTTACTAGAGAATACTCCTCAGCATGAAACATTACACGTGTCCCGGTTTTACCGGATTTCTCGAGTATCTCGTATAGAGCGGGATCGCCAGGTGCTGGTAAATTACCAGTAGTTGGTCCCAGGAAAACCTTGAAACCAACAGCTCCTGCTTCAAGCATATCCTCGAATTCGTGTAGATTACCATCGTGTAAGACACCTGTTAGAGCAAAATCCACGTATGCTTTTGATTCAAGTAGCTTAGCCTTAGATAATAGCTTGGTAGAACCCTCTACTGGCGGCAATGTATTCGGATGATCTATAACGGTTGTAACACCACCTTTAATAGCTGCTCGCGAACCGTGTTCAAAATCACCCTTATACTCTAGCCCGGGTTCGCGCATGTGAACGTGTTCATCCACTACTCCAGGTAATACGTAGTGTTTACTAGCATCAATTACTTCTTCGACACCATTCCTAGATAGATCCCTACCGATCTCTTCTATCGTGCCATCCAAGATCTTGATGTCTAGTTTGTAGATACCAGTACTAGTTACTACGAGACCGTTTTTAACGAGAATACTAGACAAGATATTCCCCCATCCTAGTTATACACTATTTATACTACGTGCACGGATAATAATCTATGGATTAGCTCTCCTCTACCATGTGGTGGTTATTTGTGGAAGACCCATATAGGCTTGTGGAGAAATGGTTTTCCGCTAAATCCTATCTAGTTGTTGGTAAGAGCATAAAGCGTGTTGATGCACTAGATAAGGCACTTGGTAAAGCACTCTTCACCGAGGATTACTTTATAGACTATGTACTCGGTAACGCATTGTTTATTAAGCAGGTTTTGAGTACAGAGCCTCATGCACGGATTAAGCGTATAGATGCTTCTAGAGCTCTCTCGATAAATGGAATTGCTGGTGTATTTACGGCTAGGGATATACCGGGCGAGAACCAGGTTGGATATGCTATACCGGATCAGCCCTTAATAGCTGAGGGGAAAGTTAGGTATGTTGGTGAACTAGTAGCATTAGTAGCTGCTAATGACCCGGATAAAGCAATCATGGGTGCTGAGGAAGTAGTTGTAGAGTATGAACCACTACCGTATATTCTCGATCCACTCGAAGCTATGAGGAGAACAGATGTACTAATACATGAGGAGAGAGGTTCTAATATAGCGTTTACAACAAGGGTTCGTAAGGGTAATGTTGAAGAGGGTTTTTCGAGAGCACATGCTGTTGTTGAAAACGAGTATAGGCTTCACCACCAAGAGCACGCCTATTTAGAAACAGAGGCTGCACTAGCTATACCAGAAGCCGAGGGTAGAATCACGGTTATCGGGGCATTACAGTATCCACATCTTGGCCAGAAAATAGTTGCTCGTGTACTAGGATTACCGATGAGTAAGGTAAAGATCGTTGCACCATATATTGGTGGGGGTTTTGGCGGTAAAGACGATGAAGGACCACTAACATGTGCTAAAGCCGCACTAGTAGCTTATCTAACTCGTAAACCAGCTCTAATAGTGTATAGTCGTGAGGATTCTATAAAGGTTCACCCCAAGCGCGAGGCAGCTATTATTCGTTATAAGAGCGGTGCAGATGCTGAGGGTAGGCTAACAGCTATCGATGTAACGATCATACACGATACGGGAGCATATGCTAACCGCGGCCCATTTATACTGTGGAGAGCAACAATGCATGCTTCCGGCCCCTACGTAGTACCAAATGCAAAAGTTGATGGCTACGCAGTGTATACGAATAAGGTTTACCAGGGATCATTTAGAGGCTTCGGTAACTTGTCTATACAATTCGCTGTTGAGAGACAAATGGACTTACTCGCTGAGAAGCTTGGCATGGACCCTGTTGAGTTTAGGCTTAAGAATATCCTACGCGAGGGCTCATACACGCTGACTAACCAGTTACTAGACCACTCGGTAGGAGTCGGTGATGCATTAAAACTAGTTGCTGAAAAAGCTGATTGGTGGAGGAAACGGAGAGAGTATACCGAGTTTAACAAGAAGAGCCCTAGGTATAAACGGGGTATTGGTGTTGCTATTGCATGGCACGGTATTAGTACTTCTAGAGCAGTACCAGACTGGTCTAATGCTTATGTAAAAATCGAGCTTGACGGATCAGTCACCGTATACACTGGAATAGTTGAGATTGGACAGGGCTCGCCCACTTCGTCACATGTCCAAATAGTATCAGAAGTTCTCGGAGTACCGCCCGACTGGGTTAAAGTAGTGTTTGCTACTACTGATGCACCGGATGGTGGTGCTACACATGCTTCTCGTGGTACTGGTATTGGTGGTCTTGGAGTACTAGTTGTAGCTGCTAAGCTTAGAGAGAGATTAGCTAGACTAGCATCTGATATGTTAGGAGCCGATCCCGAGGAGATAGAGTTTAGAGATGGTAAAGTATACTGGAGGAAAGACCCGAGTAAAAGTATCTCGTGGAGAGCACTAGTGCGTGAAGCATATGCTCGCGGTGTAGAAATGAGTGCTACTGGTTACTACTATTTACCTAAAGGAAAATTCGATGACCGAGTTGGACAGGGCTTCGCATATCCTGCTTATAGCTTCCTAGTATTGATTACAGAAGCCGAGGTTGATACATGGACTGGTTTTGTAAGGGTTACCCGTGTTTATCCAGCACTAGCAACTGGTAAGATCATTAACCCGCAGCAGGTCGAGGGACAGATCGAGGGCGCGGTTTCACAAGCAATAGGTTATACTCTAATGGAGAAACTATACTTTGGTAGTAAGGGCGAGATCCTTAACCCCAATTTCACAGACTATGTTATACCAACAGCGCGTGATATCCCCGTGGTTGAGAAGCCGATCTATGTCGAAGACAAGTTTAGGCATGGAGCATTTGGTGCTAAAGGTGTTGGTGAAATGGCGCTAATACCCGGTCCTGCATCAATAGCTAATGCTGTATCACACGCACTTGGAGTAAATATTACTGAGACCCCACTTACACCGTGGAAGATCCTAGAGTATCTCGGAAAACTACGTGTGGGTGGGAAATAATGTTCTATAGATTACCCGATTTCGAGTATAGGAGAGCTAGTAGTGTTGAAGAAGCTGTAAAACTTCTAAACGAGCTAGAGAACGCCAAGATACTGGCTGGCGGTACTGATCTACTGCTCGATATGAAAATTGGTAGGTATAAGCCCAAGTACGTAATCGACATCAGCGGTATTAGAGAACTAAAATACATCAGAGATACTGGTGAAGAGCTCAGAATCGGTGCTCTAACAACTATTCAGGAAATACTCGATTCACCCATAGTACGCGAAAAAACACCACTACTCTACTTAGCAGCTCGCGAATTCGGTTACTGGCAAATACGCAACATGGGTACTATAGGTGGTAACCTCTGCAACGCTTCTCCCGCAGCAGATACAGCTCCACCATTACTAGTATACGAAGCTATTATTAGAGCACGCAGTATCGAGGGCGAGAGACTGATCCCCATAACGGAGTTTTTCCACGGACCCCGACAAATAGAGCTTAAGAACAACGAGTTGCTAGTCGAGGTTATAGTACCGTATAAGAAGCTAGAAGATTATGGATACTCCTACGCCAAGATCGGTAGGAGGAGGGGACACGATATCTCAGTAGTAGCAGTTGCTACGGCTATCAAGATCGAGGATGGTGTAGTAGCTGATGCTAGAATAGCTCTTAACTCAGTTGCACCGAAGCCTATTAGAGCACGTAGTGCAGAGAAAGTGCTGATTGATAAGAAACCCAGTGACGAGTTGTTTGAAGAAGCAGCTAATGCTGTTACGAAAGACATATCGCCTATTAGTGATGTCAGAGCTCCAGCCGAGTATAGATTGTATATGTCTAGGCTCCTCGTTAGAGAAACTCTGCGTGAAGCATTCGAGAAAGCTATGGGGTGATCACGCGTGATCGTCGAGTTTAAATTGAATGGTAAACCCGTAAAAGTAGATGTTGATCCACGCGAAATACTACTAGATACACTAAGATTTAAGCTGAGAGTTAAGAGCGTTAAACGCGGATGTGAGAGAGGCGAGTGTGGTTCTTGCACCGTACTCGTTGATGGTAAACCAGTAGTTTCGTGTATGGTCTTAACAACACAGGTTATGGGTCGTGAAGTAATCACGGTTGAGGGCCTTGAGAAAGATGAGCTTTTCCAGAAACTTGTTAATAGCTTTGTCGAGAACGGTGCTATACAGTGTGGTTTCTGTACACCGGGTATGCTACTAGTAGCTTGGGCTGGTATTCGCGAGGGTAAGATGAGGGATCCAGAGAGTATTAAGGAATACTTGGGTAATCTCTGTAGATGCACTGGTTACGTCAAGATCATCGAGGCTATACACAAGGTTGCCGAGGGTGTCTATAAGTGAATACCTCCTATCGCTATATTGGTAAGAGACTACCACGTAAAGACGCTATTCCAAAAGTCACTGGTACTCTCAAGTATACTAATGACTTAGAAGTACCCGGTATGCTCATCGGCAAGATCGTTAGAAGCCCCTATGCATTCGCTGATATTAAGAGAATAGATGTTAGCGAAGCTGTTAGAATGGGTGCTGTCGTAATAACACCAGATGATGTACCACAGAAACCCTTTAATCCAAGACTCGTGAGTATTAATGAGGTTACCTATAAGGATACCTATATACTAACCTATAAGCCGCGATACCTAGGTGAACCAGTAGCCGCTGTAGCCGCTCCATCTGAAGAGCTTGCTCAGAGAGCTGCTGAAGCTGTAAAGATAGAGTTTGAGAGAATATACAAGCCTATACTAGACCCCTATGAGGCTATGAAACCCGATACACCACTCATACACGAGAAGATCATGAAGGGCGATGAGTGGATAGAGGTTAAAAACAATATTGCTGCCCGCCTTGATTACGAAGAGGGAGATGTTGAGAAGGGATTTAGCGAAGCGGATGTTATTATTGAGCGCTCCTTCAAGACCGGTAAGAGGTATCACATGCAGTTAGAACCAAAAGCTGTTCTAGTAGTTCCAGAACCCGGTGGCAAGTTAACAATATATACTACTACTCAGACAATCCACAATACCCGGATACTGATAAGCCAGTTATTCGATATACCCGAGAGCAGGATCAGCGTTGTACGAGTACCTATTGGTGGTTCATTTGGTTCTAGTATTCAGACAAACTACTTGGTACCAATAGCGGTTGCACTAGCTCTCAAGGCTAAGAAGCCAGTCAAGATCGCCTATACTAGAGAAGAGGATATGCTCGATCACTCTAACTTCGTATTCCACTTCAAGATAAAAGTAGGTGCTCGAAAAGACGGGGTATTCACAGCTGCAGAGTTTACGAATATCCTTGACGTAGGTGCTCACCAAGTACAGCCTTACCCACTACTAGGTACTAGTCTAGGCTGGTTTGTCTCGATGTATAAGTGGAGAAACCTCCGGTACCACGGTATAGCAGTCTATACCAATAAAGTACCGGGTTGTGCCCTACGCGGCTATGGTGCTCCAGAGGTACAATGGGCTGTTGAAACCGTAGTCGACGAGATAGCCGAGAAACTGGGCATAGACCCGATCGAGCTGCGGCTCAAGAACTACGTTGGTAAAGGCGATATATTCTGGGGACAGGGTCCCACGGTTAAATCCGTTATCAAATCAGATGGTGTACCAGAGCTATTGTTAAAGGGCAAGGAACTAATTGGTTGGGATAAGCGCGGTCATCCAAGCGAGAAAAAGGGTAGGTTTAGACGCGGTATCGGTGTGGGTAGGGGATTCCACACATCTGGTGCTGGCGGTCCTATTAGCGGCGAAGTCATAGACTATACTGGCTGTATACTAAAGCTAAACGAGGATGGAACACTAGACTATATAACAGCTTTACAAGACCACGGTGGTGGTAGCTTAGACGCGCACGTCAAGATTATCGCTGAAGAGCTAGGAGTGCCACCAGATCTTATAAACATAGCTACAGCAACAACCGAGAACACGCTATACGATGTCTGTACACATGCTTCTCGTGGAACATATGTTGGTGGAGAGTGTGCTAGAAGAGCTGCGCAGATCCTTAAGCAGAGGATATTCGAGACAGCTATACGTATTCTTGGTAAAGTCGTTAATCCCGAGGCTTTGAAAATAGGCTATGACGAAGAGCTGGGTGAAGTAGTTGTCTACGTAGAAGGCACTGATCTAAAGGTTACTCTCAGAGAACTAGCGTGGACTGCATGGCAGAGAAACTGGGGTACACTAACAGCTGTAGTATCCTATAGATCAACGTCTGCACCGCCGAGCTTTACAGTATACTTCGTCGAAGTAGAGGTTGATACATGGACTGGTAAGGTTAGACCAGTTAGAGTAGTTGCTGGTGCTGATGTTGGTACACCTATTAACCCCGACATGGTTGAGGGCCAACTACACGGTGGTTTTGCAATGGCTTGGGGCATGGCTTTTAGCGAAGATACAAAGTATGATCCGAGAACCGGAGAGATTATGGGTAGAATGCTCATTACAGACTACAAGATACCGACAGCGGAGGATGTACTAGAACCAGAGAATTTCAAGGTAATACTAGCAAATACCTATGAACCAACAGGGCCCTTTGGTGCTAAGGGGTTAGGAGAAGCTGCTATGAATCCAGCTGTTGGTGCTATACTCAATGCGGTCTACAACGCTATTGGTGTTAGATTCTACGAGTTACCGGTTACACCGGATAAGATAATTAAGGCTCTAAGAGAAAGAGGTGAAACCCCATGGTAGGTAATGGCGAGATCCCCCCTGTAAATGTCACAGCTATGAATACTAGGATTATACCAATAGAGTTTGATTACTATGAACCAAAGACGCTGGATGAAGCACTAGAATTACTAGATAAGTTTGGAGAAAAAGCCAAGATACTAGCAGGTGGTACAGACCTCCTCGTCAAGATCAAGGCCCGGATCATAGAACCTCGCGTTATAATTAATATCAAGAAAATACTAGGTCTAAGGTATATTCGAGAAGAGGAAAAGGTAATCCGTATAGGTGCGCTTACACGGTTAAGGGATTTAGAGAGATCAGATATTATTAAGAAGTACTTGCCAGCACTCTACGACGCTGTTAAGGTTATGGGTAGTATTCAGATACGTAACATGGGTACTATTGGAGGAAATCTCTGTAATGCGTCACCAGCAGCTGATACGGCTCCACCACTACTAGTATATGATGCGAGAGCAGTAATAGCTAGTGTTGATGGTGAGAGAGTAGTTCCTCTTGAGGAGTTCTTCGTAGGGCCTGGCAAAACGGTGCTGAAGCCTAACGAGATGCTTAAGGAAATAATTGTTGAGAAACCAAGCAGGGGTTCCTCAGCGTTTAAGAAAGTTTCGAGAGTAGCTGTTGATCTCGCTATAGCTAGTTCTGCTGTATACCTTGTAGTAGAGGACGGTGTTATTAAAGAAGCTAGGATAGCGCTTGGATCTGTTGCTCCTAAGCCAGTTAGAGCACGTAAGACAGAGAATGCCGTTAAAGGACTTAGAGTAGGGTCTGAAGAACTACGGAGTGCACTCAATAAGCTCGAGGAGGAAATATCCCCTATCACAGACGTTAGATCTACTGCTGAGTATAGGAGGTATGTTGTTAAGGTGTTAACTTGGGATTCTCTTCACAAAGCATATGAGCGATTGAGTCGAGGTGGTGTATATGGTTAGAGTATCCCTTAGGGTTAATGGCGAGAAAGTAGAACTCGATGTTAAGCCTAATGAACTGTTGATCAATACTCTTAGAGAGAAGCTTGGTTTAACGAGTGTTAAGTATGGTTGTGGTATTGGCGAGTGTGGTAACTGTACAGTACTAGTTAATGGTGAACCAGTACTAGCTTGTCTTACTCTAACGGTTGACGTAGATGGAGCCGAGATCACTACTGTTGAGGGGTTATCTAAGGAAGAGCTCACAGAGATACAGAAAGCATTTATCGAAGAAGGAGCTTTCCAGTGTGGTTACTGCACGCCAGCATTCATTATAATGTCTGAGTACCTATTACGCGAGAAAGAGAAACCCTCACTCAATGATGTGAAAGAGTATTTAAAGGGAGTGCTGTGTCGTTGTACTGGCTATATAAACATATTCAGAGCAGTACTTAGAGCCGCCAGTAGGAAGCACTGATGAAGATCACCATTATATACTCTGGTTTTTTATCACAAATAACCGGTATTAAACGCGAAGAAATAGACATCGAAGAGAATACTACGCTAGAAGAACTCCTCAACACAATCTATAGTAAACACCATAGACTAAGTGAATGGGTTAATAGAATCCCCCTCATAGAAGTCATGGTTAACGGCGAACCCGTATACAACCCGAGAAAACACGTACTTAGAGAAGGAGACGAAGTAGTTCTTGCACCAGTACTCTACGAAGGCGGTTGATTTTAAAGACATATATAACAAGCCCGTGTATTTGAACCACGTCTACAAGCTTTAGGAGAATATTCCTCACCTGATTCCATTCCGGGATAATAACTATTGCTAGGATTCCAGCAAATGAATACTCCTTATCATAAACACATGATATCCCCTAATAATTTCCTAGTTCATCGAAGACTCCAACTTTATTTTAGAAAATATTCCTGGTAAACAGCTGTACATTTCATGGTTTCCGGCATACTACAAACCTCTTTCATCAGCGTAGAGGCCATTGTTTAATGGTTCCTCATAAGGGTTAAACCACTATTCATAACCATGTTTTATGGGTGTGTTATTATATTATGTTTCATTGCTATCTCGGCTATTTTCTTGTCAAAGGTTGCTAGACCTGCTCCGGTAGATTTAGCGAGTTGAATGTATAGAGCATCGTATACAGTGATGTCTTCGTCTAATGCAAGTTTAAAGGCTTCCTCTGCAATCTCCTTTGAGGAATGTATTCTTAGTTTTGTCCATAATTTTAAGAGATCCTTGACGGCCTCTATTGCTTCTCCCTTATCTATGTCATGTATTTTTAATGCATGCTTCCATACAGCATTTAGGGCTTCGGGAAGGGCTAAATCTATTGTTAATAACATCTCACCCTTTCTAATCCATAAACGTGTAAGATCACGCGCTTTCCTAGACCCCTCTTCGCTGAGTATGAGTTTTACTAGAAATGATGCATCGAGTACTATCAATGCTCTTCCCTAGTCTCCCTAATGAGTTTTGTTGAATCCACTCTTGTTCTTCTTCTTCCTGCCCTCTCCTCGATCTCGTCTAGTATTTCGAGGAGCTCCAACGACTTGATACGTTCCTCGATAAATCTCCTAATCTCACTACTCCAATCAATACGGTACTTCTTCATCTTCTCCTTTAACTCCCTCGGTACCCTGACCGATACAACTTCAGACAACAGTATACACCAAGTAATACATATTGTATACACATCTATTTATATGTTATTAGATATTACGCATTGCAATAAAATAATAAGTCTAATACAGTACTGTTTCACGCCCTCTAAAAGAAATAGCAAAGACCCTAGCACAGTTATCCCCGAAAACATGAAGTGAAGCTATTAAACGAGAAACACGGGAGATGCGAATATTTCACTACTATATAGGTTGGCAGTAATTACTGGGAAAGTATTTGTCTTTTCAAAGATAATAATTAATCGCAGTTATTGAAGACGTAAGGGAATTCGCTGTAACTATGCGATTCCCAGCGTTTTTGGCGACATCATAGGAGGGCGGCATGCTAGGAAATCAGGAAACACTTTAGTTTACCCATACACAGTACTGATTTGAGGGGTGAAAAGCATTTAGATATGTTTATGCTGGAAGCAGAGGAATAGTAATGGTTTTCCTAGACACTAATCCTATATAATCTACTATCTACTATCTGCATAATGTAGAGCCATATTCTCGAAGAGTAGAAGAACTATTATCAGAAGGGGACAGGCTCTATACAAGCATAAAAATACTAGATGAGGCCTTCTTCACAATAGCGAGAACAAAGGCATAGATGCAATTAGAAGTAAGACGCGTAGAAAAGCTTAGAGACTATATACGGAAACATAGATATGGATTCTTCGAGGAGGAAATAAATAAGCTATACAGCTTCCTGGAGGATATGGATATAACTGTATTAGAAGACAAAGCTACGCCCCGGAGATAATAGATGTTACTAAGAAGTATCATCTACTGCCAGCAGATGCTATTGTAGCGATTAATACGTAAACACTACGAGATAAATATCATAGCAATCCTAGATGAAGACTTCAGAAGAGTACCGGGGCTAAAAAGCTATTCCACAGCATTTTGAGGAATATAAATCCGTGGAAAGCTGGAGAGTACTAAGAGAAAAACAGTGGCGGGAGTACTCTTGCACAGGGATGCAACCAATATATTCTCTGCAATATATGCTATCAACTCATTGACGGAATCCTATATAACAAGTTTTTATCAAGAGAATAGGAGCACGCTATAGGTGAACCGGAGACGTTGAAGATAAACCCAGAGCAACTAGAAACTCGTATCATAAAGCCGATCAAGAAGAGACTGATAAGGATAAGACCAGCAATAAGGGTAAACTCCAGCTCTAAGCCCTAGAGGAACAATAGGATACGTAAACCCGGCATTAACAATACATAGTAGTATTTATTAAGTTATCCGTTGAAGAATAAGTAGGTCATTGTCTGCCACCAAGTAGTAGCTGTTCATCGGGATCCTCTAATCCTTCGCCGTGGGATCTCCGTCACTCTAGGTAATAGATGTCTGCATCACACAGTAAATATCTGCTTAACACGATTAACTGCTTATGCGTTATCACTAACTATTCGTAATGCATTTTGCTCCATTTCTATGATACTGCTGAGATCGAGTTGTTGCGGTTTATGGCTGGTCTATATCTTGCAAACGTATTGGTATAGTAAAAGCTATAGCTCGCTAGAATAGTACTTATTGTTGATGGATATCTTTATGGTTCTTTTACCAGGATACAAACGGCTAGAAGTTGTTCCGGGTAGACGGGGTGGTAGACCCACTATCAAAGGGACGCGGATAACGGTAGATGATATTCTAGAAGCATTAGCTAGTGGGTGGAGTGTAGAAGAAACTGCTAACAATTATCGTATACCAGTAGAAGCGATCTACGAGGCTCTATGATACGCGCTAGAAACCCTAAGAAAGGTTGAGGTGGTCGCTATCGAAAGTACTAGCTGACGAGAATATACCCTGGCCCCTAGTAAAACTCCTTAGAGATATGGGCCTCGATGTGAAGTGGATACCAGACACGAATCACCGGGGTATTAGCGACAGGGAGGTAGTACGTCTAGCAAATTCCAGTGGAAGAATAGTATTAACGAGAGACAATAACTTCTTATTAGAAATAACTTTAAGAAAGGATGCTCAATATGGTATAATTTATATAGCTGAACCAGTAAGGAAGGACAATGTAGATAAACTAGATAGAAACATCGTGAGAGCCTTAGAAGTACTAGAAGAGAAACCCCGTCTCGTGGTAATTATGGCAAACACTATAGAATTATATCCACTCATACCATGATATTTATCCGTTTTTAAGCGTAAAGTACAACTAACTCAATAAATTGACGTATTAGGGTATTAGTCACTAGCCTTAATGAAGATGAAGACTAGAGTACGTTTAGACCTCGTTCATTGGTATATTTCCCTTAATAGTTAGCAATTATTTGAAAGAACACTATGTCTCCTCGTTTTTCTTGAAAAATGTACAACACCCTTTGGTTTTTCCTTAGCTCGTTTTCGTCTAGGTTAATTACGCTGGATTTTCTTCTAAAAACCCAGTAGTGAACCTACGTAGTATGTCGTTATCATTGCTAGGTATCCTATACTCATCATTATAGCTACTGCTAGTAGTGTGTATTTGATGCTACGGGTCTCGCTGTAGATTACGGCTATTGTTGCTAGACATGGTACGTATAGTACTGTGAACAAAGCTATACTGGTTACTTGCGCATCCGTTAAACCAAGTGATATAATGGCTTCTCTAGCACTACTAGCACCAGTAGCTACTATAAGCGTACTAACCACTACCTCTTTAGCTATAAAGCCCATGAGTAGAGCTAGTGCTACTATCCATGCTGGGTCACCGCTTAATCCTATGGGTTCTAGTAGTGGTGAGAATATCTTTGCTAACCCGAATGCTATGCTCTCACTCGGTTCCTCGGTATATGCTAGTCCTGGTGTATAGCTCGTCATAAACCACACTATGATGCTTAACGTGAATATAACGATACCAGCTTTTACTAGGAAGTGTTTCGTATTACTCCATGTAAGCCACCACACAACCTTACCTACCGGTTTATGTACTGGCGGAAGCTCTATCAGTATCTCTGGTGATACAGCTCTACCCCTACGCCTATCTATCTCGTATAAAACCTTGTTCACGATAGCAAATACCACGAAAGCTACTAGGTAACCAAGCAGTATTAGTACTCCACCAGGTAGCCTTTGTAGTGCAGTAGCTAGTGCTAGCAATACTACTAGTCTTGCTTGACATGGTATGAATGCTAGTGTTAGTATGAGTCTAAGTCTTTCAAGTGGATCCGGTGTTCCACGTGTTGCTAGTATAGCTGGTACGTTACAGCCCAGTCCGAGCATCATCGGGAATACCGCGTGTCCCGAGATACCTATACGTGATAGCGTCGAGTGTAATCCAACAGCTATCCGCGGAGCTATACCCGAGTCTTCGAGTATTGCTAGCGCTAGTGCTACTATGAATACGAGTGGAAGAAATACAAGTATTGCTCCAACACCACCTAGTATTCCATCAACGATGAGATGAGTCGTTGGTGTATCACCTAGTGCTGAGTATATAGAGCCACCAATTAGTGTAAACGCTGTATCTACTAATCCGCTCAAACTATATTCCTCAACTAATGCTGCATACTCGCTCATACCCATATACTCGAGAATAACATTGAGTGGGAAACCCGTGTTGATAGTAAATACTGCGATGAATACTAGTGTTAGAAAGACTATACTCGCTACAGAGCCCCATAACGGGTTATATAGGATCTTCGCTATTCTAGTAAGGCGGGGATACTCTACACGAGACCTTATCACAACACCATCGAGTAGCTTAAATATGTATTCAAATCGTTTACTAGCAGCTAGCTCAGCTAGATCTCTCTTAATCATTATGGATGCTTCTTCACGTATTCTCAGAATCTCTTTTAAAACCTCTTCTCCAAGCTTTTCCTTGATAAGTACTTCTAGCTCGTGATCCCCCTCTATCAGCCTAACAGCAGCCCATCTAACTGGTAGTTTTAAGCCGTCTACGTGTTTCGCGAGTATCTCCTCAATTGATTTAATGAATGGTTCTAGTTCTCCATAATCTATTCTAAGGGGTTCACCGTCTCCTCTAGTAGCTCTATCTATAATGGTATCGAGTAGTTCCTCGATACCAATATTGTGAACAGCTGATACGGGTATTACTGGAGCTTTCAGCCTCTTACTGAGGAGATCCGCGTTTATGTGTATTCCATGGGGGTGCGCAGCATCTATCTTCGTTAACGCTATTACTACTCTTGGTGTTAATTCTAGTGTTTGTATAGCTAGATACATTGTTCTCTCTGGGTTTAGAGAATCAACTAGAACTAGTACCACGTCTGGTTCTCCGCTGAGAATATAGTTTCTAGCGATTCTCTCCTCGATCGTTAGTGATGAGAAACCATAAGTTCCCGGTAGGTCTACGAACTCGATCTCGTAGTCTCTGTGTTTCCGCTTTCCATAGTGTTTCTCAACGGTAACACCTGGCCAGTTGGCTACGAGTACCCGGTTATTAGTTAATACATTAAATAGTGTTGATTTACCAACATTTGGTTGTCCAGCAACAGCTACGCGTATAGTCTTCTTCCCGGGGTTTACCTGGGGTTTTTGCTGAGTAGCCATAGTAGAACCGCCCACTAGGCGGGTTCTACTAGTATTTTACGAGCTATACCCCTTCCTATAGCGATCTCGACACCCATTACTCTCAGTACTATTGGTCCTCTACCATAGTTTGATACTACCTCTACCAATGCTCCTGGTGTTAACCCCATTTGGTATAGTCTATGAACAATACCATGACCACCAATTACCTGTATTATCTTAGCACGTGCTCCGGGTGGCAGCGTTTCTAGTGGTACTGGCATAGAACATCCTCCTGTTAGGGTAGCCTAACAACCGGCTGATTAAACTATAATAACTTACCGAGGCTAAAATACCTTATTATTTGAAACACCGGTATAGTTGAAATAGAACCAACTCGGGTGTGGAGTACTAGTATTGAGTATAGAGGAATGGCTCGAGATATTCATAGAAAGGTATGGTCTGCTCGGTATATTCCTAGTTTCATTCATAGGTAATGCTATACCCTATTCGACTATACCATACTTGTTACTCATCATACTGTATTCCGGATTACTTAGCGATTCTCTACAACAAGCGCTTCTCGTGATAATTTCTGGGTTTGGAGCTGCTATGGGTAAGCTTGTAGTCTACATGTTTGGTTATGGAATAAGTAGAGTATTACCCGAGAAAACTAGGAAAAACCTAGAGCTGTTCACCGAGGTTTTCCGGAAATCAACATTTATAGCTGTATACTTATTCGCTGCACTTCCACTACCCGATGATATATTATACGTGCCACTAGGAGCAACTAGGTATAGCGTCGTTAAGTACTTCATAGCCCTCGTGCTAGGTAAGATAACCATTACAGCATTAGCAGTATTCTTTGGCTCAGCCACTACCAGTTACCTTAGAGAAGCAATGGGTTTACCACCATATATCTCGATACCAATACTACTAGTTATAACACTATACATAATGTACCTCGTAGCTGTTATAGACTGGAATAAAGCAACGAGCATAGCTATGAAGAAGGGACTAGCTGAGACAATAAGCTATGTTCTAAGAAGCGCGTGGAAAGCAACACGCGAAATACCAGCCAGGACAGCTGGGTTTCTAAGGAGAGTCGTTAAATAACCCATTACACAAATAAACACGTTATGGGATGACGAGGAACCCGGGAAAACAGCCCCCTCCAAAGGGGGCTATGACTGTATAAGCTATTGTGAGCGGGCTCTGACCAACCAACTATTATGGCTATGCCTTCTCATGTGTCTATCCAGCAAATAAAAAGTAGTAACAAGTACTCGTTTTCCATAATACTTATGCTTAAACACTTATTTTCTCTCTACATGTATATCTTATACTGTACACTCTGATCTCTATGATAGCCGGTTCAGAGCTTGACTTGGTCTAGTACTAGCAGTAAATAAAGGGATAACCGGTGAGTATTCGTAGAAGAGTATCTCTAGTATTGCTCATCTTGATCTCTGCTCTCTTCATGGCTGATCAGAATCTTTTACCGCCAAACTACCAGTTAATTATGAAAGAATTCGGTATTACAGAGTCTCAGATCGGGCTTGTATCATCGGCTTTCGTTGCTACCAGTGCTCTAATAACCATTCTCTGGGGCTTCCTCTCAGATATCTATACTAGGAAGAAGCTCCTACTAGTAGGTGTATTAGTTGGAGAAGTCCCCTGTTTCCTCACAGCATTCGTAACGAGTTATTGGCAACTACTATTACTGAGAATCTTCACGGGTATAGGAATAGGTTCTATCATACCAATAGCATATACGCTAATTGCCGACCTCTTCGAGGAAGCGAAAAGGGGTAGGGGGTACTCGTATATTGAAGCAAGCTTCGGTGTTGGCACGCTCTTTGGCATGATATTAGCAGGAATAATTGCTGATTGGAGACCACCATTTATCTATGTCTCAGTTCCAAACTGGTTCCTTGCGCCATTATTCTACGTAGTATTTGATGAGCCGAAGAGAGGAGCTGGAGAATCAGCTCTACGAAAACTCTACGAAGCCGGTCTAGAATACCGGTATAGACTCTCATGGGATGCTGTTAAGAAGAGCTTCAAGACCAAGACAAACATCCTGATCTTTGCACAGGGGATGATCGGGACTGTTCCATGGGGTGTATTACTGTACTGGCTTGTATCCTTCTTTATGGTTACACGTGGTATGTCTAAGGATACTGCGACAATGGTGTTACTAGTACTTGGTATAACATCTATACTTGGTTCGCTTTTAGGAGGTATTCTCGGCGATATTGCTGAAAAGCGAAAACGCGGTGGGAGAGCAATACTAACGGGTTTAGCGATCTTTATAGGCATGATCGCCTCGATCTACCTCTTACTATATCCCCTACCAAGCGAGCTAGGACTATGGGACTGGGTATTCATAGTACTATATAGCCTAGCACTCATCCAGTTTGTGAGTTACGCCGGTCCTAACGTAAGAGCAATTATATCACAGGTAAACCTGCCAGAGGATCGTGGAACTGTGTTTGGAGTATTTAACATTATGGATAATATTGGTAAAGCGATAGGGCCTTTCCTAGGAGGCGTGCTCATCGAGTATTTAAAGAGTATAGGATATAGTGAGCCATCTGCTTATCAATGGGCGTTGATCATCGCGTGTCTTACGTGGATTCCATGTGCACTGGTATGGTTGTGGATATATAAGCAATACCCCGTTGATAGAGATGAAATCGAGAATATCTTAAGGGAGAGAGCAGAAAAACTACTGGGTAGAACCGAGTAGTCTTCTATACGAGTCGTTTTCGCCATACTTCCCTAGTAGCTCATCACTTATAGTATGTGTCTTCGCGATCTCCCCGTATATGTACGCGCTTTTTCTGGGTTTTCTCTCGAATGTGTTGTAGTCTACCTCTACTAGTCCAAAGCGCTGTTCAAATCCTTTATCCCATTCATAGTTATCGATGAAACTCCAGTAATAGTAGCCCTCTACGGGGATTTTCTCACTAATTGCTTTGTATACGTATTGTAGATGCCTAATAATAGACAGTATTCTCAGTTCATCATCGTCAACCGATACACCATTCTCTGTAATGATTACCCGCTTACCAGTTTCTCTATAGGCTGCTTCCAAAACCTCGTATATACCTCTCGGGTAGATACAATAACCCATCTTAGTCCACAGACCCGTATCTAGGGGCTTGATATCTACAAAGAACTTGAATGGATTCCACGAGTGCTTAACAACCCACGCAGAGTAGTAGTTAATACCCATAAAGTCTAGATCACTACTAACTACTCTATACTTTTTCCCAAATACCTCCATTGTACCCTTGAGTATTCCCTCGGGAAAAGCCCAGTTATAGAACTTGTCTACCTGTCTTGTTTTCTCTATATCGCGTGTTTTGTTAGAATAGGGTTTAAACGGGATCATGTTATGAGCTATACCAACTTTAACGCCTCTCCTATGGAGTATACTATACGCTTCTGCATGAGCTTCTACGAGGTTCTTCAGAGCCTCAACTCCCTTATTTAAACCCTTATACCTGGGTGGCCACACTCCCTGGATAAAACCCATTAGCGTATATACATTTGCTTCATTGAATGTGATCCAGTACTCTACCCCCCTAAGACTATCAACTACTACTTCAACAAATTTCGTAAAATACCTAATGTTTTCCCTCTTAAGCCAAGAACCCCTTCTATTAAACCATACCGGGTTAGTGAAGTGGTGAAGAGTTATCATAGGCTTAATATTATGCTTATGTAGCAACTCCACTATCTCACCGTACCTGTTGAGCGCATTCTCGTCTATCTTGTCCTCTTCGGGGAAAACCCTGCTCCACTCTATTGAGAATCTATATGCTTCATACCCGAGCTTAGCCATGAGCTCTATATCTTCTCGATAGAGTTTCCAGTGATTAGCCGCTTTACCAGACTTATACGGTAGCTTACCCGTAATCTCCCATTCCCACCAGTCATTATACTTGTTATCTCCCTCAATCTGGTGAGCAGACGTAGATGTTCCAAAAACAAACTCCTTGGGAAAAACAAGCAATACTATACACCCCCCTACACAATAATAGTACGATCCTGTGGAAAGCTTATTTTACATTATCGCGGACTCCGCCATAGCTATTTCTAATTGCAACACAGAGTGTTTAGACTCGTGTCAAAATATGAAAGGAGGATCAGGCAATCAGATAATCCATATCTATTCAGGTTTTCCCAGCATTTCTTATCAATGCTAGTAGTATTAGTGTTGAGAGAACAGCTACTACTAGTATAGCTGGTACGCCTAGCATTATGTATAGTAGCCCGGATGTCAGCGACCCCATGAATCCGCTGATCTCGTTTACTAATGAGTAGTAACCCGTCTTATACCCGTAGGTAGATTCTATGTAGAGGCTATAGAGAAGCGTGTCTAGCAATGTATTTGTGAACAGGATGGGAACTAGTAGTAAAACCGCGTGTACTTCAGTACTTGCTAATAAATACATAATTATTGCTGCGGCTAGCCTAGTGAATAGTGTAACCACGTAATATCCTTTAGCGGCTCCTCTGTAGGGTACTAGTATTAGGAGTAGAGGAGCTAGTAGCTTTGCCAGACCATATACTAATATGACTCCGTTTATGGATAAGTATAGGTGGTTTAAGAGATAGTAGGGTAGTGGTGTTAACAAATACTCGTTACTAATTCTGAGAAACACAAGCGCTATTATTACTAGCCCGGTACTGACCTTATAACCACTTACTACCCGTGTAGCTATACTGAGTTTATCAGGTATCGTGATCGAGTAGTAATCGAGCGCTAGTAGTGCTCTAACTGGTAATAGCATTCGTGTCAAGCTCTTCTCGATCCTATACATGATCCTCTCAATCATGAATACAGGCTGCGGCGTAACGATAAAAGCCAGTATACCGATTAGTGTAGCAAGTACTGCTAGTAGAGAATAGTTGGCTAGTAAGTTAGAGAAACCAGTTAGAGATATCCCAGTTAGGAATAATCCCTCAATTATGAGAACCAATACTAGAAATCCCCTATTAGCACGGCTCCAAACACTACTATCGTATCCCTCGAGTATCGATGTTAGAGCTGATACTCTAATACACGATACTGCTACTGCATGTAGTGCATAGGAAGTGTAGAGTAGTGGTTTAATCCCGCTATTCAGGGCTATCCCGAATAGTATTAGTGATGGTATTAGCGCTAGTATCGACGATAGTGAATTAGCTCGGAAAGCACCACGATCAGCAGTATGCGTAGCCATTCTTATAGAAAACGCGTATATTAGTGTCCACATAGCATTAAATACTCCAAGCTCTACGACTGTAAAACCAAAAACAACTAAACCAGAGACGTTATAGACTAGATCAAGTACTCCAAGCAACGCTATATAAACAGCGAATACTAAAAGCCACAACTTGGTAAAACCCTCTAATCTCTTATAGTTATTTCTACAACACACATTACTGGAGACGAGGGTTTAAGAAGAAGAGGGGCCGCGTACTAGGATCGCTTCTGGTATCTTGATCCGGGTGATGCAACGTATTTAGTTCTCTATTCATATTATTGCTAGACGTAACAAGGCTCTCAGTGTATAGTATGAGCAAGCGAGTTGTCTATACACTGGGTTATGGTGGTAGGAGTTTAGAGGAGTTTATCGGGCTGATTAGAGGATACCGTATTGAGCGCGTTGTCGATGTTCGTAGATGGGTTAAGAGCCTGAAGTTTCCCGAGTATTCCGGCAAGAATTTGTCGTATAAGCTTATGAGTATGGGGATAGACTATATGTGGATACCAGAACTAGGTGGTTATCGCCGCTTCAGCGTTGATGTCAGAGACTATGGAATAGCTACTTGTTTTAAATCACAGGGTTTTAGAGCATATGCAACATACATAACTAGATCTCCCAGTGCAAAACCCCATCTCGAGAAACTAGTTAGACTAGTTAGTGAAAAAACTAGTGTGCTCGTCTGTCGCGAGAGAATACCGTGGAGATGCCATAGAAAAATACTATCAGACTACCTAGTAGCTAAGGGATTTAAAGTAATCCATATACTAGACCCTGGCAAAACCGTTGAACACAAGCTCAGCAAATGCGCTATAGTAGTAGATGGAGAACTAGACTATAAATAGTACCTAAGTACCAGAGATCAGAGATGGGACTCTTCATCATCAATACAGCAACCTACCCTCTCATCACCACTATCCTAATACACCAAGTAGCCCCCTTTTCTACTTAATAGAAGTAGTGTTTTACCAGAATACTACCGGCTGCTACTGAGTATACTATGCAGAGAACAGCTCCTAAGGTATAGCTGAGTTAACGGATAGTAATTATCGAACAATACTTTGAGACCTAACCATACGAGTTATCAAGTAACAAATAAACATATCTTAGATCATCCAAGAATAGATATCTATGCATGTTAGAGCATGGATCTAATGTTACGTACATTGCAGCCTATGTTTAATTCTATACAGCAGCTTAATACGGGTTTTGGAGTCCGGAGACAGTGATTCCAGGTCCTAATCTCAAGCAAGTTACTACATAGTATTGTGTTATCGTCTGTTTCGGGATAAAATAGAGTAAGCGATTTCAAGTAGAGCGTTTGTGTAGGATCTGCCTAACAGCATTTAGGAATTTTTCTAGTGATGGATCTCGTAGGGGTTGTACTTTTTCTCCTAGATGTTTGTGATGCGGGTGTGTTTGGATCTCTGGGTGATGAGGCCTATTATCCCACCATTCCTCATGATCATAAGCTCTCAAGTAGTAACCATAAGCCACAAGACTGTCTCTTTGCCAATACTCACGTATTGCCACTACTGTATTACCGTGAGGAATATTTATTTTTACGTTTAAATACTCTACATCTCCTTCATTAGCAACATAATGTTCGACAACTCTAACCACAGGATTATATTCGCCTAAAAGCCTATTGATTAGATCTAACACACGGTATAACTTCGTCAAACCTCTTTATCCCTTAAGCATTGCTAGTACACGTTTTTTCCTCTCTTCTAGCTCTCTAAGTCTTCTCTTCAAATAGAGATATTCTGGCCAGAGAAGGTCTACCTCCGGGTTATCAATGCCTCTACTGGTAAGCAGTTTTTCTAGCTCCTTCCAGTTCTCGACACCTAGCCTTACAGCTATTCTCTGAAGCCTAGCTTCGATTACTGCAGCCTCTCTATTAATCCTCCTTAACATGACCTCTAGGCTCTCACGTACAATCGACTCCAAGATCCAGTCACCAACATGTAGATAAACATTGACAAAATCAGTTAAAACATTGATGGAGACACTCATAGTAAGAACTTTGAAACAGCTTCAATCTAGTTCACAATTAACATGATAGATGCTCTCCCAAGTATAAGTTATACGACTACTGTTTTCTAAGCTAGGCTTACTAGATATGGTAGTGTGGGTTTTATTGTTGCTAGGAATCCCCCGATTGCTGGTGAGAACAAAGCTATTAGTTTTCTATAGCTTGATAGCGCTGATAGTATTCTACTTGCTTTCTCCTTGGGTATCTTGCTGAAAATCCATGATCTATAGAATGGAAATGCTAGTACATCGCCGAATCTAGCCATGAGATACGACAATACTACAGTGATGAATGGCGGATTCATATACATTATTAGAGCCCATAGTGAGATCAATACATAGCCTATAGAAATTGCTTCAAATCTGTGGCTTCGACCTATTCTCTCAGAAACATATGTAGCCGCTATAGCTCCTACGGATATTGCTGCTTCAACAACCATGGCCTCAAACAGTGTTAGGCCAAGAACATTGACTATGTAGTTCAGTAATACGATCTCGGGTGCCATAGACCACGCGAGAGTTATTAAGGCCTCAATTAGCAGTATTAATTTAAACTCTTTATCTATCCTAAATACGAGCTTCTCAACACCGATCCTCTCCTCAACATCTAGTCTGGGTAAGAATCTTAGCAGATATATAATAGTAAACACGGATGTTAAGCCAAAACGCTATGAAGCCTAATCTATAATGATGTGGAGTATCGAATACATAGCCAAACAAATATCCTAGTACTAGGAATCCTATGAGCTGGCTCAGCTCCGGTAGCCTCATATGCCATGCAAACACTTCTTCCATCCTATCCTCGGGATATAGGATCCTCTCAGCTGCCTGGTAAAGTGGATAGAATATCCTCGTTATATCCTCTATGAACAATCCCAGAAACAGCATCAACGGCGCTATGGGTCCATAAGCTGAACCGTAGAGTATTGATGAAGCCCCTTCAAGAGCATCTATGAGTACTAGGCCGTGTCTAATAGCGATCCTATCAAATAACTTCCCAACAATATACGTTGCTGGTATAGAGAGTATGTGTACAAGTGTAAAGATAATACCGACTTCCAATACACTATAGCCCGTCATAAACATATACATGGGTAGCATATACCAAGTAATTAACAACGGTGACACAATAGTATGATAAACAATGTAGCGACGAGCCCCTATGGGGATCTCGTGCCACCTCACGATTCTCCACCTAGCACCGTTGCTAACGTTACTCATACCGGATATCGCGCTGGCTACAGAGACATAATTAAATAGGTACACAACCACTATATATCATGTTATAGAATCAAGTATTGAAAGTAAAATACTGGGGGTTAAATCTATATGTTGAAGAATCTAAGGGAATTATGTTATACAGTATACAGGTCTATTATTTCACTATATCGTCGTAATCCCTTCGATCACGCCTATCTACTCTACGATCTCCTATACCAACTGGATAATACAGACTTATACATGGATATAGATGATGAAGATAAGATTAAGGCATATATGCTGATATGGAGTGGACCCCGCTATTTTGCTGTTCACTTATGGGGTTACAGTAGTCTCTTCGAACAAGTTCTCGAAGAAATAATCGCTAGGGGGGAAAAGACTGTTATACAACTATATTATTCCCGGTATTTAGACGAGATCACCGATTTGCTGAAGAAATTAGGTATTAGGTTCAGAGTCGAGACTTATCTTGACATGCTTGTTGATGAGGAACATTATAAGCCTTATAATCCGCATGAGGCTGTAAGACTCGATCCTAAACAGCATGTAGATCAATTTATCGAGTTGAAGAAATCTCAGGGGGTTAGGATGAGTAGAGAATATGCAGAAGAGATCATCAGGAAAAACAGGTACTATGGAGTTTTCAGAGATTCGAAACTTGTTGCGGTTGCGGGTAGATATATAGCATTACCTGAGGTATGGGTTATAGGTGATGTCTTCACCCATCCCGAGTACCGGGGTCTCGGTTACGGAAAAATAGTTACGTCAGCAATAACTAGAGACGCAATTACCTCTGGTGCATATGCGTATCTTCACGTTAACAAGGAGAACACCATCGCTGTAAAAGTCTATGAAAAACTAGGATACGTTGTTCTAAGAGAAAGACCATGGATCTTCGTTAATTAGATCTCCTATGATTATTCTTGCTTAGTCTATGGGAATAACTGTTAATACATGCATATACAAGCTTTTCGGATATTGTGTTTTAGCTATCAATCATATATTGGAGTTTTGACGTGTCATCTCCTGTCCCATTCCTTGAATTGATCCCATACACTTATTAGATCGTCGACAACCTGGTCTCCTAGGTATAGGTGTGGAGGCTTATCCTCGACGCGACCAATTATTTGAGCTGGTACTTCTAGTTTTAACAGGTACTCGTATATTGTTTCAGCGTGTTGAGGTGAAACAATAGCTACTACGCCATACTCTTCCCCGCCATTGAGTATGTGTTTCCATATACAGTTCTCGCTATCACATATCTTGTCTAGTTCTCCGTGATACCGTGGTTTCTCAGTCAATACTATTCCCTTACCCATTCTACGAGCTAGCTCTAACAGAGTATATCCAAGTCCATCACTAACATCCATTGAAGCATGTACGGATTTATAATAAGATGAGAGAACTACAGCTGTTTCTACGTAGGGCTTAGGTCTACGCGTAGCTTCTACAACCCATTTCTCTTTCGCTGCGTCTTCAATGCCTCTTAATACCACGTATCCCATAGCACCATACACACCAGTAACTATGACTAGATCGCCGGGTTTACCACAACACCTACCAGGTGGTTTCTTAGCAGATGTATATCCTATTACAGCAACACTAACCCAGGGTTCGCGGGATTCATTGAGATCTCCTCCGAGTAGTCTCAGGTTATAATACTGAATAGCTTCTCTAACGCCATTCATAAAATCTATGAGATCATCTACTGGGGTATCTCGTGGTAATCCAAGCGATATGACGACATCGCGTGGTATACCGGTTTTAGCTATGTGATCACTGATAGCACCGACAATAGAGCACCAGCCGAGATCACTCATTCCTCTCCACGGTAACTTTGCTTTCTCGAGTGAATACCCGTCAATACTAAATAGGATGCGTGGACCAGCTGGTAGTATATCACGTGCATCATCCAGTGGTTCTAGGTGTTCTTCCCACGAGGGGCTGGTAATGTACTTAGCAATTATTTCTTCGATAATCTTCTTTTCCCCGAGATCTCCTAGTTTCAAGGTATTATAACACCACATAGAGAAATAGTATTATGTGAGGTTAAAACGCTGTGGTGTTTACTCATGCAGCCTCGTATAAATAGCTATAGATTTGGATACATTGTTGTAGATAAAGAAGAGTATACTCGTGACTTAATAATCACGCCAAGCGATGTAAAGCCTAATTGGTGGAGAATAGAAGGTCATAGACTACAACTAGATGATATACGTGAGTACCTAGATATTGATGTAGACGCAGTCGTTATAGGTACTGGTTACGATGGCTTAATGCGTGTTGACGAAGAAGTTATTGAGCACTATAGGAAGCGTGGAATAGAAGTATATGTATCTAATACGCGTGAAGCAGTAAATAAGTATAACGAGTTAGTTGAGAAGGGAAAGCGCGTACTCGGAATGTTTCACCTGACCTGTTAACACCAAGGAGATACCGCTAGAATATCTCTCCAAGAATATTACAGAGCTTCTATATAGACATACCTATAAGTAGTAAATATAGCTACTATACTATTGATGAGCAGGGAGAATACAAATATTTTCTATAAAAATCTATTGGAGGGGTTCTTTTGAGAAATGAGGCATTACGATGGCTTGGTGAGGCAGAGTGGGATTACGAAACAGCATTAATTCTTCATCGAGAGAAGAGATATAATGCATCTGCATTCTATGCTCATCAAGCAGCTGAGAAAGCTGTTAAAGCACTGCTTTATAGTATAAACGAAGCACCGTGGGGTCATAGTATAAGAGTTTTATTAGAGAGATATTTTAAAGCAAGTGGCAAGGATATTGATGAGAAGCTTTTAAGCTATGCTAGAGAATTGGATAGACACTACATACCATCAAGATATCCAAACGCGCATCCTGAGGGTACACCGCATGAAGCATATGATGAGGAAACTTCTCGAAGAGCTCTTCAAGCCGCGAAAACTATACTCGATTTTGTAAAGGAAATAATTAGTGAGAAAAGAGGGACTTAGTGCTTATGAGATATAAGGAGCTGGATAGGATAGTAGAGGTTTTGAAATCAAGGTTTAGAGTTAGAGCCGTTATCTTATTTGGTTCTAGAGCTCGTGGAGATTGGGGTCCTTGGAGTGATTATGACTTATTAATTATTGGCGACTTTAAAGAAAAATATCTTGATAGAATTAAAAACATACTTGATACATTGAAGGATACTCCATTACCTATAGAGCCTCACCCTTATACTCTTAGTGAAGCAGTAAATATGCTTAGAAGGGGTAATCCATTAATAATTGATGCCTTAGAAGAAGGCGTTGTGCTCTATGACCGGGGTAACACAGTAAGGGTTCTGAAAGAAATACTCGAGGAATTGAAGAAGAGAGGCTTAAGGAGAACAAATACTTCAATAATTGTTCCTAAGCTATAGCGTTAAGAAAATACACATAAGTAGCTCAACACAAGTTTCCCTAGTTTATCCCATATGTAGTAATTACTTAGTGCTTATTTTACTAGTTTTACTCCGAGAATCCAACACAGTAGCTCGAGCATGGTTTCCGCACCATTTCTATACGGTACTAATACGTGGTGATTACCAGCTGCTTTCCGTATAAACTCTATGGGGCTATATCCGTGTATTTTTACTAGTGCTTGTGTTCTACAATATGGTTTCTCTAAATAGCCGGAGCTTGATACCTCGCCCCTATATACGTGTAGTTCTTTAAAGCCTAGCGAAAACCTCATAATTAGCATGTCTTTGTATCGGAGCTTACAAGTTACAGCAGCTGGTCTACCAGTCTCGAAGTGATCTACTAGCTTACAACCACTTCCCAGCGTGTGAGCTATTGTACAGTGTGCGAATCTTACTTGGTCTTTACCAGTATACCCTGCTATATTAGCTATCCACCCTGGTAATTCAAAGAGTTCTTGTGCAATAACTAGTAGTGGTAAGCTGTAGTAGTCAGCTTCACAAACAGCTGGTATACCTCTTGAAAGAAGCATTGATATTGCTAGACACGGTGTTACACCGGTTTCCATGATGAATGCGAAACAATCGAAGAGAACAGCATTATATCCTTTATCTTCTATTATTTTCTTGAGTCCGTGGTATATGCGAATAATCCTCTCGTAATCATTATTACTTATATCACCCCGTTTAATATTAGATTCGACTTCCCATACACTATTTTTTAACTCCCATATACTTGCTTCTTCTAGTTTCTCTAGTAGCTCCTTATACGATATAGCGTGTACTTCTCCACCAAAAAACCCAGTATATTCACGAGATTCTGGTGAGGGTTCACCTGTTTTATTAATCTCTAGTATTCTAAGACTCCTGATCTTATCTATTGCCTTAACTACGCGGTATAGTTGCTTGAGCTTTATAGTGAAATCCTCTACTCCATTATATGGTAAAACCAGTGTTTTATAACCAGATCGCCTAAATCTGTTACGGGCTGATAGTGCTGATGCTAGTGCATTGTGTTCACCGCTTGCAATTAATACTATGGGACCGGTAATCTTTGTTGATGACTGATACGATAATTTACTAGTACCGCCAGTAAGGTATATGTAGACGTAGAGATCGTAATTAGGCGGTATCTCGGTAGCACTAGTAACCGGATCCTCTACTATATCCACACTCTCTAAACCCTTAATACGTTCTATTAGTTCTCTATATAGACCCGTATAGTATTCCTCGCTATGAACAGGGCTAGCAAAACCTACTACAAGGATCTTCAATTAAAACACACCATGCTCTTACTAGTACCATATAATAAGACCTTATAAGTAATAAATGTGTAAGACCCCAACCACTATAAAATTACTTATTGAGTAAGTTTCACCCTAGCCTGTACCGGGGAGATCGGATAGATCAATGAATGTTTTCTAGGACGCCGATCAAGATCCATGGTTACGGAGAAGATGTTATTGTGATGTTAGAAGATTAAAGCATGTTAGTGATCGCTGGCTTAGAGATTTCTGAGTGCCCTAAATTACTTCTGAGAGAAGACGTAGACTTATTTATATAATGGTGGAGTAAAACGATTTGCTAATACCGTTCTCTGGTTTCTAGTCCCGTGGCCGTCTTTATTAGTTATTTCTTATCGAATTTGAATGGTGATACCTGGGGTCCGTATTTGTGTAGTGTTTCTTCTAGTCTTCTCTTCTCCGCTAATAGTATGTCGAAGAACTTCTTAGGCGTTGTTGGTATATTCTCGTATATCTTCCATATCCTCTCTGTTTTCTCTAGCATTTTCTTAACTCTAATCATGAATTGTTTCTCGTAATCTTCCTCCCTGTACTCTTTATCTAGTTCCTGTTTGAATAGCTTTACCAAATCGGTATAGACTGGGATATAGCCTGTTGGGGTCTCTACTGCATCTACTTCATTGTGTACTCTTAGTTCTATCCACTTGATCCAGACGCGCTTATCTACTTTACTGTTAAGATAACGCCCATGCTCATCTACTAGAAAGTAGTTTACACCATAGATACGTGGTACAATATCGACTTTCTTCTCGAATTCGAAATGTAGTTTTATGAATTCACCCAGATCTACTGAGAGGAAATCGAGTATTGCGAATGGGTTAAACTCTCTCCTACCAGCTTTACCTAGTACTGCGAATGTTCTCTGAGACTCTAAAGCTGCACCCTTAGTAACTATTCCATGAGACCAATCGAAAGCTTCTTGTACTGGTACCCATGTATCGGGGTCTCTTCCACCAAATACCATTGCTCTAATAGGTACTCCATATGGATCGTCCATGCGTGGATCGGCCTTCTCTATAGCGCTCAGCATCATGGTAAACCTAGCATTGGGATGACTAGGCCTTATCTCGTTACCCTCGCTATCTCGCTTACCAGGCCACCACTTACCAGCATAGTTTATACCTGGCTTTGGTGGTTCTGGTCTACCATTCCACCATACACTACCATCTTCTTGTAGGAGCACGTTTGAGAATATGATCTCGTTCTCTGGGTTATTGAGAGCACTGTAGAGTATTGGGTCATCCTCTGGATTAACACCATCAATTATACCAAACATGCCGATCTCGGGGTTAACGCCGCGTGCTTCACCATTATATGGCCGGATAATAGCTAAGTCATCACCAACAATCGTATCTGCTATGAATGCTGTAGAGGTTTTACCACAACCAGCTGGGTAAGCCCCTGTTATATAGGTTATACGATCGCCAGGCCCTTTTACGCCAACTATGAACATATGTTCACAAAGCCATCCTTCGCGATAACCCTTGTGTATACAGAATCTGAACATGATCTTCTTGAGACCAATAGTGTTACCACCATACTGTGTATTAGTGCTATAGGCTGTATAGGTATCTAAGTCAAGGTATATTCTGCGCTTATCAATATCAATAACCCATCCGTTCTCGTCAAGCCTACCAGTAGCGTGTACGAACCGCGCATACTCTATATCTGGGGCTTTCTCGACAAACTCGTCGTAGCATACACGGTATAGTAGTAGCTCGTTGTGGACAACATAAGCTGAGTCTGTAAGCTGTACCGCGTGCATTGTAAACGGCGATTTCTTCGGACCAAAACAGAAGAATCCTATGAATAGCTCGCGTCCACGCATCATACCCTTTAATATCTCGCGTATTTCGCGTAGACCCTTCTCACGCTCAAGTGTATTGATATACGGCATTTTAACACCGGGTGGTACTAGTATTTTGGTGTTCTCCCTATCACGCGCTAAGTCGTGTGGTCCATCGAAGTGTACCGTGTGCTTTGGATACTTAGTTGGTAGCTCTTCTCTACGCTCTAGTGCGCGTTTACGCACATACTCATGATCACTACTAGCACCGGTTATAACATAAACTCTATCCGGCTCGAGTAAGTAAAGCATATCAACAAGCCACTCGTGAAGACGGGGATCACGTATTCTTAGGATATGATCAGCCATATCACTAGACATGTACTTTAGAAGTGATTTACGTATACTCTCAGTCTTATCCACTCTAGAGCCACCAGTAATTAACAATAACATTAACTAGAATATAAAGCATATATCCTAGAGATGATTGTGAGAGAATATATCAGGAGTATTTGGAACGTGATCTTGGGGGTGATCTAGAGAAACAATATAGCTAACTCGTTGCCAATATGGCGAGCTCTTGAGTAGCACTCGTACTAGTCTAACAGGGTTTATCGATCCGCGTATTACGGCTACTCTATGTGTATACATTTTTAGTAGTTCACGCCTTAGACGGGGTGGTGTATGGTTTATCCATAGCGTATACCTTAGCCTTAGTTTATAATACGTTGTTTTTAGC
Source organism: Thermoprotei archaeon (assembly GCA_040514375.1). Lineage (GTDB taxonomy): Archaea > Thermoproteota > Thermoprotei_A > Sulfolobales > Desulfurococcaceae > QMWW01. The sequence goes on from JBEVCI010000010.1 coordinate 79,278, forward strand.
ACGAACACGACGTATAGCATTGTTAATTCGAAGAATATTTTCACAACATAGAATACAAGCCTAGCTATAATAGCTGAGACTAGTAGGAGTGTTCTTATAACACGTTTCCTCTTAATGTTGTTCACCAATACACGCTTTTAAAGTATATTGTGGTCTCCTATCACTACCAGTATTAACTACGTAACCCTTATTCTCAAGAAGTGCTAGTCTTTCACGAATAACTCTACGCGAAGCACTACCGCGCAGGTTTCTCACACGCCTGGTGATTTCGGAGACAGATAGTTTTTCACAAGTAGATAGAATCTTGATAATATCCCTGCTTATGGGGTCTAAACCCTGTGTGCCGAGAACTACTTTGAAAAATCTCTGAGTAGCCTCTATTGCTAAGTGAACTGGGATAGAGAATATAGTAGCTAGTTCAGCAGCTGTATGTAACTCCTCGCTTGTAAATCCCAGCTTTTTCAACAACCCCTCGATCTCTTCGATCTTCTTCAAAGCTTTTTCAACAAGTTTTTCAAGTCTATAGAGCCTATCCTCAATACTGCTCAACAAATAACCACCACTAAGTATAACAGGATACGTAAACAAGGGAATAAGAGCTGTGGAAACAAAAACTATGGATTTTCTAGTAACTAGTGTTTATTCTTCTTCTTTCCTCTTCTTCTCTTTTTCTACCTCTAATCTTACCTTACTACTGGCTATTTCTCGTGCAATACTCCTTAACAACTCGTCTATAGATGGTATTAGCGATAACTTGCGGTTGTAGTAGTCTTTTACGATATCATTTACAAGCTCTTCCGGCATTCCGGCTTCCTTCAACTGTTTATACATAGACGCTATTTCTTCTCCGAGCTTCTTACCATCAAGACTTGTTAATGCGGTCGACAATATATCTCTAACAGCATCTTTAACCCTATCGATCAGGGTGCCTATGGACTCGATTACTTCCTTAGCGGCTCTAATCTCCTCCACCTCGCTAGCGCGCTCTTCTCTTGTCTCTTCTTCCCTTTCTCCAGTTATCTTCTCTTTCTCACTACTCATAATGACTCACCGAGTAACTACTCTGTATGCTCTAGTATTAACACTTTATTAATCACTAGTGAACACTTGTTCACTTAGAAGTGGTCAAACGAGGATCGCATGGGAATAGTGTTCCCAATAAAACCGGATCAGAGTTTTGTACTAGGTAATAGAAAATTGATTACGAATAAATATGGCTGGAGTTAGAGAGTTTTTACGAGATATAATATTAGAAGTGTGAGTACTACGAGCTCCGTATATAGTAGCAAATCTTTCTTCTCAAACCATTTAGTTGTAGTATTAATATTTGAGTATCCGTACAGCATATATGATTCAATTAAACTCTGAGAAGTATGTACTATTAAAAGTACCAGCGGTATTGCTATGCGATATAGCCTCTTACCCCTATACTTGAGCCTAATAGTAATACTAGATTCAGACAAGTAGTAGAATACTAGTGGTAATTGCATAAAAACCATTGAAAATAACTGTGATAGAGTTCTCAGCCCTAGTTTGTTAAAGAAGCTTCTAATCTCGCTAACAGCTAGTAACTGGAAGAAGAGCGAGAATACGAGAAAGAATACCACAAGCCTAACTGCACCCACAACTATATCCACGGGCTTGGGGCCTGGCAATCCCGTTAAAGTGCTTACAAGGAATATTAGTGCTCCAAGAACCGTGAATAATAGTACTAGCTTGAGACCCGATACAACACTTCTAAATCCCTTGAAATAAGACGATACCAGTAATGTATAAGCTAGGAGAAGAACTAGTATACCCGTCTCTACAACCGGATTTGTAGTAGTTAATCTCGTGTATACTAGTAGAGCTAGTACTGTGAGCGGAATTAGTATTCTCAGTAACATACCGTGTTCACGGCTTTTTCTAGAAGATGTCAATAGATATGAAAACTCTCTAAGCAAGATCTCCACCATACAAGCTCTTATAAATCTCGGCGATCTCGACTATACTTGTCGAATCCACTACCTCGAGTTCGTATAAAACACCGTTTTCTAGCAAGTACTTCTTGTCCCATATACCCATAGTAGCTGGTTCAACCCAGCTAGAAGATACGATTACCGATGCTTTAGATGATGCTATCTTATTCAATAGCTCTACACGATCATGGTAGCTTATACCCGAGAAGGGCTCATCTACGAGTATAATATCCGCTCCAGATACTAGTGCGAGTTCTAGTGCGAGTTTAATCATTTGTCCATGACTAAGTGTAAACGGAGAATCACGGGGATCTATGCCATAGCTTTTAGCCCGCTTCAGTCCATCCTCAATACACTCCTTACCCTTGCCTCTACTCTTACACAGTTCTATAACTTCACGCTCTACAGTATCCTCTGTATAGAAGAGCAGAACATTCTGCGGCACATAGATCACATCACCATGCTTTTTAACAAAGCCTCTATCTGGTTTCAGGTAGCCAGACAGGATCTTTAGGAGAGTCGTTTTACCAGAACCATTAGCGCCGTAAATAAACACTTTATCGCCGTACCCGATAGTAATGGATACTCCATTAAGTACTCTCTTATCGCTATAGCTAAAGTATATACTTCTTGCAAACACTACGTAGTCTCTACCCTCACTAATCGGTGAAGAGGGCTTAGTTCGTATACTGGCTTCACGATAACGTGGAAACTTCTTTCTAAGATTAGGTGCTATCTCTACTAATTTACCATTACATAATAGGAAAACTCTATCAACCCGATCTACTAGGGGTAGAAACCTGTGCTCGAATATAATTACTGTTTTACCCAGTCTCCGTAGAATGTGCAGTACCGCGATAATATCTCTAACACCGTATTCGTCTAGCCACATGAGGGGCTCGTCGAATAACAGGATTTCAGGGTCTCCTATAAGGGCTTTAGCTACTAATACTCGCTTTGCTTCTCCACCAGATAATTCAAAGAAGTACTTATCGAGTAGCCTATGTATTGAAAAAGCTTCTACGACTTTTGATAGAGCTCTATGCGCCTTGTCTTTATCACCATATATGCTTAGTGCATAGTTATATAAGTCGTCGTAGACGAGCATTTCGGTAAAATATAGGTAGGGGTTTTGACCAATAACATGGATTCTTCGTGGAAGCTCTGTTAGTGAGTACTCTTCAATATTCTTCCCGAGAACGCGTATGACGCCTTTAAGCTCACCACCATAAATCGGGATTGCTATACCAGATAATATTCTACAAAGAGTTGTTTTACCAGAACCAGTTTCTCCAATGACTAGTACTTGCTCACCCCGTTCTATGGAGAGGTCTACTCCACGGATGATCCAGTCTCTATTCGGATACCTATAGTATAGATTGTTAACCTCTAGTGCTTTGTAAATACTGTTCATCCTATAATGTACCCTGTTCTCTTGAGTACTGCTATACTCGCTAAAGCTACTGGACCTATTATAATTACTATTGTTGCATTAAATATTGTTATGTGTGGTATATAGAATAATAAGTAACTATAAGCCTCGTTAAGAGACTTGGCCCATCCAGCCCATAGTAGCCAGTAGGGTGTTATAACATAGTTTGCTAGAAGCATTACTAATACACGTGATACAGCCGCTAAACCAATCGAGATACCAGCCGCTATAGCGGGTTTTCGCTTCATTAGTTTCTTGTACGCTATTACTAGTGGTGTAAAGGTTGAGAACTCGGCTAAAACCTTCATAGCCATGCCGATAGGGTCTGAGGCTAGTAGAGTTGTTGAAACGAGATAGTATACCGGTAGCGATATGTAGGCGTATTTCAGCGATATGTAGGCTATTACTATTAGTGGTACACCTGATAGATCGTATTTCAGGAAAGGAGCTGGTGGATAAGGTATTTCGAAAAACCTAAGTATTATAGCAAGAGCTATGAGACCAGACACTAATAGGAGATCCTTAAGCCTACGAACCTCACTAATAGAGCTACTTGACAAATCTATTTCCCTCTCTTCCTATTAACTTACTTCATGTATAGATACGCGTGAAGTTAATATAGTTAAGTACTCCAAGGGGGTAGCGAGCTAAGATAATGTATGTAGTACTATGTCTACTTCATCTCCCTTCTCAAAACCCTCGTTATCCTCCGGTATTACTAGATAGCCATTTGTTTTAACGAGACTAGATAATACTCCACTACCTCTCAGCATATAGGGTTCTGCATAGTAATTACCGTTTTCTCTCCATACACGTACACGGATATAGCTACGATACCCTATTACATTAGGTGTTCTACGCGTTAATACTGCTCTAATAGTAGGCTTTACTGGGGGGTTTAAGCCCATTAGCCTATACAGTATTGGAGTAACTAGTGCCTCGAGACCTGTCCACGCAGCAACAGGGAACCCGGATAAGAGAAATACTGGTTTATTATCTACCAGTGCTAAGCTAGTTGGACGACCCGGCCTCATAGCAACACCGCGGAAAACCCATGTACCGTGCTTTTCGACAACATCTTGTATAACGTCTTGTCCACTAATACCAGCACCACCAGTAACCACTACTACGTGGTGATCCTCTATAAGCCTTAGTAGAACATTCTCGAGAATACTTTTCTTATCGGGATAAACCCCGTAGTAAAGGGGTTTAGCAAAAGGTATCTCCTCCAGATAGTTTTTAACTAGTACACCAGTAGAGTTGTAGAGTTTTCCAGCTACACGTCTATAGCCCGGTTCTACAACTTCATCGCCTGTTGTGAATATAGCTATTCTTATCTTCTCGTATACTTTCACTTTATCGACACCGGTGCTAGCAATAATGCCGAGATGCCAGGGACGAAGCAGTGTATTCTTACTGACAAGTACTTCTCCTTTAGTATAATCCTCTCCACGACGCGAGACATTAGCATATGGTGCTACTTGCCTGTAGATATCAACGTATTCCCCATCTCTACTAGTATCCTCTGCCATAACAACAGCGTTTGCACCACGCGGTAACGGAGCACCAGTAGATACTTCAACAGCTTCTCCGTGACCAATACTATGCTTATTGGGAGTATCGCCGGGCCTTAATATACCAACAACCCTTAGTCTTACCGGATTTAATGGTGATGCTCCATACGTATCCTCGGCAATAACAGCGTACCCATCAACAGCAGAGCGATCGTATTCGGGGTGATCAAAACCGGCAATAATGTCCTCGGCTAATACATGTCCACAAGCACTCCACACACTCTCTTCTACAACCCCTAGCTCGAGCCCTCCTAGCATATTAACAGCTTTCTCAATAGCTTCATCCACACTAACTAGTTCACCAAGAAACCTATACAATCAACTACACCCCACTACCAGAAAACCCTATAAACACTCCATCTCCCGAGTTATTACGTAATTAATCACAACGTATAGAATGTGTTAAAGCTACTAAAATAATAACTTGTTAGAGCCGGGAGAGGAATAGCGAATTATAGGGTTTTACGAGAATAGCTCAAGTATGGTGCTAATAGAATGGTTTTAGTAAAAGCATGTGTAAAAATACGTGGTTTTAGGAAAGAGTATTCTACTAAATCAGCACTCGTAGATACCGGGACACGTATAACAGTACTCGATGAAACCAAGGCCGAGGAAATTGGCGTAGAATATACTGGGAGAGAGCTTGGTCTTATCTCTATATCAGGACATAGAGTTAAAGCAAGAGAAGCAATTGTTAATGAACTAGTTATTGAGGATGAAACGCTAAAATACGAGGCATTAGCAGTAGCCAAGATACCAGATAATGTAAAACGTGTACTATCCTCGAACAATCTAGATACCAATATTATAATAGGCTTACTTACTCTTGAAAGAGCCAACTTAGTACCAGATACTACTAGAGGCTACCTAAGAAAAGCTGAGGGATTTATACTATAAGTGCGCGGCGTATTACGTATTTCCTACGAGTATCACAAAGTTGTTCCACGTAGTCGTGACACTTCTATATTTTATCTAGGACTATCACAATCACTACTGAATAGGTGTTGTGTTTGCGTTATGAACTATACATTATGACCGCGCTACTATTTGTAATACTAGCTTCGTTAACTAGTGTCTCGAATAATTCCGGGTATGTACACGGTATTGTTTCTCTCCTCATATGCGGAGATCTATACTGTGATGTGGATGCTTTAAGAGAATTATTCAGTGGTATAAAGTTCTATTGGTTCAAAGACAGAGAGCTAATTCCTACTATACCTCGTGACAACTATATTGGTTTATTCGAACTACGAGATGCTATAGAAGCATATGTTGCTATAGGTAGAGTATCGAGAAATAATACACGCTGTTTATTTATCGAGCTAATAGCTCGGGATCCCGACGTATCCGAGGAAGAGCTGTATACGCTACTACTACGAGTATACAGTGTATTAGTTACTAAACAGGTTGTACAGCCTCTCACAGCCCTCATGTATAGTAATATAAAAATATACTGGAAACCTCTATCAAGCATAATGGAGTTACCTTATTACGAAGATGAGCTAGATAGGCTAGATCTCTATACGTGGTCTTTTGAAGCACTAGGAAAACCTCTCTCATATGGAGCTGAGAGAGCATTGCAATCAACGGCAACGTCTATAAAAAGTAGTGGGGCTCGCATTTACTCTATTGAAGCCGTGTATAATAACGTGACAGAAGCTAGTAATCTCGCACTAGCGTCCACTAGTAGTAGGCTTATCTATGTACTCATAGGATTCGTAGCGGCAACTATATCATCTATCATAGCTTATATTGTTATACGAATACATCGTGATTGATAAGGAGATACTAAGGTATTACATCGAGCTACGTAGTCGTGAACAACCACTTGGTGTACGCGAAGTTCAGAGAATACTAGGTTTCAATAGCCCGGGTAAAGCACATAGACTTCTAAAGAAACTCGTTAGATATGGGCTTGCAGAGAGATTACCGGGTGGTAAATACCGTATCATCCCGGATCCCCCTCCAGAGCTTATCGGTAAAATAATTATCCGGGGCCGAGTTTTACCTAAGATACTAGTTATAGGAGTCTATGTAACAGTTTTAACAACAACATATATACTATTAGCAAATCCCCCAATAGACGTCATACTATTACTCATACTCGTTAATACCCCCATATGGATCGAGGCTTTAAACGAGTATAGAGAGTTAAAGCGTAAACTAGCTTAGATAACCGTTGGTTAAACCCTATCAACAGTATTTGTCACGGAATCCTTGACATGATACACTATATAAGAACCGGTGATGAAAAGCGTATTTGGTTTGGTAGAGGTGGAGTTAATGAATAAAACACTCGCAATAGCACTAATAGCGACTATTACAGTTGTAACCGCTATACTAGCTACTAATATTGCGTTTCTAATACCCATTAACCAGAGTAGCCTAGAAAACACTAATACGTATACGAGCCCAGTTAAACCACCATATAGTGATCCGAGGTATTGCCACAACTGGTTAGGCATAGAAGTACTCAAGCGCTTGTTTAATGAAAGAGAGGAGAATACTATTGTATCGCCTCTGTCAATATACTCTGCTCTAGCAATGGTTTACGAAGCCTCTACTGATGAATCACGGGAGATACTTGCTTCGCTACTATGTGCTAATAATGGGTTAGGAGAGTTCTACTGGGAAAACATAGCAGAGCTCGAAAATAAGAGTAAACCAGCAGTACTAGATATCTCTAACTCTATATGGGTCGACTCAGAGCTATACAAATACGTGCTCGAGAACTACACAGACTACGTTACTAGGTATTATGATGCAGAGATAACGAGTATTCCGCTTGGAAACGATCCAAGAATTTTACGCGAGTCGTTTAAGATCATAAATAAGTGGGTTGAAAACAGAACTAGAGGGCTGATCGATAAGATCATCCCGGATGATTACATACCCGAAAACCCTCTAGCGGCAATATTCATTAACACTGTTTACCTCAAAGCTAACTGGACTATAGGATTTATAGAATACGGTGAAAAACCCTTCTACACATTAGATGGAGTTATTAACGTGACTATGATCGGATATGATAACATGGAAATAGCAAAAGCAGTACTCTACAACTGGTTTAAAGTAGTTAAAATACCGCTAAAAACACCCGAGCTATCCTACATAATACTAGTTCCAGATAAACCCGAGGATATCTATAGGCTCATAGACTCTCTAGATCCCCGTTTACTCGAAGACATACTCGCTGATCTAGAGAAAAGAGGACAAGACGTGACTAAGTTGTTAATGCCAAAACTAGACCTTGATACCGGGATATACTCGCTCAAAGAAATACTAAGCGATATGGGTGCTAAGTCCCTATTCGAGTACATTGCTCTCTGGAGAATGTTTGATAAAGAAGAGTTCCTCAGAGTTGCGGGCCCTACTTACATAGATGACGTGTTTCACAGAGTTAGGTTTAGAGCTGATACAAGCGGTATAGAAGCAGCTGCAGCCACTGCTGTAACTATAGTATATACAGCGCTTATCGAGGGATTAGAAATAACTATTGATAAGCCCTTCGTATTCCTAGTAACTAGTAGTAATGGATTAGTAATCTTTATTGGAGTAGTGGTTAACCCGCTAGGCTAGCTATAGAAATAGAAAGACACGTTAGTGTTTCTTGCTATATGTGTTAAGATGATAGGTTTGCTTTTCTAAAAACAAGCCATCCTAGTGTATATGGTATTGCTATCCACGACGCTGTAGATACTCCTGCTAGAACGGGGTTAAATACCGAGTCGAAAACCTCGATTATCTGTGGCGATAGTATTTCGAGTTGTTTCTGCACATAGTATTGCATTAAGTTGAATATACCATCTGGTTTGAAGTAGTATGAGACTAGCTGTATCTTGAAATACCGCTCGAAGAAGCCAGGGCCTATACCGCCAATGAGGAATGCTACTAGTGATACTATTAATTGGAAGAACATTACGAATACGAAGAACAACAGTATTGATACGACTAAATACCTAGTACCACTAGTAAGGGCTGAGAAGAAGTAGAATAGGGAATAGAAAGCTACTAGTGATAATAGTGATCCCATGAAAAGTAGTAGATAGTTGTTCGGGTCTAGCATTATGCCTAGTAATGAGTAGTTTGATGCGTATAGCGAGGCGTAAAATACCGTTGTTAACACTATAGCAACGAGTACTCCAGCTAAGAACCTAGTATTGTATAGTTCAAACCTAGTTATTGGACGTGCAAGTACGAATTCTAGAGCGCCCTGAGACCGGGGTTTAGCTATATACACGTACGCGAGATACAGTAGCACTATTGGAGAGAACGTTGCGAATAAGCTGGGCCCGATACTAATCAGAACCGGGAATACTTGTCTCTCGACCTGTGATCCCTTTGTAACGTATGGGATTCCTTGGAAGACAATATATGACTTGTCATCACTCGAAGAGTCTAGGAGTAGTACGTAGAGATCCTTAGTTTTAAGCTCTTCTAGGTCGCCAGTATAGTTGATGCTCTTTGTTAACATGTTTACTCCTTCGTAGATCCTACCAATATATACGAAGTACTCTCCTAGCTCATTAACTCCTATTTTAGCCGGTAAGGTAGAGCTATTGATACTCGGATTGAGAACGTATACGTCATACCCCGTTCTATTAATGCTGAAGAAAGAAGCTATAACTACTAGTTCTAATTCGCTAGTATTTTCTTTCGGTATCTTAGCACACACTGCTAGGGCATGTATTTCGTCACGTGGATGAGTAAGATGTACATATGAACCTGCTTCATCGGGTTTCAAAACCACGGTGTCATTAACTACGCGATAGTATAGTATTGGGAAAGAACTGGGTATACCAAAAATGTGGGCTTGAGCATAGATCGCCTTGTTAGCACTAACTAGTTGCAAATAACCCGCTCTATAGCCAGACATTCCAAAAGCCGTGGTTATCGTGATATCGAGCATGTATTGTGCTTCTTCACCACTAGGTAGTGATTTATCAACTCTCTCCACCTTGGCTCCTTTCCCGTCAGGCCCGATTTCAAGTACTCCACTAATAATTACTTCCTCCTCTCCAGAAGAACGTACTATTTTCCCGGAATCCGTTTCAACGACTACCTGTTTAATATAGCTTATCTCATAACTTATTGCTCCCCTTACAGGCCTTAGATCAGAGTCTAGGAGAAGCACTTCTATACCATATTCCTGTTCCTCGGGATCTACATAGGAGTAGACAGCAGTTATACCGCCTCCCGGTCTCGTCATTAGAGTAGCTCCTATGAGATAAGATGACCCAATACCAGCTAATACGAATATAGCTAGTGCTATCAATGCCGCTGGTCTTAGGAATCCTCTTTTAAAATCGTAGAGAACCGGGTTCACTTAATACCAGCCTCCGCCTTTTTTATTAATTCAAAGAAAAAGTTTTCTAAACTCCTCTCCTCTCTCTTAACTTCGCCTACACGAACTCCTATCTTAACAAGCTCAGCGATAAGGTCTTCGGCCTCGATACCGGGATTCCTTAGAATAACTCTATTCTTTTCTCCTATAACCGGTTCACCGTATCTACCCAAGAGCTTTAGCACACTATCGTTTACAGGGTTAACGCTTAGTATTATGGCTGGTTTAGCCATACTCTTGATCTCCTCCATAGTATAAGAACCAATAATTCTGCCTCTGTGTATGAATACTACTCTATCGGCTATACCCTCGACTTCGCTTAGAATATGTGATGAGAAAAGCACGGATCTACCCTCTCTCTTAAATTCTCTAACGAGTTCTCTGAAAAACGCTATACCGCTAGGATCTAGTCCGTTGAGAACCTCATCAAATAACAGGTTCGGGGGCTCTGATATCATTGATACAGCTAGTGCAAACCTCTTCTTCATACCCAGTGAGTACTCGGACAGCTTCTTATACAGCGCATCTCCTAAGCCAAACCTCTCGAGCAGCTCCCTACCTATTCTCTTAGCTTCACTACTCGGTATTCCATAGTAGCCAGCAAGGTAAACAAAGTAGTCAAGCGCTCTAAACTCGGATTCAAAAATAGGTAGTTCAGGAACCCAACCAACTAGTTTCGAAGCCTCTTTCTTTCTACGCGTAATCGAGAATCCATCAATATACACGTCTCCCGAATCCGGTACTAGTACTCCAGCAATAATCCTAATAGTAGTTGTTTTACCAGCACCATTTAATCCAACATATCCTACAACCTCGCTCTCATCAACTTTAAAAGAAACACTATCAAGCGCTTTTACTTTCCCAAACCTCTTCGAAATCCCTACAACCTCTATTACCACGAAGAAACACCAAATACGTATCATACACTACGTATGTAGTCATAATTCGATGCTAAGAGAATTATTTAAAGATTCCTATCCTCTTCTACGAAGTAATGTAATAGAAGCAGGTAGTTAGCTAGTAAGAAGCTAGATGAGATCTTTGAGATAAGACTTTAGAATATGTTTTATCGCCGATAAAACACATGTACTTACGATTAGTGTTACTAGTACTTCCCAACTAAAACCGTTAACTACTGTAGCTAGTGCTGTCCCCGAAGCTGGGGGATGCTCTGTATCTGTTATCACCATTAGCAGTATCGATAACCCTACAGCTAGAGAATATAAAACTAGTTTAGCTAATGGCTCAATACTATATAGCCACGTCTCATAGATAAACCAGCACAGCGTTCCGCTCGTGAAGCCTATAACATGACCTCCAATAACGTTTCTAGGCTTAGCTGTTATGCTACTAGGCATCGTGAATACTATAAATGCCGAAGCACCTATCGAAGCCACTACAACTAGGTTCTGCAAACTAAGTATTATCAAAACTACGAGTATTGCTAGTGTAGCTAGAAAGCTTTGGACAAAATAGTGTATCCAGAGCCTAGTACTCATTCTCAAAAACCCTCTTTGGGTAGAAATTCTTCTCCCAAGCTTAAATACTTCCTCCCAGCTAGTACGCTAAACCAGGTGTTTCGCAGACTATTTGAGAGAGGGGCACGCAAACTCTGCTCTTACTTCATTTAAAGCCCTATATAGTTTCTCGTACTCCCTTAGATCACTTAGATCCTCTGTATTCTTCTGGATAACGTCTAGTAGCCTACAGATCTCGAATGATGATATATCACCACGTGATCCAAGTGTCCTGATCCTGTTGAGAATAATTATTAACTGTTCAAGCGCGTATCCAATGAGACTCCTACGTGCTTTTAGCTCCTTTAGATTAATAACTACGGGTTCTATGAAGAGGTTATATATAGTTATTGTTGGAAGGTATTCTTCAAAGTACTTAATAGCTACACGAGTATACGCTCTTATAAGACCACGTGCTATGGAAAGCCTATTTGCTGATACGCACCATGCTAATACGTGTTTCATAACATCACGCATGATCCTCATATCGGGTAAGTAAGTGCTCTCGACAACAACTGATCGCAGGAAATCCCTGAATCTATGTACTGTGTCCGGGTTTAGCTTTACACCCCTTCTACTTAATTCACGGACAGCTAATCTAAGAATACTATTTATAACACGCTCTTCAGGATAAGCCTCTATAAGTACTAAGCGCAGTATGTGAAACAGCATTGATAGCGCTTCTCCCGGTTCGCTATATAGCTTTATGACCTCGTTGACTACTCTCTCAGGATTCATGGTCATTAGCTCGCGTATATAGTATATTATCGGTGGTAGTAATAGGAGGGATACCGCATATTCTACGAGAAAAGCATAGTATGCAAAACCTGTCTCGGAGTAGCTCATTGTTATAGAAGTAGTTATGCTAATCACTACTAGTAACGCGAATGGTAATACTACTCTATTGATATAGAGCCTAATCATTATATAGCCGTAACGGCTTTGCATATAGATAACCCATATAGTAAATGGAACCGCGATTATAGTAGCATATGCTTGTACTACCGCACTACCATAGTATAGAATAGCCCATCTAAAGAATAAGGGGTCTTTAGATAAACCAGTATATTCGAAAAGAAGAATGGATACAAATATAGCCGTTATTAGACCAATATATACCAGTACTATACCTCGTTTAACCCTAACCAATACGCCAGGTCTCCTCGCACCGCTGTAGCCTCGGAACTCTTAAAGATAGTGTCGGTAACAAATTAATTTGATAACCGCTTATAATATATTTTTACAGTATATTTGCTACCGCCACGATCCCGTATCGGCGCTATAGCGGCTTTGGGAGAGTGATTCTTTGCATGGATAATGTTAAAGTAGCTATATTAGCTGGTGGTAAGGGGTCTAGGTTTAAACCCTATAGCGACCTTATACCAAAACCCCTATTACCGGTTGGTTCTTCCGAGAAACCTCTATTACTAGTTATAATTGAGTGGTTGCAAAAACATGGATTTAAAGACTATGTATTATTAGTTGGGTATAGGTGGAAGTATATACAAAGTATTCTAGGAGATGGGAAGCACCATGGTGTATCTATAAGCTATAGTATTGATGACGACAAGTACAGTGGCACTGGTGGCGCATTACTAAAAGCCTATAGGAATGGCCTCCTCGATACTAATCCCGTACTTGTATGGTACGGCGATATACTGGCACCACTAAACCCACGCGAAGTAGTAGAAACACATATGAGAAATGGAGTTGAAGCAGTCATAGTTGTTGCGGATAAGTATCGCATACCAGTTGGAGTCGCTGTAACCGACGATAAGGGATTTGTAAAAGAGCTCCACGAAAAACCCTGGCTGAACCTTTTAGTAACTATTGGGGTATTAACGATGAACCCAAACATACTAGATAAGGCGGAAGAGGTATTAGGTACAAGATTCGATATAATGGCTGACCTCATACCATGGATGATTAGAGAAGGGTATAGAGTTAAAGCCCATGTGTATAAAGGTTTATGGCATGATATGGGGAGTTTTGAGAGATATGTAAAACTAGATGAAAACCTGGTCAAAGAAATGCTTAGATAGATAATAAGGCCACGATTATCTCCATACAGAATAAACAATATTCAATAAATTAGAAACGGGAAAACCTAGAGGATCCTTTTTGCTTCTTTCTTCAACTCTTTAATCCAGAGAGTCTCCTCGGATTCCCATTCTCTCCGAGAATATACTCTATAATCTATGTTTCCGCGTACTCTGAATAGTATTTCTGAGAACAACTTCATTCTATCTATTACATCTAGGCCATCAATATTTTCTACGACTAGTACGATGTCTATATCACTATCAACTCTATAATCACCACGAGCACGAGAACCAACTAGATAAGCGCTGGTGAGCCTATATCCGTGTTTTTCACATACTCTCTTAGCTTCTAACGCGAATTTTCTAGCTGTTTCTAATGCTTTTTCCTGCGATCTTATTGCAGAAACTGCTTTATCCATTCTAAAACCCTTTTAGCTCTTCTTACAAGATCCTCTGCCTTAGCCCTATTATATATTTGATATGGTGGAGCATTAGCTGCGTTAGGGTATCTCGAGAGGGTGTAGTGTGGATTTAACTCGATTAAATCATCTATGATCTCACTAATATCTATGCCAAGTTCTTCTCTAATCTTATTGCCTAGTTCTATTAAGCTATGGCCTCTAGTAACATAGCCTCTACTAAGTAAGAGAGCTTTCAATGCTTTCTCTACTGCTTGATGAGACCAAAATGCTGCAGCATCATAATCGCTTGTAGAGAGGGAATTAAATGCTTTCCTTAAATCTCTCTCTCTGCTTGTTCAAACCACCATTTATATTCGGACAAAATATTCACCCAAACAATATGTTTTGATAAAAATGGAGGGTTTTTAACGGGGTTGTTTAAGCAGTGCTACGTAGGAGTATTTCGGCACACCTAAGGATCTCGCTATGGGGTCGCACTTAGGTATTAGAAGGTGTAGTACTGGTTTACCAGTATTCAGTTCGGATAAGTACTCGTAGTGAGCCATACCCTTAGCAATTATGAAACCCACCTTCCTATACTTCTCAAAGAACATGGATGAGACTCTGTATAAGTGTATAGAGGAGCCGCTATACCCTGTCGATACTAGTTCGTCAACGTATTTTTCTAAACCCATATACTCTGCATCACTCACTGTTAAGTCGTTTTGAAAACCGGGATCTTCCTTGACAACCCCTATAACCTTATTACCGTATTCGCGCAGGAGCTCTATGAGTACTAGGTCGTATACGGCTTCTCCAGCATTATCGAAAAGCCATAATATGTTTAAGCCGCCGCTGCTGAGAATCTCGTATGCTTCACGGGTATGATCTATGGATAAACCGGTGTTGAATACTTCATCAACTTTAACCTCACTTGGTGGGTTATGACCATAGACGCCGGTATCAAGAATATTACCGGCAATGGATATGACTACGGCTTTTCTAAATGCTTCATAACCACTATACTCTCTGACGTGTTTTCTTAGTATCTCGTAGTTTTTCCGAGCATTGTCGATGGACTTTCTCTTAACGATCCTATAATAGTCTCCGATCTCCGGGGCATTTCTCACGAGCCAATCATATATCTCTGAAGCAATCTTTGATAACTCATTATATTCGTTAAAAACCCTATAGGAAACTTCAAGCAGCTTTATTTGCAAATCAAGGCTCTTAGCAGGATCCTTTACAGCATTAAGCACTTCGTTAAATCTAGTATTCAGTATACACCTCACACACTCGGGCGAAGGCTTCAAAACAACACACCATATCTAAGCTAGCGGGAACTAGTTATTAAGACTCTTACTACACGATATATTGGGCTTATGTGAATCTATAGAATACACATGCCAAAGTAAAAGTTATAAAGCCTACTCCTAGACTTTACACGGATTCCAATGCTTTACAAGGACTGTGTACTTACAACTAAGGACCATGAATACCGAGAACTTTAGCTTTAGAGATAACTTTTTATATTTGAACATTTATTCAAATATTGGAGATGGCCTTGGCGGAGGTATGCAAGGTATACGAGAGACATTCCGAAAAGATCGCTAGAGTGAAGAGTACTTTACCAAGCGATGATGTAATACGCGAGCTTGCTAACTTTTTCAATGCTATGGGTAACCCAACTAGACTAAAGATATTGCTAGCTCTACTCTCAGAGGAGCTATGTACTTGCGACCTTATGGGGGTAACTAATTTGTCGGTTTCAGCTATATCACACCAGCTGAGGATCCTCAAGGATAGAAAAATAGTGAAGTATAGAAGAGAGGGAAGAAATGTTTACTATAGTCTCGAAGATGAACATATTAAACAAATCCTCAGAATAGGGTTAGCGCATATTAAAGAGTGATTGACTATGGCTAGTAGGACAAGGAAGTTGAGAGTTGAAGGATTAGATTGCGCTAGGTGCGCTATAGATATAGAGAAGGCCTTGAAAAGAGCAGGTTTTAGACAAGCTATAGTGAATTTTGCTACAGGCGAAGTCATTATAGATGGTGATGTTAAGAAGGCAGCTAAGATAATCAGAGATGTAAAGCCCGATCTAAGAGTCATTGCGGAGAGCGGACCCGAGAATGAAGAAAGAGGCCATAGCCACGAAAGCAATGAACATGACGAACACGATGAAGACGCTATGAAGAGACTATACTACATCATACCAGCATTAATCTTATTCACTATAGGAATGATACTCAAGTACTACTATTACATGGAGGGAGATCTACTCCATATCCTATTAATATCAAGCTACTTACTAGCGGGTTGGAGAGTACTTAAAAACGCCGTGATAAACCCTATTCATGGAAGGTTCTTTGACGAGAACACTTTGATAACCATAGCTACTCTTGGCGCGTTTGCTATTCATGAAATACCCGAGGCCGTTGGTGTTATGCTATTCTACGTTGTAGGGGAGCTTCTCCAGGATCTAGCCGTAGGGAAATCTAGGAGATCTATTAAGGCCCTCCTTAAGCTGAAGGCGGATTATGCTAACTTGGTAATTAATGGAAGAATCGTTAGAGTTAAACCTGAGCAGCTCAAGCCGGGAGATGTGATAGTAGTACGACCAGGCGAGAAGATCCCGGTAGATGGAATTGTAATTGAGGGATCCTCGAGTGTTGATGCCTCAGCATTAACAGGTGAGAGTATACCTAGAGATGTTGATGTAGGTAGTGAGGTTCTCTCGGGTATGGTTAATCTCAGTGGAGTAATCAAGGTTAAGGTGACTAAGGAGCTAAGGGAATCAACTGTATCGAAGATACTAGAACTTATTGAGAAGGCTAGCGCTAGGAAGGCCAGAACAGAGAAGTTCATAACGAGATTCTCCCAGTACTATGTACCAGCGGTTGTAACACTAGCGGCCGGAATAGCCGCTATACCACCCCTACTATTTGGTGAACCCTTCTATGACTGGGTGTACAGAGCCCTAGTTCTACTCGTGATCTCATGCCCCTGCGCTCTAGTACTATCTATACCGCTGGGTTATTTTGCTGGAATAGGGAAGTGTGCAAGGAGCGGTATACTAGTTAAGGGTTCAAACTTTATAGATGCCCTTAGCGATGTGAAGATCGTAGCACTAGATAAGACTGGAACACTAACTAAGGGAGTATTTAAGGTAACACATGTGGAAGCAGTGAACGGCTTCACGGAGGAGGAAGTGCTTAAATATGCAGCAATAGCTGAAGCCCATTCAAATCATCCTATAGCACAGGCTATAAGGGAAGCTTATGGCATGGATATAGCCACGCTTAATGTTAAGTACTACGAGGAGATAGCTGGTCATGGCGTAAAGGCTATAATTGATAGCACGGAGATTCTAGCTGGTAATGACAAGCTTCTGCACAAGTACATGGTGAAACATGACCCTGAGGTATGCGACATAAAAGGCACGGTTGTACATGTAGTTATTAATGGGAGATACGCTAGATACATAGTAGTTTCTGATGAAATAAAAGAGGACGCTCCTGAGGCTATAAGGAGTTTGAAAAGGTTAGGTATCAAGAAAATAGTTATGGTAACTGGTGATAGTGAGTACATAGCTAGGAAAGTTGCTAAGGAGCTAGGGATAGATGAATACTATGCAGAGTTGCTCCCAGAGGATAAGGTCAGAGTAATAGAGAAGCTTAAGGAGAGCCTTGCAGGAAGAGGTAAAGTTGCATTTGCGGGTGATGGCATAAACGATGCACCAGTAATAGCCAGAGCGGATGTGGGTATAGCTATGGGTGCTCTCGGTAGTGATGCTGCAATAGAGACGGCTGACGTAGTAATAATGGATGATAAGCCTTCGAAGATACCCAGAGGGATAATGATAGCTAGGAAAACTAAGAGGATTATATTACAAAACATAATCCTTGCAATTGGAGTCAAGCTTGCTATGATAGTCTTGGGAGTCGCCGGGATGGCAACTATGTGGGAAGCAGTCTTTGCTGATGTAGGGGTAGCTATCATTGCTGTGCTCAACTCGATGAGGATCCTAAGATAGAGATAGTGTTTATATCCGAATTATTATCCTCGGCTTTACTAATCATCCATAAACTTTTGCGAAGAAGATAAATGCTGACTAACTCCGTCTTTCACATATTATCGGATATCTTCAAGTATAAGTCGTAATCGATAATTTTACTATTTTCTTTAAATAACTAATACAGCATCTATCTGCCTTTTCCTAGCTATTTCTATGAGTTTTCCTAACCTCCTTCTATCCTCGTTGAGACCACCAGCAATATCCTTGACAATAATGTATCCAGTCTGTGGAAAATCCTTCCTAACGTAGCTTTCAAGTGTAGTAATTTGTCTCTCTAAGTCATCTTTTTGCGTATTACCACTAACCCTAGCATAGATAGCAATCCTCTTTAAACCAGCATAGAACCCCTCGTTAGACATTCTCGAACTTAATCGTAGGAAAATGGTTGATATCATAAATAGGGTTAGAGAGGCTTTAGGTAATAAGTCCGTGAATGCTGGCGAAATAACAGCTAGAATACCTAGAGACTACAGCGTCGAACAGATAGTTACTCTTCAAATGCTATCTATAGTTACTGTAAAGTCTATTCTCTCCCATCTTGTCGGTGAAGGATATGTTGAAGCCGTATTTAGTGAGAGAGGTGTTCTCTGAAGGAAAAGTAGTTTTCAGTTAAAATACCCCTTCACCACAGGTTCAAAGAACTTTTCTAGGCTATCCCTTATATTATATACTTAGTAAACTCGTATATATAAGCCCGGAAGAATACCCAGAGATGTTTATCGAGCTAGTGAGTTAGGACTAGAATGTAAAGAGAAAAGCGTTTGATACGTTATAGTTAATTCGGGATGTTTTCAACTCTTAACTATGTATTTGAGGAATTCTTCTAGAGCTTTTGTGAGCCTCTTCTCATCTATTAAGCTACTTCTAAACTCTATTACATCGACTATCTTGTGATCAGCTTTTTCTAGGATCTCCTTAATCTTCTTACCAGCAACGCCGCCCCAACCGTAAGCCGCTATTACTAGTACTAGTTTGGGGGTTCTGATCTTTCGAGCTATAAGCTCAACTAGGTATTTACCCAGTGGTTGTATATCTGCTTCATACGTGGATGTAGCTATTACTAAACCAGTAGCATCTAGTGCTTCTCCCAGTAAATCACTTATACTATCATGTACTCTATCAGTAAACCTAAATACTCGTATTTCATCAGCACTACTAGCGAGGATGTCAATGATTTTCTCGAGTGCTTTCTCTACAAATCCATACATACTGGTATATATGATAACGTATTTGCGGCGATCACCTCTACCACTACTCCATAACTTATATAGTTCAATAGCTTTGCCCGGAGTTCTCCAGAGAAGGCCGTGAGCAGGCGCTATTACCTTGACTTCCAGACCCGAGATCTTATCTAGTGCTTTTGGCACCCACTCTATATAGTGGCCAACAATATTAGCTAGGTATTTCTTCATATACCAGAGGTACTCTACGTACTCGTCACTATCTAGGTCTTCTACAAAGAGCTTATCGAATACACCGTATCCTCCGAAGATATCACATGTAAAGAGTATCTTCTCCTCTAAGAGATAGGATACGATAGTGTCTGGCCAGTGAAGCCACGGTGTTGTATAGAATCTTAAGTGGTATTTCCCCAGAACCAGTTCGTACCCATCACTAACTTCTATAAACTCTGGAGATACTTTGTAAAAAGCGTTGATCAGCCCTTTTGTAATAGTGTGTCCAACTACCTTGATACTACTATTCTCTCTAAGCACTACCGGTAGTGCTCCGCTGTGATCCGGTTCTGTGTGATGTACTACAATATAGGATATATCCCGAGGATCACATACTTCGCACAGAGTCTCTAAGTACTCGTTTGCATACTTGTTTTTCCAAGTATCAAATACTACTAGTCCCTCGCCAGTATCTAGTACATAGGAGTTATAGGATACCCCCTCCGGTATACTCCATAATCCCTCAAAAAACCTTGTCTCAGTATCTAGTAGTCTAAGCACCTGTAGATCTCGAGTAATCTTCTCTCTCATTATTCTTATCATTACAATACACCATATCACTACGCTATATCATAGTTATAGCTGAGCATTAACTAATAATTATTAGTCTCTTTAACAAAATAGCATACCCGTGGATGTGGGGTGCAGCCCCACACCGATAAGTATTCTCAATGAGGAAGCTGCCCTAACCCGAATACGCTTCTTATCTTACATTGCATCGAGTACCTAGGTATATTATCAAGTATTCCAGAGAATTCAACGAAATAATTTATTTTCATCTATGCTTATCAGGGGGAGGAAACGTCATCACAACATCTCAGAGCGACCGTCTTCATCACACTATTCAATTCGATATAAGTATAGAGAGTTAAATTTCTTCCAGAACTTGACTCTGTTCATAAAAATCTCGATAGCGATGTTTTAGCTGTAGCGAAGACTTATATGTTTAATACGTAATCCATAGTCATTAGGATAAACTCTCTGTTGATAAACATGACTTCTCCTCCCGAATCTGAGGCTCCGCGTGTAAAAATAAGTATTATAGGAGCCGGTTCAGCTGTTTGGTCTATACCGGTATTGATAGATATAATGATAAAGGATAGTCTACGTAACGCTGAAGTATACCTAATGGATATTGATGAAGAGAGACTCAAACTAGTATATGGATTCGCTAAAAGGTATGCATCAGAGATAGGGTCAACGACGAAGTTTTATATGACCACGAATAGGGTTGAGGCAATAAAAGATTCTGATTTCGTGCTCAATAGTGCTATGGCAGGTGGTCATCACTACTATGAGACTATGAGGGAAGTGAGCGAAAAATATGGTTACTATAGGGGTATTAATAGTGTTGAATGGAATATGGTTAGCGATTACCACACGATCTGGGGATATTACCAGTTCAAACTAGTTATGAATATTGCTAGAGATATCGAAGACTATGCTCCTAATGCATGGTTACTCAATGTAGCTAACCCGGTATTCGAATTAACAACTCTTATCAGCAGGAAGACCAAAGTTAAAATGATAGGTCTATGTCATGGACACATGGGACTATACGAGTTGATACAAGGGATCGGGATAAAATACGAGAGACTAGACGCTGAAATGATAGGCTTTAATCATGTAATATGGCTTACAAAGTTCAGAGTAGATGATAGAGATGGATACGAACTTATAGATGATTGGATTAAGAATGAAGCCGAGAAATACTGGGCCCGATGGAGAATTACTACTGCGAATCCCTTTGATATACAGTTATCTCCTGCAGCTGTCGATATGTATAAGAGATATGGATTATTCCCTATCGGAGATACTGTGAGAGGCGGTACTTGGCGTTATCACTGGAACCTAGAGACTAAGAAGAAATGGTATGGCCCATATGGAGGACCAGATTCGGAGATAGGATGGGCTATGTACATAGCATATCTAAAAATGAAGATGTACGAAATATATAATGCTCTGCTAGATACTTCTATACCATTAAAAGCGCGTTATCCACCAAAACCTAGTGGGGAACAAGTCATAGATATAATAGATTCCATGATCACAGATACGCCTAGGACATTTCAAGTAAACGTGCTTAATAGAGGTTCTATTCCCGGAATACCGGATGATGTTGCTGTGGAAATGCCAGCAATTATCGACAGAAAGGGTGTTCATAGAAAAACGTTTAAACCCTTACCTTCAACGATTCACAAATACGTACTATATCCTAGAATGATGCGTATGGAATGGGCTCTCGAAGCATTCCTAAAAGGTGGAAGAGATAGACTTGTTGAATGGGTATTATATGATGTAAGAACAAAAAGCACTAGACAAGCCGAGGAAGTCGTAGACGCTATACTAAAGATCCCGGGAAACGAGGAGATGGCTCGTCATTATTCGTAGATAGTATAGTTTTAGACCCACACCTTTCTCATATTTATTTTTTCGCCGAAGAAATGTCTTAATTGTTCATCGCTCATCGGTAACCAGTAGTCTCCAGCTGTTAGTATTCTTGGATTAAGTGTAGTTTTTACTCCCTTGAGTCTTGAGAGTATTTCATGCAGTTTACCGATAATATACATTATTTCTTCTAACAACTTATAGTTACTAATCTCCTCTATTCTCCGTAGTAGTTCTTCAAGCTTATCGATATCTTCGGCTGTAGGGATGTGATCGGCTAATGGGTCGAAAGGCGACGCTATGTTTAATTCAACGAAATAATTTACTATATCATGTTCTTCCGGAGGAAATAAATCCTTAATAGCATCACGTAGCGCTTTAGAGGGATCATAGGATTCTCTTTCTCTAATCATCCGTGACAATGTATATATTGGTATCTTGGATGCTTCAGCTTGGTTCATGGGATTAGCCACGTATCCGGATACGTATTCCCAGATCTGTGGATCCCTGTTCTTAAATGGTCCGAGATGTAGTCTCATCATACCATTCATGATAAAGTAGTCATTCACCGGGTAATTATCCCAGATAAATGGTTTTCTACCCGTGACCTCAATGAATCTTTTTACATCATTTACCGTTATTCTAACCGATACAATTGCAGGGCCAGTCCACATAACATGTATGTTCCTGTCCAAAAGTTCTCCTATTTCTTTTAGATAGTCTTCTTTAATACTCCAGTAATATGTTGGACAAAACAGAGTGTATCTAGGTGTGAGTTCATCGTATACCCTATTTACAAGATCTGCCTGTGCTTCAGCTAGTGACCGGTATTTTTTACCTCTAAGTACTGGTGGAATATCATCTAGCAAGATAGCAATCGAATTAAATCCTAGACTCATCATTTTCTCAAGTTTCCTTATAAGTATAGATAAGTCACCTGGATCACCGTATCGTATCGTTAAACCCGGTGATATCGCATATACGGTTTCAATATTCCTCCTTGAAGCTAGATCATTTAATTCGAGAAACATGTCTTCATATTCTCGGGGATATGGTGCTTTCCATCTATTTCTGTGGTAGGGATCCCATTTTGGAGCATAGATATACGTGTTTAACCCTATCCTACTCGTGAAGTCTAGGAAGGATAAACGATCAATTCTGTCCCATGGCGGACCATAGAAGCCTTCGACTACTCCTATAAGCATGGATTTTTCCCTCACTATAGTATCTCTGCTTAAGAATTAATATAGTACTATCCCGTTTCATCTGCTAAGATAATTGCTCTAGATATGTGGTTCTTCAAGTATTGATATTATCGCATATTCGAAGCCTGTTATTTTAAACGTTCATAGCATATATTGTTTCTTGATACAATTAGGGGGTTATAGCCGATTTGATAATAGAGACTCTTAGAGAATCGGGTCTAACCGATCTAGAACTAGTTAAGTACATCAACGAGCTTCTACCCTACGACTTCGTCGATATAGAAACATATAGACGTGTCACATTAAATGATCCCAACCACGATAAATCAAACATGTTCTTGTTTAGAGGAAGTAATGGATATGATGCAATAGTATCTATTGTCTACTTGAAACAAATTGTTATACCAGAACTAGTGAATCATGCATGGATAAAGCTCTTCGCGGTAAGACACGATCGAGAAATTGTAGATCGCGTTCTAGACTGGGTTGAGGATCACGTAAAGTCAATGAATAAGCAAGTACTGCATATCTATGGCTATGCACCATTCTACTATACTACGGGAATCGATAGAAGATACTATAACTATGTAAAAGTTATTGAAGGAAGGGGCTATAGTATCCATAGTAGAGTCGTAAACTACTATGTTGACATGTATCATTATAGTTATCCGCCAGATGTGTATGAAACAATAAAGTCTCTGGTTCAACAAGGCTATAAGATATATGTAGCAAATGAAGAAGAATATAAGGAGATCATCGAGTGGATAAAGGAGAAATTCGGAATAGTATGGGCTATAGAGACAGAGCTAACAAAGAAATACCTGGATTCGGGAGTAGTTGTTCTGAGAGATAATAAAGGAAATATTATTGGATTCAACACATTCTCGGCAACATCACCTATAAGGTATGGGCCAGTTGGTGTTGATGAGAAATACAGAGGAAAAGGATACGGTAGAGTACTCCTGCACTATACTCTGAGAGAAATGAGAAATCGTGGACACGTTATTGTGGAGATCCCGTGGACTACGCATCTATACTACTACGCTGATGTACCAGGAGTTTTTAGGATCAGGTATTTCCTGATATATGAGAAAAGACTAGAATGAAAAAACAGTTATTGAAACTATATTTGTTCGGTGAATGGTACAGCATGTAATAAGAAGGATGGAACAAGCTTGACAGCATCAGCATATTTTACTCCTATTCTCCTACCATAGAGGGCAGACATTATTGTTATTAATCCACTTATTGCTTCCCATGAATCACCGAATTGTGATGCGTGTTGTTTTAACGCCTCTAACTTTTTATTCATGTAGTCTGTAATGTCTATGAAGTAGTTGGGTCTATTCGTATAATAATATGCAATATACCTTACCTTATGTACGTCTAATCCCATATCGAGGTCTTCCCTATTAAATAATGGCATACTGGAGAAGACGACAGCTGTTGATGCTGCTTTCCCCGTGTTCCTATGATCCGGGTGTGCTTCGTACGGAAGAGAGGGATCCGGTGCTAATACTATGTCTGGTTTAAGCATTCTATAGTATCTGATGAGCTTGCCTATAACTTCATTATCATACGGTAGTTCTCCATCCGGGTAATCTAGCCAGTAGATCTTCTTAACTCCCAGGATCTTGGCTGCTTGTTCTTGTTCTTTCCTCCTTATAGTTGCTAGTTCGTGTCTTGATAAGTCTTTTCTACTAGTACCCCTTGATCCATCGGTCATTATGATGTAGTATATGTTCTTGCCGATAGACGCGTATCTGGCTATTAATCCACCAACACCTACTTCGCAGTCATCGGGATGCGGTGATACACACACGATGTTTTTGGCTTTATCGAAGGCTTCGTCGAAGTCCGGTGCAATGTATGTTTTAACGAGGTTTCTTAATGCTTCTTGTTCTGAAACGGTTTTTAGGAGATCTAAGAATCTATGTAGACTCATATCTGGTCACACTTATTTCTCTATAGGGTACTTGGTAAATATTAATGCAGCTGGTACTAATAGTAGTGCTCCAACTATATATACTAGACGTATACCAAGATCGTTTCCTGGGGCATAGCCGAAGAATCCAAGTAGAGCAGATACTACTACACCAGCTAATCCAGCCATAGTCTTAGTTATTAATCCCTGTGTCCCAAAGTACATTGCTTCTCTACGGTAACCAGTGATTTGTTCATCTACATCGGTAATATCGGCTATGATAGCATTAGGTAACATGAGTAGAGGTGTTACAAAGAAACCAGCTACTACACCAGAGATTATCAAGTAGATCCTCGGATCTATTGGTACTATCCCTATAAAGCTGATCATGAGTGTTGGTATAATGAACATTGTCATACCGAAGAGATAAATTTTCTTTTTGCCATATGTTGTAGCGAGCTTTTTATACAGTGGTAGAGTAATGATAGATAGAATTATCAGTGGCAGATAGAATAATGATACATCTTGTTTTGTTAAACCACCAGAAACCGTAACAGCATATGATAATGCTGTTTGTAACATTGTTGTTGAGAGTACGAGTATGGCTGTCGGGATAAGATATAGTAGGAACACCTTGTTAGTAGCAGTAACTTTCACAGCTTCCCATAAACTCATTTTCTTAGCGATCTTCTCCTCTGCTACATGTTTCTCCTTAATACCGAGCACTACTGCTAACATAGCAGTAAAACCTATTAATGCAAGTACAGCAGCAGTATTCAGAAATCCTAATATTCCGAGAAGTACTGGGACAGCAACACCACTAATTATAAGCGATACTTGGCTGAACAGTGCTTGAAACGTTGAAAGCTTTACTCTGTCCTCTCTAGTAGTAGCTATCTCTGGTAACAATGCCAGGTATGGTGCTATTGCAGCTGTGAAACCAAACCAGAACACACCCAGTAGTACAGCAGCATATATCGCGTTAATCATAGACTCGTAAGGTACTAGCGGGATCCATACTAGTATAAGGCTGAGAGCAAGGAGTATGAATCCCATAACAATGAATGGTTTACGTCTACCCCAACGAGTAATAGTCTTATCGCTCCAATAACCGATCAACGGATCCGATACAGCGTCAACTATTCGGCCAAAGAGAATAACAGCGCCCATAGCAATAATTGGCGCATAGGGTGTCATGCCACTATTTGGTGGAGGACAATAATAGTATAACAACCACTGTACGATCAGTGCTGAACCGACACCCATTAAGTTACCATAACCATATAGGAGAGCTTTGAGAGTAGATATACTCTCTTCAGCGCTCTTTGAGGAACTCATATTATCACATACAAACGGGTTTCTGTAACATTATAAATATAAACAGTGTACTCAGATATAAA
>JBEVCI010000011.1:0-14484 GCA_040514375.1 Thermoprotei archaeon
TTCATCATTCAGATATAATTCTTTAATACCAGAGACTGTGCGTGTATATAAAGCTGTTAAACCTGCTTCATCATTAATAACGTGGTATCGCCCAAAATTTAATCCCACATACCTGCTATTTGTCTCCAAGTCTATATGATATACTGGATTACCTGTTAAGTCCTTTAATTCACCTAGTTCTCTCGACGCAAGTATTACTGGGATTAATATTTTTTTATTCAATACAAGCACCTAATACATCTACTTAAATACTCTAAGGAAAAACATGTTTTTGAACCCGTTTATCCTAATATATTAACTCCTATTACACTTATATAGGTCTAGTGTTAGTTACGTATATGACTGGGGGTATGCCTACTAATTGAACATTGTACGCAATTGGACAACAACTCTTCCTGAGTACTGTGGTATTGAATCAATCAGATTCGAATCTGAGTGGATAATACTAGATCTTTATGGTAAGGGTAATGAGGCTAAAATAGCTCTTAATACCATTAATGGTAAGATACAGAAAAGAGAGGTGAGAGAGCCTGGTTTAAAGGGATTTGTTGAGAAAAAGGCTAATGAATACATAATCTCGATTATGAAGGGTTGTAATAATAAGCTATTGAGTAAAGTTATACGGGGTCTAAATGTAAAGTTAATGTGTAAACAAGACCTTTGTATAATAGCGCATATTAATCGTGAGCGCGTTTTAACTATTACATTAATTAGCAGAGATGGTAGCATAATCGATGAATTAAAAATTGGTAAAGTATATGAATTCGATATTGCTTCCACAGCATCGGTTCTAGCTCTCTCAACGATCGGGGTTAACGAAGAAACTACTTTACTATTACTAGTAGATCCTAGTACTAAGTCCGTTATAGAACGCTTGACGGGTTTTGGCGGATTCTTACTACCGTCTCTGGACTTCATAATTGTGTATAGCTATATAGAGAACAAGCCTTTTTCCAAGATATACACGGAGAACGGTGAGGAATTATTCGAAATCGACGGATTACCCACGCTTCCCCCATATACCCCGTTTCCTAGACATACTAACCAGTATTTATGTGAACCACATAAAATTGTATTTATTACTAAGAACGATATTAGAGTAGTTAATTCGCGTGACTTTACGTTAGAGAATATCCTGCCAAAACCGCCATTAATGAGGGGTGTTGTCGATGTAGATAGTAGGAGCTATGTAATAACAGGTTTTTCAAAGATTTCTGGTTTACCACTGCTAACCCAATACTTAGTTACAGGTGATATTAAGTGGTTTATACATGCAACTAATAGTTTCTCATACGCTCTTGCATCACAAAGATTAATTGCTATATACTCGCGCTCCCCTCTTAATGAAACAAGGATCTATGCCCTGGATGATAATGGTATGCCGTTATATATTGATTCCTTCGCACCAAATGTTTTTCCCCTGATTGTTAAAGAAAATACTGTAATCTTAACGGATATTAAGATGGTATCATCGTATTCAATCGAGTGAAGACATAATGATACATGAACATATATCACTTTATATAGTATTAGCACTTATTGCTGCAA
Organism: Thermoprotei archaeon; assembly: GCA_040514375.1. Taxonomy (GTDB): domain Archaea; phylum Thermoproteota; class Thermoprotei_A; order Sulfolobales; family Desulfurococcaceae; genus QMWW01. Next base: position 1,549 of record JBEVCI010000011.1, read on the forward strand.
AACTCGTTGAAGTACCTTTTAGGAAAGTTGGCCTATCGCCGATACCTGGATATGTTATAGTCGGTTTAATTCTCGGTTCTAGCTTATTAGGTATTATCAAATACCCTGAATACCTATCAAGCATAGCGTACCTAAGCTTAGTGTTATTAATGCTGTACACCGGTTTGACAACAGAGTTTAGGGACGTCATGGATTTCTTTAAAGAAGTGGTTCTCATAGGTTTTATGGGAGTATTCGCGACATTTGTAATAGTATATGTTGCTCTACGATTGCTTGGTTTCTCACTGTTAATATCTATATTCGTAGCGACAGCGTTATCTAATACTGCTACTGAAGCTGTTGCAGGTGTTCTAGCACGTACTAGAGACTCCAGATTTAAATCGATTATTATTGGTGCAAGCTTCTTTGACGATATATTGGCTGTTTATTTGATAACCCTCTTAACATCTCTAAGTATTGGTGAGTACTCATTAACTGGTATCGTTGTTTTTACACTAAAAGCTTTGGCATTCATCGTAGTAGTATTCTATATCAGTAACCTATTAGCGAGAAAATATACACGCTTTTATGAATACGTTTCTCGCGATTACTTTTGGTTTTCTTCACTAACGATAGTGATTGCTTTTGCACTGGCATTTGTAGCTAGAATTGTCGGGTTAAGCGAGCTCTTGGGTGCTTATCTGGCTGGAATTCTCATATCTAGAGGTAGGGAGTATCATGACCCAATGCTTAGGACGAGAGTTGTATTAACAAACTTTACCTCGGCATTTATAGTCTTCCTAGACGTTATATTTCTTCCTCTATTCTTTGTATATGTTGGCCTCTCATATACTATAGTGACTATTGATATTACGCTGTACGCTATTCTTCTATTGCTAGCACTACTTGGTAAGTTCATAGGTGTTTATCCCTATGCAATCAAAGTATTTGGTGATAAGACTAAGGCTATTCGTGCAGGCCTTATAATGGGTGCTAGAGGTTCTCTTGATATAGCATTGATTCGGATAGGGCTTGATACAGGAGTAATAGATACCGCCTTATACAGTACTGTGCTCTCGGTAGCATTAACTACCGCTATACTAGTTCCAATTATATATGCAAAAGCTTACAAGATATGATCAGCTAGGCCCGTCTACTCATCCCCACGCCCTAGAGCGGGCGTGGGTAGTCCCTTCCAAGCCTCATCCTCTCAATACTAGTATTATTACACAACATCTAATAACTTGTTAAGTGTAATTTCACTAACTACTACGGGTTTTTCTATTCCTAGCCTCTTTAGTATACGTGGGTGTATTTCACCTACGAAACCTATTTTCTCATTATCAACTATGATTTCAGCGGTTCTCTCTTTGAGTAATCCGGGTATCTCGGTTTTTTCATAAACGGGTTTTTTACCAATGGCCTCGATTATAACACTAGTAATAGCTAATCCATCCGTTAAAGTGGCTTTATCGTGTGATATAGCTATTCCTACTCTGCGTTCACTTCTAGCCCCTGTTTCGTACTCCTTATCTGGTATAACGACATCTCCTATTTCAAAAATCCTAATCTCTCTCTCCCTTTCTTGATTCCTAGCGATAACTTCTAGTAGTCCTGGTGTAAGCCATATTCGCAATCCGGTGTATTTCTCCATTTTAGGATTTTGTACTGTTACGATCTCACTACTAGATCCAAATAACTCTGCTTGAATGAATGGATTACTCATCATATAATTAGCTACTTCTATAAAACCGTACTCAACGAGTATTTTTCTAAATACTCTAGATAAGTATTCAAGAGGATGTATTCTACCCGGATGTGTTGCTGGAGGCAGCTCGATTGCTTCAACACCTAATCTATCGTATCCATAAGCCATAGCAATATCTTCCGCGAGATCAACCCAGTTCTTTACATCAATTCTATATGGAGGTATTTCAACTATTAGCTCGTCTCCTTTAGTACTTATTTTTTCGAACCCCATTCTGTGTAGAAGTTCAATTGCAGTTTCCATAGATAGGTTTAGTCCGAGTAGCTTATTTATATTGTTTAGCAGAGCTTTTATTACTGGTCCCTTTTCACGGGGCGCTCTTATAGAGGTTCCATTAGGTATAATTGTTTCTACTATGTATACCCGTCTACTCTTACTTCTCTCTGCAATACTAGTAGCCATTATAGTAACCATATCTATAACAGTAGAGGCATCTGTTCCGGTAGAATCGATTAACACGCTAGTTGTTTCCTCGGTTACACGCGTTTCTTCGCTATTGATTATTGGAACTAATGACAAGATCCTGTTCTCTGAATCCCTTAATACAGGGTATTTTGGCCATTCACGTATAATCCATCCATACTCTCTACCTTTCTCAGTTTTTTCGAGTATTTCTCTAAGACTCATTTCACGTGTCTCGTCAAGAGGTACAAACCTAGTATTATCGGGATCGCGTAGCTCGTAGTATACCGGGAGCTTTATCTTGTCTAGATCATATACGCCTATACTAGCTTTTCTCCTTCTTCTACCATAAGTTGTTGCTAGTTTTTCCTGGAGCTGCATTATTTGTTTTACAGCTTCATCGTCGAGATCCAAGTCACGTACAATACCAAATGCCGCATATGGTCTTTGTGGTATTTCCTCACTATAGGCCTTGTAGCCCTCATCTATAAACTCTATAGGTTGAACAGGGAGTCTAAGTAAGTATCTAATACTACGTGCTAATCCCTCAACACTATATAAGTCTGGACGATCGTGTGTAGCTTCATACTCTATAATATCTTTCTCTATAAGTTCGATCTCGCATTTAACTCGTGGAAGAAGATCTAGGATCTCCTCGGTACTAAATTTACGGCCTACTAAGCGCTCTAAATCCCATTTCATTATTCTGATAACGGGCACTATATCACCTAGGTATTACTTATTACTACACCCGGCCACCTTAAATTCGGGCATGATCACCAGCTTTTTAATTAATAAAACAATGGCTTCTTGTACTTGAATTTTACTAAACCTTATTCCAAAAGCAGAAGGCCTTTGGAAATCAAGATTATATCTTGAGCTCATTCTTTATCCTCTCCCAAGCATCTACTACAATTTTCTCTTCTCTTCTTCTCCATTTAACTAATGATTCAGCTTTGAACCTCTTTACGTGATCCTTTATATCGAGTATTTCAGCTAGGGGTGCATATACTTCCAGATATGTTAAAGCATTATTTATTTTTCTTATTTCATTATATTTCTCGCTTCCTAGTATTCTATAGATTTTTCTCGAATATATGGGTGACTGTATAGGAGGTTTTTCGAAAGGTTCTTCTATAAGGGGTTTCTTAATCAAGTATCTGGTCAGGTAGTTTATGCTAAACCCTGTTTTAATTGCTTGTGAGTAATACCATGACTTTATGTAATCGCGGTATATTTTACTGTATAACTCTAATTTATTTCTCCTCGCATGGGATATCATGTAACCAGTTATTACTCCCGCTAATCCTATATAAGCAGTATTTGTCGGGTCTATGCTATCAACTTCATCCATATCTGTGTGATAGTACTTGCTTGGCCATTCATTAACCATAGGCGATTCGTACCCCCATATCGTGAACACGTCGTGATCACTACCAATGGTATAAGGTGTTACGCTGTATTTGACAAGAGGCTCTAAAACTCCACTAAAACTTCTACTGCGATCCATAGTTTTTTGTAAAGCGATCCAAAGTACAGGCGTTAACTTATAGTTTATAAATCTAGGAGGATTTACAATTACAAGCGTAGATCCCGTTATCTGTTGCTTAGAACCAACCATATCAAAGTTTATAATACCAATTGGGTTCCAGGGCATTTCGTCGTATACAAATACGGTGCCCGTATATTCCGGTACCCATATATGACAAGAACTAAATGTGTATTCCTTGCTTGTTTTACTTAATATATCGAGAGCTATAGCGTTTGCTGCGGATCCGCTGGCATTATCATGTGCGCCAGGCTTCGGATGACAAATATGGCTTATATATACTATGCCGGGATCTTCTCCTTTGCATGCAATCAGTACTGGCAGCCCTTCGCTATGATATTCTGTGTCTGCTTTCCAGCAAACTCTTATTTTATCGCCTTTTCTAATCCTTGATATAAGCCTTGATGCAACACGATACGGAAGCGTCATAACAGTTTTTCCAGGTTTTTCCTCGCCAGGTTTTATAAATAAACCGGTATATGGGAATGCATCCCAGTAGTGATTCTCGCTATAGTATAGTATTAGGCTAGCATCTATATTCTTATAAAGTTCGTAGGTATAACCAGTTGCTAAGACAACGTCTCCGCTACAACTTTTAATATCCCTACATATTGTTATGTATCCACAACCCTCACCGCCGGGAGAATGTGCAGCAACTAATGTTGAATGCTCGTAGCTTGAGTATCTAGCTATTAAACTATTACCACGTTGTATCTCTAGAAATGCTTCTTTTAAATCCCATGAAACCGGTACATCTAAGAAACCCGAACTACTACCGGATTCTATTTTTAGAATTCTTGTTTCAAATCCTCTTTCTTCAGCAAATGTTTTTAACTCGTTAACAACTTTCCATAGTTCTCTACTACCCTGTATTCTCGAGTATCTGGTAATAGTCTTAAGAAGATCTGATGCTATTATGGTTGAAACATGTTTTCTGTATTCATCAAATATTCGTATAAACATTATCTTACACCCCGTGTTTTATAGTAGAATCGGCTAGTATATTATCAAATAGATGCTATATTAGCTTTATTTATGTGCTTGGTTTTCAACAGCCGCTTAAATTCATAAAAGAGAACAAGATTTGGTGGTTATATCCGCTAATTAAAAATATGAGACGAGTAATTGGAATTTAATATACCAACTAGAGCGGGTTAACACATTGGTAATAGTCACTATTACTCCGGAGATATATCTAGAAGGGCTTAAAACATATGCTGGTGGATTAGGTGTTCTAGAAGGAGATAAGTTTAGTGCTGCTAGCGAACTCGGACTAAATTACATTGTGTTAACGCTATTCTATAGAAGAGGTTATGTTGATCTAGATTTCAAAGGGGAAGAAGTTACTCCTATGCCTCAGAGGCAGGAAGCCCATGCATATAGATTGTTAAAACCGGATGAACCCTTTACGGTTGATCTTAAGGGTGAAAAGGTTATTATTCAACCGTGGCTTTATGAGAAAGGCTCTAGTAGAGCCGTATTATTTGAAGCAGAGTGCCCGATGTGGGCGCGAAAACTATCAGATCAGGTATATATAGAGTCCTCGAGCGAAGAACAGTTCCTAAAATATGCGCTACTAGCTAAGGCTTCGGCAAGATACATTATAGAGAGAATAGGTTTAGAAAGCATTAAAATAATAGATCTACAGGAAGCACACGCTTCTCTAATACTCTTTGCCTTAAAGAACGCTATTGACAAATTTAGGCTAATAATACATACTCCAGGTCCTTGGGGCCACCCAGTATATCCTGCTAGCTATATTAACAAAGTATTCGGTGTTAATGTCGGAGGGGATATCCACTTAACTAAGTATGCATTAGATCTTCTGGGGAGCGCGATCGTGGTGTCCATGAAACAACGAGATATATTATCACGCATATTTCCAGAGCATAGCAATAAGTTTAAGCCTATTACTAACGGGATTTATCTTAGAAGATGGATGCACAAGACCTTATACAAGAGCCTTGGCAAAGGAGATATTTCACTTGATATTGTGGTTAAAGCTCGGGAGGAATCGAAGAAAGAGCTTGAGAAATTGTTACAAGCCTACAAGGATGGTATTGAATTAAGTGATAAAGTAGTAGTAACATGGGTTAGAAGACTTGCGAGGTATAAACGTCCCTATTTTATCGCTAGATTTATAGAAGAACATGGCAGTAAAACAAATGGGCTCTTTATAATTGGTGGTAAGCCTCATCCCAAAGATTGTGATGGGCTTAATTATGCTAAGTGGTTTAGGAAATTACATATCAAGTATAGTAATGTAGTGTTTATACATGATTATAGCGTAGAAATAGCACAAAAACTCCTGCAAGCTACCGATATATTTGTATTCACGCCCTTTAGTGGTTGGGAAGCTTGTGGAACCAGTTATATGAAAGCATTAGTTAATGGTGTTCCGGTAATATCTAGTAGAGATGGAGGCGCTATAGAGATCGTAGAAAACGGTGTTAATGGCTGGCTTTTTGGAGATGATCTAAGGGAATTCATAGATATATATAACGATCCTAGAGCCAGAGACATTGACGAGAGGGACTATACATTATTTTCAAAGTTGCTACTGCAAGCTATTGAGCTATACAGTAGAGATCCCGAGAAATACTGGAATATAGCGTTTAAAGCATATGTTAAAACACCAGAAAAAGTCGATATTAGGAACGTATTAAGGGAATACTACGAAGAGCTTATCTAACGATAATTACTGTTACAGGCGAAGAGCTAGCAATAGCTAATGCTACACTACCTATATTCAGTTCGCTAGAGAGAGTAAGTCCACGTGCACCTATAATAACTAAATCGTAGTTACCATCTATTATTTCAGCTAATATAGCACTAGCAATACTACTAGACTCAGGATCGTATTCTAATTCCTTAAACTCTATAGTAACACCGCTTTTCTCAACTCTCTTCTTAGCCTTATCTAAAGGATTAGCTTTATACTCTACTCCCTTAGGTTTTATGTGGACAGCTGTTACGGTTGATCCATAGTGTTTAGCTAGGTCGATCGCTAGATCTAAGGCTTTTAGGCTATTTTCACTACCATCTATAGGTACTAATATTCTTCTAAACATAAAGCTTATCTCGTAAGTAGGTGCTTCACGATAACTCATGCACTACACCCAATAAACATTATATGTTGTCTCGATATTTATTAACTAATATGCGTAAAATGTAAAATCTTATTTCTTCCGTAGAAGAGCGTAGTAAAAACCAGTTACACCGTGAATATGTGGATAAGACCTCATAGTACCCAGTAGTATGGGTGAGGATTTAAACGGTTTCTCTAATTTTACAATCTCTAATTCACCGCTTTTTTCTAAAACATATTTTACGACTTCTTCCCCCTCGCTAGGTAGTAAGCTACATGTAGTATACATTATATAGCCTCCAGTACGGACTATTTCAACAGCTGTCAATAAGAGCTCTCTTTGTAATTCATTAATTCTGGCTAGTGTCTTGGGCTGGTATCTCCACCTCACTTCGGGATTACGAGCTATAGCTCCGGTAGAGCTACACGGTGGATCTACGAGTACTACGTCAACACTGTTTTTGCCGAGAACTTCTACGGCTTTTCTTGCATCCATATGGTACATTCTCACGGGTTTTGCCGTACCGGTTCTTTCAAGTAATTTTCTCATCCTTTTAATTCTATCCTTATTGACGTCAAACGCGTGGATCTCGGATTTTAGCTGAGTTAGTTCAGCTATATAACTAGTTTTATTACCGGGTGCTGCGCATAGATCAGCTATCACGATGCCCTCTCTTAGGGGCATTAACTCTACAGCCACTATACTTGCTTCATCTTGGGGGATTAAAACTCCTGTTTCAACTAGCTTTAAAACTTCTCTGCCCAAACTACCATAAAGCCTGATCGCGTTTCTGCTATAAACCCCTTTTTCCACTCTATAGCCCATCCTGTTAAGGTAGTTTAGAATAGCTATAGGTGACGCTTTGAGGGAATTTACACGAAAAGTGTGTGGTGGTGGTTTTGATATGGCTTCTAGTAATGCATTTACATCTTCGCCAAGCCTTTTCATCGCATTTTCCAACATCTTATAAAGTCCGGGATGTATCCTGTATTTAACCATAAATTCTTCTTCTTTAGTAGTAGGGCTCCACTTACTCACTAATAATTTATTTATGTATTCCAAGATCCTGTGTGAATGTGGTCCCAATTTCTCGGAGGTATATAGCGTTAAGTACTTGTAAAATTTGTGTTGGGATCTGTTATCAGCTATAGGGTCTAATTGAAAAACATATCCCGCCACTCTTAATATACTACGTGTTATAGGGTCTAGTTTCTGCGGATTTATGCCGATGATTTTTCCAACAACGTAATCTATCAATCCATAGTTCCTGAAAATATTATATACTATCCCCGCTAACCTATTGTAGAGCCTCTCGTCCTCTATACCATACTTATAAAATACTCTACGTACAGCTTCTTGTACAGGCTTAACTTTTTCACCAAGATATACTGATTCCACAACAGCACGTACTATTTTCCTAGGAGCTACCATGTATACACCATAATATTTAACATCATATCTACAAACTACTAAACCTTCTCATAATTTAAAGATCGTAGCTAAAGATATATCGACAAGCTTGGTTAACTAAAAAGTTTTTCCTAATCCTAGTAGCTTATCCGTCTCATAAATAGCTTTCCACTTGTCCTTCTCCAATCCTAATACAGCTTTAACAGCGTCTATATTCTCTGGTATAACTATAGATTCTTGATGAATGGCTTGAACAATAGTTACTTCCTTCCCGGCAACTTTGAGCGTATCGAGCCATATAACGTTTTCTGGAATATCATACCTATATCTTCCAATATCTCGTGCCCACTCTATTACTTTGGAGGTTGAATCTATTCCAGTTTTTTCGGCGCTGATCAAGATTATTCTCTTACTCTTCGCTAAAGCATTTATCACCTCGTCGCGTGAAGCTTCTTTATGTAAGATCACCCTCAATATATGTACATGCATGAGAGTAGTAGGTACGGCTACAGCTATAGTTTCTATATCAAGATCCGGTACAACGGTTTTAGCGTCAAGTGCATGATGACTAGGTATTCCAGGGGGATCTAGTTTAATAGCATTTATAGGCCCTCTCTTATCCTCCTTAGGATCAGCCCCTCTTCTAATAATAACTCCTCTAACTTTTTCAACACCGAATTCTTGGTTTAGAAGACATACTATACGGAGTAAACCGGTAGTATTACAGCTTACTACTCTAACGTATTTCTTATCAATAGCTTCTTCGTAGTTACAGATACTACTAAAACTTATCTCAGCAACACTACTATCTTCACCACCCTGGAAAATAGCTGGCACACCATACTTCACGTATAGCTCCTTATACTTTCTACCCATACCACCTGGTGTAGCGTCTATAACTAGATCGACTTCGTTAAGCAAATCCTCTACAGTACCACTAACCTCTAAACCCTTTTTCCTAAACTCGTCGAGTGATTCGTGAATAGTATATAATTTAAATCCCTTTCTAAGCACTAATTCAGCACTATAATCGGGCTTAGTTTTAACTACACCAACTACTTTGACGCTCTCGAGCTTTTTAAGGGCATCAGCTACTCTTTTGCCGATAGTACCATATCCTACTATTCCGATACGCATAGGCATAGAATTAATACCTCGCTGTATAGTATTTTTATTTACCAAGAAACATTTTAGCTGAGAGTTCAAGCGCTTTAAGTGCTGGTAATGTTTCTCCAGATAGGAATAATAAGAGCGCATTACCACCTGTTGATACATGTACCCTATCATTAACTCTTGATTCGTCAACCATAGATCCTAGGTGTCCACCAGCTATTAGTACGAATGCATTACTATTGAGTGCTGATTCGAGTAGCTTCAGAGTACCTATTCTAAATCTCTCATCTTCTATAACACCAGCGGGTCCTCGCATAACTACGATTTTCGCTTCTTTAATTAAGCTACTATACATATTGATAGTATTTTCACCGATATCTTTTATAACACCCCTTATCTCTCCAATACCGCAGTTGATGATATCACCATTTACTTGCGTTTTAAAGTCGATAGGTGTTTCTACTGGTGCTCCTCTAAGAAGTATGTATCTCGCGCGAGGTATTAATTGGAGAACACCCTTCTCCTCGAGATATGCTAGATTTTCTCTACCTATATTAATACCTTTGGCGACCATGAAAACCTGTGCCAGTAATCCTGTCGTTAATATCCTATCAGCGAGTTTATTCTTAACGAGATTCTCTATAACTCTTAGCATATCTCTTACTTTAACACCTCCTAATACGAAAATCCTTGGTGATTCGTATTCTTCAAATACGCGTTTTAATGCATTGATTTCTTTTTCAAAGAGTGGTCCGACAGCACTTGGGAGTACTAGTGGGAACCCTACGATACTAGGTTGGCTACGATGAGCTGTAGCGAATGCGTCATTTACATAGTTATCAAATAGTGATGCTAATCTTCTAATAAATATAGTATAGCTTTGCTTCTCTGGTGTGGCTTCAATAACTTCTTCTGATACTAATCTTAAGTTATCAAGCAGTAGTATCTCGCCCGGTTTAAGAGCTTTAATCTCCTCTCTTGCCTTAGGTCCTATAACATCATCTACAAATTTTATATCTAATCCGGTGTACTTCCGGAGAAGATCAAGATGTTTTTCTAGTGTTGTAAAATCTGGTTCGCCGGGTCTACCCTGGTGGGATCCTATAACGAGTGCTGGATTATATTTTTCCATAACTTCTTTAATGGATTTAGCGTGGGCTCTTATTCTCCTATCATCCAGTATTTCCTTAGTCTCCGGATCTATAGGGACATTGATATCTATTCTCATGAATACTTTTTTACCGGATATATCGATATCACGAAGAGTTGGAACTTTGGGTATCTTAATAACTGATGACATATCAACTTACCTCATCAGTACTTATGTAAGCATTGTTTATCAAAATCACATACTAGTCTATATAGCATGAGGTATTTATTGGTATGTAGTATCGCTCTACATAATATTGGAGATCAGGCTGCAGGGCCCCCTGGCTACAAATTTAATCACTTGATTAAAACAGGTAAAAGCTCTGACTTCTTAATATTCAATACTTCTACAAGCACTTCATCACCGCCAAACCATAATCTAAGTGTAGCATCTGCTATAAATAATCCTCGTCTACTTTTACTAACATACGGATTTATCATAATAACATACCAACCCTTCTTATGTGCTATCTTTAAGTGTTTGGCTAATAAGTATAAGTACGTTGTCTCGGGCTGTAATAACAGAGTTCTATCATAGGGTAGTATTATATAGAAATAACCCCTCTCAACACGATCTAGTAGTAGAGGTTGATAAGATATCGCTTCAACACTGTTTTCCCATAGAATAGTAGTATTTACGGATTCTCTAAGAAGAGGTTCGAGTTCCGAATATAACTCGTATATATCAATGTACTTACCGCTATTATGTATTGTTATATGTACTATTCCACGCCTAGAAGTATAGTTGATTATCCTAGCCAGTAGCTGTATATTGTTAAGCCAGTTTCCTTCTAGTTCTACGCTATTGCATCCGCGTATAATTTTATCTATTCTCGATATTCCTATTTTAAGCAAATGCTTCCCTTAGTTGGTTGAAGAGGATTTAAAGAAGAGATGAGCGAAACTAAGTCAAAAAAGACATTAGTCTTCAAAATGGATAGCCCTAGTAGGACAAACGCTAGTACAGAGTCCGCATCCATAGCATTTGTCAATATCAACTACAGCTTTACGCCCCTTCTCGGTCTCGATAACGTGTACTGCGTCATAATTACATACTTGTTCGCAGAACCCGCAGCCGATGCACTTAGTTTCGTCTACAACTGGCGGCTTTGCATATGTTCTTAGAGGTTCGGGTTTTAGATACTTTAGGGCAACGCCGCGTATATCCTCTATACTTTCATATCCCCGGCTCTTAAGCCAATCCTCTACTTCTTTCAAAATCCTCTTGAATACCCCGGGCCCCTCTATTAGCGCGGCTGTGCAGATCTGGACTGCTGATGCGCCAGCCATTATGTACTCGATCACATCGACACCTCTCGTTATCCCGCCAACACCTATTACGGGCAGCTTCGTGTTCATAGCTACTTGCGCTACAACAGCTAACGCTAGTGGTTTTAGTGCTGGCCCACTAAGCCATCCAAAACCATATGGTCCACCAACTATCGGCTTCCCGGTTTCTATGTCAATATGTAGGGCTGGTCCTATAGTATTAGTAGCAACTATTCCGTCAACACCGACTTTTTCTAATTCTTTAACGAGGGTTGGTATTTCGGGTGTGAATGGACTCAATTTCGCAAATATTGGTACATCGACTACTTCACGTAATGCTTTAGCTGCCTCAACTACTGGTTTATAATCCTTACCAATATAGTGAGTGGAGAATTCTATAGCATCGACACCCGCTTTAACGCATTTTGGACCAAGCAGTCTAAGTTCATTGGGTGTATAGCCAATACTCGCAATAAATACTACGTTATGTTTAGTAGCATATTCTTTGACAACAGGATATTCTCGTTCAAAATAGTGTTCTGCTGGTATATCACTCCATAGCTCAGCATTTAGAAATCCATAGATGAACCTGTAGTTGCCACTATATGTATTCTCTATTGTAATATGTCCGGGCTTGATAGTTTTGAGTACTTGTACACGTGCAACGCCACGATCAACCACGGCCATACTCGGTCTCGGTACTATTGCTGGTTTAACACTAATAGTTTTAGCAACAACGCCTCCAACACCATTATCGATCAAGACCTTCATAGTTTCTGCATCACGCGAGATGGGACAAGCAGCATTCATAACAGGATTCTTGAACTTTAAACCCGCGATCTCCACTGATAGATCAACCAATACACTCCACCATAGGATAACAGTAGACAGGATGCTTAGGAAGTATTTGTTATTTTAGGACTAATATGGAGGGGGTAAAAAAGAATTTAGATATAGTTTAAAGAAATTTTGAACGTATTTATCCGCATTCTGGATAATCATCTGGTACTTTGTATCTGAAATATTTACCAGTTTCTGGATCTTGGAATAATCCTATCTTTACGCCTTTTCTACCACCAGGGCTTAATCTCCATACTTTCTTTGGAACAAGCTCTACTTCTTTGCCAGCTGGTGTTTTTACCCTAACAGCATCCTTACATGTAGCTGGCATTTTCTATCACCATTTTCTCAGATATAGTGTTATGGGT
>JBEVCI010000012.1:0-43796 GCA_040514375.1 Thermoprotei archaeon
TATAATATTATATTATGTATATCTCTTGGATAGCGTGGGTGACTCAGCATGAGTAGCGATGAGCTCCTGAATAAGCTCCGCGAAATGCTTAATAGTATGAAGGATTGGGAGAGAAAACCAGTTCTGAAATCTGGTAGGATAGTTATTGAGCTAGTTAAGCTACCGGAGAGAAGGAGTAGGACTGGTACGCGTCCAGAACACTTAGCACTACTCATTAGGCGTGAGGATGCTTTCCGCGGACTTATAATCGTATCTCCGGAGGAACTAGAGGATCTGCGGCGAGCAATAGCTTCTGATAAACTAAACGATCTTACACGAGCACTATGGTCACTCTACCGCGAAAAGAGCGTACAGGAATTCGAGCTCTAGGACCACGGTGTCTATAGATAATGATACTTAAGAAACAAGCTGAAATAATCACGGAATACTATGAAGAATACGTAAAGTACTATAAAAAGTATATAGAGGGACGAGAAACAATATATGCTATTGAAAGGCTGGCTCAGCTGTTAATTCAGTCCATTTTAGATTATGCAGCATTACTAGCTTCTAGCGAAAAAGGTGTAAAACCTCCCACATATAAAGGATTAGCCAGATATCTGGGAGAGCATTTGAGCTTAGGTAAAGAATACATCGTCTTCCTCGAGAAACTAGCAGGTTTTAGAAATATTCTTGTACACGGATATGCGCGAATCAATAGAAAACTCGAAGATGAGGCGTTCAAGGAAATATATGAGAGAATACCCGTAGTACTTAATGCCATACAAGAGTACTCGGATAAAGACCCCTGCTATGAAGACGTTGCTAAAGCATTGAAACGAGTTGGTAAAAGACTAGGTTTTATCAGATACATTATCCTCTACGGGTCAATTGCTCGCAACGGCTGTGGTAGGGATATCGATATAGCTGTTAAGGGCGATTTTAAATCAGCACTAGACCTGGGGAGAATCGTTTCCGAGATCGAGGGAGAATTGGGAGTTCCAGCCGATCTAATCGATATAGTTGATCTTGATAACGCGCCGCCGCATCTAGTTAAGAGAATATTAGATGAGGGGGTACTGGTATATGGTGATCCGAGTACAGCGTATCCTGATCTCGCGCGTCTCTATAGTATGGTTCTCGATTGGTTTGAGTGGGAGAAGCTCCTTAAGTATAAAACCGGTAGAGAAGGTAGAACTTTAGAGTATTCTGCGTCTAAGTCTTAGCCATGGCTCATAGCATATCTTATCCCATAATTCCTCGGCTAGTTCTCTATTAGATTCTACCGAGGCTATCTCGTCAAGACTTACCGTGTCTTTATAGAACACTATATCGTCTTCATAAGCACACGTTAATTTCTCGATAAATAGTGCTGTATCCCAGTCTAGCTCATCAAAGAAATACTCTTGATAACCCAAGTTTTTGAAAAGCCTACGCGATACCGTGTTATTGCTCTGCGTAGTAGCTATGAATCCACTACCACTATTTAGATGTTCTACCGAGAGTACTAGTGCTTTACCAATACCCAGGCCCCTATACTCTGGAGCTACCGCTACATAGTAGATCACAACTAGCCTGATTGGTTGTGTAGGTACCGTATAGTATACCGTGATACCTATATCCCTACCATTATCTCTAGCTACAAGTGCTCTACAAACACCATACTCGAGGCAAGACGAGGCATAGTAACTATGATACCAACCCATACTCTCCTCAATAATCTTCTCTACAGTACCAGTACAATTGCTGTCACACGCCCTAATTTCCATTACTAGCTAAACCCCTGCTAAAACCGTGTTAATGTATTCTATTCGCTACAAGTATGTATCGACCAGGATAATATCTTAACTACACCGCTCCTCATAATACGTATTAATAGCTTTAACAAGCTCGCTCGTCTCTTGTCAATATCATCTCTCATTTACTCTTGTAGAAACACATTGATCTATCGGGATAGTAGTCTCAGCTCTATGCGTTGCTGATCAAACCACATGAAGCAGTAGTGATTGAATAGAATATAGTAGGATGAAGCGGGAAAAAAGAGTTGTAAAAAACGTTATGTAGTAGGTGCTCCGGGTAGAGGTTGTGGTGTCTTTACTTGTGATTCGAATGTTTCTACGTTCTCCTTAGTTACCACTACTACCGGTGTAGGTATCCAGTCTTGTGGTGGTTTCCAATCCTGAGTTACGATATAGTATGCGGCATAGACTCCCCAGTAACCCTGTAGGAATGGTGATTGAGCAATAGTAGCGTACATTTTACCCTCTTTAATTGCTTGTACTGCATCTGGTATAGCATCATAACCAACAACAATAACGTCTTGACCAGGTTTCAGACCAGCACTCTCTATTGCTTGTATAGCACCCAATGCCATTTCATCATTAGCTGCTATAACAGCGTCTACTTTCTGAGCAGCAAGTATTGCTTCCATTTTCTGAAGCGCTTCGTCTCTTCTAAAGTTAGCTACTTCCTCTGCAACGATCTGTACTTTGCCTTGCGCAACATATTCGTCTAAGATATTGTGGAATCCTTTCTTACGATCCTCAGCAGCAGTTGTACCGGGGATACCGTTGAGTATGACTACTTTCCATGGAGTTGGCTTTCCGCTTTCCTCTAATGCTTTTATGAGAGCTTTAGCGGCTTCTTCAGCACCCTTAACGTTATCAGTACCTATGAATACGACTCTCAACGATGGATCCGCGACATCTCTATCTGTTGTGACAACGGGTATTCCGGCTTCTTTTGCTTTCTGTAGTGCTGGCTGAATAGCCTCCATGTGAACCGGATTAACTACAATAGCACTTATTCCCTCACCTATAGCTGTCTCGATCTGGCTTACTTGGAGGCTTGGGTCATCCTTAGCATCATATACTTTCATCTCTATGTCGACGCCCTTATTCTTAAGCTCGTTAACCGCGGCTTGAGCACCATCACGTAATGCTACAAAGTATGGATTACCCAAATTGCTTATGAATAAGCCAATGGTTATCTTAGTAGGTTTCGCTGACTGACTCATGTATAAGTATACTCCGACTGCAATTGCTATGATGATTATTGCTATTATTACTATTGCAGATGCTAGAGATAAGGCTCTATACAAGGATCTGTACGACATTTTAGTCGCCCAGTGATCCATAGTATTTAGCCTAGTTAATTAATATAATTTTAATTATTATAATTATATAAATTTTATTCTCGAAGGAATCGTACTTAACAGCTATAATGTTTAGAAAATTAGAAAATATAAACTCTGGAGCTTGTAAAGAGTCTCAAAAATCGTTTATCTACTTAACGTATCTAAGACCTCTTGTCAAAGTCGTTGCTGCAACTGCAAGAACTATCCCCTTAACGACCCATTGTACATAGGGGTTGACTCCCATAAGGACTAGTATATTGGTTATCAACGTCAACATGTATGCGCCGAGTACCGGACCGAGTGGTGAACCAATACCGCCTGTCAACTGTATTCCTCCTAGAACGGATGAGGCTATAGCATCGAGTTCATATCCCCATCCCGTCCATGGATAAGCAACTTCTAGCCTAGCATTCATCATCAAACCGGCAATAGCGTAATATGAACCCGCTAATGTGAATATCATTAATTTGATCATGTCTGCATTAATTCCCGAATATCTTGCTGCCTCCTCGTTTCCTCCTATGGCGTAGACTTTAAGACCTATAGTCGTTCTCCTTAGTAATAACATATTCACGGCTGCAAATACTATGAATATCCAAACCATTGTCGGTAAACCGGCGACTTCGTTAGTAAATACTCTAAAGCTTGCTAACCCGACTATCGGCTGTCCACCTGTGAGTATTAAGACCATTCCTCTCCCAGCTACTAGTGCTGCGAGTGTAGCTACAAATGATGGGATCTTCGCTTTGGTGACTAATAGTCCGTTTATGAAGCCTGTGAGCGCGCCAGTTGCTAAACCAGCTAATATAGCTATTGGTAATGGTTGATTATAGTAGATATGTGTGATAGCCGCAACTGTGCCGGCAAGAGCCATTACGGAACCCGGAGATAGGTCAATGCTCCCCATTAGTATTATCATTGATTCTCCTAGTGCCAGCATAGCTAATGGAGCTGTTTGTATTAACAATATTCTTTGATTATATGACGACAAGAAGTGAGGCGACAATATTGCAGATGCTACGAATAAGCCTATTACCGCTATTAGAGGCTTTAACTCTTCATAGACACTTATTTTTTCCCAGAGCTTAGTAATAGATCCAGGTTCTTTAGTGCTCGGCACTTTACACACCCTGATGTGCATTTTGGAGAGGAGGCTTTTCAAAAAACTGTTTTCCACCACTTATCAAATCCATTAACTGGTCACGTGTGAGATCCCTATTGGGAAGTATTGCCACTTGTCTTCCCTTGTATAGTACAAGTATTCTATCAGATAGCGCAAGTATTTCGTCAACATCAGACGACATAAGTATAACTGCTAGTCCTTGCTCTGCTAATTCAGAGATAATTTTTCTAATCTCAATTTTAGCACCTATATCGATACCCATTGTTGGCTCGTCGAATATAAGTATCTTGGGTTTAGACTCAAGAGCTTTAGCAATTACTACTTTCTGCTGATTTCCACCACTAAGATTCATTACACGAACCTCAGGACTCGGTGTTACGATGTTTAACCTCTTGATCCACTGTAGTGCAATTCGTTTTTCGCTATTGATTTTACGGATAATGAGAACTTTTGAAACCCTATCTAGTGAAGACAAAACAATATTTTCACGAACTGTAAGAGGTAGAACTAGTCCTTCTAAACGCCTATTTTCTGGTAGATAGTATATGCCATATCTCAATGCATCGGAGGGGCTTCTAATATGCACTCTCTTACCTTCAATATAGATCTCTCCACTAACGATCTTCTCCACACCAATTAGTGCTTTACCCAACTCAGTTTTACCGGCTCCAAGTAATCCGGCAACACCGAGTATTTCACCCTTGTATAGATCGAATGATATGTTCTGTAGCCGAACACCCCTGATCTTTTCAGACGCGGTTGAAAGATTCTTTACTATTAGTATCGGGGTTTCTCTAACTTCCAACTTCTTTCTTTTGGATACATAAAAACTGCTCGGTTCTCGTCCAAGCATGAGTTTCACGACATCTAAAGGCTTAGCTTGGCTAATATCTAGAGTAGCTACTTTTACTCCATCTCGTAAAATTGTAACTCTATCTGCTATTCTAAATACTTCGTCGATGTGATGCGTGATAAATATTATCGATTTACCTGAACGCTTTAGTCCCCTTATTAACCGGAATAACCTATCTACCTCAGCAGGCGTCAAAGCACTGGTTGGTTCATCTAAACATATTATATCAGCATTTTCAGCTAATGCCCTAGCTATTTGGACTAATTGTTGTTCTCCTACACTTAATTCTTTTACCTTAATCCATGGATCAACATTTAGTCCTAATAACTCGAGGTATTCCCTAGAGAATTTTTCAACTTCCCTCTTATTTAGACGTGCAAGTGATGATTTCATGAATGGGATCTTTGCTAAGTAGATGTTTTCTGCGACGCTTAAGTGGGGAATCAGAGTTATTTCTTGGTGAACAAGTGTTATACCATGTCTCTTAGCATCTATGGGTTTACGTATGTCTACTTTTTTGCCATCTATGAAGATCTCTCCTTCATCAGCGACGTGTATACCATTAAGTATCTTGACAAACGTTGATTTACCAGCACCGTTCTGACCTACTAGTGCATGTACCTCTCCCCTGTATAAGTCAAAATCTATTCCTTTAAGAGCAACTACACCAGGAAATCTCTTAACAATACCCTTTGTTTCTAAAACTATTTTACCATTAGGTTTATCCATAACTCTACATCTCCGTACGTCTTAGAAAATCCTCTAGAACGTCTCTCGTAGGTAATCCTTCCTGAGCACCTAGTCTAGTGATCTGAATAGCGGCCGCAGCATTTGCTCTCTTACATGCCTCTAAGATATCATATCCCTCTGCAAGAAAAACAGCTAAAGCACCATTGAAAGCGTCTCCAGCACCAGTAGTATCCACGATCTCGACTTTATAGGCAGGAACATGTTTAATCAAGTTCTCAGAAACAACAACTGCTCCCTCTCCCCCCATTGTTATAACAGCATATTGTACTCCTTTCTCGACTAGTTTCTTCCCAGCTTTAACAGCTTCTTCTAGAGTTTCGACTCTAACTCCTGTGAGGAGTTCTGCTTCAACCCTATTAGGGGTTATAACGTATATGTATTTGAATACTTCTTCGGGTAGTTTAGCTGCTGGAGCAGGATTAAGTATCACTTTCTTACTGAGTTCTGAAGCTTTTTTAATAGCATATACAACTGTTTCTAGGGGTATTTCCAACTGTAAGAGAACTATGTCAGAGTTTTTTATTGCAGGTATCGCTCTATCCACATCTTCCTTAGAGACATTAAAATCAGCGCCTGGCGCCACAGCGATCATGTTTTCTCCGGTTTTCTTATCCAGTAATATGAATGCAGTACCCGTGTGTGTCGTCTGATCTATTGTTATGTATGTGGTATCAACATTGTTTTTTCTAAAATTATCGAGTAATTTCTCGGCAAAAATATCATTACCGAGTCTTCCAACCATATAAGTATAAGCACCTAAACGCGCAGTTGCTACAGCTTGATTAGCACCCTTACCACCAGGCTTCATTACAAACTCGTATCCTAGAACAGTCTCTCCGGGAACTGGTAGTTTAGGAAGGCTTACATAGAAATCAATGTGTATACTGCCGATCACTGTAATCGTTGCTCTCAAGATCGGCTTCACCCAATCATATGTCTAAATAATATAGTAGTTTATTTATTTCTTATGTAATTTATGAATTCGAGTATTTAACTGGTTTCCCGATAAGAATAATTCTTAATATGTTTAGCATATATATTTCTCAAGGGAAAGCTAAAGCGCGGGTGTGTAGATCTGAAGAAATCGGGGATTCTAAATCCATTCCTACTATACGAGATAGCTAGTCTAGGTCATAAAGATATATTCGTTATAGCTGATGCTGGACTACCTATTCCCGAAGAAATCACTAGGATAGACTTATCGCTAATACCCGGGATTCCACGGTTTCTAGACGTACTAGAGGCAGTACTAAAAGAAGTTGTTGTAGAAAAAGCTGTTCTAGCACGTGAAATTACTGAGCATTCTCCTCAAATATATAGAGAGATAATCCGGGTTCTTAGAGAAACACAAGGCTTCAACCCGGATAAAGACGTAGTATTTGTAGAACACGAAGTTTTTAAGAGAGATTATGTGAAAAACGCGAGATTTGTAGTAAGAACAGGCGAGTTCACACCCTATTCTAATATCGCCCTAATAGCTGGAGTTCCATTCTAAAAACTATAGATATTTTTTAACTCCTTCCGCTATCACAGGTGCTACAGACACCCTACTTATAGGACTTAGTACTGTATCTGTTCCCACGAGATCTTTTAACCCAAGTCTTAATAACTTATAATACGCAGTACCTACTAGTAATGGGTGAACACATGTTACAATTATTTCTCTAGCACCAAGTCTCCTAATTGCCTTAACTGCTTCAACCACTGTCCCACCCGTACTTATAATATCATCTACTATGACAACGTTTTTGTTCCTGAGATCTACATCCCTTGCCTCGATTACGACTTCTTCGGCGCTAATCCTCTTCTTTTCTAGCACAGTATACTCTAGACCTCCTAGTTCTTCTGCCATGATCTTTGCCCATTGTTCAGCTTCCTCATCGGGGCCAACGACCACAGTATTTTCAACACTATGGTTACTCTTAACGTATTTAGCTAGTTCGCGGACAGCTGTAAGATTGTGGAAGGATGCACCAAATAATTTAGTGGGATCACTTATCCTATGTAAGTGCATATCAATTGTGAATATCGCATCTAGGTCTAGGGTTCTAAAAAGCTTTGCTAATATGAAGATACTTACTGCCTCCCCTGGGTTAAATCGCTCATCCTGTCTAGCATAAGCCATGTATGGTATAACAGCAATTACTTTAGATGCTCCAAGGTCTTTGAGAGTATCCAGCGTATATAGTGTTTCTATTATCTTATCGTTAGGACTTGGCTGTAAAGAGTTGATATATATTACGGTTTTATCCTTTACTTCAGGAATGATTCTAATATGCGTTTCACCATCGGGAAAGGACTTAATCTCCACATCTCCGAGATCTACTGCTAGGAGTTTAGAAACCTTATACGCTATGTGATACCCACCAGATCCGCCTAATACAACAATCCCGCCCAAGGAACAACTCCTCATTAAAGACGCGGTTTTAATATCTTTGTTTGTCTTGGAAGAAATAAAGGTTGCGGCGAATTTCTTGTACAACTATTTAATTTTGCCATAGCTCGTATCGACAACTCTAACAAGCCCACTTAATTAATAAGTAGAGGTAACAAATAGTGCTGTAAAATGGGATCCTATAAGACAGTGTGTTTACTACTGAGTTCTCTCTATTGTCGTCAACAGGACTCCTTATTGCGATAAGAGGTTTTCTCATAAAATTGATTATAGCTTTATACTTCTTGGCAGAGTAGTAACCATTGGGTAGACCAATGCAATTAAGGATTCCATTTTTGAACCCAGGTCCTCCGGTTCTGAAGACCGCTACTCATATCAAAATGTTGTATTCTATTCAATTAAATCCGCGGCATTTAGAAGAAATGAAATGATTGGATACTCTGCGATAGACAGTTTGTTCTACTACAACACGCTTTTACCTCTTAAAGCCATATATAACAGTTAGGTGGAGTTGCGTGGCTAAAGTTGTACGTGCAAGGTACGAAAAAGGAGTCTTGAAACCATTGGAACCACTTGAACTAAATGATGGTGAAGAGGTTTTAATCAGAATTGAAAGACTTAGAGAAAGAGAAAAGATAGCTGAAGAACTCTATGGGAAGAGGGGGTCTGCGCCCAAGGAGCTGCTTGACGAGTTTATGTTTGAGGCTGAAGCACAGTGATAATACTAGATACAAACGCGATCATATATTATCTTCACCGTGTTGAACCATCTGCGTCTAAGGTAAAGCAGGTAATAGTGGAAAGAGAAGATTTAGCTGTAACCCTTAAGATAATTGACGAAGTAGTATTTACCCTAATTAGACTTGAAGCATGGAGAAGACACAGGTTTAGGCA
Source organism: Thermoprotei archaeon (assembly GCA_040514375.1). Taxonomy (GTDB): domain Archaea; phylum Thermoproteota; class Thermoprotei_A; order Sulfolobales; family Desulfurococcaceae; genus QMWW01. The sequence goes on from JBEVCI010000012.1 coordinate 9,131, forward strand.
ATTAAACGAATTAAGAGATTATGTAAGGAGACATGGTCTTAGAGAATTTTATGATGCTATTAACGATGTCGAGGAATTCATATATAAGCTTGGGATACAAGTCCTAGAAGATAAGGGTAGCCTTACAGAACTCCTCGAAACTATAAAGAAATATAGCCTCTTCCCAGGAGACGCTCTCATCGCCGTAACGGCTAAACACTATGGTGTAGATACTATACTCACGTTTGATGAAGACTTTAAACGAGTGCCATGGCTAAGGGTTATTCCGTAAATACCACAGCGGTGGTAAGTAATATTGGCTGTTAATGCGAAGCAGTATAAAGCCCTGGAATCGAGACTAGTCATTGTCCTAAGACTGCTGTCGAGATACGAGATTCTGTGTAACGTGTCCCTTGAAGAGTTGCTAACATACCTTGTAAATCCAACTTATGAGGATGATGTTATAGAGCTGGACAATATATTGTATAATGAATTGCTTCTTCTACATGAAGCCGCGGAAATATGCTTTCTGAAGAGAAGAGGTTATACGATATCGCGGAACACTATCATGGAAGTGTACCCCGACACCTACTATGCACACTTAGAAGCTCTAAACATAGAACTTGCAGAAGCAGATAAGAGGGGTGAACACAACTGGATAGAAAAACGCTGCAGAGACTTGAAAAGCTATTTGAATGATCCTTATTTGCCCTCCAGCTTAGAAGCTCTTGTGTACAGGCTGATCAATAGATACTGTAATAGAAACTCCGGAATCAAGCAATAGTATATGAAAAGCCAGCCGGGATCTGAACTAAGGACTTCCACTTCAAAATACTGGAACTCATATCGAGATGCTACATGAAGCGATGAGAAGCTTGCAACACTTTAGGAGAAGCAATAAGGAGCTTTGCTTCGTGGGGAGTTTATTCTACTATAACATGCTTTAATCTTTTAAAAACCGTAATATAATAGTTGGGTGAAGCTATATGGCTAAGGTTATAAGGGTAAAGTATGAGAATGGGGTTCTTAAGCCTTTAGAGAAGCTGGAGGTTTCTGAGGGCGAGGTTTTACTTGTAAAAATACTTCGAACAGAACTGGCTGAGAAGGTGTTTGGCTCTATAAAAGTTGACAAGAAAACTTTGGAGAGAGTTCTAAGAGAGGTCGAGGATGAGTTCGGTATTTATTGATAGTAATGTGATAATTAGGTATTTTGTAGGCGATTCATTAGCTAAGAAACTCTTGGAACCCGTTATTTACGGAGACGCTACAGGCTATGTTAATACTGTCGTTATTTCTGAGGTCATATTTATCTTGATTAAGCTACTTACTGGTAAGAAAGCTTATGAGCTTAAAAATAGCTCGGAAACTGTAAAGAACGTACTTAAATCGTTAAATATTCAGATACAGTTCTTGAGAGAGTATTTCTCGGAGCTTGAAATAAACGAAAAGGTAAAACAGATAGCCGTAGAGGTAATGGAAGAATACGGACTACTACCTAATGATGCATTAATAGCATCAACTTGTAAATACTATGGTATAGATACTATACTAACCTTTGACGAAGACTTTAAGCGTATACCGTGGCTCAGAGTTGTGCATTAGTATATATTTGGTGGAGTCCTTTGATGGTAGTTGATTTCCATTTACACATACCCGTGAAGTGGGTTAAAGAGGGAGTTCATCCTAAGGAGGCTGCGGAGAAGATAGTTTCGTTTATAGATGAAGCGGGTATTAAAGTAGCTGTTCTACTTCCAATAGCTCCTTGGGTTAGTAACGATTATGTGTATAAAGTAGTGTCTTATAACCCTAAAAGGCTGATAGGATTTACCTCAGTAGTCCCTAATCCCGCAGAGGTAGCGATTAAAGAGCTTCGTAGAGCAGTTCGAGATCTAGGGCTTAGAGGCCTGAAGCTTCACCCATCAATGCAGGGATTCTGTATTCGACATCCTCACGTCATAAAGGTTCTAAGGGCTGCCGGGGAACTCGGAATCCCTGTTGTGATACACGCTATGTTAGGTGATCTATCGACACTATACTTTAAACCTCCGCCAGGAGAGCATGAATTACCCGATCCCAATAAAGTAGAGGATTATGACTTCATCGCCTTGCTAGCGCCAAACACAGTTATAGTCTACGCACATATGGGCGGCCTCTTTGGTTTCAGGAGATTTATGGATATCGCGGCTTCTCATCCAAACGTCTATCTCGATACATCATATAGTATCCTAACCATAGCTGAAGAAATAGGTCCTCAGATGCTGGCTAAGTACATTAAAAGCCTAGGAGCAGACAAACTCGTATTTGGTAGCGACCACATAATAGGGCTAACACCAGAGGAATTATCAGCTAAGAAACAAATAGAACTAATACGTAATCTACCATTACTTAACAATAACGAGAAAGAAAAAATACTCTCAGGAAACGCATTAAAAATCCTGTCAACTAATCATAAAACCTAAGCTAGAATTTACTACTAAATATAGTACATAGTAGAGCTACCTTAACTGTTCATGGCAGGCTCACCGGGATTTGAACCCAGATCCCCTGGCTCAGAAGACTAATGTCTTAGTCCTGGCTAAGCTGTGGGTCCCTTTGTTCTCTTCACTGTGGTTATTTAAATGACTTTTCTATTCATATTTATCTTGACTAGTTCTAATTCGCTGCATGTTTTATAAGAGTGTTCTCCTCAGGTTATGTGCTAGTTGCGATAGTGTTTTAACCACCTCATAGTATGCGTCAACTGTTTTGACTAGCTCGTTTACTGGTACGTATTCATTTGGTTTATGTGCTAATTTTTCGTCGCCGGGACCAATACCAATAGTTGGTATACCGCGTATACCAGCAGTATATACCCCGTCAGTACTAAATCTCCACACGTACTCGCGGGCACTGGGATTGATCCTGCGTAAGCTACTCAGTAGTGTTCTAACTAGTTTCTCGTCACGCATTATCCACGCAGGGAAGTACTCTACTGCATGGAGTTTCTCGCCAGTCCAACACACTAAGTCTTCCTCAGCAATTCCTATCCTATAACCCGTTACCAACCCCGTATTCCTAAGTTCTATGAGGCATGTCTCTATCTCGCTAACAGCCTTTTCGCGGGATTCACTGATTACTAGTCGCCGGTCAATTACTAGTCTACAGTAATCGGGTATTTGTGGTTGTATTCGTGGACTACACTCTATGACTGTTGGCGTAATAGTAGCTCTACCCAAGAGCTCGTGACTCGGCAGCTTCTCGGAGAGATCGGTGGTGATCCAATTGATTAGCTTAGAAGCAGCTACTAGTGGGTTAATGCCTTCCCACGGCATACTAGCATGTGCACTTCTACCATATAGCTCAGCATATAGTACGGCTCTACCACGTTGACCAATAGCTAGGTTGAGACCAGTAGCCTCACCGATCACGGCATAAGCTGGCTTAATCCCTAGTGTTTTCTCTAACGCGTATCTTAGTGCAACACCCTCGGCGGTTTCCTCGTGTACTGTGAATACTATGTAATAATCAACAAGTAGGTCATTCTCGCGGAAATGCGTTGTAGAAGCTATAGCTGCTGCTAGTGAACCCTTCATATCAACACTACCACGACCATACAGCTTACCATCTATTATGCGAGCCTCATAGGGATCCACGATCCACTCCTCGCGGCGACCCGGGTCAACGTGGTCCATGTGACCAGCATATAATACTGGAGGCTTATCGCTACTACCGCGAATAACAGCTACTACGTTACCAACACGATCAATAAAAACCCGGTCAACACCCATACCAGCCAATAGATCACGGATAACCCCAGCAATATCTCCCTCACTTCCCGGTAAACTAGGTGTGCTGATAAGCACCTTAGCAATCTCGATAACATCGAGTCCCATTATAAAACACCGCTAATAATATAAGAGATCACGCTAATATATAGGGTTTTAATACTGCTAAGCCCCAGATATCCTATCCTCACCAGCTATTACGGGATACCAAAGTATTGGAGAGTACAATATAATAGTTATCCGTGCAGTATATTATTATCGAAGAGTAATGGTGAAGCCTGTACATGATTGTTAGAGATAGACTAGCTTTTGCTAAGAACTGTATAGGGATCTTGTACAAACTCAGATCTAGTATTGGAAAACCAGAAGATATAGTTGATGATCCGGTATTGAGGGGTGCTATTGAGAGATACCTACACCTTGTTCTCGAAGCAATAATTGATACTGGGATGAGGCTTGCGTCGATCATGAGACTCGGTAAACCCGAGAGATATAGGGATGTCGCAAAGATGCTTAGAAACTGTGGAATACTAGATGATAGCGAGGCTAAGAGACTCGAGCTATGGATTGGCCTTAGAAATATACTTGTACATGGCTATGCCGAGATCGATTATGAGAAACTCTACGAAGCCCTCAACGAGATCGAAGAACTCGAGCGTTTTATAAACAAGATCTATAGGTATACTGTAGACAAGAACATCGATCCCGAGATAAAAGACGAAGAAGCCCTCATAGCTAAAGCTAGAGAAGCACTTGAGAAAAGAAGTGATATATTATTTGCATATATTTTCGGTTCACGAGCAACTGGTAGATACCGGGATAAGAGTGATATAGATATAGCTATCTATACGGAGAAACCCCTTAGATGGAGAGAATTCGTAGAATTAGCTCTAGAACTCGAGGATTCTCTTGGAATAAGAGTCGATCTAGTAGATCTCAGGACAGCACCACTAATACTAGCTTATGAGATCATATCCAATGGTGTAGTCATAATTGATAGGAATAGAGAAAAGAGAGTAGAATTTGAAACTAGGATTCTAAAAGAATATTTGGACTTGAAGCCTCGATTAGAGAAATACTACGATGAAATCTTATCTGGATAGAGCACGATAAACACTATGATCAACAATCATATCTTGCAATAAAAGATTATTCTTCAACAGATACTATATAAAACCGCCTCCAAAGCTCTTTATGTAACGCGCATCTAGACCTTTTGGGCTTTTGGCTAGGATTAATAGAGAACCTAGTGTATATTACTCTGATGGGACAATATCCCCATTTAGTTGCGGTGTTGTTCTGTGGGCAATGTTAGGGTTAAAGCAAGGATCTGGAGTATTGAAAACCCGGGTAACAAAGTCGAGGTAGAACTACTAGCTGATACTGGTGCTATATACACTGTACTACCAAGTAGTTTGTTGAAAAAGCTCGGAGTAAAACCAATTGGTAAAAGGAGGTTTCGCTTAGCTGATAATCGTGTTGTTGAACGCGATATTGGTATCATAGGTATAGAGATAAACAATATGATGACACACACAATAGCTGTTTTCGGCGAAGAAAACATCTACCTACTCGGAGTCGTAACGCTAGAAGAGCTCGGACTACAAATAGACCCTGTTAAAGGAGAGCTAAAACCACTCGAACTACTGTTGGTATAAAGCGTTTCGAGTTAGAATACTCGGTAGGGCTTCGAGATCGCTAAGAGTTCGTCTACAGCGGTTTGTAACTCTATGGGTGTCTTAATATAGTATATTCCAACTTCATAATTACTTGCTAGGCTCGTTTTAGTCATGTTGGCTGAGGAAATAACTGCGGATCCCTCCGGATCAGCTGAGATCTTGGCATGCAGTCTATTGAAATACAGTATTTTTAGAGCTCCTCCCATGATCTCGTGTAGTTTTCTCGCATAGGCAGTATTATCGTGTGTTTTACGCATAACAAGGTATAGTTCTTCTATTCCTCTGTTAATCTCGAGCACTCTATGAACTACTTCTACAAGTGTACCGTTTATCCAGGGCGATACAATATATGCTACTTTAGCGTATAGGAGAGAATCAGCTATAGCTGAGTATATAGTGTATTCTCCAGGCATGGTTCTGATCAGATCGTATCCTCTGGTATAGAGAGTTTTGGTAAAATCCTTTGCAATGGCTTTACCAAATTCTCTCAGTTCTATTAAGTTATCAGTAGTAGTTAGTAGGTCTAGCTCCTCACTCAGTTTTATAAAGAAGTTCCTCGTTACAAATTTATTGAATGGTTTATAAACACCTCCCGGCTTCCTCATAATATCGGTAGCAATCCCTAAACTATACATTAGCCCGGTCCACTTCTTCATAAGATTCCCGCCAAGATCCCTAACAATATCCTCTATACGTATTCTACCACCACGTAAGTGAATATAGTATAGAAAAACTTGTAGTGGTAGCCAATTAGAGAATAGTTGTCTCAATAATGGCTTAGATCTACTGGGTTCAAACCCCGTATTCCTTAAACTATAAAGTATCCTAGCGCCATGAGAGTTGAGTGTAATTAGCGTTATACCCCTTACTCTCTTAGCAGAAACAATGCCTAAATAACGCAGAAGCTTGGCATAATAGTATCCCTCTCTACCTGTTTTAGCGAATTTAGCACCAGATTCCTTGATCAAATTATCAAGCTCTTTAACACTACAAGACTTCTTAACGTATATTAGCCTGAGTATCTTAAGGAAAAGCTCCAGATCAAACCAAGCAATACCATAGCTAGAGAAGTATATCTTTGAAGCAAAGTATAGCCTATTAATGGGATCTCCTAACAAGTTCTACACCAAAGAGAAGTACCGCCGTACTTGTGTATACTATATTTCACTGTTTCAATCGCTAGACTAAATACATTGTGTGTAGAGAGCTATATTCGGAGACTAAATCTTCTCTTAATATCCTCTAGTATCTTTGGTAGCAATTCTCCCGCTCTCCCCCTGAGGCTGTAATCCGCTATTTCTGTTATTGGTGTGGTGTCTAAGTTGATCTCTACTACTATACCTCCTTTCTCCTTCACCATGTAGGGTATTAGTGCTACTGGATAAACTACACCACTGGTACCTATGACGAGCACAACATCAGCTCTACTGGCTTCTCTAACTGCTTTCTCCCACTCTTCTCGCGGCAATGGTTCTCCAAACCATACTACGTCTGGTCTTAGTAAACCGCCACATTTTGGACATCTGGGGGGTATTTTTTCTGGTGGTTTACTCCACCATACCCGGTAGCCGCAGTTTATACACTTTGCTCTTCTAATATTACCGTGTAGTTCTATAACGCACTTCGAACCAGCTTGTTGGTGTAACCCATCAACATTCTGTGTTATAACACACTTCACTATACCGATTTTCTCGAGCTCTGCTAATGCATAGTGTGCTGGGTTTGGCTTAGCACTTAGTACTATTCCTAGTCTCCACCGATACCACTCCCATACGCGTACCGGGTTTCTCTGGAAAGCTTCTGGTGTAGCCAGTTCCTCGGGCTTATACTTCTCCCAGAGACCATTCTTTCCACGAAAAGTAGGTATACCGCTCTCAGCAGATATCCCCGCACCAGTGAATGCTATGCAATAGCGTGAAGTAGCAATGATTTCCGCGACAGCCTTGATCAGGTGCTCCACTACTAGCACCTCCGCTACAAATTATTATAAAACACATTCTAGCGACTACACCTGTTCCGGGGGATCGCTATTTCTTAGTTTGTTTTCCAAACCCGTTTCTACGATAAAAATCAAGTATTGTCTTCTGCTTTTCTCTAACCTTCTTAACTAGTTCTTCTAGAGACTTAAGCCTCTCGAGGATTTCTCGTGGAGGCTCTACACTACCCTTTTCCAGTAGTTGTTGGAAAAAGGTATCGCGTACAGGCTCGTATACATATTTAAAGAATTTTGAGGGATCTTTGAGAACGTATTCGGGAAATTGCGAGATATATTTCAGAGCCGTTTCCCATACTTTATTGGGGTCCATTACTCTCTTGATCTTAGCTATTACCTGCTGGTCATAGTCATATGGTGTTTGCTCAACACCACCAATCTCGTAATAACCACGCGGTGATAGCTTAACACACTCGCCAAGCACTTCTACATAGCCTTCTGGACACTTGCTTGGTTTCTCTCCTCTCAGGAGTCTTCTACGAAACTCCTCTTCAAACCTCGTAAGCCTAACCCACCCACGCGGTCCATAGTATTTAGCCCAAGCATAGAATATTGCACGGTTAAGACCCCAACTCTTAGCTTTACTTAAATCCCTGTTAAAGTAATAGTAGCGAGCTGCCTGTAGAAGAGCCATTACCTGGAAACGCCCAATACCAAGTACTTGTAGTCTCTTATCCAGATTATCACTACTAGGCATCTAAGACACCGTTTCGGCTGTAGAAAATATGGAAATAACACGTTATTTAAAAGCTAGAACTAGTAATGCTAGTATTGTAAGCTACTGTTAACCAAGATACGGGGCTATGCGAAAATACGTTAGCTGAGAGTTACGAGAGTGGTATACGTATAGCCTGTTCCAGTAATCAATGTGACTTTTACTAACTGGCCCCACGAGTATTCTTCTCCATTGAGGATAATAATGATTGTTACCTTTTCTCCGGGTTTAAGTGTAACTGGTAATTCGTGTGAGTTTCCAGCACTATCTCTAGCTAGAATAGCCATAACTTTAGCATCTTCGGGGGTTTTACCATTAACAAACACGTCGGTTATGGATTCTTCGCCAGAGCCTTTATTAACTATCGTTATAACAATAGACCATACACAAGTATCGTCTAACTTAAACATGTTACTTTCGAGAACGTAGTTGGGTAGCCCATACATTGCATAACTAGATAGAGAAAGTGGTTTCATCTCTAAGTTAATCTGAGTATTTGGAAACACTACAAACGCAAATACGCCTATACCAATAATTACCGCGAATGCTAAAGCTGCAAAAACTACCCCTGCACCAAACTCGCTCATATCCTCACACCTCTCCTATAAATATTTTTCCCTTATAAAAAGCGACTCAAACCTCAAATAAATATATTTATATACCCTTATTAAAACCTATGGGTGATCCGAGCACAGGGATTTATTGTGTATTGCTATGTGAAAAGTGATCAGGAATGATATATTCAGCTTATGGTTAAGACAGGGTTACAGAAAACTATGGGTAGAAATGTTGGTATCTCTATGTTTTCTCGCGCATTATTCTTTTCCACGATATTCTTAGTCCAAGCACTACTATATCTCTATTGAATAGTGTTCTTGCAACACCCATTACAGCTATACAAGCTATAACTGCTGAAGCATATGCTATAGCTAGTACTGTATAATTACCGGCCATGATGGAGACTGCGGAGTATAGCGCTAGTGGTGCAATACCGAGTCCAGCCACTATAGCTGTTACTGGTGATAATTTAAAACCTATGAATATTGAGGCAAAGCCTAAACCCATGAAGATAAATATTACTGGTGAAGCTAGGGCAGCAGCTATTCTCTCGTCACTAACTAGAGCACCAATAACAACACCGAGTGAGCCGGAGAAGAGAACCCCTATTATGAGACTAGTTACCATGAAGACTATCATAAGGGGATCGCTAAGTAAGTATTCAGCTAAACCACTTACTCCCGTAGGCTCTGGCGGCGTCCTAGGCATCATACCAGTCATCATAAACATTATGCCGGCTAAATAGGCTAGCGCGAACATGACAGATGCTGCAAGAGCTCCAATGATCTTAGCTATTACGATGTAACTACGCGGTATAGGTTGTGCAAGTAGCATTTCAAACGCTTTCTCAACTTTCTCCACAGCTGTAGCTTGGGCTGAGTAGCCAGCACTTATACCTATAACTACCGATACTATGATTGTGAGGAATAGTAGTGAACTAGACAATATACTGTACTCAGCACTGCTCATGAGCTTGTTATAAACTAGGAGCTTAGACTCGATCAGGACTTCTCTATTAGGTGATACGGTTACATTGTATAACCGGCTAATAACTACGGGTAACAAGTTCCTCACGATCTCGGCAATGCTACTCAATACACCTGTTCTAACTTGACCCCTAATAGGAGAGAATGTATCAATCCTAGCCCATCCATAGAGTTTAACCGGCCTACCAGGACTTGTAGCGTTTTCTGTAAAACCACTTGGTATTATAACAACAACATTAACGCTCTCCACCGCTTCCTCTAGTGTATTGAAAACGTATAGTCTACCACCCATACTCTCATTCAAAAACTCTACTAGGAGAAGCGTCAGGTTAGAGCGGTCCTCGAGAACTAGACCAACTGGCGTTCTAATCTCTTCACTAACAGCTGCTGATACACCGGATCCCGCTATACGCCCTATTGCGCCATACATCGAGATCAGCAATATGATCGATATAATAAATGCTGGGTTTTTGAGAAAAGCCTTTATCTCTCTAATTATTAGTGGTTTAAGCTTCATATTCTTCTCTCCTCCCTAATTTTCATGAATACTTCTTCGAGGTTTGAAGCACCATACTCTTCTTTCAAAGTACTCGGAGAACCCTCTGCAACTAACTTACCCCTATACAGCATACCAACGCGGTCGCAGAGGTATTCTACTTCTAGCATGTTGTGGCTACTAAGGAGAACAGTTATACCGTATTCTCTATTGTACTTCTTGATAAGGTTTCTAACACTAATACTACGCTCAACATCAAGCCCCGTAGTTGGTTCATCGAGTAGTAGTAATTGTGGACGAGAAGCTAGTACTGTACTAACAGCTAGTATGCGTTTCATACCCTTACTATAGCTACGTATGGGTTTCCTCAGGTCTTGTCCAAGACCGCTAATCTCTACAGCTTCTCTAATCCTCTCCTCGAGCTCTCTACCACTAAATCTAAGTGAGAGCATGAACTTGATGAAATCATAACCGGATAAGTCACGATAAGCACCAGCTTCTTCCGGTAAATAGTTTATCATGCGCCTAACCTCTAGTGGTTTTTCAACAACATCTACTCCAAAAACGAGTACGCGGCCACTAGTGGGTTTTATGAGAGTAGCTATTATTCTAAGAGTAGTTGTTTTACCACTACCATTGGGTCCTATAAGCCCGTAGATCTCTCCCTCTTTAACAGTAAACGATACACTATCAACACCTATACTACCATGTCCATACACTTTGTGCAAATTCTCAACAACAATAGCATCCACAAAGCATCACCAATAACAGAGTATACAATATAGAGGCTCTATGTGAAGAAAAACCATTTAAATATTTATATTTTTCCGGAACACGATGGGGGTAGACATATTATACTAGGGTATTAGGTGGATCTTGACCATATTTCTGTCAAAGCTCTTTTCAAAAGCTTCTCTCCCATCAACTAGCTTATACTCGCCGGTAACCAGTCGATCAACCTTTATTAGCTTCTTACGCAGAAGATCAACTGCTTTCTCGAAAGGTCCACACCTACTCGTGGAGATCTGGACTTCTTTTACAACAGCTAGTGTATAGTTAAAACTGACTGGAGCACCATGTGTAGATTTCGCGAGTACTACGCCACGTGGTCTCACAATATTAATAGCCATGTCTAGTCCGCGTGGATCACCAGTGGCTTCTACAATAACATCGAAACCCTGTCCCTCGGGTGTGTACTTCCTCACGTATTCGAGAGCTGACTCATAATCAAGTACTTGATCAGCGCCCATCTCGATAGCGTACTTAGCTTTAGGAGAACCTGGTCTAGCGACTGCTATGATCTCTGCCGGGTTAAATAACTTGAGATAAGCAATTGATAATAAACCTATAGTACCTATACCGAGCACTGCTATTCTTGATAAGGGCTTGATGGGATACATCTCAGTAGCTTCTATAACTGCTGCTAATGGCTCTATGAATGCTATTTCCCTATAATCGAGATCGTCAACAACATGTACCAGATTGGCCCTCGTCAATACATATTCGGCCATTCCACCATCGCGTGTAATACCTATTGTTTCGCGGTATGGGCAATGAGTAGGCATTCCGTGTCTACAGTACCAGCATCGACCACAGTATACGTTGATTTCCGTAGTTGTCCTGTGTCCGATTAAATCACTCGAAACACCATCACCAACTAAATCGATTACACCAGCAATCTCGTGTCCAGGAATCAATGGTGTTTTGAATAACTTATATGAACCAATATAGAAGGCTTTATCAGTACCACATATACCTACACGCTTAACTCTAATCCTAACCCATCCACGCGGAGGAATAGGATCATCTATTTCTTCAACCCTCAGGTCACGGGGCCCGTATAGTATGAGGACTTTCAAGACAATACCCCATAGAGCCAAACCCGTTTTGAGCACGGAAACAAGTTCCACTATGTTTTATCTAGGGATCCCCGTATAAGCCGGTCCCACATAGTGTAAAAACCCGTATTCGGAGAGAAGACGCGAAGCACAACTGAGAATACGCGTTGCGCTAATGTACTAACACTATTCTTTTATTTGCTTACGGTATGATATCAGGTGTTAGTGCCCAGATTATTCTCCAATTATTCTCTGTCTTTTCTAGACAGTATATTCCAGAATATCGGAATCTTATGATTTCCTTTTCTTCACTGCCGGTTAGTAATAGGCTAGCTAGTCTCGAGAGATGGGGGAGATGACCTACTACTATAGTGTTCTCGCCTGTATTGTCTAGTTTTTCAGCCCATATCCTTGGATCGGCTTTTGGTTCTAAACCCTCAACTTCTTCCGCGCCCTTATCTGGTTTTAGGTATTGAGCCAGTATCTCAGCTGTTTGTCTAGCTCGGAGCTTAGTACTGTGAATAATCTTGTCCGGCTTAAACCCTATAGAAGCTAGAAACCTAGCTATTTTCTCAGTCTCTCTCCTACCACGCTCACTGAGTGGTCGATTAGGATCAACTTCTTCAGGTAAAGCCTCGCCGTGCTGAACTAAGCAAACGATGACCATGTCCTACACCCATAACATAATTACTTAGTTACCAAGATGATAAGCCTTCCACAGGATAAATCATAATACTAGTTATTAGTTCTCAAGTATTGTTGTAAGGTGCTAAACACACGTCTTTTTACAGATAATCTTATATAGTTAGCGAGATAACTATTATAATGTATCCCACAAAAGAGGGATAATGTGGAGGCAGGATAATGCCCGTTTCTAAGACAGTCTTAATATCAATAGCTGTTATAGTTGTGATAATCGCTATTGTTGCTGCAATACTACTAATGCAACCAGGAGGCGGTGCTACGCAAAAGTATGTGATCAAAATATATACTGGTGGAACTGGTGGAACATATTATCCTCTGGGAACAAAGCTTGCAGAGCTATTGAATAAATATAGTAATGGCTTAATTGAAGCATCTGCTGTAACTAGTGGTGCTAGCGTAGCTAATGCTCAAGCACTAGCTGCTGGTGATGCACAAGTAGTTTTCATACAGAACGATATAGCCTATTATGCTTATAATGGACTATACATGTTCGAGAACAATAAAGTAGAGAACATACGCGGTATAGCTACGCTTTACCCAGAGACTATACAGATAGTTGTTAGAGCAGACAGTGGTATAGAGAAATTAGAGGATCTAGCGGGTAAGAAAGTAGCTATAGGAGCACAGGGTAGTGGTACAGCTGTTAACGCTGAGCAAATACTCAGAGCAGCTGGTTTATGGGATAAGATAGTACCAATATACGCAGACTTTAAGCAGGCAGCACAACAGTTAAAGCTAGGCCAAGTCGATGCAGCTTTTCTAACAGCAGGTATACCGACAAGCGCTGTAGTAGAGTTATCAGCTACTACGCCAGTAAACCTAGTGGAAATACCTGATGATGTACTAAATAAGCTACATGAACAAGGCTATAAATTCTATGTAAGAGTAGTAGTGCCAAAAGATACATACAATGGTATGACAAAAGACGTTAAAACTGTTGCCGTAAAAGCAATGTTGGCGTGTGATGCTAACCTACCAGATAATGTGGTTTACACAATAGCAAAGATACTATTTGAACACTTAGATGAGCTTAAACAAGCGCATAAGAAGGCTGAAGCGATAAGCTTAGAGAAAGCACTAGATGGTATGAGCATACCACTCCATCCAGGAGCAGAAAAGTATTACAAAGAGAAAGGAGTTCTAAGCTAATGAACCAAGTATGTTAACTCTACAACAAAGGGAAGGATCTCTTGTATAATCCAAAATATTTTCTTTTTATACTTTTCATATTCACGGCTACACTGATATCAGTATCATGTGTTTTCTTGCAACAAGGCTCACATTATCTCATAGTTAAAATTAATGGGAGAGAGTTAATGGCTCAATCAATCGATGGGGTAATCACGATAGAATATAAGTTTATGCATAGCAGTGAACGTACGCCCTGGATAGAATACTGGGTGGTGAACTCGAATGGTTTTTATGTTACTAGGATATGCTGGACTAGTGGTGGTGCAGGTCATCCTTCTAATCCAGAGGACTTTAATGGTAATACTGAAGTTATAGACACCGGCTACTACTATTGTGCTGTAAACGTTAGTAGATACTTAGGCACTAGGGTTTTACTTGATTTAAGCCATACATATAATGCTTCACTAGCTATAGGTAATAGAGCAATAGAGTGTACTCATAACTCGTATTGTATGGTAGAACTCGTTGTGCGTAAACTTAATTTGTTAGATTATTTGCTAGTTAAATTTAGTCTACTTCGCCTTTATTTACGTGAAAATTGATCATTACCTGTAAATACACCTCTTTAATAGGGGTGTCTTCGTTGAGTAGGGGAAGCGTAGAAGAGCTTGAAAAGCTTGAGGTAGGACGTGCTAGGAAGGGTTTTGCTGCACGTATTGTATTTGTCTTAGGGTTAGCACTAACTATTATAGAGATAGGCTTTGTAATGAATTACAACTTCATGATATACAATATTTTCCGTAGAATAGGTATTGACTTGCCATTTTTACGGTATGTTCCAAGTACTCAACAGAATATGGCTCTCGTCTTAGGAATAGTCTTTGCACTAGCGTTTATTCTCTATCCTGTATCAAAGAAGATTAAAGGTGAAAACGTTCCTTGGTATGATTGGCTCTTAGCAATCATAGCTGCAAGCGGGCCATTCTATATATTTTACTACTTTCCTAGAATAGCAGTTATAGGCTATCCTGAGGCGACACTGACCAACCTATTCTTTGCCATAATAACCCTTATATTCCTGATAGAGGCTACTCGTAGAGTTCTAGGAGTAGTTCTACCAGCAATAACAATTGTATTCATTATCTATGCTCTATGGAATGCGGGCTTCAATATCAGGCCTGTAGTAAATCATTTATACTTTGAAGCTGAGGGCGTTTTTTCTATTCCATTACTCGTAATGGTCACATACGTATTCGCTTTCCTATTCTTCGGGTCGTTCCTCGAGAGAATAGGTATTGGTCAGTACATTACTGATCTAATGATATCAATTTTCGGTAGGAGACCCGGCGGGCCAGCTAAATCAGCTGTTATAAGTAGTGCTCTGATGGGGACAGTTAGTGGTAGTAGTGTTGCTAACGTACTAACTACTGGCACGTTCACCATACCATTAATGAAGAAAGCTGGTTTTCCGTCAGAGATTGCGGGAGCAGTAGAACCAGCTGCAAGTACTGGTGGCCAGCTAATGCCTCCTATAATGGGTGCTGCGGCATTCGTTATGGCACAGTTTCTTGGTAGACCCTATAGAGAGATAATAATAGCTGCTGCTATACCAGCTATACTCTACTTTACAAGCATTTATGTATTCATTGATCGCGAAACTAAGAGACTCGGACTAGCGGGTTTGCCTAAGGAGATGTTACCACCATTAAATAAGCTTTTGAGAAAAGTATACCTTCTTCTTCCAATAGCTGTTATAACATATGTTCTTCTCATAGGAATTGACCCACAATATGCTGTCATGGCTAGTATTAGCAGTGCTTTCCTCGCAGCGATTTATGCAAGCGAAGCGCTTCGAATCAAGGACAAATTAGCACTAACGGGATTACTCGCACTTTTAAGTATAATTCCATGGGTTTCAGGAATAACAGCTGGTGCGGTAGAGCAGCAGATCGCACAATGCCTCTACTTCGGTAGCATACTAACACTAGTAATCGTAGCACTCATAGGCTTAAAGATCTATGGCTTTGAATGGTTAAAAGAAGCAGTAATCGGGAGTATTGATCGTACTGGTAGAGCTTGTGTTGGAGTATTCCTTGCTGCCGCCTCGGCAGGCGTTATACAAGGAGTATTAACATATACAGGTCTTGCAACAACGCTGGGTTATCGCTTAGTAGACCTTGCAGCTGGTAACCTATTACTACTCCTGGTATTCACGATGTTAATAAGCCTCGTCCTAGGCATGGGTGTGCCAACAACTGCTAACTATATTATAACATCAACTATAGCTGCACCAGCTATAGTCATAGCCTCGCCAGCTATAGTGTCAAAGTTTGGAACAGATGCATTGCTTCTAGCAGCTCACATGTTTGTATTCTACTTCGGTATACTAGCAGATGTTACTCCGCCAGTAGCTTTAGCAGCCTATGCTGGTGCTACTCTCGCAAAAAGTCACTTCTGGAAAACAGCCCTTAATGCTTCAAGATACGCCCTGGCAGGTTATATCATACCATACATATTTATTCAACACCCAGAAATGCTTATAGTAACTGTATCCGAGTGGACACCCGAGAATGTCTATAGCTTAGTAATAGGTGTTACAGCAGGTTTGATCACAATACTACTATTATCATCAGGTATTGTTGGCTGGCTTAATGGAAAATTACCACTATGGGCTAGAATAATACTGGTAGCACTAGGAATAGCATCAATAACAACTATAGAGCCCATACTAATAATGAGCATTATAGCATATATAGCGTTGTATGTGTACAACTATATAGAAAAACAAAGACGTGCTACAAAACAAGGATCCTAGTAAATGAAAAGCTTTACCCTAGCACAAGGTTTTATTCGATGCTTATAAAAATAGCCGGGTACAAAAGTGGTTTTATCCTCACAAGACTTATAATCTTAGACCTATTACGAGAATCGCTTGTAATGCATCAAGTACTACGATAAAACTCGTAGAGTCATTATCTAGTAGTTTGCCTTATAGGTAATTGTTTCGGAGTAATTAGCTTGATACAGGAAAACTAGTGATCCCTAGGCTCAAGTATGTTATGAGATGTTCCGCGTCATTGGGACACCGTGTTTCCTTATCTATGATACGTAGCTATGCTTATACAGAACGATGAATAAGTATTGTAATGTGGTGGCGTATTTGAGCGAGAAGCATCTGTTGTTTCTTCTAGTATTTGTAGTCATTGGTTTACTGCTCTTACTAATGATAGCTCCAGCTATTACACCAACCAGCGAATCACCAACACCGACTACAAACAGTTATACGGGAGAACCAAGTAGGATTAAATACTTCGAATCCTATGAAGAACTATTATCTCTCATAAATAACTACTTAGAGGAGAAGAACCTATTACGCGCTATTGGAATACAAGAAGTTATACCAACAATTGTGTCTTCACCTCTAGTACCAGTCTACAGGAAAGAAGTTTTATCGCAAAAGGTTTATTCGGAGACAAACGTTCAGGTGCGTGGTGTTGATGAACCAGATATTGTCAAGACTAATGGTGACATAATAGCTATTGCTGGTAGCGACGCGGTATACATAGTAGATCCCGTGAATGATACTATATTAAGCTATATAGTATCGAATGAAACAACTGTAGCTGGAGCTACACCCTCTCTCTTCTTAACTAAGGATAGGCTAATCGTTATACTTGAACCACGTATGTATAGAATAATGGAGCCCTATCCCGAGGCAATGGGGAGAGGAAATACTACTATATACATCTACGACATAAGCAATCCCGAAGAACCCGGATTACTAGATAAATTAATGGTAACGGGGTTCGTTGTTGGCGCTAGATTAATCAACAATACAGTATATATCGTTACCCGGCTCGACATCACTGAACCAGTACTACCAGCTATTAATGGTGAACCACTACCATTAAGCAATATAGTAATGCTTGGCAATAAACCAGACCACTATATACTGGTAACAGCCATAGATATTGAGAAAATAGCTTACAACTCCTACGCATACATATTAACACCGACTAGTTGGATGTACGTATCACACAATAAGATCTACTTAGCATCACACATCTTTCCTAGCTACTACGAGGCACTAGAAACCGGTTTGCTCACTATAGCGAAATACTTACCCAGCAGTATAAGATACAGGGTATTAGAGGAGATCGAGGAGGGAGAGTTACTGAAAGCTTTTGAGACAGTTAGGGAGTACCTTTCGAGTATAGGGAATGAAGCGGATACTGTAATCGAGAATGCTAGAAAAGAGTTGTCTCAGAAACACTTCACTCCCATAACAGTATTCTACGTGTTCAGTATTAATGGATTAAACATATCATTTACTGGATTATTTGGTGTCGAGGGTAGAGTACTAGATCAGTTTGCTATGGAGGAAATGGGTCAGTACTTCATAGTGGCAACTACTACTAGTAATTACACGATCAGCGTCGAGTATAGAATCTATAGTGTTGTTGGAGATACTGGTTCTAGTAAAGTAATAGAGTGCCGTGGAAACACTTGTGTTACTAGGACAGTGAGTATAGCAACATCCATAGATGATAAGGAGCAGAGAGAAGTATTCCTTGATATATGGATTAGGAGGAGTGGTGTAGAATCTAATAACTTGTTCGTAATAGATCTTACTAGGATGGAGATTAGGGGTTCTATAAGAGGACTTGCAGCGAATGAGAGAATATATGCTGCTAGACTAGTTGGTAATACCTTCTATCTAGTAACTTTTAGGAGGATAGACCCTCTGTTTGCAATAGATCTCAGTAACCCCGCTAATCCGCGAGTAATTGGTTTCATAGAATCACCCGGATTTAGTGAGTATCTACACCCAGTCAGCGATGATTTACTCATAGGTATTGGTAGAGAAAACTCTTACTTAAAGATCTCGTTATACGATGTTAGTGATCCACCGAGAATAGAGGAGGCTTCGAAGCTCTTAATAGAGAATGGGTGGAGCACGATATTCCACGATCACCACGCATTCACGCTAGATCCTATGCATACCAGGTTCTACATACCAGTAACTATAGGGTGGACTCACCAAGGAATAGCTGTTATATCGTATACTAACAACTCGTTGAAACTAGAAAAGGTAATTAATCACCCCAATGCATTGAGAACCCTCTATGTCGGCGATAAACTATATACGATCTCATATAGTGAGGCTAAAGTACACCAGATCGATACACTAGAATACCTGAAAACAATAGAGCTAAGGCACTAGGGTAGAAATAATTACTGCTCGCTCTCTAGTGGTTGTGGACAAGCTTTACTGAGAACACCTTCTAGTATCTCCATGTACTTTGTACCGTGGTCTGGGAATACAGCTACTATGTTACCACTAAGCCCCTCTTCTTCTACGACCTTCCTCAACGCATATGCAACAGCTCCAGCACTAAGACCGATTAATAACCCATCACTCCTCGCAACACCTATGACGCCCTCAACGGCTTCTTCGAGAGAAACATTTATAATCTTATCAATACTAACATGTTTAATCCACTTCATACCAGTTTCAACTCGCCTAATACCGGGTATTATAGAGCCCTGCTTGGGTTGTACAGCGTATATTCTAATACCGTTACCATATTTGTTCTTGAAATAGAAAGCTATTGCCGAAAGATGACCAGAAGTACCTATTCCAGCAATTATAGCATCGGGTATAAACCCTGCTGTTCTAGATTGATAATCTATCTCTTTAGCAGTATATCTCAAGTGCACGTAAAAGTTGTAGTCGTTCTCGAATTGGTTGAGATTAATAGCTCCATCTCGTTCTGCATCGCGCTTAACATCATCGATCATCTCGACAGTAATCGAAACACCTTTTCTAACGACCTCAGCACCGAGAGCGTTGAAGAGAACATCAATACACTTCTGCATAGTAACTGGTAGGTATAGCCTAGTCTTGAACCCATAATAGTTACTAATACCGGCTAGTGCAAGACCAGTATTAGTAGATGTAGCCTCATACAAGACTTTTCCAGTTAATCCCTTCTCCATAGCGTGTTTAAGCATATACCACGCGATGCGGTCCTTAACGCTAAGACTAAATGGGTTATACCACTCGAGCTTAGCCCACACAGTAACCCCTTTTATACCTGGGTACTTCAGCTTAACTAGTGGCGTAGGAAAACCACGATATAGTAGTTCAATAGTATTCTCATAAACTCTGGGTTTACGGATATTCTCTTCTAACTCGTAAAAGGGGTTCAAAACATCTAGTAAAACACTAGCTGATTTATTAGACTCGCCTTCTAGGGCTACCGGTATGTATTTAACACCTAGTATTTTTAATGCATAACAGTACTCCTCATTACCCACCACTCTGTTGTCACGATCAACTACTATAACAGGGGTTTTCCAGCTAGACAAAATCTCTCTCAGTTTATCAAGCGTATCTGCTAAACCATATTCTCTACACTTTATCGAATCAGATAATACTAGTCTCACGCTATAACACCTAGTGAATACTATTTATAATAACAGTGTTATAAATCTTCACCGCTTTGCTCATAACATTCTAGGAATTAAATTCCCAGACAACTGTTTGAAAACTAGGGTAGAAATTACTTTAGTAAATATTTTAGTAAGACACGTTGAGTCGATAAATTGGTGGCTTAGTATATCCACGTTCTCTTTATACCCTCGATTTTATCATATTCCCTATCTTCGCTGGCGATCAAGCTTATATCGTTAGCTAACATAGCGCCAACGTGAATAGCATCCGAGGGTTTAAGCTGGTACTTCTTAAGTATATTTACTGCTTGATTATACTCGTTTTCACCTAGACTAAGAACAGATACGTATGGTAAAACATTTGATTCTATGAACTCTATTGTAACATCATATGGAATATTGTATTTCTTCTTGGAAATGTAGAGTAGTTCGTCAAGTACGAGTACATCTGTAAATGGTTTATAACGCGTTAGGATTTCGATATAGAAGTTCTCATATACTATTCTATGACTAGAATCCGCCATAGTATTCAGATAAATAAGTAGTGGTGTGTCAATGAATATTTTCAATGTTCAAACTCCTCTTCTAGATATACCTGAGCTAATTCTCCGGGTTTAGGTTCTTTCCTACCGGGTATTCTCTTTAAAGTTTCAACATGTTTTCGTAAAGACTCTTTCAACTTATCTATATCAACTCTTCTCTTAACAGGCTTGAGTAATATACCATCCCTAATCTCAACTATTACCTCATCACCTTCGTCGATCCCAACAGCTTCTCGAATAGACTTTGGCAAGATTATATAGCCTTTTCTCCCAACACGTAATCTCAGGGTCAAACTGGGTTCACCGATTTTTCAACACTGTTTTACCTAGGTATGACCTAGTATTCAACAACCTTATTACTCTTATCCTCAATAGTGTTTCCGATATAGCAGGAGTGGAATAAAACTCGATTCTATAATTGCTCGGATCTTAATGATTCGGTAAAGCGGCGTAGAGTTTACATGATACGAAAGAATCCGTTGCTTTGGAGAGAAATGTTTAAATAATAGTTTATTGATAGATATCCGTTGGTGTTGACATACGTCAAACATGGAAAGAGAGAAGATAGAGCTTGTTAAGAGTATTCTAAAGGAGATTCATAGAGGAGCTAGTGTTGAAGAACTCAAGAACAGGTTTAGAGAGGTATTAGCTCAGATATCTCCCTTCGAAATACCAATTATAGAGCAACAGCTTCTACAGGAGGGATTTAGAGTTGAAGATATACTAAAGCTATGCGATCTCCACGTAGAGTTGTTCCGAGAAGTGCTTGAAGCTAGAGAGTTAAAGGGAGTACCACGTGGACACCCAGTTGAACTGTTCATTAGAGAAAATGAATGGATCCTGAAACGAGCAGAGGTGTTCGGCTTATATGCTAATCGCATATTAACTACCGAGAACCCCGAGGAAGTAAGAACACTATTCAATGCACTGGTAAAAATGGGTGAAGAGCTTAGGAAGATCAGGGTTCACTATCGTAAGGTACAGATGCTAATATTTCCCTATCTAGAGAGGAGAGGAATAAATGCTGTACCGCGTGTTCTATGGGGTAGAGAAGACCAAGTTATTGTTAGACTTAGGAGGTTTAGAGAGTTAGCGGGTAAAGCGCTAGAGAACAATGATATCGATGGTATGAGGGGAGCTGCTAAACTAGCTCTGGAGATTTCTAGGGAGATCGGCGAGCTCGTGTTTAGAGAGAATAAGATACTATACCCAGCTGTGTATACGCTATTCTCCGAGGGCGAGTGGGTTGTTATAGACGAGATCGCTGGTGAAATAGGCTGGCTCGTAGATGTTGGTGAGCGGGAATGGAAACCGAGTGCTAAACCACTGTATCCATATATGGTTGAGGGAGTAGTGACTCCGGAACAGCTTGAGAAGCTACCACCAGAGTTTAAGCGTGTAGTTGAAACAGCTGGTATTAAACCAGACGAGTATCGTGTTAAACGAGAAGGTGATCTAGAGCTCAGCACAGGATTTATCAATACAGAGGGGGTTGAAGGTATTCTACGCGCATTACCATTAGAGGTTACATATGCTAGTAGGGATGGGCGCGTCAGATTCTATAGTACTAGTATGTTTTACAAGGGATTCGTTAGAACAAAAACAATTATTGGTAGGAGATTAGAGTACTGCCACCCACCACGTCTCGAAGGACTTGTTAAAAAAGTATTTAACGAGGTAGTTAGCGGAGCTAAGCCTTACCGAGAGTTCTGGACTAGACTCGGTAATAGAATCATAAGGGTATTAATAACTCCTGTTAAAAACAGTAGAGGCGAAATACTCGGTGTATTAGAGACTGTTGAAGATTTAACAGATGTAGTTAACAAACCCGAAGAGATCAAGAGTAAGATAATGGTGCTCTAAGTGAAAACCAACGTCTATGAATTAGCAGCTAGAATAGTATACCCAGCTCTCCGTAGAAGCATAGTTGAGTATTTATGGTCGCTTGGGCTGAGCAATAGGGAGATCGCGAGACTACTAGGTATTACACCATCAGCTGTTACACGGTATATACGGAGAGAAAGAGGTGTATTAATCGACTTTACTGGGTTACCGTGGATTAAGGAACGTATAGCTAGATTAGCAAATAAGATACTGAGTGGTGAAGTAACAGTACTTGAGGTAGAAGAGGAGCTTACGAGACTAGCTGCTAGGATACTAGCTAGTAAAACCATCTGCAAATACCATTTAAAAATAGACCCCAGTATAGACCCTGCTAAGTGTAATGTATGTCCTAGAGTATTTGGTTCTATCACGTAGTTTTTCCTTCTTACCTATTCCTAAAACTCGAAGCTTTAGAGTGTACATATAGTTTTTAAGAGTTAGTCTCTATAACATTGTTATAGTGATTGAAAATGCACAATCATCACATGGAGCAACACAAGCACGAGTACCATGTTCATCAACACCACGTACATGTTAGAAAACACAGTGTATTACACGTTCATGATCCAAGGGAGTTTCTTAGAAGGCTCATAGTATCAGGGATACTGACTATTCCGGTACTATTACTCTCTCCCAGTGTTCAGGGCTTTTTAGGATATACAGTTGTTTTCCCGGGATATCTATACGTGTTGTGGTTTCTAGCAAGTATAATATATGTTTATGGCGGTAAACCCTTCATTACTGGTATGTATCATGAAATAATGAATAGAACACCGGGTATGATGACACTAGTTGGAATAGCTATAACGATAGCATATGCATATAGTAGTGCTGTAACATTCTATATACCTGGTAAGACGTTCTTCTGGGAATTAGCTACTTTAATAGACGTTATGCTTCTAGGGCACTGGATCGAGGCAAAAAGCGTTTTGCGTGCATCCCGTGTATTAGAGATGCTTGTCGAATCAATACCTGGTACTGCTCATCTAGTGACTGGTGATAGCTACAGGGATGTACACGTATCTATGCTTAAACCCGGTGATAAGATCCTGGTTAAACCCGGTGAGCGAATCCCAGTCGATGGCGTTATTGTTCATGGTAGTACTAGTGTTGACGAATCGATGATTACTGGCGAGTCTAAGCCTGTATACAAGAGCGTCGGTAGCGAGGTAATTGCTGGTACTATCAACATTGATGGATCCATCGTAGTAGAGGTTAAGAGAGCGGGTAGTGAAACATATATTGCTAGAGTCGTTGAACTCATAAGATCCATTCAAGCCAGTAAATCACGTATACAAGACGTGGCTAATAGAGCTGCTAAATGGCTTACATTCATAGCATTAGGTAGTGGTACTACTGCGTTTACTGTATGGGTTTTACTAGGGTTTGACGCGATATTTGCGCTTGAGAGGCTAGTTACAGTTATTGTTACTGCGTGTCCACATGCACTGGGTTTAGCAATACCTCTTGTAGTGGCTCGTTCTACGGGTATTGCTGCTAAGAAGGGTATTTTAGTTAGGAGTAGAATTGCCTTCGAGAATGCTCATAGAGTTAATGCTGTTATATTCGATAAGACTGGTACACTCACGCGCGGTGAACTAAGTGTTGTGAGTATTAAAACTCTCGGTAAAGCGAGTCTCGAGGAGTTGTTATACTATGCTTCTAGTGTTGAAAAGTATAGTGAACACCCTATAGCTAAGGCTATTACCGAGTACGCTATTAAGCGTGGAGTTAAGCCCGGCGAAGCCAGGGAGTTTAAAGCATTACCGGGTATTGGTGTTGAGGGTATTGTTAATGGTGTTAGAGTTCGTGTTGTTGGTATTGGTTATGCTCGCGAAAAAGGGCTCGTATCCGAGGAGCTTTACAGGGATATCAGTAGTGAAGATGTCGTTGTTACCGTGTTTCTAAACGATGTTTTATCGGGATTAATCGCTCTTCGTGATACCGTTAAACCAGAGTCTATCGAGGCTGTTAATGCTCTTAAGTCGATGGGTATTCGTGTAGTAATGCTTACTGGCGATAACAAGAGCGTTGCTGAGCGTGTTGCTCATGAAATAGGCATTGATGAGTATTATGCAGAGGTTTTACCACACGAGAAAGCGGAGATTGTTAAGAAGTATCGTGAAAAGGGATACGTAACCGCTATGGTCGGAGACGGTATTAATGATGCGCCAGCGCTTGTCGAAGCAGATGTTGGTATAGCTATTGGAGCCGGTACTGATATAGCTATTGAATCAGCTGACATAGTACTAGTTAAAAGCGATCCAAGAGACGTTGTATCAGTTATCGATTTATCCCGTAAAACGTATAAGAAGTTTAGACAAAACATACTATGGGCTACTTTCTATAATGTATTCGCGATACCGGCTGCCGCTGGTGTTCTATACCCACTAGGATTCCTATTACCACCAGCACTGGGAGCACTACTAATGTCTGTTAGCACAGTAATTGTTGCTATAAACACTATGTTCCTTAAGTAAAACAATTCATATAAATCTGTGGTTTAATGCCATGAATCTTGAGAGAACTTCGTTGCATAGATTAGGTGCATTGTATGTACTATTTGTTAATAGATATCGGTAAGACGAAGACAGTTTCTGTAGTGGTGGATGTTCAACTGAATATCCTTGGTTACGGTATTAGTGGACCAGCAGATATTACAATGGATAGAGATATTATTAGGAGAAATCTTCTTGAATCTGTTAAAAAAGCCTTGAAGCTTTCTAATTTGGGACTTAATGATGTACGTGTTATTGTTATAAGCTGGGCAGGGTTAGATACAAAAGCACACTACGAAGAAGCCGTTAAGATCGCGACCGAAATAGGTTTTCCAATGGATAAGACTCATGTCATTCATGATGCTATAGCCGCGCTTTACGCGGTCACTCTTGGACAGCCAGGTGTAGCTATAATTGCTGGTACTGGAGCTATAGCGATAGGTATTGATGAAAAAGGAAGAATGGCGAGATCAGGTGGATGGGGTTGGCTTATAGGAGATGAAGGTAGCGGTTCGTGGATTGCGTTACAAGCACTAAATGCTGCTTCTAGAGCATATGATGGAAGAGGACCCTATACAACACTAGTCAAACGAATATGCGAATATTATGGAGTAAAAGACCTTCTAGACATTATTACCCCTATATACAGAGATGTTACAAAAGGCGATATCTCGAGAATTGCGAGGATTGCAATATTAGTAGACGAAGAAGCCTCTAAGGGCGATGAAGTCTCGTTAGCAATCCTTAGAAAAGCTGGATTAGAGCTTGTAGATGCTGTGTTATCTGTGATCAAGAGATTAGAGCTCGAAGGAAAAGAAATAGTAATAGGAGGAGTTGGAAGTGTTTTCAAATCCAAGATCGTGCGTGAAACATTTATGTCTGAAATAAAGAGAAGAGCCCCATACGCTAAAGTAAAAGAACCACTCATAGGCTCAGAAGCAATAATTGGTTGTTTAGTGTACGCCTTATCTAAGACTGGTGAAGCAGTAAGTAGTAATATGCTTGTAAAATTTAGGGAAAACCTCAAGAGTATTGGAATCTAGTTTTTCTTCAAGTTAATTAATAGAATGTAGGTAATAACGCAATTATTTTTACCGATAATGGAACTTCGGAATAAAGCGTCCTGTCATCTTCTTGTATTTCCTGAATTCTTCGCCGAAAATAGATTCTAGTTCTTTATCCTCAGCTATAGACATGGTATAGAATAACGCGATTACCAGCGGTGTTGCCAAGAAACTATATAATTCTGTTGTCAATAAAGATATTCCAATATGCGATAATATTGCCCCGAGATACTGGGGGTGTCTAACATACTTATATATGTTCTTTGTAACGAGTTCTTTCTTAACATGAAACCCGGATGTTCTAATAGATAACGCGAGAACACCCGATAAGCCGAGAATAGCGCCTACGATTAGAAATACTATACCTAACGCTTTAATCACAACTATAAACAGCGTTTCCTCAGTATTCAGTATTTCCGCGAGAAATAGAATATGGTAGTATAGGCTTGGCTGCGGAGAAAACCATATACCGATCATCCCGATAAACAGCAACCAACCAGTTAGCATTCTAATCCAATACAAGATACCCCTATTTCTAGGGCTGGACCCCGTTTTCGAAAAATAATAGGTTGCTACTATATATAGTAGGCTTGACCCAGCATACAGGGTAATCGAGCATATAAATAGATTTATTTCTATACCTACCATTATCGTTCCTCAAGTATCTCGACAATATTAACTTCTCCGAAGACACCTATATAGTTGTATTAATACTTTCGTGTTAATTAAATATTCACGAGAAAAGCTCTGCTAATGCAGTGTTTTGTTTCACGGGAGCAGCCCAGAGCTATGAGTGTAAGCCGTGCCCGGAATTATGGCGGGTTCTTGGCGATCTCTGGTTATTTAAGCGTAAAGCTATCAATATCTTATACAGTTAGGGGTGGAGATGTTGGCAGGTAAACCCATCTTCTATGGCGTTATATCACCGTTTATAACTCCATTCAAGGAGGACTTGACAATAGATACTGAAGCTGCTAAGTGGCTTGCTAGGTATCAAGTTGAGAAGGGTGTTCACGGGATATTTCCTAATTCTACTACAGGAGAGTTTGTACACTTAAAGAAGAAAGAGAGTATTGAGATCACGAAGATCGTTTTAGAAGAAGTGGGGAGTAAGGTCTGGGTCTTACCCGGTATTAGTACTAACTGTACAGAACACTCAATAGAACTTGGTAGAGTATTCAGGGATATGGGTGTTAATGGAGTTATTGTTACTCCACCATTTTTCTTTAAGATACCCAGAGATAAGCTTAAGATGCACTTCGCCAAGATTGCCGAGAGAGTTGATATACCGATAATAGTCTATAACATACCAGCAGCTACGGGTATAAATATACCGGTAGATCTCTACGTAGAGCTTGCGGGAGAATATAGCAATATAGTTGGAGCAAAAGTTACATATGATAGCTATACTTACTTTAGGAGACTCATATACGAGGTTAAAGTTGTGAGAAAGGATTTTGCAGTATTAACTGGTATGGATGACCTATTACTACCAGTATTGATGATGGGAGGCGATGGAGGAATAATGGCATTAGCAAACATAGCACCCCAAATACATAGAGCTGTCTATGATGCGTGGATCTCCTCCAACATTACCAAGGCTTTAGAAGAATATAGGAGGCTCTTAAAACTAGTTAGGATATATGATGTAGCATCATCATTTCCGACAGCTGTTAAGACCGCATTAAAAGTTTTAGGAACTCCAGTAAAACCATATGTAAGACCTCCATTAACCACTGAACCCCCAGAAGTTGAAGAAAAAATTAGGAGGATACTCGAAGAGGTTGGGGTGAGTCTCTAGAACTAGATTTTGGGTCTAGAAAGCTATCTTAAAGCTAATAGGTACTCGTCCCTCAGATGTTACGAGTATCCCGTATGTGAGGTACGATAATGGGGTCTTATCGCGTAGTTCAAATACTTCCTGGAGAAGACGGGTCTCGTTTGGTTCTAGAGTAGTATTCATCGGTACACTTATGAATGCTTGTGGAAATTCTACGCCATATATTAGAACCGATTTATTCAGCTCGTTTCTTAGGTATAGAGAAACCCTACACTCTCCATAGAGATAGTCTTCCTCAAATCCACTACAGAATACGGAAGCTGTTAATACCTTGATATTCGAAGCTGTAGCTTCGATAGTACTACTAGGTGTAGTGGTTTCGGGGTTTTCGCTTGGGGATGAGCCACTAATAGCTATAACAATGAGGATAGCAATAGTTACAATGAAGGGCGATAACCCAATAACATACTTTAAAACAGTACTTCTGCCCTTTCTCTTACGCTTACGACTACTCGCCACCTAGTATCACCGAGTAAGTACTAAGCGTGTTTAATATCCTAGCCTGATTACCTAGTTTCAAAACCCAGTAATCACGCTCTAACCATAATATTAGTTTAGCGAATGCTCAACTTAAACACTTTCCCGAAAAGTGGTTTCTATAGATCCTCTGTAACTAGGTTTTCTAGAAATAATCTCTACTAAACTCCCCGGTTCTAAGATAAAGCTCTTTCACGAATAGGTGTTATGGAGTTATACATTAGAAGAATTCTTATTAATACTTGCTCCGAGAAAGAGGATCCTCAGGAAGATGCTTTATCGTGCTTTCACTGCCGTGGACTAGCGAGGATCTTCTTGGTTTTTATGTAGAGGTGCTAGAAGAGTATCTTTAGTAGTAGTGTCATTAGGATTAGGTCTATTATTCCTAGTATGAGTCCGTATTTAGACATTGTTGAAACCCTGATCATCCCACTACCAAAGACTATTGCGTTTGGCGGTGTTGAAACTGGTAACATTACCGCTAGTGAACACGCTATTGCAGTCGAAGACGCTATGTAGAGGAGATCTGATGCTGGTAGCTTCATTGCCATACCTATCGAGAGAGCGATTGGTATTAAGAGATTCGCTGTCGCGGTATTAGATGCTACTTGTGTTAATATGAATGCTAGTAAAACAGGACCTAGGAAGACAGCGTATAGAGCTCCTCCCCCAAGTCCTTGTATAAAGGTTTGTCCAAGCCAGAGACCCGCGTTTGACTTGAAGAGTATACTACCTAGTATTAGACCACCGGCGAAGAGGAAGAGTGTATTCCACTCCATTTTTGATAGTGCATCTTTCCAGTAAAAGTAGGGTTTGTATTCACTACGTAAACTACGTGGTACTCCACATAGGAGAATACCTGCTAGTATAGCTGGTATAGAGTCATCTGGTATAGCTTTAGCTAAGAACTCTAGAGTAGGGATTATCTTACCTATACCGCGGAGAATCCATAATGAGACCACGATAGCGAACGTGAATAGGAATAACTTCTCTTCTGGTGATAGTTTTGGTGGTACTTCCTGTCTTAACTTTTCTAAGAGTTCCTTCTGTATCCCGGGATCTATGGTTACGGAGCCAATCACAAGCTTAAAGAAAACCACCATTGTCGCGAAAAACACTAGCGATAATGGAGCACCGAATCTCATCCATTCAAAAAACGAAACGCCACCAATCTCTGCTGATTCCATGTAAGCTACAGCTATCAAGTTCGGGGGTGTACCTATAATTGTTGCTATTCCACCAAAAGAAGCAGCAAATGCTAAACCAATCAATATCGCTTCACGTTGGGATTTCGTTAATGTTGAGAGTGATATGAGACCTAGCATGATTGGGTAAAGAAGAGCTGTAGCAGCTGTATTTGAGATCCACCAACTCAAGAACCACGCTACTGCCCATAAAGTAGCATATAACCAGAAAGCATTTCTTACTCTTAATCGTAAAGCCTTCATTACCAGTCTCTTAGCAAAACCCGAAGTCTCCATACCATAGGCTAACATAAAACCGCCCCAGAAAACCCATATAACTCTATTGAAAAACGTGCTAAGGATAGCATTTACTCCCGTAGAAACACTTTGATATCCGAAAGCGCTGGGGCTAAGAGAGATCATTAAACAACTACCAAGAGCTGCTACAAGAGACGCTACACCGTAGGGTACGGCTTCTGTAATCCACTATGTAAGAACCCAGAGCAGGAGGCCCAACGCGGCATTAGGAGCCCATGGTGCTTCAGGGTTTACAGGCTCTCCCGTAACAGGACTCCCCAGTGGAGGCAGTATTAATAATGCTATGAATAGGATAGGACCCAAGACAAGACCTATAGGCCTAGCACTCTTTCCTCTATTCATCTTTCTCCAGCCTCCTTATACTCAGCAAAACAATAGGGGAAAGCATAAAAACATATTGTCAACTAAGGCTTCTCTAAGCACACCGCCTGGAATACTTCACGAAAAAGAACCCCTAATTAGCATTCCCCCTTCGTGATTAAAAGTATTCAAAACTATTAAGAATATTAAGAATATCATTAATCGAAAACAGCCTATAACTAGGACTCGATATACACGATCCCCTATTATCGCTCATCCCATAGGCATACCTACAAGGTTCGTGTTCCTAAAAGCTTAGTTACTATAGAGGATTACTAGTGAAAATATAATACGTAATTTATAAAAATAGGTCATAGTGGGGATGAAGAGGTTACGCACTCGTTGACCCGAACAATGAGGGTGTGAACGAGCCCACCCAGCGGACCCTTGATTAACGTGATGAGTATTGGTCTTTGGGGAAACCCTTCTCGGGTGATGCCCTGGGGAACGAATGCTGATAAGCACGTTGTGGAGAAAGAGCTTGTCTAGAAGCCTACTAGAGATAGAGGTTAGAGCTTATCAAAAGCAATAATGTTTCAGAAGGCCCTTTACTATCGCTGATAGGCTTCTACGGGGTCTCTTATGTTTAGCTAGGCATATCCGGTAATCACGCGGAACTTATGTCTACGATAAGTACTGTTTTTTACCAGAAAATAGCCGTACTATACCACTGCGCACGTTTGCAATAAATATCTCTAGTGGCCGATTCCTTGACAACACTATTATATATAGCGGGTTCTTAGTTATAATTTTGGGCTAAGGTATGAAGATGATACACGTTATGTCTAGTTTGCTTATTTTCCTATTATCTGTTCTAGTGGGTGTTTTAGCAGTCTTTCTATTATTGTCTATTCTTCCATTAAAACTGGTGGGAATCCTCCTACTGATCATGTTCTTGGCTTTGACTTGCAAGGTGTTCTATCAATACAGGTTAAGGATTGCTATAGGATTAATTACTGGCGCTTTTATTATGATCTCCTACTTAATCGTACTAGTAAAGACCGTAATCGAGTCCCTTACGTGATCAGCCGGCGCGGCACATGCGTGGTCTTCGGCAGATTCTCTTGTTATAGCTAGTGGTAAGGGCTGCGCACTAGTATGTGTATGGAAGACGGCCAAAGAGACAGCGGCTCCGGGAAATACGATGTAATTATGATGTGATATTCCAAACTAGTACTTTTTTGACTTGCTCTTTTTGAGAAGTCTTGTCCATACTGCTGGTGGTAGTAGTACGTCGTCTGCTCTTACTATACTCGTATTCGATGGAAGGGAAAGGGGTTTTCCGGTTATTGTGAGAAGCGTGAATCCTCCATAGACAGCCGCATAGACATACTTCCTCTTCTTGTGCACGATACCTATATCTTTAGTAGCTAGTACAACGATTCTCTCTTCACTAGACTTGCTTAGAAACTTTAAGAACTCATTGGGATCTAGTATGAGGAACCCGTGAACAAACATCGCAGTAGTACCACTGGGAACAACAACGACAGCCATATAGAACACCCCGAGGGACAATCAGTTGCTATGCTGTGATTAGCTAAAATAGTTATACATAGTAAAGCATTGTAGTACTGTATGGGAGCAAGTAGTTTCTCTTAACTAGTTAGTTTAAGCTAAGCCTGTATCTGGATACGATGTGTAGAGTGTTTTGCCTCTCCTTATCAAGTGTGTTTAACACGGTTTGGAAAACAGCTATGGGGCGATGCAGTATTATTAGTGAGGGGTTATATAAAAACGGGGTTTAGAGAAGTTTTTTCAGCATTTCTCGTACTTTGCTCCACGGGAGCTCGAATGGTAGTACTCCTTTGAATCTCTTCTCGATCATGGAGTTGTACAGGGGCTCTAGTTTCTCTAGGTCGTTCTCTGTGAAGCCGTAGTCGCTTAGTTTCTCTGTGAAGCCTATTTTCTCGAGGAATTCGTTATATGCTTTAACTGCTTTAGAAGCGTCTTCTCTAATTGGTTTTAGCGAGGGTTCTAGGGGTTCTAGTACGTAAGCCATGTTCTCCGGCATTTGCTCGTAAATAATACCTATTAGTTCGCGGTGGATAATACCGAGTCCACTGCCGTGTGCTAGTTCTGGTTTAACACCGGTTAAGACGTGCTCTATGGCGTGTCCATAGTGTGTTACTCCGTGGTCAATCGCTATACCGGCAATCATTGATGCATATAGTAGCCAGTACCTGTACTCGACGTTATCGGGTTTTTCGAGTGCTTTGGGTAGATACTCTACTATGAGCCGGATAGCTTCTCTAGCTAAGAGCCTAACATAGGGGCTAGTGAGCCGGGTTGTAGCCGCTTCAACCGCGTGGGCGAATGCATCTAGGCTAGTATATATTGTCTGGTTCCTCGGTAATGTAATGAGATAACGTGGGTCATCAACCGATACTGTGGGATAACCCGCGTTAAAACCGAGTTTCTCCTTCGTCTCTGTAATAGTTACTACGGCATACCTATCGATCTCCGTACCAGTACCATGTGTTAGATTAACTGCTAGTAGAAACGGCTGTTTCTCGGGCGCTTTCCTCATACTATACAAGTACTCCTTAATATCACCGCCACCAACAACTACTACGCGAGCAGCTTTAGCAAGATCTATTACACTACCACCACCAATCGCTATAAAGCCCTCATACAATCCGCTGCGATAGTACTCTGCAAGCTCGTGTACTAGTTCACGAGTAGGATTAGGTACTGCGCGGTCCCACACACTATACTCGATACCGAGCTCATTCAGTATCTTCTCGACATCACCGAGAGCACCAGATACACGAGCAGACTTTTTACCAGTAACGATCAATAACTTCTTATACCCTTTCAGAAACTCCTTAACGCTCTCAATAGTACCCGGTCCAAAGAATAGCTTTACACCGCCATTATATACTTGGAAAACCTCCACAAATACCACCCCCTATACACTGTCAATCAAAACTCTATATTCCCATAAAGTAAAAAACATTGCGAAAATGTATCTACTTATTCTACACATCGCTCAGCGATCTACTTACACCATCAATTTACAAGATACATACTATTAGAAAACAACTCCCAAACTGAATAGCCATACAATACATTCTCTTTTACCTCTCTCCCACCTCCATTCCTAGATCTTCACTCTCTAGCACTACTATCGAATAAAGCTACGAGAGAGAATTCGAGAAAGCCAGAATTTCTACTCTTTATTGTTAGTACTAGAGATACCTAGTGAGTTTATACAGAAGGTCCTACAGCTTAGAACTTTCTACTCTTTATTGTTAGTACGTTAAGAGGCTTAGGCTACTGGTTAGAGTAGGTGTTGTTAGAGCTTTCTACTCTTTATTGTTAGTACTCATGCTAAACGCACTAGCGATAGCACGGAACATAGCGTCTCTTTCTACTCTTTATTGTTAGTACCAGATAGCTGATAATCGGGTTAAGCTCTATGCTACCAGCTTCTCTTTCTACTCTTTATTGTTAGTACACCACTTAACAAGCCTATACGCTGTATAGCCGAGTACTATGATACTTTCTACTCTTTATTGTTAGTACTGGCTGATCACCTAATCATTACCTCGTGTCCCAAGAGCTTTCTACTCTTTATTGTTAGTACACACGGTTACTCGGAGGAGCCAGTCCCGAGCCTACCAATGATTCTTTCTACTCTTTATTGTTAGTACCCGCGGTTCTATGGTGTTATGGTTGGAATGGTGGGATTCCTTTCTACTCTTTATTGTTAGTACGCGGCCACGCTGATACTGTCTCGGTATATACCATGATACTTTCTACTCTTTATTGTTAGTACCATGATCATAGTCTACGTCTTTGCTAGAGCTCTACAGAAACTCTTTCTACTCTTTATTGTTAGTACCCATTCATAGTTGGGTATCTCAAGCCACGCTCGCTATGGTTCTGCTTTCTACTCTTTATTGTTAGTACAGAAAGAGAAATCCATAGACTAGCAAAGAAATACATGGAGAACTTTCTACTCTTTATTGTTAGTACGTTTTATCGGTTAGCATAGTATTAGCTGCTGTAATAATTGCTCTTTCTACTCTTTATTGTTAGTACGATACCTAGCGTTCCACGATAGGAGTGAGCTCTACGACTTTGCTTTCTACTCTTTATTGTTAGTACTAGGTAAATGACTTCACGGAGCCGTAGACCAGTGTAGAGCCTTTCTACTCTTTATTGTTAGTACAGTCTTCTTTGTTGTGGTGAAAAGC
>JBEVCI010000013.1:0-13810 GCA_040514375.1 Thermoprotei archaeon
AGCTTATAGTTATCCGGTACCTTAATTATTTTATATAGTAAACAGTACTTATTGTCATGTGAACATACTTCTTCATAATCTTCAAAAATCCACTTTCTACGATAAACATCAACTGATATCACTTTATGTGTATTTTCGCTAATAACTAGTACTCGGTAATAGTCTAAAAACCAGTATTCTGAAACACTAGTCATGGAAACACCTTATCTTGCTATTTCAGATATTTTGGGATATTTAAGATACAGGCTCATATATTAATCCAAGTTCCTCTGCAAACTTATACGCTTCTAGTATTTCTTCGCGTTTCGGCCTTCTAGCTATATCTGGGTATTTCTCCGGATACCTTGCTACAATATGTTCGGGGCGGTATTGTTCCATAATGTTTACGAGAACACGTGGTGTGTTCTCTGCTATCCATTTCAATATAGGTTTTGTACAGCATTCTAAGTGATTCGGCAATACGAGATGACGTATTATCATATCACCATTCTCATACGCTATTTTCAGATTTCTCGTAATAATTTCCCGGTAGTTAGGTACGCCGGATAACCTTAACGCACACTTATTATTACCATACTTGAAGTCTGGGAGCCATATATCGATTAGATCTACTAATAACTTCATGGATTCAATCGTTAAGTACATATTACTATTCCAGAGCTGGGGCACGTTCAACTCTAAGTACTTCAGGCTCTCTATTATAAAGGGTAGATGAGGAGTGGGATCACCGCCGACGTGATTAATGTTCCTAGCACCAGTTTTGCGCAGCTCTTCCTGAATCTTAGCTAGTTCCTGGGGATTAACTATAACTCCGTCCCATGCTCTAACTTGGCTAATATCCCAGTTTTGGCAAAACACGCATTTAAAGTTACAACCACCATAGAATATAGTACCACTTGGTACCAGTGGAGCTTCTTCACCTAGATGGTGGAAATAGCTATGTACAATACACTTATTAGACATAAGACATATTCCATGTCGCCCTTCAAACCTCTTGACACGGCATTTTCTCTCACATATAACACACTCCCTCATTAGCTCCCGAGCTAAGACTATTTTGATATCGAGTAGGCTATATTTTGGACGCGGTAATTCTTCTAGCTTTAATTCGTTATTTCGGATTTTCATCCAGATACGCTTAAACTCGTAAGAAAGCGTATCATGTATTTCCCACAACTCGGTTATCGAGATATTTTCCCTATAAGGATCTACCGGAGATTCTATACGCTTAACGATGAGAAACTTTGCTGGTTTTTCATTAACCATAACACTATGATACCATGAGAGCCTCTCTCTAACCTCATCGTATTCCCAAACACTAAAAGCATCTGGTCTTACGAAGAAAACCTCGAAAACTCTATCTCTTAGCAACTACCCTATCCCTTACGGCATATTCTAATAAATCAATACCATAAACTCTCTTTAATACCCTATAGAGCTTACTAATAGGCAAACCCACAATATTAAAGAAGTCTCCTCTAATCTCTTCAACGAATATACTCGCTAGACCTTGTATAGCATAACCACCAGCTTTACCAAGAGGTTCTAAGCTAGCAATATAGAGGCTTAGTTCCTCATCACTAAAGTCTCTAAATTTAACAAGTGATTTTTCGTAGAAAAAGTATGGCCTCCTATCAGGTTTTGACAAAGTATAGACACCGGTAATAACTAAGTGTGTTTTACCGCGTAATTTTTCAAGAATGCTTCTTGCTTCGGCAAGACTAGCTGGTTTACCGATTACACCTACTTCACTATTATATACAACAGTATCAGCGCCAATGATTATGGAATTGTGTGGTGTTTTATCATAAACGCTTAGAACTTTATTCTTAGAATTTTCGTAAACAGTCTTTATGGGATCATTTAGTATGATTTCGCTAGTACTTGGAGGTATAACTATTAAATCGGAAACGAATTTTCTGAGTAATTCAATGCGCCTCTTACTACTGCTGGCCAAGACTATTCTCAAAATATAATCCTCCATTACTCTAGTATCTTTATACCCAGCTCCACGCCTAGTTCTTTTAAAAGATATACTGTTTTCTCGCGAAGCTTTATAGCCCATTTACGAGTGTATTCGTAATGCATTAGGTTAGGGAGTCTTAATATTTTCTCGTGAAAGTGTTTTATAACGTCGTCTAGCTTAGATCCCTTCTTCGTATTATAAATAAATACTCTAAGAAAACCCACAACCCCAAGAGCATCTAGTTTATCGGCATCACTCAGTATCTTGGCTTCCTCTGTCAGGGGTTTTATCCTATATTTTCTCGAATAACTGTAGCTATGATAAAGAATGGCATTAGCAACCCTATTTACGAAATCATCGTCAAAACCCCTCTCTAGAAGTAAAGACTTCGCAATTAGTGCTGAATAATATGCATGGGGCTCTCCAATAACTCTACCAATATCGTGGAGCAGGATAGCATAGTTAAGTAGTTTCCGGTCAACATTTATATTTAATGTTTCAACAATCTTCTCGGCAATGTTCCTAACCCTTACAACATGGGGATATCCATGGTCAAAATCATTACCTAAAACTTTCTGTACAAAAGCTTCGATCTCATGAGTAATTTCAATGCCCAAGCTTCTCACCAATCTTGATATCAATATTTATGGACGACACTTATTCCTATCTAGTTTTACCACTAAGTTAAAAATACTGTTGAGCGAGGAATCACTCTTGATTTCTGGTATTTTCTCTTTAATGTTCTTAACAATATCTCTATGCGAAACCCCTCTATCTAGTAAGCCCCTAAGGATCCATGTAAATGTGTCGATTATCAATGGTGGTATTCCAGATGTTTTTGAAACTATTTTCCAAACGCTTATTACTACATTCCTGTACCTAGACATTAACAGATCAATGCATTTCAAATAACTATTTGTGCATTTCACCATACAAGTATGTACAGTTAATGCGGCATTTCGTCTATCTACAGGAAACTCTATATCAAAATCCATCAGTGTAGCGGTTCCACTGGCTAGACACGCATAATAATACATTTTAGTAGTAAATACGATGGTCTTAGCAGATAACTCGCTTTTCAGCGTATTAGCTAATATTCTGTTAAATTCGCTAAGATTATCACAATAAGTATAAGGTTTACTTGAAAGGTTTCTGAATAATATGCTATTATATAATTTCCTTACCCTGGACATCTTATCGGCAAATCTGATCCTATTATATTTTTTAAGAAATTCGGCAAACCAGTCCAAATACTTATCTATTTCGCCGAAACGATTAGCATATTCTGCAAAAATATTCCAATAATCCTCACCCCTTAACATTAATCTATAGCTTACAATACTATTCCCTACTACTAGCAATACGCCAGTATCACTATTTACTTCAATAACTCTTTTAATAGACCAGTACTGAGGATCTATTACATGGATGTACGGTATATATGGTTTAACAACACTAAATGCTTTACCAAGTTCAAATACTCTATCCATCTCTATCTTTAAAACCAATATAATACACCATACATCAATAAACTCTCCCATAGATAATTAGATAACGAAACTATATAACATCACAACTTATTTATATAAATGAATATCTTGAATATTAGTTTCAACTGCCTGTATATGGGACGTGAGATAATGGTATTCACACTCTTTTGTACAAATGGTAAGAGGTATACATCCGATCTTGGAAACTGTAGAGAACTATTAGTAATAGATGTTGATTCTAAAACTATTGCCGATAAAATATCGATCGATAAAAACGATAAAACAACAATTTTATACATTATCGAGGATCTTGTTGAAAAGTATGATCCATACGTATTGTTTATATGTGGCATAAGTGAGGAGGAACTCCTCTATATTGAAGAGAGCGGTATTAAGGTATACGTGACTAAGTGTGTTCAAATAAATAAATTGTTAGAGGATATATATGGATTTCGGGTATAGTTATGCACCACTATATATTTGAAATAAGCGTTAATGACAAGTCGTATTTATTAAAACTTAGAGAAAAACTGTTGGAAAAAAAGTGTGTTGAGAAATTTAGCGGCGATCTCGGAGTATACTATGCTAATATAGTGATATGTAATAATGTACTCATTATTGTAGGTTTTAAAAGTAAGTATTATATCGATATAATATCTGTTGAAAAGAATATTGATGAACTATTAAATGTTATAACAGAGATCTATCCCCGAAACAAAATAATGATACACTACATTATTCGTGAAGTTTAGCAAATAGTTACTCCTATTTTCTCCATAAACCCCATTACCATAATTGATACAATTCTGCCATTCTTAATCCTGAGTATTACATCCTCGCCACTTAATAGTTCTTCGTCGGCATCCTCAATATCATATCCGAAGTTTATATAAAGAATATCATTTTGTCTATCATATTCAAACCAGACTTTATCAGTATCGCTAACAGTATATTCCCGCCTTTCTTGCATTAATCTCACCGTATTAGAAGGGCATAGCAACGAGATCTGCAAAGTTAATTGGTAGTGGTCTACCTTTAGCCTTTAGTTCCTCGTATTTACTCTCAAGGAAGTTCCTAAATACTGGACATACATCGAATTTGCCATCGCGATCGCACTTAGCGCCTAGTTTAAGGAAGCACATACCCGTCTTCTTGTCAAAATATGGGCAGATCTTGTGATGGTGTTTCGCACTTCTTATCATTCGTTGTACCCATTTCTCTTTTTCTTCGACTTTCTTTTCGCTAGGAGAGGGTGTTGCAGCCACGTTGATCACCTCAAAACTGTTGCTAACTGCTATAAGTAATTTATTCCGGAAACTAAATAGTTTACTCCATATTACATAAAAGTATTTGATATAGGTATTTGAAGAATATGGGTATAGGGTTTGAGAACTCGTATAAGGGGTTTAGACGAGAAGCTACTATTTGAACTATCTAGAGTATATGGTAGTCTTACGAGATCGGTTATAGAGAAACTCGCATACCCGCCCTCGCGCTTATACTTAAGAGTGAACACTATAAAAATATCGCGTGAAGAACTCATTTCAAAACTAAGGAATAAAGGAATCGATGTCTTACCTGATCCATATGTTGAGGAGGCTGTATACATACCTGTAAAAGGTCCCTTCACTATAGAGGATACAGGTAAACGTATACATGTAGATAAGTACGCAGCTGAGTCTATTATCCTTGGCGCTTATGTATACGCGCCAGGCGTGATAGCTTATGACGAATTTGAAAAAGATGATCTAGTAACTATTATGGCTCCTAATGGTGAAGCGATAGCAGTAGCTAGAGCGGTTATTGGGTCTCGAGAACTGAAAAAAATTAAACAAGGGATCGTCGGTGTAACGATCAAGTCTAAGTACTATGTGCCTCCACTCCGCGAACTCGATGAATACAAGTCCGGTTTTTTTATCCGCAGAGTTTACCAGCAATTCTTACAGTCAAAGCAATTAATCCTAAGCCGGGAGAACTCATAGTGGATATGAATGCATCGCCTGGTGGAAAAACTAGTCATATAATTCAATTAACGAGAGGTAAAGCACTAGTAGTAGCTTTTGATAGGAGTATTAAGAAAATAGAAACTCTAAGAAATACATTAACGCGCTTAGGATTATATACGAATGTGGTCTTATTACCTATGGATTCTAGGTACAGCGATCTCGATACACTACTAGCTAATAAAGCTGATAAAGTAATAGTTGATCCTCCATGTACAGCACTAGGTGTTCGTCCCAAACTCTTGTTTGATAGATCTGTGGAAGACATACTAGTTTTAAGCAAGTACCAGGCCCAGTTTTTAAAAACAGCCGTAAGGATTGCTAAAAAAGGAGGCCTCATAGCTTACAGTACATGTACTATAACTTTTCAGGAAAACGAACTCAATACTATACAAGTTATCGATGAATATGGACTCGAATCAATCGATCTAGGTTTTTTACCCTATAGTGAAAAAGTAAAGTATCGTGGATTAATAGCTTATAGGTTTTCGCCGCTTACAAGTGATATGCCGGGTTATTACCTATCAATATTGAGAAAACCCTAAGGAAAACACTAGGATCTAAATCTATATCCACATATTGGACATATCTCTTCATCACTACGTATAGAAGTGTAACCGCATACAGGACACTTTATCTTATACCTTCTCAGTTTCTTAATGCCTGTTGTTCTAAGAGGTTTAAACCCTATACCAATATCGAGTAAAAGGTTTTGCAACATGTAGTCATCAGTAACTACCACTACTTTTCTTCCTCTTTCCGAGAGTTCTAGTGCTAGCGCAGCAACTTCTAGATCTGTTTTAGATAACTTGTGTAGAACTCCTAGTTTGAATGCGTTTTTCTTGACTTTTTCTAAGTACGTTTTCTGAGGTTCTAATATGTTAATGCGTGCAATACTGAGTCCAAGCTCTAATGCTGACTTGCTCTCACTATCCCGTACTTCATTGACGACACTCTGTGTAGTGTAGATCTCGATGTTTCTGCCCCATAACTGTAAGTGATACTTCGCTAAAAAAGCTGTAGTATCAAATATTAGTATTATCTTCTCGGAGTTTGTGCTGTTAGAAGAACTATGTTTTCCTATAAGATCTCTTAACATATACTTCACTAATATAATCCCTATATGCATAGGTTCTAATAACTCTGAGCGATTTAACACTTCCCTCTACATAAACCTCTGTATTAGGCTCTAGATCAGATATTTTAAATCCGTCAATATACAATTCTATACATCCTCTTGAATAAATGCGTATCTTTGAATAGAACGGTATTATAACAGGTTTAACACTAAGTTCCATAGGATGCAGTGGTGTTATAAATATGGAGTCCAAATCGCTAGTTACTATGGGACCGCCAGCCGATAAGTTATATGCTGGAGATCCGGGTGAGGGCCCTATTAGTAATCCGTCTCCATCAAATGAATAACTTGTTCGATGCCATGGCGTTTTTACCTCAATAGTAAAACCGGTTACTTTACCCCTATCACGAGATAACAACATTACCTCATTAAGAGAGACATACTGGTTTTCATGGAACATTATCCTAATTCTCTTTAACTCTTCTATATAAAACTCGCCATTTATTACACGCTTTACTATTTTCTCATAATCTTTATGCGAGATATTTTCATAGAAGGCTGTTCTTCTTCCACATGGTATAGGTAGTATTAGTGGTGTATAGGCTTGATATACATATGATATTTTCAATAGTGTACCATCACCACCTATACTAACTACAACATCGGGTTTAACATTGTCTTCCATAAACAAATCGTCCACACTATACAGTTCTGTTTCGACACCTTGTTGTCTTAAAATACTAGCTATAAGCTTGGCGATATCTATACAGTTTTCCACCGGCTTATATATGATCCTAAATAGCATATTATTCACGCTAATACAGATTATAATAGCGTTAACAGCTATTAAGTATGGTGTTTAACTAAATTAGCTACTAGTTTTTCTAAGTAGTTTACTCGAATTACGTAAAAATCTGCTACTAGCCTTGTATTCGGATCTTTTAACACGTCTATAAGTTCACGCTTAATATCTCTCGCTGCTTTACTTGATCTTATACCTACTGTTGCAGGCTCTATATAAGTGCTTCTTCTAATAATTATTTTTTCACTATTACTTAGCAAAAGCTTATCACTGCCATGAGCTAGGATATAATCTATATGTTCACCTGCTCTCAGAATAACGATTAATATAGCGTCTTGTGAACGTAATAGGGTTTTAAATTCATTACTAAAATCACTGGCAGCTTTATTAGCTTCAACACCAATAATACAATCACCACGAGGTGTTAGGTTCTTATCCTTAGTTATCTCTAGAGTTGTAGGATGAGTTGCTTTAACGTTCTCGTGTCCGCGTGCTATTACTCGTTCCCATGCGATCAACTGGCAAACCCTTTGTAAGTGTTCCTTGTACACATTTTAGTCAATTTATAAAATCTGATATAGCTTAAACCTTAATTGGTGTAGTGACATTTGATAGATTATGCATCAGAGAGAAAAAGGGTTGTAGAATACCTAGTTAGTATGGGAATCGTAAAAGATCCTTATGTTATTAAGGCACTATTAACTGTTCCACGAGAAGAGTTTGTACCAGAACCTTTAAAGAAATACGCATACTACGATCAACCGTTACCTATAGGTTACAACCAGACTATTAGCGCGATCCACATGGTTGCTATAATGACTGAAGAACTAAAACCTAGACCAGGACATAAAGTACTAGAAATAGGAACTGGTTCTGGATACCAAGCAGCTATTTTAGCTGAAATCGTTGCAAAAAATGATCCCTCTAGTAGGGGGCACGTGTATACTATTGAGAGACTACCGGAATTAGCTGAATTCGCTAAGCGGAATCTTGAGAAGACAGGTTATAGTAGATACGTTGATGTAATAGTTGGTGATGGTACACTAGGATACGAAAAAGCCGCGCCTTATGATAGAATTATAGTTACCGCAGCCGCGCCCGATGTACCGCCTCCTCTTATTGAGCAACTAAGTGATAATGGTAGGCTAGTTATACCGGTAGGTTCGCGATTTATGCAGAGATTACTAATAATCGAGAAAAAGGATAAAGAGATAACCAAGAGATGGGGAATAGAATGTGTTTTTGTTCCCCTAATTGGTAAGTATGGATGGAGCGAGTAGAGAGCTACTAATTTCTCATCTAGTTAATCTTTACTTCTTAAACCACATATCAAGACCCATTTGCTTACCCTTGATAAATTCCCTATACGCTTTAACTAATCTATTTATAGCGTTGTTCACTCTCTCTGGATTAAAATCGTGCTCCTCCACCAACACTTCTTTTATCTTATCTGGATTGGGTTCTTTCCACTCTATTTTATAATCGTTAGTTACTGAGGGCGATAAGAAGTAATCTCTGATCTTTAGTAGCTCTTCAAGAGACTCGCCACCTAGTACTGCTTTTGGTAATCTCTCGAGTGATTTATAGCTTTTAATTAACTCGTATGCTCTTTTAACACCAATACCCTTGATACCGTCTGGATTATAATCGGTACCGATCAGGATAGCTATGTCTATTAATTGCTCACGTGTAATACCAAGCGTTTTAGTCAGAGTTTCTAATTCTATTATTTCAGGTTTTATTTCAATATACACATCTCTACCAGGTAATTTTCTCCGTCCTGTTATTGTTAGATTTCTAACTAAGCGAGGCGAACCAAATAGGAGGCTGTCATAATCTTGAGAAGCAGAAGCCCATACATCTCCCTTTCTAGCCATATAAGCTGCCTGAGCCTCGCCCTCAGCAGGTGCTTGTACATATGGTATACCCATAGCCTCTAGTAGTTTCTTGGCATCATTAACCATTTCATCAGTTAGTCGTGCGGACATCATTGCATACCTTCTAGCGGCTTCCAGATCACCTCTTTTAACAGCTTCCTCGTACTTCTTCACAGCATCTTCCTTGATCTTCTTTCTCCTCTCAATTTCCTTGGCCTTTATCTCTGGGGGTTTTCCATCAAATACGTAAACAGGCTTTATACCGTTCTCCATTATGTTGATCGTTCTATAGAATAAACCGCTTAAATGACTAGTTATTCTACCACGACTATCCATGAGGGGGGTTCCATCTGGTTGTCTAATCGCCGCAAGAAATTGATATAGTGCATTATAGCCGTCAATTGCAATAGCTTTTCCTCTTAATACTCTCAAGTCTTCTATAATAGTTCTCGCTTTGTCTGGTATTAAGTCTCTGAGATTAACACCCAAGTTTTATCCCCTAGTTTAATGTGTTTCTATAATACTAGATAAAAGTGCCTTGATCGGTCTAGAAGATTTCGCGTTTAAGCATGTTAATAAATTCTGGCGAAACTTTCACAATTAATTCTGCTCCGACATGTTCTACGCGTATAAAACCAGCTACTTCTAGCTTTAATAGTGTGGCATATAATTCGTTTTTGGCCGTCTCTATACCGTATTCGCGCTTAATAATGTTCATTAATTCTCTGACAGTTATTCCCTGCGGTTTATTGAGTAGTTCCTCGATGATAACCCTGAAAAGCGGCATGTTTCTCCAAATATCCAGTACTTCACGTTTACTCATATTATCACCCCAATACTAGGTATATACATGTGTTCTTGCCTGTTCTCTAACATATACTTGTCTAGCTCTATTATACCAGTCTAGATAGGACTTAACTATATCTGGT
Organism: Thermoprotei archaeon; assembly: GCA_040514375.1. Lineage (GTDB taxonomy): Archaea > Thermoproteota > Thermoprotei_A > Sulfolobales > Desulfurococcaceae > QMWW01. Next base: position 10,146 of record JBEVCI010000013.1, read on the forward strand.
GTTAGCGACGGTTTCACTTTTTCGAGTGCTTGTAGGAAATGCCTCATATAAACTTTATCTATATACATATCCTCACGAAGAGCTATTAACGCAGCTTCTCTGGCGAGTGCTTCTAGATCAGCTCCCGTATAACCCTCAGTACGTTTAGCTATTTCATATAGGTCAACATCTTCCGCTAATGGCATATTGCGTGTATGTATCCTAAGTATTTCTATACGCGCATTGAAGTCCGGCGGTGGCACATATATTAATTTATCAAATCTGCCGGGTCTTAGTAGTGCTGGATCCAGTATATCCGGTCTATTCGTAGCAGCTATTACGACTACCCTACGTAATGGTTCTATACCATCCATTTCAGTTAAGAGCTGGTTAACAATTCTATCAGTTACACCCGAGTCAAATCTGCTGCCACGCGCTGGTGCTATGCTATCTATTTCGTCGAAGAATATTACAGCTGGAGCTACTTGTCTAGCACGCCTAAATATCTCACGTATTGCTTTTTCTGATTCTCCTACCCATTTGCTTAGTATTTCTGGTCCGCGTACTGCTATGAAATTAGCACCACTCTCAGTAGCAACAGCCTTAGCCAACAAAGTCTTACCAGTACCAGGAGGACCAAACAACAATATACCGCGCGGCGGCGTTATACCAAGTCTAACATATACTTCTGGATGTTTGAGTGGCCATTCAACGATCTGCCTTAGTTCTTGTTTAATATCTTCAAGGCCACCTATATCAGTCCATCTGACCTCAGGTATCTCTATGTGTATTTCTCTAAGCCCGCTTGGTACTATTTCTTTATATGCTGCCATGAAATCCTCCATTCTAACCTCGATCTTGTCTAAGACCTCCGGCGGTATTATGCCGGAGTCTAGGTCTATTTCTGGTAAATATCTACGTAAAGCGTGGAGAGCAGCTTCTTTAACTAGAGCAGCGAGGTCTGCTCCTGTGTATCCATGTGTTATCTCGGCTAGCTTATTAAGATCTACATCCTCGGCCAGCGGCACTCCACGCGTATGTATTTGTAATATTTCAAGTCTGCCTTGTTTATCAGGAAGTGGAACTTCGATTTCTCGGTCAAATCTACCTGGTCTGCGGAGAGCAGGGTCTAGTGCATTCGGTCTATTGGTTGCAGCTATTACTATTACATCTCCACGGCTCTCAAGACCGTCCATTAGTGCCAGGAGTTGTGCAACAACTCGTCTTTCGACTTCGCCAACTACTTCGTCTCTCTTGGGAGCTATGGCGTCTATCTCATCAATGAATATAATAGCAGGAGCTTTTTTCTTTGCTTGTTCAAATATCTCTCTAAGTCTTGCCTCGGATTCGCCATAGTATTTACTCATTATTTCTGGGCCATTAATAGCAATGAAATACGCATCTGCTTCGTTAGCAACCGCCTTAGCTAATAACGTTTTGCCACAACCAGGTGGCCCATAGAGGAGGATGCCCTTAGGCGGTTCTATTCCGAGTTTTCTAAAAATCTCTGGGTATCTTAGTGGAAGCTCAACCAATTCTCTAATTCTTTGTATGACGTTTTTAAGACCACCTATATCTTCGTAGGTTACTCTAGGTATCTTCTGTATTTCTACGGGTTTCTCGAGGATTATAACATTAGTCGTTTTCTGTATTATCACGGGTCCTTTAGGTCTAGTATAGACTACTTTGAAGGGCAATAACTGGTTAGCTAACCTAACATCTACTAAGTCTTCTTCGATGACAACTCTATTCACAAGCCTATTTCTAATAGTGATCGCCACATCGGGATCTGGTGGTGCAAAATACTTCGAAGGAGCTAGTTTAACTACAATAGCTTGTTTTGCATCAGTTTTTTCAATAACTACTTTATCACCTATTCTAACCCCAGCATTTTGCCTAAGAGTTGCGTCTAAACGAATTATACCAAGACCTCTATCCTGTATACGTCCCTGTGCTACTCTAGCAACGGTTCTCCTTCTACCTTCGATATATATTACATCACCATTTTCTAAACCAAGTTTTACCATTATATCGGGATCCAGCCTAGCAATACCTTTACCGACATCACGTGGATCTGCTTCTAGTACTCTAACCACTACCTTAGCTCCCATGTGTTCACCCAGATTAAATACCGAAAAGCAGAAACTCTATCTTCTAGTACTACTAAAACCCCCTAATTAAGGGAACAGGAAACGAGAAGACTATTACTCGCTTATTCTATGAACTACTTCAACTTCTACTTGACTAACACCCTCTACGGAAGAAATAGCATTTTCCAGAGTCTCGGTTCCCCCTTCGACTATCTCCGGCATAATGATATATAGCCTTAGGGCTTTTAGGCCGAAGGCTATAGGGATTTCTTCGTGTGCTTTTACCTCATATCCCTCTGGTAGATTTTTCTCTATTTTACTCCTTAGTTCGGTAAGATCTATGTTTATATCCTCGGGAAACACTTTTACTATAACTAGTACTTTAGCCATTAATTCTCTCCTCAAGGACCTTTAAATCCACAATTTGGACATGTATACGGTACTCCTAATCTTCTACACTTTCTACAGCGCTTAATTACTACTTTTCCACAGTTTGGACACATAAATAAAGTACCGGGTTCGTGCGGTGTCATTAGCCTATGACAACTACTACAAATCGGCGGCGACGCTGTTTCGTGGATATGGATTTCTGTGATCGCTTCGGTTGTTAAACGATAGCTACTCAACCTATATACCACCATATGCAGTTACTACTGTATCGGATATCCATGTTTATAATGGCTTAAAAAATTGACTATAAACTAGCCATTGGCGGGTGAATAGTTTTGTGCGAGTACAAGCAAGTAATAGTTGTTAGAACAGACCTAGGTATGAGTAAAGGAAAACTTGCCGTACAAGTAGCTCATGCCTCTGTTATAGCAGCTTTCAAGGCTTACAAGGATAAGAAGGAGTGGTTTAATAAGTGGTGGGAAACAGGTCAGAAAAAGATAGTGTTACGAGGAAGCAGTGAACAAGAATTACTAGAACTAGCACACAAAGCTATGGAGAAAAAACTCCCAGTTAGTATAGTACGTGACGCGGGTCTTACAGAATTACCCCCTAACACGTTAACGGCTATAGCCATAGGCCCAGCGCCTTCTAAACTAATAGACGATATTACTGGTAGGCTGAAAACACTATGAAAACAACCTATCCACATCCACTCGATTACGCTGTTGGCATTAAACACGTTATTACACCACTTAAAATAAACAAGGAATATAGGCTCAGTGCGGAGAGCTTCTATGTAAAGGAAATTGTTGATTTAAATAGCTTAGATTTCAATACCGAGAAAGGCAATTACGTGGTTTTCAAAGTTGTGAAGAAAAATATTGATACACTATCAACTGCTAGAGTTTTAGAGAAATATCTAGGATTACCACACGGTAACGTAATCATTCTTGGCTTAAAAGACAAAAACAGTACTTCTACACAATATTTTTTCGTAAAGAAAGAACTTGTTAGAGAATATATTAAAATTAACGAGTGTATAGAAATAGGTAGTAATGTAGAGGCTTGTATTATAGGTTTTATAGGTCGTAAACCAAGAAAAGAACACCTACTTGGTAATAAGTTTAGAATAATACTAGAGGCTTCGGAAAAAGAATATTATATGAGTAAGGAGATATTGAACAAAATAATTGAGATAGGAGTTCC
>JBEVCI010000014.1:0-3478 GCA_040514375.1 Thermoprotei archaeon
ATATTGTCTACTGTCGCTGGTTTTGTCCCGCTATTTCTAATAATTATTGTAACAGTCCATCCACCAGTATCTAATTTAGTTGCATATGCGTTTACTATTTCTAGTTTTTCTACTCCTGTGAATGCTGATGTTAATCCAGTTATCCATAACGCTACAGCTATTGATATAGCGATAGCAACTGCTACAATAATAACAGTAGCGATCACGGGAGATATAGCCTTCATATACTATCCCCTAATACGCTTTCCCCGCTATACCATAAAATACAGAAAACCCTAATAAATATTGTTTGTAACAGATGTACTAATTCCCATTCCCCATACAAATATGAGATACCGTGGATACCATAGTGTGTCATCGTTATAGAAGCTAGAAACACTCTATCTCATCCAGACGAATATCACTGGCTTTACCCAGAATAGGCGTGTCTATGTTAGTTGATTATAAAAAGTATTAACACCGTATATTTTACCCGTTTTTAAACATTACTATCTAGATAACACTCGTTATTGGACTATAAAATATAAATATCATGATAATAAAAGAATTAGATCGGGAATAAGGGATCACGGCTAGGTGTGTAATTTATGAAAGCTATATCCCCCGTTATAGCAACCGTCATAATAGTTGCTGTAGCAATAGCTATCAGCATAGCAGTAGCACTATGGATAACTGGATTAACATCAGCATTCACAGGAGTAGAGAAAATAGAAGTAGTAAACGCATATGCAGATTCTATTACCCTTAATGATACGAGAAGTTGGAACGTAACATTAGTGGTTAAGAATACGGGAACAAAACCAGCCACGATTGACGGGATCTTTATAAATAATCGACCAGGAGACATCAGTAAAGCAAATATAACTAATAATAGTTGGACATTAAATCCTGGTGATACGAGAGTTATAGCATTCTATTTAACTTCGAATACAACAGCTGTCCCAGAAACAATAATAAAGAGTAACTTCACCTCTGGCCAGACTATTAGTATTGTGATCCATACTGCTAGTGGTGGACAATACCCAGCTAGTGTTACGTTACCATAGTTCTTATCCGGATTAATCTTTTTTAACTAAAAATCCTTTCTCGGAGATATTGGATATATTTTTGCTTTCTCTAGAGTTTGCTTTGTGGTTTGGGGGATCAAGTTTAATAACCCTTTCCTACGAGATCCTATTAGTGTAGTGGAGTATAGCTGTGTTGTGGTGTAGTTGGGTTTGAGTGAGAAGAAGACTACAAAAGAGATTATACTTGAGGTTTTGAAGAAGGAGAAGAGACCACTAACTCCTAAGGAGATCCAGAAGTTGACGAATCTCAACTATAACACTATACGTGGTAGGCTACAGGATTTGAAGAAAGCTGGTCTTGTTATACGTACTGATGAAGGATGGATCTACAAGGAGTACCTTGAGGAAAGAGCTAAGAAAGAAGAAGAGAAAAAGAGAAGAAGGAGGAAGAAGTAGTTCTTTCTCTTAAGTTAACTATTTTTTCTACTAAATAATACTCTTTTCTCTAAAGAGGGCGGCTTGGTAGTATGTAGTAGTATTTTGTGGGGGTGTAGCTGGTTTGTCTAGTGAGTTGTTTAGAAGCTATTATCATAGGTTTACGTGGAAAGAGATAAGTGATCCCATATATGGCTATGTATACTTTAACAGGGAGATCGAGGAGAGGGTTATCAATAGTATTCTTGTGCAGAGGCTAAGGTATATTATGCAACTCCAAACAGCACACCTTGTGTATCCCGGTGCTGTGCATACTCGGTTCCAGCATAGCTTGGGTGTTATGCATCTTGCAGGGCTTATGGCTGAGGATATAATCTCTAAGATCATTAACTATTATGGCGAAGAGTATCTAGAGGGTTTTAGCCGAGCATCACTAGTAGAGGGGGCTAGGTTAGCTGGTCTTCTACACGATGCTGGACATGCTTGTTTTGGTCATGCATTTGAAGAAGCAATACTCTTTAACAACCCACGCGTACCCGGTGAGGTTAGTAATCATGAGCGCATAGGCTACCTATTAGCTCAGCAGCTGCTGGGAGATCAGCTAGAGGATTTCGAGAAGAAGTATGGTTTGAATGGTCTCTCCGAAATAGTCTATAGCATCCTAGGACCTAGCGAACCCAGAACCAGGATTCTCCGTATTATGAGGTGGATTGTAAAAGATAGCCTATACCCAGCTGATATACTTGATTTCCTTAGGCGTGATAGCTACTATACAGGTACACACGAGTACGGCTATATAGATTACGAGAGACTATACAAGAATACATATCCCTATTTCGAGGATAAACGAGCACTACTACTACTAGATCGCAATACGTGGGGCGAGTTTAGAGCATATCTCTACGCCAAGGCTAGTATGTACGAACACGTCTACTACCATAGTGTTAACCGCGCATTCGATCTCCTATTGAAAGAAGTACTTGAGAAACTCGATGAAGAAATAGATATTACTGGTAGAGTAATAGGAGTAGCACGAGGTGATCCTTGGGGGTACTTGCTACTAACTGATGCCAAGATGTACGATATCATGCTTGAAAGAGCTATTCGCGGTAATGATGCACTTGCACGCCTTTCTCGTAGACTCTTAGTTGAGAGAAAACCAGAGTGGAAGCGTATTGGTAGGGAATACATATTATCGGGTTATAAGGGAGCTACAGCAATTAAGAGCATACTACACATTATATTCAACCCCAGTTACCGCGAAGAACTAGCTCGTAATATTCGCGAAAAACTCTATGATAAACTCAAGAGCAGGGGTATTGAAGAAACTGACCTGTGGATCGACATACTAGATATATCACCAGTACCAAAGTCAATGCTACTACCAGGTGGCGAACACGGTATTGGGCTCTTGACTCTGTTTATGGGTAAGCGCATAAGTGGTAGGATCGTTAAGGATCAGGAGGTTAAGCTGATCAAGGAAGGGCTTCCACTAGCAGTTATATTCAGAGCATATATTAGGAGAGGACTTGTAAGACCAGAGTATGAATCGATAGCTACTAGTGTTATAGCTGAAGCTGTTGAAGAAGAGCTTAAAATGACTGGTTATCTCAGAGAGTATGAGAAGATCATAGACGAGATCTTCGAGGAGTACTCGAGTATAGATTACTCTAAAAAGCGTGTTACGATGTAACTCTCACAACTTTTCCTCTAAGCACTTTCTCAACCACGTTCCTAACCCTGTTATCGAGTACACACTCACCAACTGGTTCTTTAACAGCTTTTACTACTCCATCCTCACCAGCTAGTAATCCCAGCATTTCCAGCAACGCTATAGAAGCATCAACCTCAGCACTGCGCGGTGAGTCTCCAAACCAAACCCAGTTATTAATCTCAACAATGTTTTCGCGGCTAAGCTCATAAACTATTCGGTGTAAAACCCATTCATCAACTCTACCAATACTCCATACTAAACAGTGTAGAAAACGCAACCACTCACTATCCATAGGTTTCAAACAACCCACCCAGTAACATAT
>JBEVCI010000015.1:0-3453 GCA_040514375.1 Thermoprotei archaeon
CTATAAAGGAAGGCATGGGAGATCTGTTTTCTAGCGGAATTAATGGGGTGGAACCGGGGAGTTTCATGATCTCCGTGGAAAGTTCTCCGAGAAATATAACCCCTTTTAGGAAGGGGATTAGTGATTTTCCAGCCGAAACATAGGGGTGTAACTGGGGAGTTCCATCAATTATTAAGCAAGCACTAAAACAGCATAACCCCTTCCATAGAAACAATACCATACCGTAAATAAGGTGTGTTGTGTAAAGCTAGTGTATGGGGATAGGTGTCTACGGAGAGGGGTGGGTTACCCGCTGACGCCCCCGTGGTAGGGGGTGAGGAAGCACCGCACACCCCGCGGATACCGCGGCCCCGCTAAGGGGCACGGCGAGTAGCCGTGGCTCCGGCACAGAAACGGCACGGCCGCTACTCGGATGGCGATGAGGCGGTGTGGAGCCTCCGGTAACGGGGGCTCGGTAACCCGCTGAGGACGGTAGCGGATGCGTTGAAACGGCCGTCCCGCGGGGTGCAAGGCCCCGATTATGGGGGATGAGGTGTCCGCGCGAACCCCGTGGGGCCGCTTAGTCTAATGCGGGTATAGTACTGAATGCGGGCTATAACCCATCCCTCTCCGTAGACACCCCCTAGGCTTTATCTCAGCATGGTGGTTTTTCTCCCCAGTAATCGGTTATTACTTGTTGGAGTTCATCTACTGTTTTTGCTCTGCTATAGTCTTCTAGCATGTCTTTGTTTAGGTCGTTGAAGGTTTTCATCCACTTGTAAAGTCCTAGGAGTTTTTCGTAATAATTCTTGAAACCTAGTATGTAAAGCGCTGCCGCTACGGCTTCTATGCTTGATAATATACATGGTTTGCCGTAGTTGATCGGGTTTCCAGGCAATAGTGGTGGTAGTTTTACGTGTATACCCTTGATTCCTCGAAACTTGTTTTGATCTAGTTTTTTCCAACTAGCATCTACAACAACTACTCCATATTTTTCAGCATAGCATTTAAGCCATAAGCCGAGATAGTTTTTTGAATAGGGATTTAATACTACTGGATTACCCCTTATCCTCTTCGCGTGTACTAAGATAGCGTATCCATACCTTACCATTTTAATGCTAGTATTCTTCCGGGGGTCATCCTCTCGGTAATATATAACGTATATCCTGGGTAGAAGCACTGGCATATAACACCCATTTGTTCTCGAGCACCGTGTTTGTCCTAGACTCTAATGTTGTGTATAGACAGTATTAGGTTTTATTAAACCCCTTGAAAAGCTATGATAAGAGTTATTTTCTCACAGAGGCTAAGGTATTTAATGGGGTTAGAAGTGGCTGGAGCAATTGTATTAATACAGACAGAAATCGGTGCTGAATCGAGAGTATTAGAGGAACTCATCAAAATACCCGAGGTTAAGGAAGTATACATAGTATATGGTACCTACGACATAGTTGCTAAGATCGAGGCTGATACTCTAGAGAAAATTAGAGAGGTAATTACTGACAAGGTTAGGAAACTTAGTGATATTAGAACAACTGTTACGATGATAATAGTTGAGTCTAGAAAGAAAGAAGAATAAGTATGAACAGTACTTTAAAGAATGTATTTAATCGCGTTTTTAACCACTATTCTTCATTTTTCGAGAAGAATCTCTATCCTCTTTCTTCTTATCGTTATCAACGCTAATATTTCGGATCTTCATTTCTTCTAGTACCGCGGTAATAACGTTTTCAAGTCTTGTGATTTCTCTCTTATTAGCTCTTTGTTTATTCTTAAGTAGGGATAATTCCTCGAGCATTTTCTCCATAATAAATGATAATTTATCGACGCGGTTCTCTAGCTCCTCAAGCCTATTGTTATTTTTTACCTTGTTCTCGCTATTTGTAGCCGTAAACGCTGATCACCATTTGATACCAATTAGTTAGGTTTATTACTTTTACATTTTAAATACTTTGCTAACTTGTCTAGAAAAGTATTTATAGTTCGATTTTCTAACTGCTGCTGTATCTAAGAGTGTGTATGGTCTTGTCGAATTGTAAGTGATGCGAGATCGGATAGAAGAGAGTGGTGGACCGGCCGGGATTTGAACCCGGGACCTTCGGCTATCTCGCGACCCCGGTGGAATTCCCGAGGGCCTTGCAAGGCCGACGCTCTTCCAGGCTGAGCTACCGGCCCGTCTTTCCCATTATTTTACTCGTAGTAGAAATGGGGAGATATAACTTTTACCGCTAGACAATTCTAACTCTATTAACTTTTTTATTTTGCCAGCTGTACTTGCGTATTCTCTTTGATCTACCAAAGCCGCATGCTGCACAGTATCCCTTAGCTACATTGAAGGAGTGTCTTCCACACCTTCTGCATCGTATATGTGTTTTACTGCGTCCGTGTTTACCCATACTTGGTGTTCCTTTAGCCATATACATGCACCTAACTGGTTATCTGAGGAATTATTCAGGGGTTGGTGATATGAGTATTACTGTATCTCCACGTATTACTATAGTCCCTAATTTTCTTGTTTCCCCATTACTCCTGATTTCCTCGGCATCATCTAGGACTATGTTTAAGTGTTGATCATAGCTTCTGAGCTTACCTCTGATTTCGATATCTCCCTTAATTCTAATCAAAACCCTAGCACCAAGGTTTTCTTGGAGTATCTTGTGCGCTGTTTCACCACTAGTACTCATATAACACGCACCCCATAACACGGTATTGGTGTGCTCTTATAATCTTCAACTATTATATCTTAAATAAGTATTGTGGGTTAATAGGGTATATATGGTTTAGTAGCGGTGTAGCGTGGCAGATATGAGGAGATATCCCTTATCTAAAAGAGAGCGTAAGAAGCTTATTGAGGAATTGGCACGTTTATATCCTGGACTATTTATTGATAAGAACGTCTTTATTGAAATCCTAGAAGACAAGAGTATTGGTAAACTTGTAATCGCTAATGGTATTCCGCTAGTATTTAGCTACGGGGATAAGTGGATCCTGCACTTAAAATATCTTATTAAACACGGTATTCCAGAGGGTGTATCGCGCGTTGTTGTTGATATGGGTGCTGTTAAACCTCTTTTAAAAGGTGCTGATGTAATGATTCCTGGTATAAAGAGCGTTATTGGTGAGTTTAAAACAGGCGATCCAGTAGTGGTTGTCGACGAGAAGTATGGTAAACCTTTTGTAGTTGGTATCGCACTTATAGATTCCGATAAGATCGTAACCGGGGCTCTTAAGAGAGGTAAAGCGATCGAGAACGTTCATAGAGTTGGTGATAAATTTTGGAACATAGTATAAGTATATACAGCGAATTATAGAGACCTGCTATATATAGTAACTCGGCTCCCCCCTCTTACTTTCTCTTTTATTGTTTACATAGATACCTAATCCACCAATACCTATTACAAATGCTGATAATCCTATTAAATAGTATAGTTTACTCGTAGTTTTTAATACCCTATACTCCTCTTCCTTGCTCTC
>JBEVCI010000016.1:0-12893 GCA_040514375.1 Thermoprotei archaeon
ACCCCCGACCACCCGGTTATGAGCCGGGCGCTCTACCTGGCTGAGCTACGGGCCCTTACCTATTATAGAAAAGAATTGTTACCGGGGATTTATATGTTCTCTTCATGTTCCCGCTTTCCACGATTTCAAGTACTCTTTCTGCTCTTCGGTTAGTTCGTCTATCCTAATACCCATAGATTCTAGTTTTAGCCTTGCTACTCTCTCGTCTAGTTCGCGTGGTTGATTAAATACTTTTGGTGGTAATTTACCTCTATTATCATATAAGTACTTCACAGCTAAGAACTGGTTAGCAAAGCTCATATCCATAACTTCACTTGGATGTCCTTCAGCAGCAACTAGATTTACCAGTCTACCCTCAGCTAATAGGTATAATCTACGACCATCCCTCAACCGATACTCTTTTACATAGGGTCTTATAACACGTTTAGAAACACTCAGTTCTTCAAGATCGGGGATCCAGATCTCCACATTGAAGTGTCCGGCATTAGCTAATATAGCTCCATCCTTCATTTTCTCAAAGTGTTCACGCCGTATGACCTTCTTATTACCTGTAGCTGTAATAAATATATCACCTATCTCGGCTGCTTCACTCATAGGCATAACCTCAAAACCATCAAACACTGCTTCAAGAGCTCTTATCGGATCAACCTCTGTAACAATTACTCTACGAGCACCTAGTCCACGAGCACGCATCGCAATGCCGCGGCCAACCCATCCATAACCAGCAACAACCACTACCTTACCAGCGACTAGTATGTTAGTAGCTCTTAGTATACCATCAAAAGTACTCTGACCAGTACCATAACGATTATCAAACAAGTACTTAGTATATGCGTTATTAACAGCTATAACAGGATATTTAAGAACACTGTTTTTCTCCATAGATCGGAGCCTAATAACACCAGTAGTAGTTTCTTCGGTACCACCAATAATAGAGCTAGCTATATCAGGATATTCACTATGAAGCGTTGCATGAAGATCTGCTCCATCGTCAAGCACTATATCCGGATCGCTTTCAATGACTTGTTTTATACACCAGTAGTACTCTTCGTTAGATTCTCCACGCCAGGCATATACGCGAATACCCTCTTTAACAAGTGCTGCAGCAACGTCATCTTGTGTAGATAACGGATTACTAGCAGCGAGCACTACTTCTTCAGCGCCAGCATCACGTAGTGCAAGCATTAATACCGCGGTCTCTTTAGTAACGTGTAATACAGCACCAATCCTAACTCCCTTCAAAGGCTTTTCTTTCGAGTACCTTTCACGCAGTAAACTCAATACTGGCATATGGTGTATAGCCCACTCAATCTTAAGTATACCGCTATCAGCAAGCCCTAAATCCTTAACCTTGTATCTCACAGTAAACACCTCACAGGAATAATCTATTAAGGGCTATTAGCTAGTAAGCTTAATAAAATAACCGCTAACACGTAGTGGTGTCCAGAGAGATGAGTAATCGTAACGAAGAATCCGGTAAACAAGTACTAGTATCAGTACTCACTAGCAAACCCTGGCTACTACCAATACTATACCACGTCTATAGCTTACAGGGAGCTAAGCTAAATGAACTAAAAGAACTACTTCACCTAAGAACACAAGTAATAAAACGAGCGCTCTGGTGGTTAACCAAGAGCGGTTTGGTAGAGAAGAGTGGTGAGAAGTACATCGTTAGTAAAAACTATGCCAAGTATGTAGAAGAACTAGCGCTAACACTCTGTACTACTGGTAGAGAATACGTTGCCCGAATAGGAAGAACGTATATAGTAGTCGTTATTAGAAGAGCGAGAATAACAGCATATACTGTACCAGAGCATGTCTTGAAAAAACTTATGAATAGAAAACTCGAGAATCGAAGTGTTAAAGATATAGCTGCTGAGACCGGTATGCCTTTACGCTTAACTGCCCGTGCATTACATCTCTATAGGATCTTAGATAACTGCGAGAAGCCGTGATCAGCCCCGCGATGCTTCAACATATAGGTTCAGAGTCGACGGCTATCATCATATCAATACTACCATAAATCTAAAAGCTCCTTAAAATAATCACTTATTTAATGAGGTGTGATGAAGACCTTTGAGGCAGATTGCCTCCTCGTGAAGAGGAGGCGGAGTGCTGAATATCCTGCTCACCCATTATAACAGTAACTACTGAAGACAATACCACAGCCATTAAAACGGCTTTAATAACATCTAGTTTTTGGCCAAAAATAAAATATGCTAGAATAGAAGCCCCAACTGGCTCACCTAGTGCTATAGCGGTTACACTACTAGATTTCATATACTTAAGCATATAATTCATAATAGTATGACCACCGAGCATCGGTATAAGAGCTAATAGCAAGAAATATACATAAGTATACGGTGAATACTCGTAAAGATTACCCCCGATCACTAAGATGTAGACTAGTACTACGAGGGAAGCCCATCCATAAGTTAATAATGCGTATTCCAGCAAACCTATCCCAAGCCTATTTCGAGCATACCTACCAATCGAGAAGTACCCAGTAGCAGCTACCGCACCGAGAAAAGCTAGTAGAGAACCATATAGTGACTCACCCGTTATACCCGGGTTCATGAAAAGAATAATCCCGGTAAAACCTGTTAAGAGCCCTAATACTTGGAACCAGTAAACCCTTTCTCTAAACAGTACTATGTCAAGCAATAAATTAAACAACGGATACGAGACCACTATTGTAGTACTAGTAGCTACTGATACATGAAAAAGGGATTCCATCCACAGGAGAAAATGCGATCCAAGCATAAATCCTGATAGTAAAGTCCAGCCAACTACTCTCTTACTAATATCAATGCTCCCCCCACTTAGGAAATAGTATGATAGAATAAATAGCGTCGATAAGAAGAGCCGCCAAAAAGCACACGCATAAGAAGGAGCGTTAGATAATAATACAAATATAGACGCTGAGGAAATACTAAGCACAACAATTCCCACTAAAGCGAATAATACAAACCTCTTCAAAACCAACACCCAACACACAAATTCCTATAACCCTAGAAAATTCCCGAAACCGGAACCTAGTGATACGGTTCCCCTCTTACAACGAATTCACAAGCATTACAAAGAAGTTAATAAGGGTAGCGGGCCCGCCGGGATTTGAACCCGGGATCTCCGGCTCCGCAGGCCGGCGCCCTAATCCAGGCTAGGCCACGGGCCCTTACTGATTTATTAAATAGTTTTTATGGCGAGTTATTATTTTTGTTTTAACCTTCGTATGTGTTTCTTTGAGAGTTGATCGGCTAATGCTGTTGGAAGAGGTAGTTTGTAGTGTGGAGTTAGTAGTTCTTGTGTAAGCTTAATAGCGTCCTCTAATCTGATCTTATAACCTACGCTAACGTATAGTTTACTACCCTTATGCGTTAAGATCCGAGCAACTATTCTATTATGAGCTCTGAGATACTCCGCATCTCCCCCTCTAATTATTTCGCCGAAGAGCTTCTTCTTAGCAACCCCTATACTGGGGGTATTAAGTACTAAGCCAACATGAGTAGCTATACCGAGAGCTCGTGGATGGGATAAACCGTGACCATCAACAAATATCACATCAGGTTTAACACCTAGTTTCCTGATAGCATTAATGTATGCAGGTGCTTCTCTAAAAGCAAGTAGTCCGGGTATATATGGTATGGCTGGTTTACGATAAACAACTGCTTCACGAATGACCATTCGAGTTCTATAATCTAGTAATACAGCAACACCACACATAGTATCCCGGTGATAAGCAGCATCAACACCAACAATATACCTCAGATTATTAAAATCCAGCGAAGGAAAACTATCAAATTCCCTTAAAACACTACGGGCTAATAAGCGCTGTAGATCCATGGCTCTCTTATAATCAAAAACCACCATTACCTAGCCTCTTCGCGTTTAAAGAAATATTCCTCAGTCTTGTACCCCTCACTAGTAATGATCAATAGGTCTACACCATCACCAGATAACACATCCCTCTCTATAGCGGTTCTAATAGCATTTATAACGAGGTTTTTAGCTTCATCAATACTCAGCCCTTCGCTGTAATTAGGCTCTATATAACCAAGAGCAACTCGCCCACCACTACCAAGAGCAACATACTTCTCCTCAATAAGACTACCTACGGGATCGAGAACGTAGATCTCTGGTTTACCATCACGATTAATACCGCCGACAACAACCTCGGTGAATAATGGGAATAACTTATAGGAATACAGTATAATGGATAGTATCTTAGCAAGATTACGTGGCGAAGCTCTTCTACCGTGATCTAACTCATACTTCCTAGCTTCATACTTTAAAGCTCTAACGAGGAACTGTATATCACCCATTAAACCGGCAAAGCCGACACCGACATAATCGGTTATCGGGTATACCTTACGCACACGCTTACTAAGTATGAAGCCCTCATAAGACAGCCTTTTCTCACCACCAATAACAACACCGTCTCTAACCCTAATACCAATCACCGTACCTGGTAATACCTCCACAGCCTTACACCACGCTATAGCCGGGTCGTCACAGCCAAATATAGCTATAAGAATCAATGGTATTTAAATACGTAATTCCCGCAAACCCTTCCCAGACAGAAATAGTTTCGGAGTCCCCCCTCTCCCTACTAACATACACTATCTCCTACAAAAACTAAAAGTACAGAATCGAATCCTAGGTGTTGTCTATATGCATGAAAAATGCCCCCTTTGCGGAAACAGTCTCATATGGGATTATGTCAGTGGATTGATCATTTGTAGCAGTTGTGGATACGTCGTTGATAGGATCTATGACTATGGACCTATTTATGAGGACGAAGAAACTATTATCTGGAGAGAGATAAAGACACGGAGCAATCCACGCCGTAACCCCCTAATAGGGCGTGTCCGAAGACATAACAAGTTGTATAGACTAGCTTCTAGCTATATCCGGAATAAACCATGGTTAGAAATAGACTATGACAAACTCTTTGAAAAAGGCAAACTGGTAAATACTATAAAGTCTCGTGCTAGTATTGAAGCCGAGAAAAATATTAGTGAAATGGGTCTCTGGGATATTGTTAACGAAGGTTTAAAAATCATAGAAGAGAGAAACCCTGCCGCACTAGCTAGAAGTAGCCGAGGCAAATACGCATTAGCATATATCGTCGCAGTATATACCAAGAAACACAAATTCCCATCACTAGAAGAGGTAATGAAGACTTTCAACATAAGCGAAACAAGCTATAGGAGACTACTCAAAATAGCACGCGAAATAGTTTCGGTTTCAAAACCCATACTCCTGTCCTAAACCCCTATACTATTTAAACTCCCTTGCTCTTCTCCAATAATATAGTGTAGAACATGAAACCAGATGTTTTAAGACAATACTATATAAAAACATATGAAGAATTATTTAGGGTAATTGATCATAGGCTTAGAACAGCATCAATCCCACTACCAAGTAAGCGTAGAAAACCAATACTAGTCCTAAGGAATATATTACTCGCAAAACTAGGCACTGTATACAATATAATAATCAGCGAAGTAAACCGTATAATAGAAGCACTAAATACTGTTAATAATATGCAGGACTTCTACAAAGAAATTTTCAAACTAGAAACGGGTAAAAAACCTGATGAACTGCTTCCTGTATTCAGGAAAATACTGAGAAACGCTAACAAGATATATAGGGAGTATCACGACCTTGTAAAGAATAGTACTGAGAAAAAAGATATGATTAAGTATTTTAGGAGTGGTATTGGAAGACTTTTATCACTATATAAGCGCAAAAGAAGGGTTATAGAGTCGATTAAAAAAGCATTAACAGAGTTATCAAAACTACCGGATGTAACGGGGGATTATACAGTTATTATTGCTGGCGTACCACAAGTTGGTAAATCAACACTTATAAGCAAGCTAACGCGCGCAAAACCGGAGATCTCCCCATTCCCGTTCACAACTAAAACAGTTATTGTAGGCCATATTAACGTTGAGCCCCATGGTAAGATAACATTGGTCGATACTCCAGGTATACTAGATAGACCGGTAAATGAGAAGAATCCTATAGAACTGAAAGCCGTGCTTGCAATACGTTATCTAGCAGATACGGTACTCTATCTTTTTGACGTAAATCCGCAGAGTTACTATAGCTTCGAAGAGCAAGTTAATGTATTTAAAAGCGTTATTAAATGGCTTGGAGAAAGAGAGATAATTCCGATCATTAATAAGGTTGATATCACACCGGAAGAAGTGCTGAAGGAGAAGAGTGAGTTTATAGAGCGCGAATACGGTGTTAAACCACTCTACATATCATCTCTGAAGGGGTATAATATAGATAGATTACGAGAAATCCTTATTAACAAGTTTATGGAGAAAACCCTACGCCACTAATAGTAATAGTACCTGGTTTACCAATACTACCATTAATCTTTACACGCGCTTTTGGTAAAAACTTCTTGGTAACCTCTATAGCTGTTACTGTATGCGTTGTTATCTCGGAAACGCCGACTTTACTAGTACCTCTGGCTAGAAACATATAGGGTATAAGCATATCACCCATATGCTTATCAAAAGCCATACCAGTACTTAGTTCTTTTAAGAGTTTCTCAGCAGCTTCTCTACCGACAAGCTCGGCTGGTTTACCCTTAGCACCGAGGCTATCACTACCAATCCTAGTACCAGCTTCTACATCAGCATATAATACTATACCGCTACCAGGACCTAGGTGAGGGTCTCTACCGGGCTCATAACTCTCGATCTCAATATTAGGCTCCACACCGAGTTTTTCAGATAAGAGTTCGTAAGCACTACGTGCTTGTCTCTCGGCAACATGCCTAGGTAATCTTACCGCGTGGCTTATCCCTCTAATACCCTTAATTTTACCTCTACTAACCTTATTTATGGATTGCAAAGGCTCTCTCAGAGGTTCTACCTCGAGAACTACTTTACCACCACCGCGTGGATAGTGGCCGCGTCTATATAGGGAGATCTCGATGGAAGCACCGAATAGGCTTAGGTTATGCTTAAACACGTACCTCATATAATCTATTGGAGGACTCCACGAAACATCCGTACCTCCAATAATCTCTACACGTGTATAACCACCACTAAATAACAGGGCTGGTAGTATAGCTTGTATAACTAGTGAAATGCTACCCGCAGTACCAATGTCGAACTTATAAACACCGGGAGTTCTCTCGCGAGGTTCGAAATACAACTCCATACTGCCAACACGATCACCTTCAACACTAGCATTAGATATTCTAGCAAGCGCTCTAACAGCTGTTAAATGTTGTGGACGAAGACCAGGATTACTCCTCTTAGCCCTAATATTATATATTCGCACGGGTTTTAGCGTGAGAGCCGATAAACTTAAGCTATACCTCAGGATCTGGCCTCCACCTTCACCCATACTCCCATCGATCTCAATAATGTTCACTGCGACACGCCTCTCTAACTCTTTCAACTCCATTGATAGACTTAATATAATCAGCTACGGGACGGGGGACTAGCTCCTCCCAATCACTTCCTCTCACCATGAGTTTCCTAATATGAGTACCAGAGTATATGTGTGGATCATACATGTTGACTCTAATAGTCTTAAAACCTATCCACTCATATATGCCGAGGGTGTGCGGGTTACCTGAAGCAACTGCGTTTACACGGGGCACCATTCCAAGTACAAAAGTTGTCCATGCAAGGGGTTTGTGCAGATCCGGGACAGGTATCAACCAATATGAGTCACGTGAGTAACCGTTCTCCCTCAATACCCTATCGATCATCTCAATTCTCTCGCCAGCTGTAAACGGGTTTCTACACGTAAAAGCTTCTTGAGCAGAACCGATAACAATAACTATCTCGTCAAATTCGGAAAAAAGATCGCGGATCACCATTAAATGTCCCTTGTGAAACGGCTGAAACCTGCCTGGAAATAATACCCGTCTCAAAACATCGATCCCTCATCACAAGCTTTATCTCTGTACTAGGGCTGTTAGATTAAGCGAATCTAGTATATGCGGTGTAAATAATTGGACTCTCCCGTATCCTAAAGACGGGTTTCTAAGTCTACGGTTAAGTAATTTTGCAAGCATCATGGTAGACGTCGGCTCTCCGTGATTTAACACTATAACCTTGGGTTTAGGAGTAATTGTTTCAACATACCTTATAAGCTCAGATTGATCGCTGTGACCACTGAAACCCTCAATACTGTAAACTTCCATATTGATCTTTATAACTTCGACTTTACCATCAACAATTGTGTGAAGTTCTCTAAGACCATCTTTAATTCTTCTACCAAGTGTACCCTCTGCTTGATAACCTACGAAGACTAAGCTATTCCTCGGATCACTAGCCATTAATTTAAGATATTCAACAGCGGGACCACCAGTAAGCATACCACTAGTAGCTATTATTACTGAGGGCTTATCCTCTAGTATATCTGGTCTAGCAACTTGTCCTTCAATAATCTGGAAATAATCACTAGCAAATGGATCTTCGCCCCTATAGATCTGCTCGCGTAAAGACCTACTTAAATACTCTGGATACTCGGTATGCAACGACGTAACTTCATTAACAAGCCCCTCTACATATATGTTGATCTTCGGCAATAACTTATGATCAATAGCTTCCTTGAGAACAAGCATTATCTCTTGACCCCTACCCACAGCAAAAACCGGGATTAACGCTACACCTCCCTTCTTAATAGTTCTAGAGATAACGCTGATCAGCTCTTTCTCAGCTTCACTACGACTAGGTTGTTTCGTAGCACCGTAAGTAGACTCCATTATAAGCGTCTCTACTCTATGAAACTCGTTATGAGCTTTATCTAAGAGCTTTGTATTAGCATACTTAAAATCTCCAGTATAAACTATATTATGTAAACCAGTACCAACATGTATGTGGACAATAGCGGATCCTAGTATATGACCGGCATTATACATTGTAATCTTAACATCAGGAGCAACATCTGTTACCTCTTCATAGCCTAATGGAATAGTGTGTAATAGCATTTTAACAACATCTTTTTCAGAAAACGGTATATAGCGTCCTTCACGCTTACTAACATCAAGCAGATCTTTGAGCATTATAACCATTAACTCCCTAGTAGGCTTAGTAACGTATACGGGTCCCCGATAACCATACTTATAGAGTAATGGCACAAGACCCATATGGTCTAAATGAGCATGAGTAACTATAACAGCATCTAGTTCTGATAGGTTAAACTTATCAATATCAATCATCGGATAAGCGCTTTCAGTACCGAGTGCTCCAACATTAATACCGAAATCAAGCAGGATCCTGCTCTCGCGTGTTTCAAGTAGTATGGCTGAGCGCCCAACTTCCATAAAACCTCCGAGCGCCGTTATCCTAACATAGTTATTCTTGAATATAGTATCGCGGTGTATCCTCTCGCCAAGATATTTTAGAAAATCCATACGATACCTACTCTCTTTTAATAGAATATCGAGAACCATGTCTACGACACGAGATCTCCTTGCCGACGCCCTACGTGGTTCCGGCCTCCATCCTGTTTCGGCTAATATATAGTGTCTAATATAGTGCCCACGTCCCACGATCAAACCAGGTTTTTCAGCACGAACAATAACTTCTCCAAACACGTCATTAAACTCAATACCATCTGGGTCAACACCGGCATCTTTAGGTACTATTTCCAGGATCTTCTTCTTAGCGAGTTCCGGTTGCAGTCTCTCTTCTTTATCAACTCTTAAAACTATTCTCTTCCTCACTTTTTTAGCAATATTCTTTACTAAGTCTAAATGTTTAGTAATAGCTTGTCTATTCCTAACATATATGACTATTTCCGGACCTTCAAACTCTATACTAACAAGTGTTAGATCGGGAGGTATTTCCTCAACTATTTTCCTAATTATCTCGGTTCTCTCGCGGTCTATTAGTAATTTAGACATAACTACACCACACTATATACTAGTTTTAATTTATTAGCTAGAACTTTGGTTGAAAATCAGAGAAGTACCTAGCCGATAATACTATAGTCTAACAAGGGGTTTAAATAGCTTAACCTAAAACTAGTGTTTCAACACATGCTTAAATAAACGGGTTTCTTCCCGATAAACACCTGGTCCAATAACAACTATATCCACACCTTCACCACTATATCCATCCCTTGAAAGAGCTGCAACAACGGCTTTATATGCAAGATCCTTAGCCTCTTCTACACTAAGGTCTTTCCTATAACCCTCTTCTAAAACACCAAAAGCTATTGGAGAACCACTACCAGTAGCCATATACTCCTCCTCGCTAATAGAGCCGTAGAGGTCTAAATAATATAGGTGTGCCCCACTAGAATCTCTACCACCAACTAGTAATTGTACTATGAATGGATAATACCGTAGATAAGCATTAAGTATAAGACTAAGATAATTAGCGATACCATGAATACTGATTCTCTTACCAGTTTCAAGCTTATACTTCTTAACAATATATCTCGCTTCCTCAACTAGATATTGTGCATCAGCTACAAGTCCTGATATCGTCATAGCTGCTTCGTCATCAATACGCAGTATCTTCTTTACCCTTTTATGGTAAATACCGGTACCAGCTGTAGCTCTCTTATCAGCAGCTAATACTACATAATCACCAGCAACAATCCCTACTGTAGTAGTCTTGGATGTTCTCCTATCCAAGCATACAACACCACACAAGAGTAACTAGGTATTTAATAGATTCAACTACCCATTATATACTATACGTCGCCTCACACGCTCATCGGTGAATTAAATGTCCAACGCACATGTAATAACACTACCAGTCAGAGTAGTCATCGGCACAGGTGTTTTACAGAACATTATAGATTTCTTAAAAGACTTAGAAATTATGCGTGAAAGAAACATAGGAATAGTAACAGGATATAACACCTACGATGTAGCTGGAAAAATCGTAGAAAAAATACTGACTGAAAACAACTATGCGGTATATGTCTGGAAAACTAAAAACGCGTCAATTGATACAGCCGAGGAAATAGCCTCTGAGGCCTCTCGCATAGGAGTTAAAGTAGTTCTCGGAATCGGGGGCGGTAGATCTATAGATATAGCTAAATATACAGCATATAAAACCGGAGGAGTGGTGATCAGTGTACCTACAGCCCCTAGTCACGATGGAATAGCATCACCATTCGCAAGCTTGCGTGGAACAGGTAGACATACTAGCGTATACACGAAAACACCATATGCTATAATAGCTGATATAGACGTTATATCTAAGGCACCACCACGACTCATAAGAGCCGGCATAGGGGATTTACTAGGTAAACTCGTAGCAGTAAAAGACTGGCAATTAGCACACAGACTACGGGGAGAATACTATGGTGAATACGCTGCACAACTAGCCTTATTATCAGCAAAACACATTATGAGGTACCACGAGCTAATAGCTAGTGGTAGGCCGGAGGGTATAAGGATACTCGTAGAAGCATTAATAAGTAGCGGCGTTGCAATGTGCATAGCGGGATCTTCGAGACCTGCCTCGGGTTCAGAACACTTATTCAGTCACGCACTAGAACAACTAGCCCCCGGTAAAGCATTACACGGCGAACTAGTAGCATTAGGTACTATACTAATGCTATACCTATATGGAGATCCTCGATGGAAAATAGTAAAGAAGATATCCAAGAAAGTGGGATTACCAACAACAGCAAGCGATCTCGATGTAGAGCCTGAGATACTAGTTAAAGCGTTAACAATAGCTCATAAAATACGGCCAGAGAGATACACGATACTTGGAGAAAAGGGGTTAACGGAGGAAGCCGCGTGGAACCTCTTAAGAGAAACAGGTGTCTTACAAGAATAGAATTAAAATAGAATTAACCCTTAGCTTCTACACTCTCAACTCCTGATTCACTGGTTTCTTCGCTGCTAGGCTTATTAGTTTCAACCTCTTTCTCGGGCTTCTCAATTTCTTTTTTCTCGGTTTTCTTTACAATACGCTCTACAAAGGTAACAGTATTAACACTATCGCCTAGTAACTCGAGAATATCTGTCGCTAGAGAAACCTTACCGTATTGTAAGCCCGCTTTGGTTATATATTTAGATGGTATAGTGATAACGATCTCCCCGTCTCCACGGGATTCTATGCTAAGTTCCTCGCTAGGTATACTCAAATGTCTAGTAGCTAGTGCTTTAACTTTATCAACCAAATCTTCTAGCTTAGCAACTATTTTGACAGTATACACAAGCGTTTTGTCAGCAAGTGGATGGTTAAAATCAACAACAACTCTACCACCGCTAATAGATTTAACAACACCCTTAACACCGCCAAAGTCTATAACTTCACCAACACTAACATCGATACCACGGCGCCTAAACTCTCTCAGACTAAATACCTTAACTTTACTGGGATCACGCCTGCCGAAAGCCTTCTCTGGGGGAACCTCAACGGTGATCTCAGCGCCAATATCGCTTTTAGCAATTTCCTCCTCAACAACGGGGTTAATCCACTTACGACCTATAACTATGAGTGTTGGGCCATACACTCTATTGGGATCGTATATGTTTTCTTTACGTGCAATTTCTTCGTTAGTAGTATCAACGATATTGCCTGTTTCCTTAACCCTAACAGTATACTCTATCA
This sequence comes from Thermoprotei archaeon, assembly GCA_040514375.1. Lineage (GTDB taxonomy): Archaea > Thermoproteota > Thermoprotei_A > Sulfolobales > Desulfurococcaceae > QMWW01. The sequence goes on from JBEVCI010000016.1 coordinate 12,570, forward strand.
ATACAAAATCCCCTTCTTTAAACCCCATAAGACCACCCTCAGTATACTCGTAACAGAGCTTTCTGGAATACACCTAATAGTGTGTAGAGACTAATAAATAATTAGTGGTGCACAAAAGTGAGTTATAGAGATGATGGCAATTCACTAGCATTAGTAGTAGCTATAGCATCACTTATAATATCACTAGTACTGCTTATAGCAAATATGATTAACAATACAAAGATAGCATATTACGAATCGCCCAGAGGTATTATTGATAGAGCATTAAACGAGAGCAAGGAAGAGGAGTATAGGGTATTAAAAACTACGAGTAAACTATACTAT
>JBEVCI010000017.1:0-3115 GCA_040514375.1 Thermoprotei archaeon
GTACTGTATAGTACATTATTACACGTGAAAGAACAACTACTTGTGGTTTTAATACTATTGATAATCCGTATTCAACGGCTATGGCGCCCCCTGGTGTTGGAAGAGCACCTATTGTTAGAGAATAGAAATAAGCTATTAAAGCAATTAGAAAACTCCCTACAATATATTCTGGACTCGCAGTAGTAAGTGTTCCAGTTATTAATGTGAAAATTGTTGCAGAAGCTACTATGTGTATGAGAAGCGTTAACGATATCATCACTATGATATCTCTAAACTTCATGCTAGAAACTATGCTCGAGAAATATAGTCCTAATTCTTTATACCCCTTATTAAGGGATTTAAATCTCATAACATACTTCTCTATTAGGGACAAGAGCTTCTTTGCTAGACTAGGTGCATTCTCAGGAGTGATTATGTTATTAAGCACGTTGTAGATCAAGATCCATGAAGCTATATTACCTAAACCAACTAGGGTTACTGGTAGTGCCAAAGGTAGCTTAAAAAGAGATAAAACAATAGCTATTAGACTTACTATCATGACATCATAGTATACTTCATATAGCGTTAAAGCAAAACAACGTACAAATTCACTATTAGTTCTTAGACTAAGATATAGTGCACGTATAGGTTCTCCTCCTATTGCTGAAGGAGTTAAATATGCCGCTAAACCCCCTAATATTCTCGCATACAAGAATTCTTTAAAGGATAACTCATGTTTTTTATCAAAAACTCTGTAGAGGTAAGCTAGTCTTATAGCTGATATAACCCATGATAATAAATACACTAGTACCGCAAGAATGATGATCACAGGATTTACGACGAGTAATATTTGCCAATCCTGATTAAACAATAGTGAGTAGAGTACCAGAGTTAGAGTAACGATTACTATTGTTAAGACAGCTGTCTTTCTACTAATTCTGGATACTGAAGTCATTATGCTGAATCGCACCTCATAACTATTTAGCATATTCTATAAGAATACCATTAACTACTTTAGCTATATTTCGGGATATAAAGTATATAAAGTGTCTCATAGATTACTCTATGAGAGCTAACCGTGTATAAATCAGGAGAGCGAAAGGTGTAAAGGGTATGAGTTTTTAGCTATAGCGAGAAAGATCTAGAATCGCTTCGTGTTGATAAAAAGCAGTTGAGAGAAATCATAAAAGCTCTTAAGAAGTGGAAAGCTCCGGCTACTATACTCTTGAGTCTATATATACCGCCCGGTAGGCCTGTAAGCGATGTTTTAAATCTTCTCAGGCAAGAACTCGCTATCACAGATAATATTAAGCTGAAGAGAACTCGTAACGCTGTTCAGAGAGCTCTTACAGCAGCAATCGAGAGACTTTCTAAAGTACCAAAAATACCAGATAACGGGCTTGTACTATTCTGTGGAGAAGACGTGAATACAGGCGACTTTATATGTATCATGCTAATACCACCGGAACCCGTACCAGTGTATTTCTATAGAACAGATAAGTACTTCCATACAGAATTCTTAGAAGAAATGGTTACAGAATCTAATGTAGTAGGGTTGTTAATTATCGAAAGAGATGCAGCAACAATAGGATTGCTTAAAGGCAATAGGCTAGAAGTGGTGGAAGAACTTGAGGGCTACGTTCCCGGTAAACATCATAGAGGTGGACAAAGCCAGCGTAGATTCGATAGAATAATCGAGCAATTAGTTGAGGAATTTTATAAGCGAGTCGGAGAACACGCAAACAGGGTATTTCTACCCTTACTAGAACAGGGTAAGCTCAAAGCTATATTGGTTGGAGGGCCCGCGTATAGTAAGATCGACTTTGTTAATGGCGATTATCTTGATTACCGGCTCAAGAAGTTGATTTTACCAAAACTCGTTGATGTAGCTTATCAGGGCGAAGCTGGTTTACGTGAAATGGTTATGAAAGCATCGGATATTCTTAAAGAACAAGAATATGTTGAATCGCTGAAAGCTCTTGAAGAATTCAAACTTCACCTTGCTAAAGATGACGGGTTAATAGTATATGGTGAAGAAGAAGTAAAAGAGGCGCTGAAACTGGGTGCTATCGACAAGCTTATAGTGAGTGAGAGCCGGGAGGATGTCGATAAATGGATCGACGCTGCTAAAAAGAGTGGTGCAAAGCCGATTGTACTTAGTGATGAATTACCTGAAAACGAGTGGTTCATGAAAACGTTTAATGGTTTAGCGGGAATACTTCGATACAAAATATACTATTAAAACAATAAGTCATGACATGTTTAAACAATAGCTACAAAGCACTAAATCTGAATAATAAGTATGAGAAACTATGCAAAAGAATAAATACATCTCGTGATATAGATAATCATAGAGTTCTTCTCCTAGGGATAACTCCATGTCTAAGACACCACGAAAAATTGAACTTATAAACCTTATATACACGGCTGGTCTCGAAGAAGATTTCCTTAAATGGCTATCCAAACAGGGATACAAAGATATAGTCGGTAAACTTGATAATGTTCCAATAGACGTTATTGAGAGATATGTGCATGAGAAGAAACTATCCCAAGAATCAGGAGATGAAGAATTATTCAAAGAAATCAATAGTATAGATTACTATGAGGAAACATATATTAGAGCACGAAGAATTAAGTCATAACAATACTTGTTTTATAATTAAGTCGTTTTCTATCAATACCATATAAAATTAACTGTCTACTACCTCCTTAAGCCATAGAACAGGGATCAGGATATGATTGTATGGCCGGGAGTGACCCGTCCTACGCTCATACACCCCCGTCGACACGGGGGCGTTGCGTAGGCTCCGGGGCATTATATCAATATGTCGTTACGGGTTTATCAATCTTTGTACAATACTATTTAACGATATTTTAATACTGCGTCGTAGAGAGCTAAGCTGACAAGCATAGACTAAGTAACTAGGGAGATGTGCTTTTACCAATAATATTTAGTCTTGCTATTGGTAGAGCTACTTATTCTGTAAACTAAAAGGGATTCAGTACCGGTACTATAAGCTGGTAGCAGTGCTATAAAAGTGTAAATAAATAGTTTTGTTACTAACGTAGTTACCTGAATCATATTAGAGTATGAGATCTCTGTGGAAAATCTAAAATAATGTAACCACTATTGCGT
>JBEVCI010000018.1:0-3302 GCA_040514375.1 Thermoprotei archaeon
ATCTTAAAACACGGGAAGAAATAACATATTATATCAATTGTATTGATAATAAATATAGCCTACCACTACCTGGGTTAAGGGTTTTTGAAGGTTCATCTTACATCATTAAGAGAGAATACTATTGTAGAAACGTATATTTTCTGCTAAAGTGTCTTAGTAGTTTATTTAGCGGGTTTAGATATACGGGCTCTTTAATAATGTGTATGAATAACGGGTATGAGGTGTAAAGGTGTGGCTAGGTTTTGTCCGAGGTGTGGAGGAATAATGAAACCTGAAAATAGGAATGGGTCGGTTTACCTAGTCTGTATAAGATGTGGCTATAGCATTAAAGCGGGTAACGAAGATCTGAGGGCTTATAAAATATCTACGAAAATTAGACATTCTGAGAAAGAAAAACTTGTTGTAATATCCGAAGAAGATGTTAGTGGACTACCCGTCACTAGAGAAGTTACTTGTCCTAAGTGCGGATACAATGAGGCATACTACTGGATGATTCAAACGCGAGCGGCTGATGAGCCGCCAACTAGGTTCTATAAATGTAAGAGATGCGGTTATACATGGAGAGAGTACGAGTAACTAATAAGGTGTAGTAGTATTGAGTAAACCATGTATAGATAGAGACTTTATTAAGAAATACCTCGAACAATTACTTGATTTCATAAGTATGGCTTACTATACTACTCCACCGCATATTTCATCTAAATCTCTTATAAAGAGATCGAAGGACTTGGTTGAGTCACTAATAGTCTCTATATCCTCGAGTAGTAGTCTCTCTGACGAACTCTAAAATTTTAAGTATATTTACTTAAAACACGATATCCTATATTTATTATGTAGGTGTTAGTTATGAGGCTCAGATTTGCTGATGCTAGAACATGGAGATATGCTATAGTAGCTATTAGTAAGATTGTTGATGAAGCAGCATATAGGTTTCGAGAAGATGGTATAAGGCTCAAAGCAATAGATCCCTCTAGGATTGTATTAGTTGATTTCTATATACCGAGAGATGCTCTAACAGAGTACGAGTTTGAAAAGGAGGAGATCGTTGGTGTTGATATGGAGGATTTAGCGAAGATTCTCAGAAGAGCTGTTAAGGGCGATGAACTGGAGCTTAGAACTCTTGAAGCTGGCAGACTTGCTATTAGTTTCATAGGACGCGGTAATAGAACATTTATAATACCTAGTTTAGAGACTATTGCCGAGGAGATCCCAGAACTTAGTATAGAGTTTACTGTTAAAGCTAAAATGACGCCGGCTGTTTTTAGAGATATAGTCAAAGAATTAGAGCCTATAGGTGACGCAATTGAATTTAGAACTGTTAAAGACGAACAAAAAATTATAGCAAAAGCAATGAGTGATATAGCAGAAGCCGAGATAGAAGCCTCTGTTGAGAGTGGTGCTTTAATAGAATTTGAAGCAAAAGAGGACGCTAAAGCGATATATACTATTGACTACTTATCCGATATAACATCGGCTTCTCAAGCTGCTGAGGAAGTAATCTTCGAGTATGGCACAGGCATACCGTGTAAGATTGAGTATACACTACCTTATGGGGGTAAGTTAGTATTTTATGTCGCGCCCAGAACAGAGTAATAGATTTTTTATAGTAAAAGCTATTAGAGAGTACTATTCAAGAAAGCCATTAGAAGAACCACTATATTTGCCTAAGCGTGAGATTGCGATCTACTCTCTAGAGGATCGCGCTTATATAAGGCATTTGAGTTTTCCCTCGATGAGTAAATTGTATGATTTTATATTAAGGGAGAAAACACCTCTTCATCTATATTATTCATCAGCCTACTATGAGAACCCTTCTAGTGATAAAATGGAGTTAAAGGGATGGCTCGGCTCAGATCTATTATTTGATATAGACTCAGATAAATATCCGGGATGTGATAAGCATATACTAGTTTGTGTAAAAGATAATAGGATAATTAATAGTGGTAATTGTCCCGGTGGAGATGAACCAATAAAACTACCCATTATTCCAGAGGAGTGTATTAAGAGAGCATTCTATGATGTAGTTAAACTCTATACGGTGCTTAGAGACGAGCTCGGTTTTAAGAACATAAGCATCTATTTCTCTGGTAATAGAGGTTTTCATGTAAAAGTTAGTGACGACTCAGTACTAAGCTTGTCAAGTGAAGAGAGGCGAGAAATAGTATCATACATACTTCTTGAGAAAATTGACTTAACGCGGTTGTTTCCTTTAATGGGTAAAAGAAATAAGTATACTCTATTACATGAAAGAAGAGAATACGGTGTACGTGGTAGAATATTGAGGTTACTCAAAGCAGCAGGCTCTAACTACGAAAGGTTTGGAGACTATATTAAGTTACCATACGAGGAGCTAGAAACGTTTGTGGAAGAAGCAAAAATTAAGATAGATCCTGTTGTAACAATAGATACTTCGAGATTATCAAGATTCGGTTATTCGCTTAATTGTAAAGCCGGGCTCGTTGTTAAGCCGTTAGATATGGAGAAAATAACTAATATATCCTACACAGATTTTAATCCATGGGAAGGCGAAGTTATTGTCAAAGGCCGCGTAGACCTAGATGTAGAGGTGCTCAAAGAGAAAGTATCTATTAGGCGTAGCGAAGCAATAGCTCTTAAAACACATATTGCTCTCTATCTTGCTCTTTATAACCTAGTAGATATTATTAAGATTAGAGAACTAGGTGTAAAACGTGTATGACTTCTTCTTAAGAGTATTGAGGGAAGAGATCGAATCTACTAAGTTAGTGAATATACACTTAACGAGTTTTAACGATTACAGATCCTATATAAAGAACATCTTAGCACAAGCTTCTATCTCTAGCGGTAACGCAACCGAATACGTATCTAAGCTTGTGGAGAATATTATGAGAGATACGGATATGTTAGCTAAGATAAGAATTTTTAAAGCTATTTTTAACGCTGAAATACCTGAAGAAACTATTGACAAGGATATAGTATCTTCTATGAGAAAATTAGTTGATTTCCTGAAAACCTATTTATCGGGTTTCCTAGTAACTTATGAGGATAAAGTGATCTGTAAGTTGAATTCAAGCCTTAATATTGGCAAGCACCTATATAGAAGAGGAGATCTAATCTTCGTAGAACCGAAACTAGCCAGTTTGCTATTCATCAATGATGCAATAGAGTGTTTTACGTATCCACTCATCAAAATGATCATTAGCAAGCTAGAAGAGAGTTAACATAAATAATAAATATATAAGTATGGATATCGAGATTACCGATGCTATTATCGATAAATACATATTTATAGTTCTCTTGTCCCTTACTTCGCGGAATCCATG
>JBEVCI010000019.1:0-12105 GCA_040514375.1 Thermoprotei archaeon
GTTGTAAAGGACCACGTAATGATCCATGGTATTTTAACTGTCCTGAAGGATAAAGCTTTTTTCTAAAATAATATACATTATTCATGACTTTGTGTATGGTGTATGTGATATGAGCGAATTTAAGCCACGAATTGAGGAAAAACGTTGGAATCCCGAATGGGAAAAAGAAATATATGAGATTTGGGAGAAAAAGGGTTTTCACAAGTTTGTATTCGATGAAAGCGATCCACGCGAGGTAATAGCTATTGATACCCCGCCTCCATATGCTAGTGGTAAATGGCACGTGGGCGGCGCAGCTCATTATGCACAAATAGATATGATTGCAAGGTACTTTAGAATGAAGGGTTACAATGTACTTGTACCATTCTATGCTGATAGAAATGGATTACCTGTTGAGGTACAAGTCGAGAAAGCTTATGGAATTAACCCACATATAATAGCTTCGACTCCAGAGGGGCGCGAGAAGTTTCTACAACTATGTAAGAAGCATCTTGACGAAGTGGAAAAGGAATTAGTTAAGATATGGAAGAAGCTGGGTTGTAGTTTCGAATACTGGGTTAATGGTACTGATAGCGAAGAATATAGGAAAATAACGCAAGCCACATTCATAGAATTGTATAAGAAGGGGTTGATCTACGAGGATGAGAGACCAGTTAACTGGTGTCCTAGATGTAGAACAACACTAGCTGATGCGGAGCTCGAGTATATAGAAGAAGATGCATACTTATACTATATAAAGTTTAGAGTAAAAGAGACAGGAGAAGATGTCGTAGTAGCAACAACTAGACCCGAACTTTTGAGATCGTGTATGGCCCTTGTATATCATCCCGAAGACGATAGATACAGAAGGCTAGAGGGACTCCATGCAATTAATCCGGTGTATGGACATGAAATGATAATAACTAACCATAGAGCAGTTGATCCTGAGTTTGGAACAGGACTTGTTATGGTCTGCAGTTATGGAGACCAAGCAGATGTTAGAATGTTTAGAGATCTAAGGCTTAAACCGGTAGTGATAATTACCCGCGATGGTAGAATGAGCGAAGAAGCCGGATTTATAGCTGGGCTTGATGTTAAAAGTGCTAGAGAGAAGATAGTAGAGTATCTTGAGAAAAAAGGATTACTGGTGAAAAAGGAAAAAATAAAACACTCAATCCCCGTTTGTTGGAGGTGTAAAACACCTATTCAAATAATTCACGCTCGTGAATGGTTTCTTAAACAACTCGAATTTAAGGATAAGATAAGAGAGATCGCGTTACGCATAGATTTCAAACCAGAAATGCACAGAAGAAAACTACTAGATTGGATAGATAACGTTACCACAGACTGGCCTATTAGTAGAGATAGATACTATGCAACAGAGGTTCCCGTATGGAGATGCAGTGTGTGTGGTGCTGTACTAGTTCCTGAACCCGGTAAGTACTATAGACCGTGGAAAGATCCTGCACCATGGGATAAGTGTCCTAAGTGTGGAGCTCCACGTGAAAAACTTATCGGCGAAAAGAAAGTTTTTGACACATGGTTCGACAGCAGTATATCGGTGCTATACGTTACAGGGTATATGCGTAATAGGAAATTATTCGAAAAAGCATTTAAGAATACGTTACGTCCTCAAGGACAGGATATTATCCGTACATGGCTCTATTATAGCCTTCTACGAGTGTATCAATTAACGGGTAAACCGGCATTTAGATGGGTACGTATAACTGGGATGGGTTTAGATGAAAAAGGAGAAGCTATGCATAAATCTAAGGGCAACGTAATAGATCCTGAGCCATATATAGAGAAATACGGTGCCGACGCGTTTAGATACTGGGCAGCGGCAGCATCAAAACTCGGTTATGATTACCGGTTCTCCGAACAAACTATAAAAACAGGCTATCTCTTCGCTACAAAGCTATGGAACATAGCACGCTTTATCTCGATGTTCCCCAAACCCGAGGAGAAGCCTCGCCTAAGAGCTATAGATGAAGCCACCATAGCTTATCTTAACAGGGTCTTAGTAGAGATCAACAAGAGCTATAGCGGGTTAGACGTATTTGTACCAGCAACTACTCTTTATCAATTTACATGGAATTACTTCGCCTCACACTACATAGAGTTAGTAAAGAGTAGAGCCTATAACAGAGAGAATAAGTATAGTAAAGAAGAACAGCATGCTGCATGGTACACATTGCATTATGTCTTAGATAGAATACTTAGAGCTCTGGCCCCGATCATGCCCTTTGTAACAGATGCTATATATACTAGACTCTATGGAAAACATGTTCATTTAGAAAAGTTCCCAGAACCCGAGAAGGAATGGTTGGCCGTAGATCATAGCTTAGCACTCAGAGTCGCCGAGATAAATTCGGCAATATGGGGTTATAAGAAGAAGAGGAATATCAAGTTTAGTGAAGAAATCACCGAAACAGTCTATCTCCCGATCGACGTAGAACCCGTTATAAAGGAGTTAATAGACCTTCACCACTTACGCAATGTAGAGTTCTATACCGATAAACCACCAAGTAGTGCTACATACATAGGGGGATATGTATATATTAGCACTTAGTGCTAATACCTCTCACTTTTCTAGTAGTTTTGTGGCAATCCTTTCGATACCCCAAGCTATTCTTTTTAAAAACACCCTAAAAGGGGGGTATCCATAGTGGGGTTTAACTCTATTATTTTTAATGGCTTTAAAAACTCCGTCAATACTTAACTCGCTTATTTCCAACATTGTATAAGCTACACCAATATATTCCGGTATATGCGCATCGCTATTAGCAAGCATAGGTAAATCCAGTATCTTTGCAGCTTCTATAGCTTTCTTATTAGCGCCCTTGCTAGCTGAAGCATTCCATACCTCTATAGCATCCCACCCCTTATACTCGAAAATGGCATCCCCTATACCCAGTCTAAGCAGATCAAAAGGGTGAGCAGGTACTACTAAACAGTTATTCTCATGAGCATAATCTATGAGAACACTAAGATCTCTTGGGGTCTCTATTGGTTCGTAACAGTATAACAATACATCTCCTTGTGGAACTCTTAGTTCAATACCTATAATAACTACTATTTTCTCCTCAAAATTCTTAGCATATTTTCTTGCTTCAACGCTGCCGGCGAAGGTATCGTGATCGGTTATCGAGATTACTGATAATCCCTTGCTAATGGCATATAACAGTATTTCTCGAGGACTAGCTCTTCCATCACTAAAACTAGAGTGGATATGCATATCAGCTTTTACTAACATAGTTATTCACCGGATGTAAATCATGCCACGCATAACTATTAATTACGATAAATGCAATTTATGTAGACTATGCATAGATTATTGTCCAACTAGAGTATTCACTATAGTTGATAATAAAATTGTCACGTATGAGGACAAGTGTATAGAATGTTATGCGTGTATTCCATTATGTCCCAGAAACGCTATTGAGATAGAACCAGATGATCCCTAGGTATAATAAGGCTTTAGATCAGATCTGCAGTACGGGCATTTATAGTGTAGGTTCCTCGCATGTGCAGCGCAGAAGTACGCTTCACGACCATTTCTCACACAGTTTGGACAATAATAAACATTCTTTTCATCAACCGCCTTATACAGATCTAACTCTGTATGACAAATAATACAATAAACCCTTGTCCAGCCCTTATGTCCAGCCGCGTTAGCTCCTCTGAATAATCCTATCGTCAGTACTAATCACCCCAAGGCCAACAGCTGAATATCATTGTCTCTAACTACATCTTAATAAACTTAACTAGTGCTTAACATATAATAACGTTTTCTTATAATGAATAAATCTCCGAATACCTAATATAACGAGTGTGCAGTTTTTATGTATGAGATCAAGATTTTAGCAACATCAGATATTCATGCTCCTAGATATACTGGCCTATTCTTTAAAGCAGTTAAACTAACTAAGATACAGCCCGATATCATTATTTTAGCAGGGGATCTTGTAGAGAAAAACAATGTATCTGCTCTTAAGCCGATATATAATTATATATTAAACAACTTTGATGGTATCCCAGTATTTGCTGTGTTTGGTAACGAGGAATATAGAGGATTCGAAAATAGATATGTAGAAGAATATAGAGAGTTTGTGTGGTTAAACGACGAGTATAGGATTGTAGATGTAAAAGAAACTAGAGTAGCAATTATTGGTACAAGAGGAGCCTTAGATAAACCAACGCCTTGGCAGGCAAGAAACATACCCGGTATAGCAAGTTATTATCGCGAATTACCCGAAAGAGTATCGAAGTATATTGATGAAATAAGAACCAGGGGGGTTAATATAGTAATTCTCGTATCTCATTACGGCGTAACCTATAACAATCTCGAAGGAGAACCTCAACAAATATGGCCGTATCTAGCGTCTCGTAGAATGGAGAATATTATTAAGAAAAAACACCTTGATCTCGTTATACACGGACATGCGCATAAGGCAGTAGTGGAGATGATTAGGATAAATAACACTCCTATATATAATGTTTCTTTACCAGCAAGAGGCAGAATAGTAGAAATAACTGTTTCAGCAAAGAAAACCGCTTCAACAACCGAAGGTTTATTCAGATGGATTAAGAAATAGGCTTTTAGGGGCGGAACCCTTCATAAACAGCTATAGCGGTTAATACGCATAATTCTTCAGCATAATTATTGAAGATATAACCGCTTTTTCTAAGCCGAGCATCTAGTTCAAACAACTTCTTAATACCCTCTTTTTCTCCTAGTTGTTTCTCTTTTAGTATTTTATCAATAGTATTTTTAGCCCATTCTGGTAAATGTGAATAAATGGTATCAATATATAAGCGAGTAATAGCTAATTCGGAGTCTTCGTATTCTCTAAAGTATTGGTTTAACCTTGAAACTTTATGCGTGAGACCATAACTGTGGATATCGAGTACTAGGAAACTGGTCCATTTACTAGCTAAGGACGAAAATATATCATTGAATGTTATAGCTCCCTCAATACCAGCTAGTTGTGTATATCCTGTTTGTGATAAGTGATCATACATGTCAATTCTGTTAATAGCTCTTAGAGAATCAGTAAATTGTTTAATTTCCCTCCATGAACGTATACCTAGTATTAGTTCGAGTGATCTCTTAAACTTACCTATATCCTCTAATATGCTATCAACACTAGAGTGTCCCAGTGCTATGGAGTATATGATAAGAGGTACTATGATGCCAGGATATACGTGGCCACTATTCCATCTATAAGATTCTCTCATAGCTCTTGCTAGGAGTCTTCCGATCTCAATATTATCTATAGATCTTTCTCCGTGCCTAACGCTTTCACCCATATCATATCCTTGTATAATATGGCTTGTAACCGAGACTGCATTTGAGAATACGTATCTGCTATCGGGATCAATTCTAAATCTATGAAAAGCTCCGGGTTTTAAGGCGCTACTAGCTAGATACACACCCTCTATGAATGAACGGACTACTTCGGTGCTCAAACGCTATCTCCTAAAATAATATTGTGAAAACGGGTAGAGAAAATAATTATTACTATTTAGCCTACAGCATATTTTGTAACAAGATCTAGTACTCTATTAATCTCCGTCTTAATAGTCTGCGGTATACCTGGTGCTTCTATACTCATAAATCCACGTATGATTACAGATTTAGCCTCATCTTCAGTGAACCCCTTACTCATTAAGTACTCTATTTCCTTATCAGCTATCATACCAATAGCTGCTTCATGGCTTAGTAGAGCCCCTTGTTTGTTCGAAGTTATAACTGGAATCGATGATATTGATGCTTTATCCGATAATAAGAGACCTAGACACTCTATATGTCCTTTAGTATTTGTTTCGTTAGCTATTAGTTCCGCTCGAGCATATACTTTTGATTCATTCGTTGCAATAACTCTTGATATTATCTCTGCACCGCTATGTTTTCCATTCAATACCGCTTTCGAGCCAACATCGTATACTCCATTACCGCTTCCAGCAACTATAGAGGCTAGGTACGCTCTAGCATTAGCTTCTAATTCAACACGTGGATAAGTTTGTAGACTTGCGATAGGGCTATATATGACGTAATAGCTTACATACTCGCCTCCTTCATTAACGTAAACAGCTGTTCTGGGTCTTACATGTAATCCTTCTGACCATGCATGTATCATTGTAAATGTTAAACGCGCGTTTCGTCCCACATAAAACTCTGAAATACCGATATGTACACCACCTTTAATACCATGAGGAACAGCACATCCCGTTACTATATGCGCTTCGCCCCCTTCATCTATGTATACTATGTTATGAGCATACTGTATCTTATTATCACCAGTTATAGCGAGACAGGTATATATTGGAATAGGAACCTTTACCCTGGGAGGAACATATACGAAATAACCTATTTCGCCACCATACAGGTATGCCGATGCAGTATACTTATCAATTCTTGGATCAACGAGTCTCCATGCGAGTTTTTTAGCAATATCTAGCTCTTCAAGTGCTTTTTTCAATGGAATCATGCGCACTCCGTAATTAGATAGAGTTTTCTCTAATGCCCTATAAAGTGCTGTTTCGTCAACCTGGAAATACATTACATTATTAGGTGAAAATCCTACACGACTCGCTGCTCTTACTTCTTTTTCACCGATACTTGCTCTTTCTAGTACATCTATACCCGGTTCGTCAATTCTATACTTACTTAAATCTATATCAGGCCCATAAGGCGCAGGTTTTTCAAGTGCTTTTTCAACCTCAGAAATAAGTAGTTTCATGCCTTATCACCTAATCACCTACCCTTTTGTAGCAATTCTAAACCTTTAGTATATCCGAACTTCATAATAATGGGGATAACTTCATCGGGATAACCAGAATACGCTATTCTCCCTTCAATCAATACGTGTACCTTTGCTATAGCACTCAGCCTGTTAGTTATCATCCCAGTATGCGTGACTATTATGAGAGCTGTTCCTCTTCTTCTCAAAAACTCTATAATACGCGCTATATTCTCAACACTCTCTACATCAACACCGCTATCTGGCTCGTCGAGAAGAGCTAATTTCGGGTTTTGTAACATTACAAGATATAGTTCTGCGCGCTTCTTCTCTCCACCGCTAAATCCCAGAAATAGATCTCTATCCAACAGCTTTTCTACATCTAGTATCTTTGATAATGGGATACAATCGCTACAACCGTGTTTCTCTACTACTGCTTTAGCTACATCCTTTAATTTAACACCCTTTATTTCAGGTGGTGTTTGATAAGCTAGAGCTATGCCCATTTTCGCTCTCTCATAGCTTGGTTTATTAGTTATATCGACGCCATTGAAGTAGATCTTACCACTACATATCTTTGCGTGTCTTAACCCCATTATAGCTCCTAAAAGTGTTGATTTACCGCTTCCATTAGGACCCATTATTATATGTATCTCTCCACGATCTACGACAAGATTAACGTTTCTAACAATTACCCTATTTTCTACGCATACTGATAAATCCTTGATCTCAAGTAATGGCATTTTTATCACCGCATATGTATTAGAGAATATATTTTTCTCCGCCCCTTTTAATAATATCCAATAACACAGTTATTATAAAAAATCAATACACAAACTGCGATACTCTTGCAAAAGATCAGTGTGAGAGCTCTTCTTCACATATCTGTTGGTTTGCTATTCATCATCTCCTTATCTTATTTATTAAATACGAGACTATATGTTTAGCTACATTAACACCAGTTGCGGTTTTAAGTCCTTGCCATTGCGGATAAGCATTTACTTCTAGGATATAATATTTATCACGTTGTTTATCAAATGCTATATCTACACCTGCATAATCTAATCCAAGTATTTGTGTGGCTTTGAGTGCCAGTTTAAATACTTCGGGATATTCCTCTTCTGTAATCTTAACACCCCTAGCTCCTCTAGCAATATTCGTTTTCCATCCAGATGAAACAACACGCTTCATAGCTCCAATAACTTGATCGCCTACTACAAACACTCTAAAATCGAATCCAGGTTTTTCTAGATATTCCTGATAATAACTCGTAATACCCATATTTGCAAGGCTACGGGTTATGTGAAAAGCTATATCGGGATCAGTAACTAGGGTAGAACCAAGGCCTAAACTACCCATTAATGGTTTAAAAACAACACGTTTACATTTTTCGCAAAAGCTCTTAGCAGTATAGGGGTTCTCCGTTATAATAGTCTCGGGTACCGGTAAACCTTCTTTAGCTAGTCTTAGCAGACTTCTCCACTTATCTCTCGTATACATTATCGTACTCGGATCATTTATGAGTGTTGCATAACTAGCAAGTGCTTCGAGAACTCCTATTCTTCGTGCAAGCATATCGGTACTTAGACTATATCCAATGCTTCTTATTATACCACCATCTATTTGTATAGGTTCATTGAATTTTTCAACAATTATAGAGCCGTTTAAGAGGTGTGCATCTAATTCGTGGATCTTTATATATATTGGCATATGACCTAGTTCCTCGATAGCGTATAGTAGTTCACTAGAACTAAGGGTTGGCTTACTACGGTAGTGAATCACCGCTATTTTCATAACTTGCAACCACCTTCCAATATAGTGTTGACTTAAGAACCCTTAATACCATATCTAGCGTGTTCTACCAGTAGAAATAACGGCTAGTATAGCAGCAATTGTTAGTATGAGAGAGTATATACCGGCACCAGTATTTTCTAGTCCGGTTACTATATATCCTGTTAAGGATCCCAGTATTAGAGAAATACTCGTAAGAGTCGTTATGGCAACAGCCTCTCTTTCGCTTCTATGAAAATGTAGATATAACAGTAGGTAGATCATGGGTATTACCACGATAATTGTACCACTAATTATTGATGTGTAGTCAAAAACAGCCGTAATATATGCTGAAGCAATGTATATAATGAGTAATGCAATTACTAGTGCTTTACGCGAATAAAAGAGTTTTTCAAACAGACTGTATCACCTTGTATCGTATTCTCCGCTAAACATAATGTAGTAAGCTAGTAGTGCAAAATAAATTTGTGCTTCAAGGGGATCTGTGTTCAGTACTATATTTTCGCTTTTTATCCTCATGAGGTTGAATTTAAACAATATTTCACGCGTAAAATACTCTTCAACACTTGTAGTGAGGAAAATAACTGGTATATCCTTGGATAAGTATTCATAGTGCTGATAACTGGCATCAACACCTATCCTCTTTAATGCTTCAGCGAAGTATAGAGCAACTGGTTCTAGTAGTTTTGACGAGGTAACAATAACCTCTTTATTTTTAACTATTTTCTCTAATTGCTCGACATATTTATTTACTAATTCCTCAATTATAGGTGCAAGTCCTTCTACGCTATGTTTATAGAGTCTAGCACCGCGTCTTCCAAGCTCCTTCCTATAATACTTTGCAAACGCGTAATATGATGCTATGGCCATTACTAGAGATGCTTTAAGTTCATCTTCGATATCCACATATAAGCGTCTATAGCGTGAATATATTGCTTCTATTCTCTCGTCTCGGGGTTTCATAGTAAATAGCAATATTTCCTTGCCAGTAAGGTTTGCTACTTGTAGAATATTTAGTGTTGATGCACTATATGGATTTGTTGAATAAAATAAAATTTTGCCCCCTTCTCTATACGGCACTACATAGTATGCTAGAGTATTTGATTCGTGAAGTATAGTATATAGCGTAGGTTCCATTGTGGCTATAAACCAGTACGCTATAGAAGCTGGTAAGTATCCCTGTCTATGATAAGTAATGAGTAGAGTTTGTTTTGGCTCGCTAATAAACATGTATAGTTTATCGGCTAATTCCCTAGATCGTTTCTCTAATTCTTTAATGTGATTAGCGAATCTCACTATATTAGAGCTGTCTCTAAGCTTTTGCAACAACTACATAGCTCCTCCTCGGGTTCGCTGGGTATTCTTTCTATAATAGCGGGTAATAGCTGCTTAGCTTTCTCGGTATTTTCTTTCATTACTCTTAATACTTCCTCGGCTGTAACGGGTTTTTCAGCCCATACATCGTAATCGGTTATCATAGCAACTACTGCATAGCAGAGTTGTGCTTCACAAGCAAGATTAACTTCTGGTACTAGTGTCATACCTATAATATCGGCTTTAAATACTTCTTTCCAGACACGGCTTTCAGCGCGTGTTGAGAAGCGGGGGCCTTCGATACATATGTATGTACCGCGATCATGTATTTTAAGGCCTTTAATAGTTTTAGCCGCATCTAGTATAATTCTACGGAGATGCTCACAGAAAGGATCTGCCATACTAACATGAGCTACAACACCGCCTTCAAAGAAAGTCATTGGGCGTATACCCTTTGTCATATCAATGAATTGATCAGGTACTACGAAATCGCCTGGAGTGTAATCTTCTCTTAAACTACCAACTGCTGAGAACGCTATTACCCATTTTACGCCGAGTGATTTTAATGCCCAAATATTAGCTCTGTAATTAACACGGTGTGGTGGATACTTATGTCCTTTGCCATGGCGTGCTAGGAAAGCTACTTTTCGTCCACGGATTTCTCCAACGATGATGTTATCACTGGGTTTTCCATAAGGTGTATAGATCTTATACTCTTTTACATTTTCTAAACCGGGTATTTCATATAGGCCGCTTCCACCAATAACTCCGATCTCTGCTTTTACAGGGGGTTTAACGAGCATTAGAGAACACCACTATTATGATAGACCAGTAGAGTCAAAATTTCAAACCAGATATTATGCTATGAGTAGAATATACGCTTTACGATCTTTATCGTATTTTACAACATTCTTTTCTTCAAGGATTCTAAGGGCTTCCTTATAATATAACTCGCCAACATCTATACCATACCATTCATAAAATCCTCTAACAATCTCTTCGTAGCTCCATTCCTTTTTACCCGTTTCCTTATAGGTTTCAGTCATCATTCTCTTAATGAATTGATATGTGTCCTCTAGTCTAGTCCATGGATATTGGAACCACGTCCACTCCTTAACTTCAATGTAGTAGTAGTCCGGCTTAAATCTAGCGACCGGGCTTATCCATTGTAGTGCCGCCGTTTTAACCTCGCTTGGTTTCCAGTTTTCTACGATATAATCACGTGCTAGTTTCATTGAATCCCCTGTGTCAATTATGTCATCAACAATTAGAGCTTTTTGACCACTCAAATCTACTTTATAAGGATACTTTATGATAGCTTTCTCTTCAACTTTGGCTGCTTCAGTCCAATGCTGACTCTGTATGCTTAATAGGTTTTCAACGTCTAGGAAATCACATAATAGTCTCGCGGGAACGTATCCTCCGCGGGCAAGAGCAATTATAACATCCGGCTTGTATCCGTCTTCGCGTATTTTCCTAGCTAAGCCATAACTCCATTCTACGATCTCATCCCATGTGACAAGTTTTGTTTTAACTCTAACCAAATCGGGCTCACCAATCATATAATACATGGATCTAGTAAAAAAGTATTAGTACTACTTAATTGTGGGGAATACTAGCCTTCCAGGCACGGTGAATGCTTTTCCGCCAGCATGCATTAGTATACTTGTTTTTCTAAGGTTCCAGCCATATTTTTCATAGAGTTCTTTGTTAACATGTATAGCTAATACTTCTGCTATAAATAACTCGCTCTCGCCAACACCAATGCTGTTAATTACCCTACATTCTAGAAAACCTAGAACACCATCTATACCGGGTACACGTATATTTTTCGATGGATAAGGTTTTAATCCCAGTAATGACCACTTATCTACTTTCTTGCCGCTCAATGTACCGGCTTTCCAGACTATATCGATGTGTTTATCGCTAACAACGTTTATCGTGAACTCGCGCACATCTCTAATATTCTCATAAGTCTTACTTTCTCTCCAAATAGGCAATCCCACTAAGAAGGGTTCTTCACTGAGTGGTGTAACCCACGAAGCAGCCATTACGTTTAATCTGCCGTTTTTATCCATAGATACTATAAGGTAAGCAGGTCTAGGATGTAGTACGTGGTAATCACTAGGTTCTATTTCCACATACACTTCGACGACCCCCTACAAACAGTATCTCGGAAATAGTTAATAACCCAATAACAAACACATAGGTAAAAATAGAGCGGGGGTGCCCGAGCCTGGTCAAAGGGGCCGGGTTGAGGACCCGGTGGCGTAGG
>JBEVCI010000020.1:0-11787 GCA_040514375.1 Thermoprotei archaeon
TTTAAGGGAGGAAAGAATTGGTAAGAGGTACTTGTTGGATACTAATATATGCTGATCCATCCCTTTTAATACAAAGAGGCTAAGTATCGACCTTGAGAGTATTTAATGCTATTATTCTTTCTTATAATCACTAAACATACTAGCAAATTACTAGATATAATAAAGAGAACGAGGGAGCATATAAGTAGTTACTCGTTCTAGAGTATTCCATAAAATCTTTAAAACTGGGACTTAGACATGTTGATATCTCTAAGCTCGATATCTCAGAGATAAAGTCGAGAAGATAAGTGGATTACGAGTTCTTTCCAGATAAGCATATATTAAGCCAAGAGATATATTCTACATGCGATCACCGATCCTATGATCATATATAGCGGAACAGAAACTCTAGATTAGACCTGCTTGAGCGAGATCTTGTAGAGAGTAATTGGAAAAAACAAATATAGTTGTCTAGACTTAAGGTATTCGTAGGAATATGGTGGGAGGAGAGTATGAGTCGTATTCTCTTATTAGCAATAGCAGTAGTAGTGATAGTCCTTATCGGGGGTATAATATACTACTTTACAGCTGCACAACCGCCTAAGAAGGAGATCCTAATTGTGGGGACTTCGCCTGATTTCCCGCCTTTCGAGTATATAGATGAAGAGGGAAACGTTGTAGGATTCGATATAGATTTGATCAGGCTGTTAGCCAAGAAAGCTGGGTATAAGGATATCGAGATAGTAACTATGGATTTCGACTCGTTAATACCAGCTCTGACTCAGGGAAAAATCGATGTAATAGCTGCTGGTATGACTATTACAGAGGAGAGAAAGAAAGTCGTTGATTTCACCGATCCCTATTGGGAAGCTGACCAAGCTATACTTGTGAAAAAAGACGGAGGCTTTATGCCTAGCTCTGTAGATGATCTTGATGGTAAGACTGTTGGAGTCCAAACAGGTACCACGGGTGCCGACTATATTAAGAACTATGCAAAAGAACATGGATTAAACATTATAATAAAGGAGTATACGTCATTCGTACTAGCAGTTCAAGACCTAGTTGCTGGTAGAATAGACGCTGTAATAGTTGATAGTCCTGTAGCTAAGATGTTTGAGCAGAAATACCCTGTAAAAATAGCAGTAATAATAAAGACGGGAGAAGTCTATGGTTTTGCTGTGAGAAAAGGTGATACAGAGCTACTACAGGCTCTCAACAAGGCATTACAAGAGGTAAAGAATAGCCCTGAATGGAACGAATTAATCGAGAAATACTTTGGAACTACGAAGTAGTGTTAAAATAGCATTAGATCTACGTGACTAAAAACAGTAGAGTAGTCTAGCCTACTCTAGGGTAGACATGAATGTTTTCACCAGAGTTTGCAAACTATATCCCAGTAATCCTCAGGGGATTAACGAATACCCTAATACTAGCTTTTGGAGGATTTGGAATAGGGTTATTTTTTGGAACAATTCTTGCATTCCTCGAAGTATATGCTCCTAAACCACTAGCTTTTATAGCATCACTTATCGAGGAGATAATACGGGGAACTCCGCTACTAGTTATAATGTTTATAGTATATTTCGGATTACCCGAGCTAGGCATATCACTAGATCCCCTCCACGCGGCAATAGTATCTATTGGTATTAGAAGCCTAGCGTATCAATCACAGATAATAAGGGGAGCTATATCATCTATATCGGTTGGTCAAGTAGAAGCAGCACTAGCTATTGGTATGACTAAAACACAAGCATTTGCTTACATAATAGTTCCACAAGCATTTAGAATAGCTATTCCCGGGCTTGTAAATCAGTTTACCATAGACTTAAAAGATACCTCGATAGCCTATGCTATTGGTGTTGCAGAAATATTTACACAAGCTATACATGTTGCTCAAGTAATCCTAGATTACCTCACACCATTACTTTTTATTGGAGCAATATACTTAGTCATGACACTATCTGTTAGCTATACTCTAGAGCATTTATACCGTAAATACTCAATACCAGGTCTTGGTGGCGGGGAGTAATGAGAGATGTAGTACTGAGAGTTGAGAATCTATGGAAAAGCTATGGTGAAACAAAAGTTCTACAGGGAGTAGAGTTCGAGGTTAGAAGAGGCGAAGTAAAGGTTATAATGGGACCGAGTGGTGCTGGTAAATCAACGCTACTTAGGTGTATTAATCTCCTAGTTATGCCGGATAAGGGTAGGATAGAGCTTGAGGGTGAAGAGGTATTTCCACGTCCTTCTAGAAGTATTAGTAGTATTAGGCAGAAGATAGGTTTTGTTTTCCAGCATTTCAACTTGTTCATGCACTTAACAGCTCTAGATAATGTTAGGATAGGCCTCATTAAAGTAAAGAAAATGTCAAAGGAAGAAGCTACACGCAAGGCTATAGAAGCTCTTGAAATGGTTGGTATTGGTAAAGAACTATGGAATAAGTATCCCGCACAGCTATCGGGAGGACAACAACAGCGAGTAGCTATAGCTCGTGCTATTGCAATGGAGCCTTCGATAATTCTAATGGATGAGCCAACATCAGCTCTTGATCCGGAGCTTGTTGGTGAAGTATTAAAGGTTATAGAGAAACTTGCTAAGAGTAATACAACAATGCTCATAGTAACACACGAAATAGACTTTGCTCTTAGAGCGGCAAATGAGATAATGATACTCGATAACGGTGTTATAGTAGAAAGAGGGTCGCCGAGAGAAATAATAAGAAACCCCAAACACGAACGAACCAAGAGGTTTATCGCTAGTATCATGGGTAGAGTAGTATGAGTTTCCTAGATAGAATAGCTGACCTCGTATATAGTTACTATCCCTTCTTCCTCGAAGGCCTTAAAAACACACTTATATTAACTGTCACAGCTTTTCTCATGGGATTAATCCTCGGAATACTCATAGCTATTGGGAGAGTTTACGGCCCAAAACCTCTTCGCTTAATCTTAGCTATGTATGTAGAGCTAATTCGCGGTACACCAATGCTTTTACAGTTATTCATAATATACTATGCACTACCAAGTATAGGGATCACCCTCGACCCCTTACTAGCAGCTTTTCTAGGAATGGGAATTAATAGTGCAGCGTATCAATCAGAGTATTTCAGAAGCTCTATTAAAGCTGTTCCAAAAGGTCAATGGGAAGCCGCACTATCTATTGGTATGACTCCTTGGCAAGCAGTAATGTATATAGTAATGCCTATAGCTATGCGCATATCACTACCCGCGCTAACTAATGAGCTAGTGTACTTGTTAAAGTATTCCTCGATAGCATACTTCCTAACCGTAGTAGAGCTTGTCTATGCGGGTAAGATCATTGGTGCAGAAACGTTTGCATACCTAGAAGTATATGCAATAATAGCGATAACGTATCTAGTGATATCGCTCGTAATCACGCGCTCTATGAAGAATCTTGAAAAGAGAATAGCAATACCGGGACTTATAGCTCCCTCCGCGAGAATGTAAGCACTACTATCTCCACTTAAACGATCTCATAATAGTAAACATTCCTTAATCAGCGATGGTTATAGGGATAAATAGCCGTTGAGATAATAGTTTAGTAGTAGAGTGATGACCGACGCCGTACTGATTAGTGAAGAAGCTGGCCTGTGCTGACTCCTCCTCGAGTAACCACTAATAACCCCGGTTACGCTAGTCCATAATATGGGAGAGTAATATTTGGGATTACTAGCTATGACTACTACCATGCTAGAACTAAGAGTACGTAAACCATCGAGAATGCTTAGCGGCGTGACAATAGTAGCTGTAATGACTCATCCACTACCGTGTCCTGGCCAGTGTATATACTGTCCTGGTGGTATTGAGCAGGGTACTCCTAAGAGCTACTATGGTAATGAACCAGCACTGCGTCGTGCTATACGTAATAATTATCACCCCTATAGACAGGTATGGAATAGGCTTAAACAATACGAGTACTTAGGACACGAGCCCAGCAAGATCGAGGTCATAGTAATGGGTGGTACTTTCTTAGCAGCTCCGCAACGCTACAAGGAGTGGTTTATCTCTATGATATTCGAAGGGCTTAACAGATACCCAGATCCAAACCCACCACATAAATGGGATCTCGAAGAAGCACAGCTTCGCAACGAGACTGCTAAGTATAGGTGTGTTGGATTAACTATTGAGACTAGGCCGGATTATGGATATGAGAAACACGCTGATGAAATGCTTAGGTACGGTGCTACTCGTGTAGAACTGGGTGTTCAGAGTATATACGAGGATGTTCTTCAGAGGATTAAGCGTGGTCACGGAGTTAAAGAGGTAATTGAGTCTACACGTATACTTCGCGATGCTGGCTTCAAGATCGTGTATCACATAATGCCTGGATTACCAGGTAGCGATCCTGATCGTGATATTGAAATGATTCGAGAAATATTCGAAAACCCCGATTTCCGGCCAGATATGCTGAAGATCTATCCTACAGAAGTTGTTGAAGGTACTGAGCTATACGAGATGTGGAAGAAAGGCCTATATAAACCATATGATGACGAGACAGCGATCGAGGTTATCTCCGAGATGTACCGCTATATACCAAAATACGTCCGCGTTATGAGGATTAGGCGTGATATACCTGCTGATGAAGTTGTTGCTGGTACTAAGAAGTCTAATCTCAGAGAATATGTTGAGAAGAGGTGTATCGAGAAGGGTATTAAGATCAGGGAGATAAGATTCCGTGAAGTAGGTCTCCAAGCATGGAAATACGGCAGATTCCCAGACCCTCGTTACACTAGGATTACTCGGTTAACCTATGAAGCTGGCGGTGGTATTGAGGAATTTCTAGCTGTTGAGGATAGCGTTAACGATATAATAATAGGTTTTCTTAGACTAAGAATCCCGAGCGATAAAGCACATAGGCCAGAGATTGATAATCGCACAGCTATTGTTCGAGAATTACATGTCTATGGTCCAGAACTAGCGGTTGGTAAATATGGTTTTTCGTGGCAACACCGCGGATGGGGTCGTAAACTATTAGAAGAAGCTGAGAGAATTGCACGCGAAGAATACTCTGCTAAGAAGATACTAGTATTATCGGGCATAGGCGTTCGCGAATACTATAGGAAACTCGGATACTATAGACCACCGGATAGCCCATATATGCATAAAGAACTATCGTAACCCCTATCGCTACTTTATCGCTACATTTCCCAGATATGCATGGGCTTCTATAGTCTTGTGAGGCCATACCTTTACTCTTTCCAATACCGCTCCTTCTCCGATTACGACGTTGTTTCCTACATAGCTATTTATTATCATAGCATTCCTACCTATTTTCACGTGTCTACCAATAATACTATTCTCTATCACAACGTTTTCTCCAATAACATTCCTATCCATTACAACGCTATTCACAATCCTAGTACCACTACCTATTATCGTATAGTTATCAATAACTACCGTGTTTAACTCAACATTGTCTCCAATACTTATATGTCTACCCAACAGTATATCTCCGATTAGCTTTAGCTTGCCCTCACGCTCTCTCTTAATGATATCTGCATGTAATTTCTTGGAAAGCCGTGTTTTTCCCTGCATTCTAACATTCTTATACTCCGTAGTTACACCTAGTTCATCGTTACTCAGAACCCTTAATAGTGTAAAGGTTGCTTCTAGATACCTCTCCGGCGTACCAATATCAAACCAATAACCTTCAGCCATATATCCTAGTACGCGTTTACCACAAGAAATCACGTCGGGTATAATGTTTTTACCAAAATCCATTTCCTTCTTCTTAATCTTCTCCTCTATCACGGGTGATTCGAGATACTCTCTGAATTCCTCGCTCAATAAGTATATGCCAGTATTGACTAGGTTTGACGGGGCTTTGTCTGGTGTTTCTGGTTTTTCTACAAACCCTTCAATAATCTTCCCGTCCTCACCTAGTTTTGCTACTCCGAAATGCCTTAATTCTCTTGGATCCTCTAGTGGTTTTAAAGCTATAGTCATAAAGCCCTCGTTTTCCCTATGGAATTTATACATAAGATCTATTCCTAGATCAAATACTGTATCTCCTTGTACAACTATTACTGGTTCTTTTATATCATAGTATTCCATGAGTATTTTTACTGAGTGAGCATTACCTATACTATCAATATTGGGCTGGTATCTAACTCTGACTTTTAATTCCTTACCCGATGGGAAGTTGATTGTAAATACGCTTCCGAGATGATCATATAAATCTCTATAATTGAAGTAACCGCTTACACCAAGATATATCTCTCTTATGTTGTTTTGTGCAAGCTTCATGATTATATAGTCTATTAAGTGGCGATTAAGGAAACGCACCATAGCTTTGGAAGTCTCAACGGTTAAGGGATATAATCTTGTACCGAGTCCTCCTAGGGGTATTAATGCCTTACTTATACCCAAAACTAGTAACCTACAAGGTATTCTACAGTATTACACTATGTGGAGAGACCCACTTAAGTGTTCTTAGCAGAATAGAAATTCTAGATAAACGTTATTTTATGTAGGTTGTTTCCTTGCCCTTACCGCTTTATTGAGTATTTCGTAAACCTTTCTGGGTTCTCTTACCGCATATAGCTTTATTGGTTGAACTCTCATAGCTTGGATAGTGGGAGTTCCTGCACCGTACTTTTTATCCCAGAATCCCACGTCTACATTTACTTGTCGAATCGAATCAAGATCTAATACGTCATAGTCTATTCCTACTAATCCCTTTTTAATTATGATTCGCTTATTAGTTAAGACATAGTAGAGGTTTTCCAGACAAGAGAAGAATATATTGGAGAACCAAAGAATATCGTTCCCAATACTCCATTCTTCATCTTTTGGTATGGTTATTCACATACGTGAAAACGCTATACTTAAAGAAATTGCAAGTTAATTACATCACTTGTTTAAATCCGGATTTAATGATCTCTGTTTTTAGAAGTTAGATCAGATATTATTCTGTCTATAAATTTATTGATCTTATCAATATCCTTCTCGGGATCAACTACGGATAAACAGTCTACTACACGGTATTTTCTCTTCTCGAGTTCTTTCCTTAGTTTTGAAGCATAATCTATTCTTAGATCGGCCGTAGTTATGCAGTAAACTGGGCCTTTATATGACCCGGAATATTTGTGTATGAAGGAATAAATCGGCGGAGATGCTGCTCCCCACCACACTGGTGATGCGATTAATAGCGCAGAACAATTATTTAGATCTAGTTCTTCATCACCAGTTATATCGATGACTTTACCAGCGAAGACTTCATATAGAATTCTCGGATTCAAATGCAAGAATTTATTGAAATACTCTTTCGCGGGTCTAATAAAGAAGACTTTAACACTATAACCTGCTGAAGAGATCTTTTCCTTAAAATACTCAATTACTCTCCGCGTCTTCCCCGTTTTACTATAGTAAACTATACATATATCCACAAGTAATCTCCACAGTTCTACTCTTTTGGGATATGAAAAGACTTGTTAAAAAGCATAGCATATATGATAGCTAAGCGATGATTACAGACCCAGCATTATAGCTAATGAGCCTTTCTTGTAAGCTTCGATAGCTGCTTTTAGTTCTGGTTTCTCTTTCGCATATTCTTCTAATGGTATGTTCTTCAATGTTGCCTCGATGGCTTGTCTCATAGCTTTTGCTCCAGCTCTGGGACCCATGGGGTGTGCGTGTATTGCTCCGCCTGCTGATATTCCTACATCTATTCCTAGATCCTTAATTAACTGAGGCACGTGGAGCTGGGTTATGCCGCCTGAAGGACATGGCAGTGTAGGCTTAATGTGCGCCATTGGAGCTCGTAGGTATTTAGCTACTCTAATGTATTTTTCTCTCGTATACGTGGGTACTTTACCGTATGGTGCAGGATAAATATTCATATCAGCACCAGCTAATCTTGTTAGTTTACCAATTATAAGAGTAGATGTTATACCTCCGTATGGAGATGTATACATTGTTCCTGTGAAATCAATACTATGAACCAGAATAGGTAATTTTATGCTAGGGTCTTCGGCTAATGATTTAAATGCTCCTAACCCAACAGATACACAGTTCACCATTAACGCATTTGCACCTAGTTCTTGGGCTTTCTCGGCAAGTTCGAATAATTTTGGGGGATCACTAGTGATGTTAACAGTGTATAGTTTCTTCTCTCCAGTTTCAGCTTCTGCTTTATCTAGTGCTTCCATGAATTTTACGATTCGATCCTCCACTCTATTATAGCTTTGATTAGCTAATAACTCGTCATCCTTTATGATATCAACTCCTCCAACCCATGCCTCGTAAGCAAGTTTAGCTCCTATATCCGGGGGATAGTATACACAGGGCTTAATCATTGCAACTATGAATGGTCTATCATATATTTTGGTAAGGCTTCTTAGTCCTTCTATACCATATTTGGGTCCCTTGTATAGTTTCAAATACTCTCTGGGCATCCATATATCTAGTAATTTTATCTTTCCATAAGCCATGATGTTACCAGTTATAGACGAGAATATCATCGATATATCTGATTCGAAGTTAATCCAGGGAAAAGCTATTGCTACTATAAACCACCTCAATGTATCCTTAGGTATTTCGGTTTCATGGTCAGGGATCTCATAAATGCCTACAACTTTTCCACCAATTTTCTTCCTCATTTCAGGCGTTTCCATAGGAGTCCTGATCCAAGTGCCAGTAGTTTGTTCTGCTGCAAGCGCTCTAGCAACTATATCAGGGTTAAAACCCGACGGTATACCGATCATGTATATAGCTATCACATAGTTGCCTAAATCAATTGTTTCAAAGAGAACATCGAGAAGATCTTCGTAGTCAATCTTATAGGAGGACAAGGCTTTCCCTCGAATTTATAGTTATTTCTCAGCTAGTTTATTTATTGATTTCTCTATAGACTCTCTTGATCTGCTTATATGATTTTATAAAATACCTAAATTTTTTGTCAAAGACTTTTACTAGTCTAGGATCGGGATCAAAGACTTTTTCTGGTTTAACGATCTTTTTAGCAATATTAAAATCAGCTATTCCTAGTCCAACTAAGCCTATTATAGACGCACCTATAGCAGAAGCTTCTCTAGCACTACTTACTCTAATTATTCTTGTATTAAGAGAATTAGCGAGAAAAGTGCATAAGCTATCATAGAGAGCGCCTCCACCAACGATATTCATGTGATCTACTTCCTTGCCTAATAGTTTTTGATAATATATAAATGCCCATTTAACATTAAACGCTATACCCTCTATAACAGATTGTACAAGGTGTTCCAAGCTATTCTCTAAACTTATGTTAATCATTCCTCCTCTAACATATGGATCGTCTATTGGGGATCTTTCGCCAAATAGCCATGGTAGAAATATCACTCTATTGCTTTCGGGATCTATTTTCAAAGCTAGTTCATCAACTTTCCTAAATAATTCCTCGCTTTTTTCTCCAAAAATGGTTTTGAGTATCCAATCTATTGCCGCAGAACCGGTTTCTTGTTCAGCTATAAGCATGTATCTACCGGGTATAGCACTGGGTAAGCACCCCATATAGTGATAAATATCTATTTTTCTCTGCGGAACATGAGCTATTAGCCAATCACTTGTTCCCATATAAATATGAGTCTCGTAATCTTCTATAGCCCCCGAACCTATGGCAGTAGCAGTCATATCACCACAGCCAACAACCACCTTGACATTTTCGGATAAACCTAATTCATCAGCAGCTTGCTTAGTAAGGTTACCTGCAACATCTGTAGGTTGTCTTATCTCGGGTAGCTTATCTATATCCAATCCGATCGATTTGATCAAACTCGTACTCCATCTTATATCAGTTGGACTCCTAGAATCGGTAAGCCATGTTAGATTAGCCTCATCAGTGCTCATGATAGCCTTGCCCGTCATTCTATAAGTTATATAGCCTTTTACATCTAGAAACTTCCACGTCTTTCTATAGATCTCGGGATGCTGATTCTTAAGCCACGAGTATTTTGATAAAGGATCCTTTCCAGCTTTTCCGGGCACACCTCCGCTTATGCGTAGGAACTTTATTAATTTAAAAACATTATAACCAGCGATCTTCGGAAAACCTCTGAATAGTTCTTTGGGGTAACCAGCTGCTCTCATGTCGAGCCATGTTAATATATTAGTTAGTGGTGTTCCATCCCTAGATACCGGTACTACTCCCGCCATTTGAGTATCCATTACAATGCCCACTACGTCTTTATGATCAACTCCTGATTCATCTACTACTTTACTTGTAGAATCCACTATGGCTTTCCATAGTTCATCTGGCGACTGTTCTGCGTAGCCAGGCTTAGGTACGTAGAGATTGAGCTTAGTTATAACCTTATGACGTATAGTGAGGTTTGATACGTCAAAAAGAATAGTCTTAATAGAACTCGTACCTACATCATAAGCTATGATATACAAGCGCTATCACTTTTGAACGAACTTATTAAATAACTCCTCAATACTATACTCTCTCTTACCCTCAGGCCCTTCTTCAATAACTTTTATGGGTATACCTTTACCCATTGGTGTAACAACATATTTGTTAGCTATTTCGAATAGCTTTAGAGGATCAACTACTGCTTCGGGCGGATATACACCGTATTCTCTAATTAACCCCTCTTTGATCATTATGCCCCCTAGAGCTAATGGTATTCCTGTTCCTTCGCCCATACCTAATCCTCTGGCTACTGTGTAGAACGTGTATTTATAATTGTCGCTTCCACGTAGTCCTTCGATAACAATCATTAAACATCCTATAGGCTGGGTTAAACCAGCTTTCTCTAATATCTCTTTTCTCTTCTTCAGTATATACGCGATAGCGAAGTCTTGGGCTCTAATAACTTTACCGTTTACCTCGACTTCCTCGTCACTAAATAAACCCGCTTTTACAAGTGTCCTGATAAGATAAGCGTATTCTGGTGGTAATACGAGGCCTAGATTAGTTACTCTCTTCTTCACTCTAATGTATCGGGGCAGAGTAATAGTCTCTGGATGAGGATAGAGATATACTTTATAAGTACCTATTTCGGGGAACTCTACTTCGTATTCAAATTGTTTAGCTAATTCGGAATCTAATCTTGTATAAATTATTTTACCATCAAGATATATTGGTATATCAATCATCATAGAATGAGCTCTATGCTGAATAACTGCCGGACCCTCATACGGTTCTCCTCCATGAGCGTGATAAATATCGATAGCAAAGACTTCTGTAAGTAAATATTCTGCAGCAAATTTAGCAATAACGTTACTTAATCCAGGAGAACTACCCATACCAATAAGAGCTCTAACACCATTCTTAGTAGCCTTATCAGATAACTCTAGCATTCTAATAGTTGCATCATAATCATCACATACATCGACATAATCAATACCAGTATCAACTGAAGCCTCTAAAACCTTAATACCGAATTTATAGAATGGTCCAACCGCGTTGAATACTATATCTGAGTTCTTCAATAGTTTCTTTAGAGCATCCCTATCATTTACGTCAATATATTCCAACGATATGTTCGAATTCACATAATCTTTATACACTTCCCTTAAAACATCGATCCTCTTATCAGCAAGAATAATTTCATCGAAAACTTTTGATTTAATCAAGAATAAAGAACAAGCCCTACCAACAGCTCCGGCAGCACCGAGAACAAGAGCACGGGTCATGCCATCACCATGGATATGCCTATTATAAGTATTTGATGAGCAAACTATTAATGTATTCTTGTAAGTAGAAAGTATTAAGTTATGAAACATTTTATACGGATCAAGCAAAGCATATACTCCACTACAAGGACTTTTCACGAATATTTCAACTATGTAAAATAAATTGTTTCCC
>JBEVCI010000021.1:0-2921 GCA_040514375.1 Thermoprotei archaeon
CTATTACATCGTATCTATGGTACGACGAAGCTCTATAGATGGGGGTAAAATATATTGCATTAACTCCAAGGTCTACTATATATGGTATCTTTTTTAGAATACCCTCTATATTTCCTCCAAGAAGATTTTCTTTTCTCTTTTCAAGGCATTCTTCTATAGTAAATTCTCTTGGAAATCTACTGAAACTGTCTGGAAATATTTGGTAATAAACAGCTCCGATCCACCATGCGGGTTTCCTAATACCTTCTATCTTATCCGGAACAATGTATTCCTGGTTATCTAGTCCTTCCCTACCAAAGAAATAGTATTCGTTGTTCTCTCTACGTAGTTTGAAAAGATACTGTATGTTATTCTCTGTATTCTTTAATATGAATTGGTAATAATCCCTATACTTATCTGAGAATAACTTGTTGTTACATATTTCTCCGTATCCCTCAACTATTAAGCATGCTTGTTTAAACATGTCTCTTAGAGTGTATATTCTAATAACAATATATTCCAAATATTTATGTATGAATGCTTGATCTTTCTCGTCATGTATTATGAACCTTGGGTCAACAGATTTTTTACCTAAAGCTTTTTTGTATTCATTCAAGCCTATTATAGAGAGAGATGCTTCAAATACATAGTTTTTCTCGGGCATTATTCTGATTTTTGTTTTGAGGGGGTTTTCTTCATCTAATATTACATTATTATTGCTTGTTACAAAGAAGTAGGGATATACACCTTCGTATAGATCTAATACGGCATATCCCCTTCCACGTTTTCTAACGAGCTTTATCCGGCCGGGAAAGTATGAAGTGAATATCGATACTAAGTATATGTTCTTGGCATCATCTATCCATGGTATGCTATACTCGACTCTATATTTCCCGTATCTATGCCTACCTAGTTTCAAGCGCTCAATTACTCTATACATATTAGTCTACCGGAACGCTATATAATTGGTGCAATAAAGTTTAAAGTTTTTAATACATAGTACTTTATACAGAGTGTAATAGTATATAAAATGATCAGTTCGACTTACTTGTAAAGGTGAGTGCTTCATGAAGTATTATAGAGCATTATCTAAAACAGCGGCTATAGTGATCGCACTCATAATAATCATAGCAGGTATCATAGGTATATATTACTTAACGAAGCCCTCTCCTCCATCACCTACATTCACTCCTTCTCCCACACCATCCCCAACTCCGTCTCCAACACCTACTTCTAGTCTTATAACATCTCCCTCACCGAGTCCTACACCATCGCCTTCGCCAACCCCATCGCCATCTCCAACGTCTTCTCCTACTCCAACGCCTACACCCACTCCATCCCCCACTCCTAGTCCTACTACTCCTAAGGAGTATAAGATAAGAATTGGTTTAAGTGAGATAAGAGTTTCCGAAGAATTCTATAACTTCGTAGAAAAGGTTAGAAAGGGAGAGATCAAGGTAACGATAAACTTCTGGACAGCTATGATGCCCTTCGAGGTAAGGATCGTCGGCAAAGCTGTTGAAGAATTTATGAAAGAATATCCAGGCATTACTGTTAACTACCAAAATGTGCAGAACCTTAAGGAGGCTGTTAAAGCCGGTGTAATAGCGGGTGATATAGAGAATTCGGCCCATGTATTCACGTGGGCTCATGACTGGACCGGAGAGCTTGCTGATGGCGGTTTTATCATAGCTTTAGACAATTACCTGCCTCCAGAAACTATAGAGGACCTTAGAGGAGAGTATCTAGCAGTAGCTTATTCAGCTGGCGTATATAAGCTTCATCTCTATGGTTTACCGTGGGCTGCAGAAGCTATTGCATTGATATGTAACTTAGACCTTATCGACAAGCCTCCCGAGACATTCGATGAAATGAAGACAATTATGGAGAGCTTCTATGATCCCGAGAACGGTAAGTATGGTCTAGCCTATCAGATCGATCCATATCACATATATCCCTTCATAACCGCTTTCGGAGGATACTATTACGACGAGGAAACAGATAGCGTTGGAGTAAATAGCACGGGTACTATAGAGGGTATGAAGTTCTTCTTGCAAAACGTTCTCCCATACATGTATACACAGGATGTAGGTCACGAAGCTCAGCTGAAGCTATTTATAGACGGTAACGCGCCCTTCATTATAACCGGTCCGTGGAACATACCTAGTATCAAAGAGGCTATACCAAATATAGCTGTTGTACCTATACCTAAGATAGGGGATAAGATCCCAAGGCCCTTCTCAGGTATAAAGCTCTTATGGATTACAAAGCTTGTTGAACAAGATAAAAACAGGCTATATGCTTCTATACTATTCAGCCTATGGTTCACACTCAACGATGATACATTGAAGATGTTTGTAGATGAAGCGGGCTTCATACCCGTTAAGACTAGCGTTCTAAGATATGTGCAGGAGAACGCCGAGAAATATCCTATAGTACTTGGATTCGCCCAGGCAGTGGCTAATAGCGTGCCTATGCCTAAATCCGTTAAAATGGCTTATGTATGGGGCCCTGTAACTGATGCTATAAACGCTATAATTACTAAGTATAATGAGGAAGGTTTAGATGCTGCCCTAGCAGCTGTTGAACCGTTGTTTGACGAGGCTCAAGCCAGAATACTACAGTCTTTTGCAGGCGGATAACTTTAACAATTAAAAATAATTAGAATACTGTTTTTTACCACTCTTTCCTAATTTATCTCTTATAGAATAGCTCGACTCCCTATGATTATGGGGAGCTTATTTTGCTTAGAAAGAAAAAAGCTAGAGAACTAGTGCTTTACCCCACTCGAGTAGCTTTTATACTGATTATTGCAAGCATTGCTCTTTACCTGTTCTTTACTATATGGCCCATTACATACTCTATATACATTGCTTTTACCGACGCTAATGCCGTTAATATTGCTTCAGAACCTAAGCTTAGAGAACTATATTCTATAAGGG
>JBEVCI010000022.1:0-11057 GCA_040514375.1 Thermoprotei archaeon
CCTTTAGCCCATTACACTTTTATAACTCTGTTATACTAGATTTTATTACTAGGGGCTTTTATGGTACTAGATACTCGGCGTATTAGAGAAGATTTCCCAATACTTGGTAAGAAGATTAATGGTAAGCAATTAATCTATTTTGATAATGCAGCTACTTCTCAGAAACCTCGTCAAGTTATCAATGCTATTAGAGAGTTCTATGAGGAATATAATGCTAATATTCATAGGGGTTTACACTACCTTAGCCAGAAAGCTAGCGAGTTGTATGAAGAAGCACATGATATTGTTGCTCGATTCATAGGTGCTAGGAATCGTGAAGAAGTAGTTTTTGTTAGAAATACTACTGAAGGCTTAAACCTAGTTGCTTATGCATGGGGCTTAAGGAATATACGCGAGGGCGATGAGATAGTACTAACGATTATGGAGCACCACAGCAACTTTCTCCCATGGTTTAAAATAGCCGAGTATAAGGGTGCTCGTGTTAGAGTTATTGGTGTTAAAGCTGATGGTAGGCTTAACATAGAGGAGTTCGAGAAAACAGTATCTGATCGAACTAAGCTCGTAGCCGTTGTTCATATGAGTAATGTTACTGGTGTTATTAACGATGTTAAGAAGATAGCAAGGATTGCTCATGAGGTTGGTGCACGCGTAGTTGTTGATAGTGCTCAGAGTGTACCACATATACCCGTTAATGTAAGGGATCTTGGTGTTGATTTCCTAGCTTTTAGTGGTCATAAAATGCTGGGACCAACTGGTATAGGCGTACTTTATATTAGTGAGGATGTTCGTGACGAGCTAGATACTTTTCTAGTCGGTGGAGATACTATTAGGGAAGTACATTATAGGGGTAGATTAGAGGTTGTTTGGCATAAAATGCCTTGGAGATACGAAGCTGGTACACCAAATATTGCTGGTGGTATTGGATTAGCTGAAGCTATTAAGTATCTCGAGAAAATAGGTCTTGAGAATATTCATAGACACGAGCAATTTCTCGTTGAGTACCTGTTTAAACGCTTAGATGAAGAAGGTCTTAGTGAACGCATTAGGGTTCTCGGTCCACGAGATACTCGTGATCGTGGTGGTATAGTATCATTTACACTCGGCGATATAGATCCCCATGCTACGGCTATGTTATTAGATGAAGAGGGGATTGCTGTTCGTAGTGGTTTTCACTGTGCACAACCTCTTCACGAAGCTATGGGTTTTGAAAGAGGTAGTGTTAGAGCTAGTTTCTATCTCTACAATACTCGCGAGGAGATCGATTACTTTGTTGAAGTATTAAAACGTATAGTGGAGAGACAAGGTTAATTAGGGTGTAGCATTATAACATTGTTATTGAGGGATCAGGTGTGAGTACTCGTATACCACTACCATATAGTCCAAAAGTACTAGAATTATTCAGAAACCCTAAAAACGCTGGTCCAATGGAAGATGCTACCGTGAAAGCTACTGCTGGTAGTCCTGCATGTGGCGATATGATAACACTATATCTGAAAATAGACGAGAAAACAGATACTATTACTAAAGCAACATTTGAAAGCTATGGTTGCGCAGCTAATATCGCGGCAGCTAGTATATTGACAGAGAAGATCAAGGGAAAACCATTGAAAGAAGCGTGGAAGATTACATGGAAAGAAATTAGTGATGAACTAGGTGGATTACCAGCTATTAAGTATCACTGTAGTATACTAGCAGTTGGTGCTCTCAAGAGAGCTATCAGACAATACTATAAGAACAAACCGAGGCCAGACTGGTTACCAGAAAAGGAAACTCCCGAGGAGAAGCAGGTTCTTGAAGAAGAGAAAATGATTGAAATGATATATAGGAGGTTTCCAATACCACAAGCTAGTGGGGAGAAGAAGTGAGTAAACCAGAGATCATTAAATCACTAGATCTTAGGATAAAACCAGCTGGTTGTTCACAACACCCCCTTATTAAGCTTAGAAAATTCGTTGAGAAACTAAGTAGTGGTGAAGGTATTAAAGTAGTTACTGATGAATCAATAATACCCGTTTCAACACTAAGAGTTATAGCTAAGCGCAAAGGCTTAAAACTCGAGATCCTAAGACAAGAAGATCGAACCGTAGAACTAGTACTCTATAGGGATTGAATCCCAATATTTCCTCGGGATAATCTATAAGTATTCAACACCTAGTTTCCATGCAATGCTCTCCGCCTTCTCGGAACTACTTATATACTCTCAGCAAATCATTGAGTATTGAAGAAGATTTAATAACAAGCAAGTTATTCGTCTGGGCTAGACTATGGCTTTCTCTGTTTTCTTATCGAATATGTGTATATGTTTCATTACTGGTCTAACATAAATTTTTGTACCAATGGAGTAGCTTATATCACTCTTAGTCACTACTTTGAATATCCTATTTCCGATCCTGACGTTTATCACAGTTTCTGATCCAAGGGGTTCGATGACATATACTTCTGAAGGAATGCTGTTTTCAACGGGTTTATCGTAGATCTCCATGTGTTCAGGCCTTATTCCCACTATTACCTCTCCTTCGCTTCCAAGGCTTTTTTCAACAATGTTACCTATATCCGGGTCTAATGCTAGCTTGAAATCGCCTGCGTCAAGCATGTAGTTGTCCTCCTTAGCGATAAATGTTGCGTCGAAGAAGTTCATAGGCGGAGATCCTATGAAGCCCGCTACGAATGTGTTTGCCGGCTTGTAATATAGTTCGCGTGGTTCGCCTATTTGCATAACCCTTCCTTTATTCATAACGGCTATTATATCAGCCATAGTCATCGCTTCTACCTGGTCGTGAGTCACATAGATAGTGGTGATCTTTAGTTCTTTCTGAAGCCTCTTAAGCTCTGCTCTCATGTAAACCCTTAGTTTAGCGTCAAGGTTACTGAGAGGCTCATCCATGAGAAAGACTCGCGGTCTACGAACAAGAGCGCGTCCCAGTGCTACACGCTGTTGCTCTCCACCCGAGAGCTGCCCGGGTTTTCTATCAAGCAGGTGATCTATATGGAGTAGCTTAGCTACTTCGCGGACGCGCTTATCTATCTCTTGTTTACTAAGCCCCATGTTCTCGAGTGGAAATGCGAGATTCTTGTATACAGTCATGTGGGGGTAGAGTGCATAGTTTTGGAAAACCATTGCTATATCTCTCTTATTTGGTGGAACATCGTTTACTATCTGATCATCTATGAGGACATAGCCCTCATCGGGATCTTCGAGCCCAGCTATTATTCTCAAAGTAGTTGTTTTACCACATCCACTCGGACCAAGAAGTACGAAAAACTCTCCATCCTTAACCTTAAAAGATACGTGATCTACTGCTACTACGGAACCAAACTTTTTCACAATATCACGGAGCTCAACTTTAGCCATGTTGATCAACCCCCATTAAGTGCCCTTTAAAGCACCCGCTAAGAGCCCTTTAACGAAATACCTACCTAGGAGTATTACTATAATCATAGGCGGTAATATTGCTATTACAGAGCCTGCCATCAACGTATTCCACGAAACAGTTGTTGTACCTCTAAGATTAGCTATTTCTGGTTGAACGGTTCTCGTCAGCGGATTAGTACTTAGTGTTACTGCTATTAGGAATTCATTCCATATATTCATGAATATTATTATAGTAGTCGAGATTATGCCTGGTAATGCAACTGGTAATACTATCCTGAAAAACGCTTTTATCGGCGTAGCGCCATCGATTAGTGCTGCTTCCTCTAATTCTTTGGGTATGGTCATGAAGAAAGCTGCTGAGATCAGCGCGGCCCATGGACTAAAGAGTAGTACGTAAGCTAGTATTAATCCTATATGAGTACCCATCAGCCCTATACTGGATAGTATTTGTACTAGTGGTATCAGTACTATCTGGTATGGTATAAACGATGCAACAGCTATTGTGAAGAATAGCGTCTGCGCGCCTCTGAATCTGTACCGTGCCAGGTAGTAGCCAGCCATTACACCTATCAGCACAGCTAAAAACGTGGCTGGTATTGAGACTATTATGCTGTTCAGGAATCCCCGCGCTATTCTATTCCACGCCTCTACCCACGGATCCCTCAGTGGATTTGTGGGCGGCTGTAATACGTTACTCTGGTATATCTCTCTATTACTTTTAGAAGCGGTAATTACTGCTATGTATAGTGGGAGAAGCCATACCACCGATATTAGTATAAGCACTGCATAGGCAATAGCGATTTTCAGATACATTCCATACTTAGTGCCGAATATAGAGATCCCTTTCTGCTGTATTCCAGTAGACTTCGTCACCTAAACCACCTCCTCAAAGCCGTTACAGCATATGGTATAACGATCACCATTGATAAAGCGAGCATTATCACAGCTATAACAGCACCGTCAGCCATGAACCTAGCCCAAAACGCCATTTCCCACATATACATACCCAAAACATCAGTAGAGTATCCTGGCCCACCACGTGTTGCAACAAATACTAGGTCGAACAGCTTGAGTATAGCTAGTGAAAGCAGAGGTATTGTAACTAGGAATCCGGATTTTGAGAGAGGAAGTATGATCTTAAAGAATATCTTAAAGTCAGATGCACCATCAATTTTTGCTGCCTCAATGATAGATTTGTCAATACCCTTTATAGTAGCTTCGAATACTACAGTAGCGAAGCCAAGGTAAAGCCATACTGTGACGAAGATTAGTGCATATAATGCTGTACTAGAATCTGCTATCCACGAACGCTTCAGAAAGCCTAATCCCATCATTTCAAACAGAGTATTTATTGCTCCATTTTCACCATACATCCAAACCCATATCGTGGCGGATACGACCATCGACATAGCTGTTGGTATTAATAGTATTGTTCTAAATATTGTCTCCTTACCAGTAGCTATCATTAAATAAGCTATCACTAGTCC
The DNA here is from genome assembly GCA_040514375.1 of Thermoprotei archaeon. Taxonomy (GTDB): domain Archaea; phylum Thermoproteota; class Thermoprotei_A; order Sulfolobales; family Desulfurococcaceae; genus QMWW01. The sequence goes on from JBEVCI010000022.1 coordinate 4,861, forward strand.
AAGAAATGATGTTGGTACAACAAATATGGCTATCCACATAAGGTTATTCCGCAGATCAATCCAAAACCTCTCACTACTAAGTATTCTCTGATAGTTTTCTAATCCAACAAAATTAAATGATATCCTAGCACTTCTCCAATCACTCATTGATACATATATAGTCTCTACTATCATGAAGTAGAGAATCGCTATTATTACCAATATGGGTCCGACAAAGACCGCGAAATCCTTAATAGTCGTTACTTTTGGCAATACATATTCACCGGCTCAAATCCTTAAGTATATGAGGAAGGGTTGAGGGAAAAAAGCTTTATTGTGAACCATATGTGGTTTACGCAGTTATTCTCAGCTTCTTCTTGTTATGAAGTAATCAATCGTTACGCCTGCCCAGAAATCTGGTAGGCCAGTATTTGGTATGGCTTGTTGTATAGATGCGATAGCTGCGTTTACAGCATCTTCTACGCTTGTTCCTGAAGTGATAGCAGTTATCATACTAGTCAGTATGTTATGCATTTCTGTCACAAATGCTTCCTTAGAAACACCACCATGCACAGCACTTGGTACTAGTGTTGCAGTCTTGAAGTCTTCTGCGGTCTCGGGCCTATAGGGGTCAGGATAAGCAGGCGATACATCTACACGAGCAGGAATCGAACCCTTAATTAAGTTGAATTTCTCTTGTGCTTCTTTAGAACCTACTACTAGTAACCATTTCCTAGCAGCATCCGAATGCGGAGCATTCTTAGGCATGTTGAAAGAGTCTGATAACAATATGAATATATTCTTAGGGAATGGGGCTGCAGCCCATTCCTCACCATACTTGTAGTCGTTTGCTATATAATAACCCGCTACCCAGTCACCATGGATATACATAGCTGCTTTACCCTGTGCTACTAGTGCAGCAGCCTGATCCCAAGTTAATTCGGGGTGATTACTATTGAATAATCCCTCCTTAGCCATTGTACCTATTACTGTTAATACTTCTCTAACTGCTGTCCACACGGGATCATTGGGGTCGTTGTAGTTAAACTTGCCTGTCCAGAACTTCACGTAGACTTCAGGACCGCCATGAAGAACTAGTAGTACCTCAAACATGTGTGTTAGAGGCCACTTATTTCTTGTAGCAAGAGCTATGGGTGCAACATCCGGTCTCTGCTGTTTAATATATCTAGCTACTTCTAGGAGAGTGTTTAGATCCCACTCTCTTGGATCCCCGAACCTGTCGATTATTCCTAGTTCTTCGAAGATCTTGGGGTTATACCATAACACGTTGGATCTGTGCACGTTGATCGGTACAGCATAGTAGTGACCATCAAATTTACACATAGCTTTAAGCGTATCGGGAATAACATTCTCTAAGCCAAGCTCCTCCCACACATCGTCAACCGGTTGAAGATAACCAGCATCAACATATTCTTTTAACTCACCACCAGCGTGTACTTGGAACGTGTCCGGTGGGGTACCAGCTGCTAAGAGTCCCCATATAACAGCTTTCATTACAGCTCCAGCGCCGCCGGCTACAGGGTTTTCAACAATCTCGATTCCATACTTCTCCCTATAGACTGAGAACACTGCATCTATAGCTTCTTTCTCACCACCTGCTGTCCACCAGTGATAAATAATCAACTCTTCTTTTGCTGTTGGTTGTTGACTATAGTACCACCATACAATACCACCGATAATGGCAACGATAACGATGATAGTTATTATGGCTGCAATAGTTTTAGAAATAGCTCGATAAGAGACCATCCATACTACACCCGGCCATGCTCGGGAATTCAACTGCTTGACAAATTATTCTATTATATACACGAATATTTAAAACTATCACTTGCCCAGGGAAAACCATCACTAAGGGTTGTTATTGCTTGATTAAACCTTCTTCTACGGGGTTTGTACAGAATCAACACTATACCTAATAGTGATAGTTAAGTACTATATTCTACTCATTACTTTGGTTAAAAGAGAGCCTATATTATAGTAATTAGCTTCGTTGTGCAACCACAATATAGGATACTTGGGCGAGAAGGAGAAATTTACAAAGCAATAAAACTCATATTTCCTTAATATCTTCTATTAGATCGCTAATACCTAGATCGTGTGCAATGCTCTTTGCTTTTTCGAAACTATTAGCTAGTATATCGTCAACCTTGTAGCCTAGCTCCTGGTATATCTTAGCCTTTATATAAGTTGCCAAGTAGTCTGAGAGCCTTGCAATTCGTGCTTCAAGTGTCTTCTGCTCTACGTATTCCCGGTAAAGACTCTTAATAACACTGCTTCGAAATCTTTTCTCGACAACGTCTTTCTCTATATCATTCTTATTAGGGCTATAGAAGGGTATTATATCACCAATAACGGCTTCCGCGAGATCATGGACTATTGCTAGTGATGCTGCTCTATAGGGGTCAACACTGTATCCCCGATTCCTCATTTCCTCGCTAATAACTAGTGCTATTAGTGAAGCTGTATACATGTGTTGTGAAACAGTCTCACCAATACTACCGGGTATGCCACGAATCATCCAACCACTACGAACAAGACTATCGAGAGCCTTCACGATCTCATATAGCTTCATAAAACATACCCTAAAACACGCTAAGTCACACTATAAATACTAGTACTATCTCGGTAGAACCCTTATAAGAGCTAAGGTACGATTCCTATACCGAGTTTCCTAGCTATTCTGGCTTGTTTATCATTTAGTGTTGCAAGCTCGAGATTCTTTTCCTTAGCTAGTACTATATATAGGGCATCATATATCGTTATGCTATTGTCTAGTGCTATCTCGAACGCTTTCTCTAAATACTTATGCTCTGGTTCTAACTCTATATTATAGGTAGTAAGAGACGTTAGCACCTTGTATAGCTCCACCGCTGTCTCTCGATCTATTCTTTTCCTTAAGCTATATTCTTTCCAAATAGCATTAGCAACTTCCTTCAAAACCAGATCCACCGATACTCCCCTCTTTACAATTTCGCCGAGATCCTTCCAACCCGGTTCTTTAAGGAGAAACGCCACTATAACAGATGCGTCAATGACTCTCACGATCTTCCCTCAGAAGCTTGACTGCATAGCCGGGGGGAGACGATAGATCTATTTTTGAGAGCTTCTCAACAACTCTCCTAAGATTCTCTTCAGCCTCAATTTCTCTTATCCTATTCTCTAAACATTTCCGTAGCTCAGCACTCCAGTTAATATGCTTGTATTTCTTCATTTTCTCCTTGAGTTCTCGTGGTACTTTGAAACTAACCACAGAACTCAACTAGTACCACCTAGTAATACCATATGGTATTACCAATATAATAAGCTTTCGCGAACTACTGCATTACTATATGGTATTCCCAATAGGTAATACTGTGATAACCACACCTCAAATCGAGTCAAGTCCATGGCCAAGTACAAGTTGCTGGGAAAACACTAAGTTGGCACAGGTAATAGAGTTGTGTGTTTTTCTGAACTATGTTGTAGTAAATGTACTGTGAGTAGATGATTCTTCTAGAAGAGCATCTGTTATTATAGCCTGTAGATCCAGGATAGTGTTTTAAAGCTTTTGTTTTGCGAAAACCTATTCGAGATTTTCTATTAACTGCGTGTTTACCAGGTTATTAGTAAACCATGTATTTAGGGGTTGTATAGTGATTTTACATTATAATGGGTAGTATTGGTATGGTATGTGGTTTTACTATTGAGACTAGGTATCGTGAAGAAACCCTTGAGACTGCTTATAGGAGTGGTAGTATTGAGGTTAACCACTATAGTGGTGATTACCTAGCTCTTAGAGCATACCGTGATAGCGGAGTATGTGTTGTTAGCAGCGTGTATAGTGATTCTACGAGATTAAGCGAATTACTAGCTAAAACCTGTAAACCCACTGGTGGGGAAAGTAGTAGTATTTACTGTGGTGATTTCTATAAAGGCGAATACCGAGTCGGTAGAGGCGGCGATCCCGGCGATTTAATCGAGTTGTCTCGTATAATTAGCGAGAAGCTTGGTGAGAAGGGAGTTAGTTCCGAAGTTATAGCTATTGCTAGACATACAGTAATAGACCATAGTGTTAAAGAATACAATGTATATGCTCGCGAAGATAGGTGGCTTTACGAACTACACGTTCACGGCTACGCATTATACATGGGTAATCTGTTATCAACCGGAGTTTCACTAGCAAGTATCAATCTAAAAACACTATTCGATGAAGTTGACGGAGTCGTTGAGAGAATATGGATGAGTATTCGTGAACAAGCTCGTAGTCGTAGATTCAACCCCCTCTATATTGGTTCGTGGAAAGTACTACTAGCTGGCGATGCTGCCTGCGCGTTTTTCCACGAAATAACACACTTACTAGAAGCTGATGAACCACTAAAACTAAGACTCGAAACCGATATTGGTACTGGTATCAAGATAGTTGAAGACCCATTCTACCCCGGTCCACTACAGAGGCTATTCGATGACGAGCTATACCCTGCTTGGAGAAGAGTACTAGTAGATAATGGTAGTGTCGTCGACTACCTCAGGTCTAGGCTAACAAGCGATAGTAGCAGACCAGGTAATGGTAGGGGTATATTCACGAGACCAAAACCCATGTACTACCAACTCATAGTCAGTAGTGGTGACTGGAGTCTCGAAGAGGTTTTCGAAGAGGTCAAGAAACTAGTAGTTGTCGAAAATATTGCTAAAGCAGAACTCTACAGAGGCTATATCCGAATAACACCCGAACACGGCTACGTATACGAGAAGGGAACAGCAACCCCTGTTAAAGCCTTTGAAATACTAGTACCAGTAGCTAAGCTATCACAGAGCCTCATAGGGCTTACCCGTAGAAGAACCGAGAGATTCTCCTACGAGAAAAACCAGCCAATATACGAGGTAGCACCCTCAATAATACTAGAAGCAAGAATAACTACATAGTAAAATTAATCAGGTTTCTCGAACACGTATACATATTCGTATTCTATACCATTAGGATTGGCGTTTTTCCTTGATCTAAATAATTTTCTCTTAACAATTTTGTCTTCAAAACGATTCTTCAATCTCATACCATGTTTTATCATGAAATGTTCATACAATATTTCCCCAATAGGAATTCTCTTACCTGCTAGTGTTGCTTCGCCTAAAACAATAACTATTTTACCACCGGGTTTTACGATACTATAGAGTTTATCAAATGATAATGCTAGAGCTTTGAAGTAGTTATCATAGTATTTCAATACCCTCGTTTTTAATTCTCTAATTATTTCTCTATACGTGTCATATTTGCCAGACATAATGGTATACTCTATATCCTTATATGGTATTTCTCTTTCACTAAGCCATTCAATTTCACTATAACTTAGTCCTAACCATAATAGATCTAGTTTTGTACTTCTAATATATTCGTGCGCTATCAGATATGGTGGACTCGTTATGATGTGGTCTACTTCATTAAAACCATCTAATTCCATTATTCTTTTCGGTTCTTCTTCGGTTAGATCAATAAATCCTCTAGCTTTAACCTCTCTGCATTCTCTACATAAACCCTGGACAGGAGTAATAGTTTTTAGTTTTCTCTCTATATACTTCTTGATCAAAGACTTGGGATCGCTTGTTGCTAGATAACTACTTAGTTTTTCTCTCTTAACCCTACTTCTATAGTATTTAGCTATAGAATCGTCTGCATAGGATAATCTACGCGTAATGTATAGTAATATTAGCGCGTACAATCCCCATATACTTGGCTTCTCGGTTCTATAAGATACCCATGATTTCTTATTTCTATCATAATATGCTATTTCGTTATGGAAATAACCCCATAGCTTCGAAATAATATTTACTGCTTTTTCTGGATACCATTCATAAATTACTTCACCCGGTATATAACTTGAATTATAACCCAAAGCTCTATCAAATAATCTCTTGATTTCGTTTACTACGTCACGATACTTGAGGATACTAGTGTAGGCACTAACGTATACTAGTAGAACCGGGTTTAGATCCCACCCAACCCCTATACTCTCATTGGTTTGTGCAGCTATTAATAATGAACCCGAGCCAGCAAAGGGGTCTAGTATTATTCCTCTATAATGCTTTGCTAGATAACATATTATTCTCGGATTAAATCTTGCTGGGTAATAGTATAATGTGTTTAACGTACTTAACATACTAGTACACTGCATACTAATCTATCATATAATATTCAATTATATAAAGATTAGCATATATAAATG
>JBEVCI010000023.1:0-10956 GCA_040514375.1 Thermoprotei archaeon
GATGGGGCGGGGGTGTAAGCCCCGAGGGGGTTATCCCCCGAGGGGTTTAGCCCGCCGCTCCCAAAAGCCCGACGCCGCAGGGCTACTCACCCGGGGGACGAACTGGGCGCTTACTACTGCGCGCCCGGTGGGGCGGAGTCTCAGGGCCCGAGCTGGTGCTAATCACTGGGTGTTTATACTACACACTACAACACACCCTACCCACGGCGCACATACCTCGGTTAAATAGTTCTCTTCTTAGAAGTAGGCGGGGTCTATATCGTAATTCTAGGAGGGGGTTTCTGTTATCAGTTTGGAGAACGTTCTTCACAGCATGTATTACGCTCTGATTACCGTCGTTTCATCATCTAGTTATAAGTATATTATGTTCTAGGACTTATAACAACAACTGAATAAACACAGTAGTGATACGATATCAGCTAGGGGTTAGGGATAGGGTTTTGAGGAGTATAAGAGCGTATATAGAGTTAATGAGGCCAGTGAATAGTATAGGTACCGGGTTAGGGATAGTATTTGCTACACTAGTATATAGTGAGTGGACTATAAACACAATGATAATCCTTATTGGTTTTCTAACCGGATTACTAGGTACAGCTGCAGCAATGACTATAAATGACGTCGTAGACGCACCAGTAGATTCTATCAATAAGCCGTGGAAACCCATACCAAGTGGTAGAGTAAAACCCGGTAGAGCACTAATACTGGGATATACACTAATCACTATAGCTGTAACAATAAATGTATTGATTGGATGGATACAGACACTTATAGCATTAATATATGCGGTAATAGCGGTAGCGTATAGTTATATTAGAAGGTACTGGTACAGCCAATTACTAGTACCATTAGCTACAACAACACCTGTAGTATATGGTTACTCACTAACAGGTTTTCCCCCGAAATACCTAGTACTAGCACTCGGATTTTCACTAACAATATACCTAGCAGTACTTGGCCGTGAAATACTAAAAGCAATAATGGATATAAAAGGTGATGAGAAACAAGGATATTCGACAATACCAATAAGATACGGTGTGAAATCAGCGGCTAAGACCATGGTTGTTATAGCAGTAATAGCACCAGCTACCGGTATCTTAACGGGGTATGTAGCGAATACCGCGATATTATATCACGTGTTCATGATAATAGCAAGTGCTATCTACGTATACAGCATACTCAGAGCATACGGGAAAATAAGCGATACAAATACACTCGAAGCCTCACGGAGAAAAACACTCTACGCACTAATACTGGGTCTAGTTGCATTCCTATTTTCTAACTATCCATAAATCCTACTCGCAATCTCTTTATACTTAGCAATACTAGTTGTCACTAATGGGTTTATACGCCTCTTATAAGCAAGTTCAATACTAGAGTATCCCAGGAGAAGAGAACCATACATAAGCTTATCTAAGAAGCTACTACCCTTTAATTCAATCCTATAAACCGGGATACCTAGCTCCCTATAGACGCTCTCCATATACTCAACAAGCTTTAAACCAATACTGTCGTCTGGATCAACTACTGATAATACAGCATAGTCTGTAGAATAAGGTTTTTCCCAACCAACTATATCGTTATGCATCCACTCGGGAGCACACTCAATCTTAACAGGTATCTTAGAATTCTCGTTAAACTCGTTCTTACCCCTAACTAGTAGGGGTTCATAAGGACTATGTCCTGCTAGTATCAGTAATCTCTTATACTTATCAATATACTCAGCAACACGTCTAGCATTACTGCGAATACCATTGTGTTCGCTCTCCAAAAACCTAAGTGATTCCTCAGCAACACCTCTAGATACGATACTGTAACCACTACTATCCAGGACGCCTAGTATTCTATACAACATATAGGGCAAGCTAGCACGGGGTACAAACCCGCTAGGTATAGTAACTAGCACATAGTTTTTCTCGCGAGCAATATCAGCTAAAACACCATCACTCGTAACGATAACCATATTTCTAACACGCTTACCGGCTTCTCTAACAAAACTTATAGTTTCATGGGTATTACCACTATAGCTCACCGCAATTACTAATGATTTCTCGCCAATATACGCTGGTACATAGTTATCCTTTACAACCACGACGGGTAAACCGCCATATACGCGGGAAAGCCTATCTAGGTAATCACCGACAATGCCGCTACCACCCATACCGGCAATTACTACGTACTCGTAATCACCGCTAATACTGATACTACTCCACTCGTCTAGAGCATCCTTAATCTGTTTAATCCAGCCTCTGTACTGATTCTCCAAATCCAATTCTACCACCAGCAAGTGCTTCACAGCTAGCTATAGATTATTGAGCATCGTCGGTTAATAAGCAATATTAAATACTATGGATTTGTGTAGAGAGGGATGTAGTAGTGCTTAACGAGCTTTATGCAAAGCTTCTAGATGGCGCAAAAGCACTGATTAGTCACTACTTGGCAGCAAAACTGGTACTGATAGTTAGGAGTATAGAATCTATTGGTAGTAGAAACGTATTAGTTATTGATGAAAAGGAGTATTTGATGCGTATGGGTTTACTTAGGGGAGTTAGTAGCGATTTTATGATAGCTAATAAGTTGCTCTATAAACTCCTCAGCGAATATGATCGGGTAGTGCTGATAGAGCCTGAGCGGTTACCAAGAATTAGGCCTAAAACCAGCATACTCGTATCACTGACTCCGGGAAGCTATAGATTTAAACTTCCAAAGATATATGAGAAAGTATTCCTTAAAAGAGTCTCAGAGGATCTCTATGAAATAGTATTTGATAATACCATGGAGAAATACAGGGTTTTTATCAAGGGATCTAGAATATATGATGCTAGTAAGCCGCCGGGTATACTTGGTAGAGCATATGAGGTTCTCGCAAATGCTCTTATCGAGTATGGCGAGTTATCAATTAGAGACGCTGTAGTAGTTTTATCGAGTGAGTTGGGAATTGATAAGAAGAAAGCACGAGAAATAGTATACATGCTTGCTTCAAAAGGCTTCATGAGTATCGAGAAGAATAGAATAATTATCCACTAGCTAGTGATTCGTCGAAGTATATGCGCAGTATTCTAAGCTTCTTAAACACTATGTTTATGTAATCATTCACTATTTCGCGCGAAACACCCATTTTCTCGGCTCTACTCATTACAATTGATTCTACAATACTATACTTTTTATATTTTTCATTAAGTTCTTTCCACGGTATTCCAGTCATAGCTTTCATGACATCTCTATCAATAGGTATAACTCCCTTAAGCATTAAGAAAGCGATAATTGGATACCCTACGTATCCCCTATATATTGTTCCATTATCATTACTGTATACTCTAAAAGAACTGTTACTACTGGAATCGGGAACTACTATAACCCTATATTTTCGCTCACCAGTACTAGAAACTACTAATGCTTCATTCTCGCTTACTAGCTCAATCCTATTATCGCCTATACAACCAATAGCTTCTAACACTTTAATCCGAGGAGGTAAACGCAGGGGTTTTAAACTAGACATATCTACTCGATCCTCAGTACTCTGATAATGAGGGGCTTTTCAGAAACTATTTCACCTAATCCATTAATCATTATACCAACGCCCTTTTTACTATATTCCTCGTAGAGCTTACTAGGCAGTAGTAAATAATAGAAAGTTTCTTTCGAATTAACACTACCCTGCACGTATACCGCTTTCTCACCGTTGACCTCTTCGTAGCTAATAATGACTCCGCTAAATCTAACACTCAACGTAAATACCCATTAAGCCTTCTCTACTTATATGTAGTATGTTATGTTTAAAAAAGAGCTTTGGTTAGAAGGTTTCATAGTAAATGCTTTGATATATTGATATCCTTCACTAGAACATAGGGGATTTTTGATGGTATTCTAACTTCCCACCACATTACCCTATAGAGGTCTTTGCCAAGTGCTTCTATATTGTTTAGTAGTTTTGGTATTTTGTCGGCAATTCGTACCTTCTCAACCGGTTTAGATATTTCACCATTCTCTATTAGAAATAGGGCATCTCTTGTAATTGTAGAGAATATTCCCTCCACATAGTTTTGTAATCGCGTATACCAGTTATTGGTTATAAGTAAGCCGCGCTTCACTTCGCTAACTAGTTCTTCGAAACTATAATCACCAGGTTTTATTGACAAATTCCATGGACGTGGGTAGATCCAGCCAGCATTACCAGTTGATTCAACACCCATTTTACTAGCAGTTTTGATATTATGTAGTATCGTACGTAGTACGCCATTCTCGATTATTGGTTTATCAATAGTAGGTACTCCTTCATCGTCAAAACTACTAGCTCCCGGTAGCTCAGGATCTCTTGGTGTATCGCTCAGTGTGAGTTTTTCTGAAGCAACTGTATCGCCCGGCCTATTCTTCATGAATATCGACATGCCCATTAATATACTGAATGCGGAGGACATTCGAGCTACCAAGTTCATTAAATTACCAAATACTAGTGGTGATAATACTAGGTCGTATCTACCAGGTTCAATACTTTGCCTATTCTTCGAGCGTATCGCATAATCAGCAGCTATTTCGGCGGCTTCTTCAATAGCCTTTTTGTCAATAAATGTAGAAGCAGTACACCACTGTCCACTACCATCTGGTTCACTAAATGCTCTTAGATACATCTGTACTCCGGTAGAATCCTCGCTAAGTTCTACGTTCTTCGAGGTAACTAGTACTCTAGTGTTATACCATAAATCTATGGTACCTGCAACGTAATCTATTTTCTTTCTATGAGCAGCTTCTAGAGCTATTTCCGCTAACTCAGCCGGATCCCTGATGTATTCTATCACCTTTTTATCAACGAGGTTTTCAATAGGTTTAACTGGCTTGGGTTCGGGTAGTGGCGCGTAGAAGGGTGATTCTTCTACTTTATCAGCTATCTTCAAGATCTCTTCGAGAGGCTTTACTACGGTATCCTCGGGTTTGTATTCTATAATGAATATTCTCTTATCCTTGACCAAGTAGAGCATATAGCTTATATCGTTCCAATACTGAGTTACTGAGGGTTGACTATTAGCGAGTTTTATCATAGATCTCTCTCTTCTATTTATGAGAATAGCTACCTCGTCATATCCTAGCTTAAGGGCTTGTTTAACGAGTTGTTTACCGGTCTCGATTAATTCGGACACTACATGATCACCCCTAATCTGATTCTTCGAAGCCTAACATCTGGTCCACCAAACCAAACGGGTACTCCTTGAGAAGGCTCGCCTTTACCACATGTACCAGCGTAAAATCTTAGTTCTCGCCCAACAGCATCTATACTACTGTAGAATGACTTAGTCGTTATTTCTAATACCGGGTTTTTCACGAAACCCTTTAACTCTCCATTAACAATTAGGTATGCTTCTAAACCGACATATCTCTGGCTCCATCTCTCATCATCTATATTCCATTCCATATAGCTCTTCATATAAACTCCTAGTTTAATATCCTCGATTAGCTCTTCAAAACTATAATCACCCGGTTTGAGGTATGTATTAGCCATTCTAATAATGGGTTCGCTCCGATAGTCCATAGCTCGTGCAGCAGCATTACTCTCAACACCAAATACCTTAGCTGTCCACCTATTGTGTAAGTGTTCGTTGATTAATCCGTCTTTATACAAATATCTAGGCCTAGCTGGTACTCCCTCGTCATCGTATAGGTAAAAGCCATAACTACCAGGTATCGTGGGATCGTCTATAACAGTTACGTGTTCGCTTCCAATGCGCTCCCCGATCATTCCCTTCTTAATAAAGCTCTTGCCTGCTTGAGCGGCTTCACGGCCGAGTATTCTATCAGCTTCACTTGGATGACCACAACTTTCGTGAACTATTAAACCAACTATTTCGCTACCCACAACGACGTCTATAGTCTCTTTTGGAGGAGACTCGGCTGTTAGAAGTATTTTCTCATAGGTAGATACGTCGCGTGGTAGTGTTTCTTCGAGTTTCCACTCGGTAATCCATTCTAAACCACCACTACCGCCTAGCTGTTCCCATCTCTGTATAGTGCCTTTGTTGGGGTGGTGTAATACGAGGTTATAGAATATTGCTAAGCGTGGTACTCTACTAGATACGTGTGCTCCATCACTATTAATCACTATCTTTTCTTCAACGGATTCAATTAATTGTACAGTTAATACAGCTAGTTTCGCCTCACGAGGCGTAATTGATGCGATTTTCCACCACTCTTTAATAGTTTTGATCTTCTCATCTATACTCATGGAATCAAAGGGTTTTCTAGCAATAGCTTCATACCTATCTCTACCCATCCTAGCATCGGCAAATTCGATCTTCTCCTTCAACAATTTTGCGGTATTTCTAGTTTGGTTAACTAATTTCTCGATCACATCCTTCACGGATTCACGCGTTAAATCACTAGTTGAAGCAAATCCTAGTGCTCCATCAACTAGGACCCTAATACCTATTCCTCGCCTCTCCTCTTTACCAACACCTAGTATTGTGCCGTTTCTAGATACTAGAGTATTAGAAGCGCTTCTATGATAACGGGCCTCTGCGTATGACGCACCTAGCTCTTGAGCGTAGTTCACAGCATAGACGAGTAGGTCTTCAACCAACAAGACACACCCGGTTCTACGTAAATATATTTAATTATTGAATGCAATATTTAATAATGTATTATCGCACACTATTAGGAGTGGAGGGATCTAGAATGTTCTCCGAAGAGCCACGTGAAGAGGGGAAGAGCGAGGAGATCGTTGAGAACGAGGTTAATACTGGGATAGTGATTGCGGGTGCATACGCAGATAAACTTAGGAGAACACTATTTGCACAGCTTAGAGACTATGTCAAACAAAACAAGGAATTTGCTAAAGAAGTTGCTAGGGCAGCCGCCGAAGTTAATATGCTTCTATATCACATCCTCGTAGAAAGCTTGAAATCCGATAAGGGGGATGCAGTACGTATTAGAATAAAGTATAGATTCGATCCGCGTGAAATGAAGATTAGATGGGATTATGATTCTTTAAGGATAGAGTTCTACAAGAGACAGTCAGACGAAGAAGTTAATAGAATAGCTAGAGAAGTCATGAAACAGAAACTCGAGGAAGTAATGAAGCGGTTCGCCGAGGCTGGCCGACGCGAAGTTGAAGCTGCAGAAGCTATGATTAGAGAAGGGTTTGAGGAGAAAAAACCAGTTGAGGTAAAACCAGGAGTTGAGGCTAGGGAAGAAGAGATGAAACCAGTAACGCCAGCAGCTGAGCTTAACCTAAGAGACATAATCGGCTCTATAGATCCTATTGGGGAAACCAGTGAAGGCGGCATCGTATTTAAGTTATCTGATAGGAGTGGAGGTAGTCTCGGCGTTGCTTCACTTGAGTCCCGAGCCGGTGAATGGATCGTTGATGCCATAGTTATTTATAGCGGTAAAGCGTATAGGTTGTACGGCAAAGTTAGTGGTAGTAGAGACGATTATGCAGAGAATCCACAAAAACTACTCGATGAACTCGCTAAGTATAAGCCTATATCAATTAGTAGTGAGGATGCTAAGAAGCTAATAGAAGGTAAAATGTCTATGCTAGTATAACAACTTTTTCCACACTAACATATACAGCGGTCTAGACCCGCGCGAGAACCCCATTACCCCGGGATCACCATTCCCAGGGCTCGGGATCTGCCTAGCATCTTCATCCCAGTACAACTAAGAACATATATTATGTAACCGCTATTTAAGTAGTTAATGAGCAGGGAACAAGAATCTCAGTGTCCACTGTACTAATAGGGTATATGAGGTAATACCTAATAGTATTTCATAGTAGTACCCGTGGTATTTATAGAGTATTCAATACTCTTTGTCTATAAAATTTTTAGAAATACATTTTCTCTCTAGGGAATTGTAGTGCCTACTAGGATTGATCTAGGAAAAGCACCAGAGGGTATACTAGAGCTTAGTAATAGGGAGATTCTCGAGGAATTCCTAGTGACATTAGAATCAGCAGGTGCAAGCCGAGATACTATAAAGGCATATAAATCAGCAATCATGGATTTTCTAGACTTTATTGGTGATAAACCATTAAGAGAAGTAAGTCTACGCGATGTGATAGCATGGAGGAGTACTAGACTTAGAAACGGGTTCAAGAAGGAAAAGAATAAAGATGAGAACTCGCGTAAAGCCACGCTACACTACTACTCGATGTTTATTAATAGGTTTTTTGAATGGCTCGGATTAAAGATTAGGATCCCTAAAGTTAGGAAACCGCCACGTAGAATACACGTACTAAGTCCTGACGAGATAGATAGGCTTTTGAATGCAGCTAGAGATCCTTTGGATACGCTTATTGTGAAACTATTAATCTATACTGGTCTTAGAAGTAAGGAATTGCTCGGTATAAAGGTTATGGATATAGATTTTACGAATAAAACCATAAGGATTGTGGAATCAAAGTATGGTAGGGAGAGATACGTAGTAGTTACCAGCGATGTCCTAGAACTAATTAAGGCATGGATTAAGCTCAATAACTTAAAACCGAGTGATAAGTTAATCCCACTAACATACACGGGGTTATACAAGAGGATTAAGAGTCTCGGTAAACGTGCAGGTATACCGTTATGGAAGATAAGACCACATGTTCTAAGACATACGTTTGCTACAAACGCTCTCAGAAAAGGACTTAGTCTTCCCTCTCTTCAAAGAATACTGGGACACAGCGATATAAAGACTACACAAGTATATCTGCATCTCTCGATAGAGGATGTTAAGAGAGAGTATGAGCGTGTTATGGAGAATAGTATTTGTCCAAACTGTAAACGCGAAGTACCAATAGGAGCTAATTATTGTCCATTCTGTGGATATAATCTAGAAAAGAGAGAACTCCTAACCACTGCTTAGTTTTTCAAGTACTCGGGCTAGCAATACTCTGAGTATTTCCTCGTGATTCGGATTCCTCTTCTTATAATTTTCTACAAGAGTTTCTCCATCAGGAACAGGATATTTATCGCTATAGCTATCGAGTATAGATAACAAATCCTTATCAAAGGCAATGATTATTATAGGATTTACAGGAATGCTCCATTTCTCTCCACTATGCTTTATCCTTATTAATTCTCTTAAATACTCTTCATCATTATCCGTTTCTGCAGTTTCAGCTCGGTAATAAGGTGTAATATAATGTGCTATTAGTATGCCAGCCCTAGTGCTGTTCTTTCTAAGAGTTATTTCAAGTACTTCGCTCTGATCAAATAGTACAGCGTGAGGTCCCTCTTCTATCTCGTATCCCGAGCTACGTAGCGCATTTACGAGGTTATCCAGATCCTTGGCTTCTAGCAACACTATTTTCATAGTGTAAATACACCATCTTTTCCTAGTATTATTTAGCTTAATTAATATTTACTATTGTTCGAGATACTGATTAGACTATGAGAATTTGGTTATTAGGTGTTTGGCATGAAGTATCCGATACTTAGTAGTAGTGTAGCTAGTAGAGAAATAGTACCTGGTACTCCACAGGAACGCGAATTCGTAAGTTTTCTTCGTGAACTATTCAGTGGGTATGCCGACGAAGTCCGTGTATTAGAGACTCCCGCGGATACGTGGATCGAGGATGAGTGTTATATAGTACTTGGTGATACTACGATAGAATGTAGATCGATGCCTTATACTAGTACTTTTGAAGTAGAGGGTAGATTTGTAAATGCTAGAGTAGTTGGTAGTAAAATATATCCGCTAGAGCTTGAGGGAGATTCTATAGCTTTTATAGAGTTTCCGGAAGAGCCTGATCTAGCTAAATACATTGTTCTCGAATTATACGAGAGAGGAGCTAAAGCAGTAGTTTTTTATGATAGACAATACGGAAGTTATAGAAGAATAGTAATTACCGGTACCGGGTTCTTTAGTTTCACATATGGTTCTCCTCCACCAATTCCGGTAGTTTCGATTCTGAGAGAGGACTACGAGAATATGTTGAAGAAGGGTATATCACGTATCAACTTATATGTTAGAGCTAGAACTATACACAATGTTCACGGTAAAACAGTGATTGCTACTATAAATGGTAGTAGTGATAAAGAAATTCATATTACAGCGCATCATGACCATTGGTTCACAGGTTTTACGGATGATCTGGTTGGAGTAGAAACTCTCTATCAAATACTAAGTAGGATAGCTAAGAAGAGCAATAAATATACTATTAAAGTAATATCGTTTACAGCAGAGGAAATAGGTGCTCCATACTACGCATCATGGTATTGGGCATGGGGTAGTAGGTACTATTTGAATTTACTACAAAGCCGTAACGAATTGGATGAGATCCTTGCCGATATAAACATTGATGCTGTAGCGAAAACTCCATTTAAAGTCTATGCTAACCCCGTATTAACTAAATGTATACAGCTACTATCTAGTAAGCATCCTATAGAGTATAGCGGTTATGACCACATGGATTTCGATAGTTTTTCTTATACACTAAAAGGCGTACCAGCAGTAACACTCAGTAATTTGGAAGAAATAGACTCGCTAATCTATCACTCGACACTAGATAATGGAAGAGGCTTTAACTATACAGTATTGGATAAAGTGGTTGATCTAGTAGTGGATTTTGTAAAATGTCTTGAAAACCACAAGCCAAAGTATGGTGATTTGATCGGGTATTTGAAAAAGACGCTGGGAGATAATGTTCCTCTCGAGACAAGGATTCTATTATCAAAGATTGAGAACCTAAATAAGATGTTTAGCGAAGAGGACTCTATTAGGCTAGTAACAAGCTTATTTACACATGCAGTATACACTCCAGGGTTAAAATATACCTATAAAAGCGATATACTAGGGGAAATATCCTTTCTACTATACATACTAAATAATATAGATGAGTACATGGGCTCCAGAATTAGAGTCGTCGATTTTGATAGAATAGTTACTGAAATTAGTCTTAGCAACTACAATAGTAGTGCTGTACGCAATACTATATACTATACTATAGCGTCTATTAGTAATATGCTCAACAATGAGATAGAA
>JBEVCI010000024.1:0-10826 GCA_040514375.1 Thermoprotei archaeon
AATAAGGCTACTTAATACATCGCTGCTCATTATATTACAACACCACTCATAATCTATACCATGCCTCGCCTAGATAAAAATATAATCTTGTAGTGATCAATTATTTAAATAGGGGTAAAACTATGCCAGAAGTAAGAACAGGGCCTGTCCGTGTAAGTGGATATGCTATAAAAGTCAGAAGGGTAGTTAATGCAGCTCTAAAAGATTACTACAAGGAGAAGAAGCTTGATCCCAAGGCTATAAATGATTACCTAAGTGAGTTAAACGCAAAACTCTATAATATTATGGTTGAGAAATTCGAGATACCGAAAGATGCTGTTGTAAATGTCATCATCAATTATGATGTCGAAGACAATAAATTTACCATAAAGGACATTAAGGTCGAGGTATTTGATCTAGATGAAATACTAACACGTAATGTTACAAATGAGATAAAGAAAGCTCTCGGAATAGCATAAGATACATATACACTGTCAACTTAATATTGTATGGTGTGTTAGTTGGATAAGCTAATAGTTGGTATTACGCAGTTCTACTCTTCAGCAGATCCTCATAAAAATGCAGAAAAACTTAAGGAGCTCATTATAAAAAATTATAGAGAAGCTGATCTAGTCGTAACACCCGAATATTCAATGCTGAATATACTATCGGGAATTGAACCAGAAAAAGTTTACGAAATAGTAAGTGATCTAGAGGATAACGAGTATTTATCGATACTTAGTGATTTAGCTAGTGATATAGGGGCACCGATATTAACACACATACTACTAAGAAGCGATGAAAAACCCCGCTGTTATAGCCAATCAATCCTTGTAAAACCAAGTGGAGACTACGAGTTAATCTATCGTAAAATACACTTGTTTGACGCATATGGTTATAGAGAATCTGATTACCTATTACCAGGTGAGGATTATTCAAAAGAACTCAGCATTAGGGGGTTTAACACATATACTGCTATATGTTACGACATAAGATTTCCCGAGCTATTTAGGGCATATGCATGGAGGGGGGCACACGTCATAATAGTACAAGCTGGATGGGTTAGAGGACCCCTTAAAGAAGAAATTTTAGAATACCTAGCTATTAGTAGAAGTCACGAGAATACCGTATATATTGTGCTTTCTAACCAAACAGGAGATCAATTTACCGGCAGAAGCGGAGTGTTTAATCCATATGGGTACAGAGAACTCGACATGGGGTTCAGGGAATCATATAAAGAGTATAGCTTAGATATGGATATCATTAAAGAAGCGCGAAGAAGCATACCAGTTCTCGAACACTCACAGAAAACATGGAATATAGAGTTGAAAAAGTAGCATTCAACGCTTATAAGCTATTTAAGCTATTATGACAATATTGCATAGCAACTTTAGATCCCGTGTTAAAACTAGTATCGTAACCTCCATCCCTGCGCAGAATATACAACATAACTAATGTTCGACTAGTTTTCAATTTACTAAACATCCTATTATTCAAAGCCTTATTTCATCAACTTCTCTATATGCTCAATGAAGTATTCTTTATTTTCCGGCGATAATAGCGCTCTATCGCCGCTAATAACATACTCTATACTCGATACTAACGGGTTTATTACAAAATCCTCTATACTTCTTAAGCTTCTGGCTAATAGCTTTTCAATCTTAGCCAATACAATAAATGCTTTCTCATTAACATCTATACAACCATTACTAATACCGAGCATTCTGTAGGGTGCTGTAGCAATACTATATATTAGCCTATTAGTTTTAACAGGGATCTCGTAGCTAAACCTATGTAATAATAGTAGCTGTTTAACCTCATTCCAAATAGTGGGTAGCTGATATAATGGGTTATGAGATCCTATCGCTATAGGAATATTATTTTTTAGGAACAAATGTAACGGCGGGAATCCACGTTCACCAATATACATTGCATAAGTAGGCGTAGGCACTATTAGTGGCTTATATTCTTTCAAAAGCTCTATCTCCATACTAGAGATCCAGTTTACGTGTCCTAGTATAGTCCTACTTGTTATTAGTCTCTTTTCAACTAAATATTCGAAAACCCATTTACCAGTTTTTCTATAAAACTCGAATATACTACGCCTATTACTAGCAATCTCATAGTGAATAATTAAATCTTCATCACTAATGCTTTTTAGCATCTCTGCTAGAGTTTCGAGAATTTGCGGATCAACTTCTTTGACGCCGATAGCTGGAACAACTCCCTTATAATCCCTGAGCTTAGCTATTAGGCTTGTAATTCGTTGTTCACTACCATTAATAATCGGGCCTGTGACAGCATATAAACCAATAGAACTACACTTTTCAGCTACTATTTCCGGGTGCTCAGATAGATCAATGATACCAATAGATCCAGTAAGTAGTGCTATTATACAATTTACCTCTACTATTTTCTCCGCATACGCGCGATCATTCATGCTATTACTCAATATAGATAAATCCATGTGAACATGACTATTAATGATACCAGGCAATAATACGTAGTCTTGTCCATCAATAACGTGTTCCGCATCTTCTCTACAATCACCGATACAAGTTATTACACCATTATCTATTGCAATCGATACATAACGTTGAACTACTAGCTCGCCACTACAGCCAGGCAGTATTGCAAAGCGGATGTTCCGTATAAGTATGCTCATTAAAAACGCCTCAACACAAGTCTAATAATTTTTCTAGCTTAAACCGAACTATTAGGTATAACTACTTACACCTAAAAGACGTATATTTTAAGTACTAAAAACTTATTAAAAAGATAGCACAGTTAATGTATCAGTGTTTATATTAATACACAACTATATTGCATAGACTTCCAGATTTGTATATATAAGAAATAGTTTTAATGCTATTGAATTACAGTTTTACCACAATATACTTAGTAACAAAAGAGGTAATATCAAATTTAAGATACACAGATAGCAAATGTTTTCAACAAAACTTTCAAATATATACTGAGATCACAAAAACAATAGAACAAGTCCGTGGTGCTTATGTTAGTGATTTAAGAACGTTTTTCAGTTTATCATAGAGTTCTTTATTCGAACTTATGATTTCTACTTGATTACTACTTATCTTGACTACAAGTCCTTCAAGGGGGTTTTGAGGCGGATCCGGTAGTTTTAAGTCGGGTTTTTTCTTACCTAAGTATATCCATTTAATATTGCCATTCGCTCTTACTATGCGGTACCAGTACCTACCATAGTAATAGTACTTGATCCTTTCACCATTAGGTTTTCTTTTAATAACTATGTGTACAGGCTTCAGGTAATATTCACTATTCTTTATTAAGCTGTTATAGTGGTAGAGGTCAGCTATGTAATCAGATAGTAAAAGGTTGATTTTTCCAATTATTTTCTCAGGGTCAATACCTTTATACACAAAGACCTTACTTACTGGGGTCTGCCCATGGGAGTTCATTCATCCACTCCTCATTAATCCCACTTTCTTCATCCCCCAAATATATAGATTGAGGTCAGTATTTATACATATCCCTACAAGATCTAACGCCTTCTCTAACGGGTTTTACTACATAACCCTTATACTTAGTAGGTATGCCTTCTAAAATTCTAGAGGGTTCTCCACGGAAGAAACCGTAAACAATTCCACCGCGCCCTGCGCCGCTAACTTTTGAACCGAGAGCGCCTAGTTTCCTAAGTAGGTGCACTGCCTCCTCTACCTCGGCAATAGATACTCCAATAGCTGATAACAAGCCGTGGTTAATAGATGCAAGCTCACCTAATGAGAGAAAATCACCATTAAGTAGTTTTATACGAGCTATTTCTACTAATTTCTCGGCAGCATCATATACTAAAGATAATATTTGGGAGTATTTCTTATACAACTGTAATACATCACTAACAACTTTACCCGTACTACGCTTAATACCAGTATCTATTACTACTAAGTAGAGATCACTCGGCCACTTAATATCTAGTCTTTCCATATAGCCCTGTTTATAGTATAGTACGCCACCATATGTTGCTACAGTATTGTCTATACCGCTTGGTTTTCCGTGAACAATTTTTTCTGCATCGTAGGCAATTCTATTAACAAGCTCTAGTTCTGGTTCTACGCCGTAGTATTTGAGAAGAGCATGCGTAAAAGCAACTATAGTTGAGGCTGAAGAACCCATACCAGCTGCTAATGGTATCTGAGAATCAATTACTATGTAGAATCCCCTATTTTTACCTGCTAGCTCGACAACTCTCCTATATACGTATTGAAACTGCTTATATCTTTCAGGAATGCTTTGTTTATCTAGATCTACTTTTTCTCCAAGCTGCTTAGACTCGAATAAGTGCCTATTACTCTCTTTAACGTATACTCTAGCATACAAATTAACAGCAGTAGCTATAGCTGGTTTTCCACGAACAACAAAATGTTCTCCAAATAGTATGATCTTTGCCGGAGCTTCACTACAGATAATACTCTTCATGCATACCACTCCGCAGATACTCGTGATAATTACTTAATCAATTTAACTATTCTAAATGCTGCTTTTATTAATAATGTGAACCATTAATAGAAGATAGATTATTTGCCTTGCTACATTATATTGTGATATGGAAGTTAATTAAATTAAGAAAAGCGATTAGAGGCTACTCATCAGATCAAGATAGATGAGACTTGTTACATGAGGATAGGATTCTCCAGCATAAAATCCGTATCGTGCATGATCAAAAGCGATTGTAAATGTAAATAAATTAAGCGATTATTCAGGTCAGAGTTTCTGGGGATTACTAATCACTTGTATCTATCAGTCTATCAAGCATAGTATATATTAACAGCGACACACTTTCTATAACAAAGACTTAGTAAGTGGATAGTGAGTAGTCATGAGTAGTAACTCCGTTAAACCGCCCCAGATTAGAACTCCAGCTATTACAATTCATGATATATTAGTTAACCAAGCACGAGAGAGAATGAAGAAAATCAAATACAAAATAGCTGTACTCAGTGGTAAAGGAGGTGTAGGTAAGTCATTTATATCGGCATCACTCTCTCTTGCATTAGCCAAAGAGGGGTATAGAGTAGCGTTACTAGACGGAGACCTACATGGTTCATCTATACCAACATTACTTGGTATTGAAGAGGCTAATTTATATGCTGGAGACGAGGGAATAATCCCTGCAAGGGGACCATTAGATATAGCATTTGTATCGATAGGATTAATGTTACCACGCAGAGACACACCAGTTGTATGGCGCGGTCCGCTAAAATCCAGAGCCATAATAGAACTACTGGCAAAAGTAGTATGGGGAGAAAGAGACTTTTTAGTAATCGATCTACCGCCCGGTACGGGAGACGAAGTTATAACAATTGTCCAAACGATACAGGATCTTGACGGAGCAATTGTGGTAACAGCACCAAGTATTTTATCAGAGGTTGTTGTAGCCAAAGCTCTTAGATTCCTAGTTGATAATGGTATAAGGGTACTTGGTATAGTTGAAAATATGTGTTACTTCAAATGTCCAGATACAGGCAAGATTTACTATTTACTCGGTAAGAGTACCGGCGAAGAACTAGCTAGGAAGTACGGTACAGAGTTACTAGCTAAAATTCCATTAGATCCACTAATACCTAAAGCACTTGAAGAAAGAAAACCCTATTACTTAGCTTATCCGGAGGGGGAGGCTGCTAAGGCAATTAGAGAACTAACCGTTAAAATCATAGAAAAATTAAAGAAGTAACGATAAACCATAGTAGCCTATTATCCTCACCGCTACCTTAATAAGTCGTGATACAAAATAGGATTTCTGGAAGTGATGCTCCTTGGAAAGTACATTGGGAAATCAAAGTAAGAAGCCAAACTGGCTATTGTTGAAGGAAGCTGCTAGAGAACTAGTTGAAATGGGTAAAACAGTATTCACACGCAAAGAACTGGTCGAACTAGCACGTAAACTAGATCCCGATAGATCCGATGCTAGCCTCGATTTCGAAATAGATCTCGTTACGGTTAATAGTAATAGCAAAGACAAGTATAGGGATCCAGACAAGCTATTCCTATATAGACTAGACCGGGGCAAATATACATTATATAACCCTGAGATCCACGGTCCTCTAGAAAACTATCTGTACTCAAGAATAACTAGTGTCCGAAGAGAATTCTTATCCGATATAGTCGCTAAACTAAGGGAAGCTGGTTACGAAGCACATGAAAATAGAGCACTAAATAGACCATTGGCGCCGAATATAATTGCCAGGAAAAATGATAAGCGGATTGGCGTATGGGTAGTAGATCCAAGCCAAGATCCTGTTAACCAGCTTAGAACATTGGCATATGCAATTGGTTCTGCCATTCTAAGTAAAGCATACAATGAATACATAATTATACTACCACAATCACTACTAAGCAAGATCCCGTTAGGAGTTAGAGATACTTTGTCAAAACTAAATATAAGACTAGTATATATCAAGGAGGAGAAAAGATACACACTGGCTCTCTAGATATTATCACTCGGTAACTCGGCTTCAAGCCTCTTCTTAACGATTTCACGCGCTTCACTAAGAATCTTTTCGGTTTCATTATCACTAGGTAATTCAAAAACACTAGCCATTTCGGGCATACTTATTGAGGATTCCTCTATATTCCTTAGGTAATGCTCTAGATTAGCAATGACTAGTCCTATCTCGGGTATAGTCGATTCTGGCAGTTTCTTCACATCATTAAGTATTTCCAGGATATTCTCTGACACTTCTTTAAAGTTTCTGAGAGAAAGTGCATACTCTAAACTAGTAGAGATCTTCTCGAGTACAAGCCTAAGATCGGCTAAACGCGCATATATTTTATCTAACTTGGATATTTCAACTGCGTATTTCTTAGCTAGAAAGGTCTCACCACGTGCTTCGAGCTTAGCAGCTACTTCTAATAATTTTTTGCGCCTATTCATTATCCTATCCATTAAAGCCTCGATTCTACTAATACCCTGTTTAACGTGATATAAAGCGTAAAGGGTTTCTCGTACAGGATCTACTCTCCTTCTTCGAAAAATCACTAGTATATCACCTATACAGCTATACTATAGCAATTGTTTAAAAGGAGTAGGTGGTAAGGAAAACATTAGCTAAACTCTAGCTTATATATGAATATCATTTCTACTAGTAATTCTCCATTTCTACCGACAATACCTTCAAACGGCTCTACTATAACTTTGAATGGCTTAAGTCTTGTTTCATTAGCTAATGGTCTCTCACTCGCATCAATATACTTCATTACTGGATTACCGGTAATGTCGAGACCAACATATACCTGTTTCTTGACGCCAAGTTCCCTTTCTAATAACCTGTATCTGGGATCTAGTGATGATTCCATACCCGTATACCAGGCAAACACGTACGATCGATTCTCTGAATTACTGTTGTTGAGCATCAATATGCCATCAACCATAATTCTATAGATAAGAGGTAGTTCATCTGGCTGGTCAAAGCGGGGAGATATGTATAGGGGTCCGTTGGATATGGTATAGGCATAGAAATAGTCAGCGATATTACGTTCGCCTATACGGATCATCCATACGCTCTTAGGGATGTCTACTAGACCTACCATTTGATAGGGAGCATAGTATGGCATTACAATGTATGTATTCGGATTATTCCTATCCGGGATTAACCAGAATACATCAAATACTAGTATATATGTATTGTTCGGGGGTAGGTATAGTTTCTTTGCAATATCTATAGCTTCGTCCACGGTGGGGGCAGTTAATAACCTCGCTAGCAATCGTATTTGGGTACCATTGAAGGTGGCTCCATCCGCGACGCTGCATCGATCGGCTATAACGGAGATCCAGTATCCATAATCCCACCATGTCACTATAACCGCGTCTTCGTCGGTGTTCTCTTTTATGAAATCTATTGCCTTATACCAAGCATCATTTCTTGCACTGATCGGGGCTCCGCCGCTCATTATGGATGGTATCATTCTGTTATGCATATCATATGTGTGTATACCTGCGAGTACTAGGTTAGTAGCTATGAGGATAGTTAGCAATACTGCTGTAATACTAGTATATGGGGAGTATGTTGCTCTAACTCGTCCACGCTTCCATGCATACACTTCCTCCTTACTAGGTAGTATCTTTGTTGCTATGAATCCTATGAAAATACCTGCTACGGGAAGACCTGTTGCTGCGGCTGTTGCTTCCATATATGCTGCATTAAGATATGAATAAAGAGCTATTAGGAAAGCAATTGCTAAGTAGATCTGGTCGATCCCACCCTTATATATTAAGTAGAATGCTCCAAAAATAGCGAGTACTAGTGGAGATACGAGTAGTAGCCATGGATTACCTACTCCCCATGATACAAGCATTTCTTGAACTGTACTAGGTCTTGAAAGAGGTGATTGGTGCTCTTCAATACTCTGTACTAGTGGAGGAGCTGGCGTTAATGCTCTCAGTCCCAGAGCCCATGCATGTCTAGCACCTATATCGATAAATCCTTGTACATATAACACTAACCCAATGATTAGTATTACTACTAATACTCCAAAGTACCTGCCTGGACTGAGTAGTGGTTTTGATAGACCTAATTTCTTATAGTTATTTGCTAATAACCAGTATAAAGTGGGTAGAATTAGCGCAATAAGCATAATAGTACCTATTCCTTTGACGCTATAGGGTACTAGCTTAAGCATTTTTAGTATATGTGGCGAAGGTGTTACGAAGAGAAGAGCAGATAGTACTATTATGAACATGTAATTAACGTATTCGCGTGTAATAGCTCTTGAATTAAATAATGGATAGAGAATGGCAAATGCTATGAAGGAACCAAGTACGTATACAAAGCCTCCCCAAAACCACCCAACCATAGCAAAAGCTAGGCCCGTTAATATGGAGTACTTAACCTTTGTCCATGGAGAAGCTTCTTTCTTGTTTAATAGCCTTGCTAGTTTTGAGAAGAAGTATAGCGCTAAGAATATAAACGTTAATGCGATACCTTCTTTCTCTACAAAACCAGCAATACTTCTATCGCTAGCAGCTGGAACAACCGAGTATAGTATGAAAGATGCTATAATGGCTAATACGTTATTTCTTGATACTTCCTTGACAGCGAGGTATAGAGTTATGTAAGATAGAGCAGCAAATACTATTGGTTGTAGTACTACCCATTGTTTAATAGTAAATCCAAATATTTTTGCTACATGGTATGTTAATGCTGTCCAGATCGGAAGCCCTGGATAGCTCGTGGTTGTAAAGTCTCTACCCCATGGATACCAGAATTTCCACGTAGCTGGATTATCTCTTGTAAGACTATACCACGATAATATTCCATGGTAGTACGTGTAGTTAGCTTGCCAATACTCGATCCATGGATCATTAGCGTGAAGCTCAAAACCATAGTTGATAACCGGTAATAGACGGAGATAGAGACCTAGACCAGCAATAGCTATTAGGACAACCGCCAAGACTATTTTTTCGAGACCAGGTCTTTTCTCGGATAAACCGTATATTTTATCAGCTAGTATGTAGAGTACTTTTACCAAACCATTGCACCATTAGTGCTTAGTAAGATGTGCTAGTGGTGATTAGATTTCCCAAACCTCTTATTAACTCTACGGTATGAGAAGAGCTAGTATAGCTTTTTGTACGTGTTTGCGATTTTCGGCCTGGTCCCATACAACGCTCCAAGGACCATCTATAACTTCGTTGACAACTTCTTCTCCCCGATGAGCTGGTAGACAATGCATGAATATAGCATCTGGTTTAGCGTGTTTCATTAAGTCAACAGTTACTCTATACGGCTCCAGATCCCTTATTCTCCTTTCTCTCTCTTTCTCTTGTCCCATGCTAACCCATACATCAGTATATACTACATCGGCTCCTTTAACCGCTTCATAGGGGTCTCGTATAATCTCGTAAGAACCACCATTGGGAACAGCGCGTTCTTCGAATAACTTTACTACTCTAGGATGTGGATCATACCCTTTAGGGCTTGAAACGATGATCCTGCCGCCTAGTATACCTATTCCAAGCATTAAGCTATGTAATACATTATCACCACCATCACCGATAAATACAATTTTAAGCTTAGTGATGTCGCGACCTTTCTTCTCCATAATAGTGTAAATATCGGTTAATGCTTGAGCAGGATGTAGCAGATCACTGAGCCCATTTATAACGGGTACAGTAGCATGTTCCGCTAGTTTCTCTAATTTTTCATGCTCATAGACTCTAGCCATAATACCATCAACATATCTCGATAAAACCCTAGCTGTATCCTCTATAGTCTCTCCTCTAGCAAGCTGTAGTTCTTGAGCGCTTAGATACATAGCGAAACCACCCAGTTCCTTCATTGCTGTTTCAAAGCTTATACGAGTACGTGTACTTGGTTTCTCGAATATCATGGCAAGATGCCTACCCACTAGTACCGGGATAATTCTTTCACCAGCATAGTATCTCTGTTTAAACATCTTTGCTGTTTCAAGCATGAACAATAGTTCTTCGCGAGTAAAGTGGGCTAGAGTAAGAAAATCCCTTCCTTTAAGACTAGATACCATACAGTATACACCCCAAACTACAAGTACTCTACCCAATAGCTAAATTAGTTACGTTAGAGTCTAAAACCTCTACTATTAGAGCTGACAATAGGACTGCTGACTCATCCTTATCCTTTATTACGTGAGGAAAATGTACTAAATATTGCTTCTCTAACAGCATCCCTTAAAAATAGCTTGAAAACACCTCTATAACTCTTGAACTCGACATAACCACGCGCATTAGTTGCTGGGAATAGTATTTTATAGCTATTCTTCCCCTTAAGTAGGGCATAACCTTTAATATAGAACGGGTTTGATAGGAAAACCCCTGGTTTTATAGCGTATTT
>JBEVCI010000025.1:0-10795 GCA_040514375.1 Thermoprotei archaeon
ATATTATACAGTATCATCTTGTTTGATGTGATATACGTTCTACTAACACTAGATCTCGTGTAATTCCATATTTTCCAGTCATCGTTTGTAAACTCAGAAAGCATTCCATGACATACTTTACTTGTCTGAGCATTAGCATAGCTCACCCCCGTTACTACGGCACCTGTTGGTGATATAAATAGTAGTTCTATATTCCACTTGACCCTACCATATACGCTCTCGTCTAAAACTCTTGTATGTATGCCTTTGCTATCTCTTAGATGAGTGGTTGTTCTAAGTCTTTGT
The DNA here is from genome assembly GCA_040514375.1 of Thermoprotei archaeon. GTDB lineage: Archaea > Thermoproteota > Thermoprotei_A > Sulfolobales > Desulfurococcaceae > QMWW01. Next base: position 286 of record JBEVCI010000025.1, read on the forward strand.
GATACCGCTATGTATTCTACAATAGCGCCTGGTACAGGATTGTTAACTGATGCTTTGCTTAAATCTCCGTATATCTCTATAGTTCCGTAATATTTGATGTCTAGTGGTGCGTTCCACTCATAGCTCCACGTAAATGATTTATATTCTTCTCCCGTTAATACGTTATAGTTAAGACTAGAGATTTTGTACTCATGGATTGTCAGGTTATCGTAGTAGTTGTCATACCTTCTCTCAGCTGTGAATACTGTGTAGTAGTAGGATGTAGCTTCTATTACATTATCTCCTATATAGAGCTTAGAGGTAGCATTAAAGTAGTAAGAGGATGTAGCCCTTATTACCATGATCCCGTTTTCTTCGCTGTGCTCTACCGATAGATATGGTTTTGACTCATAGTTTACGAGCTCGTATTTGACGGGTTTATTCGTTGTCCACAGCAGTAGTGCTGCTCCGATTTGCCAATAACCACCGTATATACCCTTTATCTCTAGGGTCACATTATGTGTTCCAGTAACTAATGGTAAAGCACCAGTAAGATCTATAAGTGTGGGTTCCTCTGCATATGTTCTAACAGCAGGTAAGGGTCTCCAGAGGAAAGGTGACATACCGCCCGTAAATATCGTATGCATGGGATGTACAAGTGCTACTAGTTTGTCGTCAAAATATATTCTTACTTCTCTGTAAAGATCTCCAAAGTAATACCAGAACTCATCATAGCCATTACCTTTAGTATACATTAATAGCATAGCCCTAGTCACATTATCCGGAATCGCTACTGTAAAGTTCTTAGCCGGTGTCTTTCTATTTAGTATTTCTCTTTTCCATAGGGGTATGATCATGTCCGGCAAGTTATCCGGCTTGTCACCGGGATATAGCAATAACGTTATATTAACGAGAAATCTTCCTGTAACACCTATTTGTGGAGCAATAACATTTGGTAACCAGACTTCTACCCTAACTTGTCCCTTAAATAGTGAGTAGAACATTGTTACATCGCTTGTAACAGTCCAATTGTATCTCTGAGGAGTGCTGCCCCAGAATACTGGTACATCATTAACATATATCCATAAAACACGATCATACTGAACAGGACGCCCATAGACGGGGTCATATAGTGACCCGTCTACTCGAAGCAAGATCCTACTCCACTCACCCTCTGGTATAGTAACGTTAAACTCTTTGGGTTTCCATGCAGCAAATTCTTCATTAACAGCTATAGGGACCTCTACGGGCTCTACGTCGGGTATTGGATAAGGATAGTCCTGCCAACTCCAGAAACCGCTTGTATCGACAATGGTATACCGGCTATCATGTTCATACTTTGAGGTAATGTACATAGCTCTAAGTTCGTCAAGAGTGTCTAAGCCTTTAATTTTTACTTTATGAATTGGTAAGTAATTGTTTACCGATGTATCGGAAATACCAATAGTTGGCATTATAAGTAATGTCAAGAATATGAAGAGCAGGGTATACGTTATGTATGAGGTTTTTATAGCCATTTTTTCTTCGACACCATGCCGAATTGATTGCTTATCAGAATATGTTTATTTTAATAGAAATAAAGTTTTTGATTATAAGTAGTGGTTTGTATTAAGTGTTTTAAATTGTTTCACCATTCAAGAGACAAGGCTATAATTGCATAAGCGCCTAGAAACAAGGTTATATAGTGTGTAGGTAATAAAGGGTAAACTACTAAGTTTACTTAAAGTTTAAAATGAAATAGGAGTAGGCGAAGGGTTGGGGATTGGCTGGGTTTGAATTTAAACTTAGTAATCCAGGTGTAAAAGAGGCTAAGTTTTGGGAAAGAATCGATAATAATAGAGTTAGGTGTAATTTGTGTCACAGAAGATGTATTATTGTACCAAATGCTTTTGGAGCGTGTGGTGTTAGATATAATTACAACGGTAAACTCTATACTCTAGTTTACGGTCTTCTCACAGCAGCAAACCCGGATCCTATCGAGAAAAAGCCTCTCATGCATTTTAATCCCGGAGCATGTGTGTTTTCCATATCAACCGTTGGTTGCAACTTTTTCTGCAGATTTTGTCAAAACTGGGTCTTAAGTCAAAGCAGGTTTGATAAATTGTTTGGAGAACCATATGAGCCTTGGGAAGTAGTAGAGGAAGCTATCAGAAATGGTTGCCAAGGAATTAGCTATACATATAATGAGCCCACAGTTTTCTACGAATTCATGTATGATGTCGCTAAGATTGCTAAGGAAAAGGGATTGTTTAATACAATGGTAACAAATGGGTATATGACACCAGAAGCTATAAAGGAAATAGCACCATACATGGATGCAGCAACTGTTGATTTCAAAGGCAGTGGTAATAGGGATTTCTATAGAAAGTTCATGGGAGTATTAGACCCTGATCCCATATACGAGTCTATTCTCGAAATGAAAAAAGCCGGATGGTGGATAGAAATAACGAATTTAATAATACCACGTTATGGTGATAAAGAAGAGGATCTTAAGAAACTTGCTAGATGGGTAGTTGAAAACTTGGGTGAAGAAACTCCTTTCCATCTTCTACGTTTTCATCCACACTATTTAATGAATGATCTACCACCTACGCCGGTTGAAACTCTTGAAAAACTAGCTAGTATAGCTCGTGAAGAAGGACTTAAGCACGTATACATAGGTAATGTATGGGGACACAAGTTAGAACATACATATTGTCCCAAGTGTGGTACACTCGTAGTTAAGAGAATGGGGTTCTATATTGTTGAGTGGAAGCTTAAAGAAGGATTCATATGTCCTAGTTGCGGGTACAAGCTAAACTTTCGTGGAAAATACTGGGGCTCTTCGAGAATAGCACTTTTCTGGTGAATATTGTGCCATACTTTATAGTGGTACTTGGTACAGCTGGTAGTGGTAAAACCACTCTTACAGCGGCGCTAGTAGATTTTCTCCTAGATAATCAGTTAGATGCCGTAGCTGTAAACCTTGATCCAGCGGTTGAGAAGCTACCATATAAGCCCAGTGTTGATGTTAGAGAATACGTTGATGCTCACGAGTTAATGGAAAAACTAGGACTCGGGCCTAATGGTGCCCTTATAGTAGCTATTGACATGTTATCGCTTAGAATCGACGAGCTAGTTGAAGAGATACACTCTCTCAGAGCTAATTACATAGTAATAGATACACCGGGACAAATGGAGTTATTTGCTTTTAGAGAAACAGGGCCATTAGTGATTAAGAGTATAGTAAGCGACTATAAGGCGGTATCTCTCTTTCTAATAGATGCTGTTCAAGCATCAAAACCCTCCAACTACTTCTCAGCACTATTACTAGCTGCTAGTACGCAATTCCGCATATCGTTGCCGCAGATCAATGTACTGACTAAGATAGACTTAGTTCCCAATAACGTGGTTGAAGAAATAACAAGTTATCACGATGATCCATCACAACTAGCTACTCGAGTATTGGAGGATAAGTCTGCTTCTCTAATGTGGAGCGAGGACGATATAGCGATTATTGCTGAAAGGCTTATGAACATAGATGTAGTACCTGTTTCCTCGAAGACCTTGTTTGGTTTTGATAATCTATACGCATATATCCAGAGAGTTGTAGCTGGCGGTGAAGACTACTATACCGAGGAACCATCTTCAAGACTGTAGCCCGGTATAAAACCTCTTATATTTGAGTCTTCATGTTTTGTATCATGGATAAAAGAGTATTAGGGAAGGAGAATTGTTAGAAAAATTCTTTAATCCACGTAGTGTAGCCATCATAGGAGCTACTCCTAAAGAGGGTAAAGTGGGACGCGTACTACTCGAGAACTTCATTAAGAGATTCAAAGGCAAGATCTATCCGGTAAACCCTGGTTATGACAAAATCCTTGGCCTTAAGTGTTATAAATCAGTGAAAGAGATACCAGATGAGGTTGATCTAGCAGTAATAGCTATTCCGGCGCCGAAAGTACCTGGTGTTTTGAGAGAAATCGGTGAAAAGGGCATTAAGGCAGTTATCATAATTAGTGGTGGATTTAGAGAAACCGGGACTGAGGAGGGTGCTAAGCTAGAAGACGAAGTTATTGAAATCGCTAAGAAATACGGTATTAGAATAATAGGGCCTAATTGTATAGGGATATTCGATAACTGGAGTGGTGTAGACACGTTCTTCCTACCAGATGAGAAGATGAAAAGACCTCCTAAAGGCTACATTAGTTTTATAAGTCAATCCGGAGCTTTTGCATCGGCTCTCCTAGATTGGTTAGCACACCACAACATCGGTGTTGCGCGTGCGATAAGCTACGGCAACAAAGTAGATGTAGATGACGTAGATCTTCTAGAGTACCTCGGAGAAGATGACAAGACTAAGATCATATTCATGTATCTCGAGGGGTTAAAACCGGGTCGTGGCAGGCTATTCATAGAAAAAGCGCGTGAAGTATCGAGGAAAAAACCAATAGTGATATACAAAGCGGGTAAAACCGAGAGAGGAAGTATGGCAGCAGCCAGTCATACAGCAGCACTAGCTGGTGATTACCAGTTATATAGAGCTGCGATAAAGCAAGCCGGGCTAATAGAGGCAGAATCCTTTGACGAGATAATGGATCTGTCTAAAGTACTACTTACACAACCACTGATGAAGGGTAATAGAGTATATATTGTAACAGATGCTGGTGGAGTTGGAGTTATGCTTACAGATGCGCTTGCTCGCGAGGGATTCTACTTACCGAGAACACCTCCTGACCTCAGAGAAGAGCTTAGAAAAATACTTCCGTCACACTGTATTGTTGAAAATCCAATTGATTTAACAGGCGATACCGATGATGAACGCTACATAGCTGTTCTCGAGAAGATATTGCCACGTGATGATGTTGACGCGGTAGTAGTGGTAGCATTGCCTCAGGTGCCGGGGATTAAGGGAACACTTGTAGATTACCTTGTTAAAGCTCGGAAATACGGTAAACCCCTTATAGCGATAGTAATTGGTGGACCAGAGGCGGAGAAGTTTAAAAATAGACTTGAAGATAATGGAATACCGGTATTCGAATCTCCCGAGAGAGCAGCTAAAGCTCTCGCAGGGTTATATAGATACTCTGTATTTAGAGGTATAGCTGGGGGGAGATAGTTGAGCATACCGAGTAATCCAAGAGAAATCATAAAACAGGCTCTAAAAGAGAACAGGTCTAAGCTATTAGAACACGAAGCATATGCGTTTATAAAATACTATGGAGTACCAGTACCGGAAGTGGGTTTAGCTAAAAACCCGGAAGAAGCTGGTGAGATAGCTGAGAAAATCGGGTATCCGATCGTATTAAAAATAGTTTCACCAGACATTACACACAAGAGCGATGTAGGCGGAGTTATAGTAGGTCTTAATAATAGGGAAGAAGTAGTTAAGGCAGCTAGGCAGATCCTCGAGAATGTCTCAAGAAAAGCGCCAAATGCTAGAATAACGGGTCTCCTTGTACAGAAAATGGTTCCACAGGGATTAGAAGTCATAGTTGGTGGATTACGTGATGGTGTATTTGGAGCTGTTGTAATGTTTGGATTAGGCGGCATCTTCGTAGAAGTATTGAGAGATGTATCGTTTAGAATAGCGCCTATAACCGAAGATGATGCTCTAGAAATGATCAATGAGATAAGATCACATAAATTACTTGAGGGTTATCGTGGACAACCACCCATTGATAAAAAGGCTATAGCAAAAATCATTGTTGGAGTAGCTAACTCTTTACTTGAAAACCCCGAGATCGAATCCATAGATTTAAACCCCATAATGGCATTCCCACACGGAGCCACCGTCGCAGATGCAAGGATAATTATTAGTGCTAAAAAATAAATGTGGTATTAACTCTATGGAAAATGCCAACAATCCCGAAAAGCTTGAGGAACGATTAGAGAACATTAATAGGGAGATCTCCGAGATCAGAAATATGCTTAAACAGCTAAGTAATGAGAGATTAGTGCTAATAAGCGAGTTAAAACAGCTTAGGAACGAGAGGAGAAATCTAGTAGAGAAGTTGCGAAATATTAAAAGCGAGTATAGAGAACTTACTGAGAAAAGGAGAGAATTAGTAGAAGAGATTAAGAAGCTCAGAAAAGAGAAGAACGAGAAAATTAGTGAGTATAGAGAAATAGTTAACCTGATAAGAGAGAAGAGAAATCAGATACAAGTACTAGGTAGAGAGATCAGAGTACCTATAAGTGTTATAAAAAGCGAGATCGAGCGCATTGAGTGGACTCTACAAACACAAGTTCTTACTCCAGAACGGGAAAACCAGTATATTAAGAAACTGCAGAAACTCAGCGATATTTTTCAAAAAGCTCTACAGTTGAGAAAAGAAAAGAATGAATACTTAGAACTACGTGCTTTACTAACCTCAATTAGGTTGCACATAGATGATCTTAAGAAGAAAATTAGTGACTTAAGCAATATAGTCTCGGAGATCGATGGTAAGAGGAACGAGATTCGTGGGAAAATCAATGAATTGAGTAAGCAAATAAGCGAGTTAGATAATGAGATAAATACTCGGCAGTTACGTGTTAATGAAATAGACAACCAGCGTGAAGAACTTAGGAAAAGACTCAGCGATTTATACGAGGAACAGAAACGTATTGTAAAAGAAATTGAGCGCATTAAGTTATCAAATATTCTACATAAGAAGCGCAAAGTTGTTGAAGAAAAAATTAAGAAAGGCGAGAAGAGGTTAACTATTGAAGAGCTAATGGTTCTTTATAGTGATGCAAACGAGCTTGTTGACGAGAAATAGAACAAAATAGTTGATGGTAGTTCTGGATAACATCTTTGTCTGTGACACTCTTTTTTAGCATAGATATATATACTGTTTGCAAAAGATTGTGCTAATCTTGTGTTTATTATAGTGGATTTTTACGATAGCCATGGCACTAACACCATTATTCATACCACTAGATGTTATTTATCGTGAGTGATTAGCGACCAAATCTTCTTTCGCGTTTTTGGTAGCTCCTAATGGCTCTCCAAAAATCTATTTTACGAAACTCGGGCCAGTATGCTTCACAGAAGTAGAGTTCGCTATAAGCTGATTGCCATAATAGGAAGTTGCTTATTCTTTCTTCACCACTTGTTCTAATAATGAGATCTGGATCAGGGCAATCACTGGTATATAGGTATTTTGAGAATACTTCCTCATCTATATCGGCGAGATCTATTTTCCCGTTTAATACGTCTTTTATGATATTCTTAACCGCATCTAGTATTTCTTGCCTACCACCGTAACATAATGCAATATTCAAATAGAAATTATCATAGTTTCTTGTTCTCTTCTCAAGTGTTTGTGCTAGTTCTACGATATCGCCTGGTACTAATTCAAGTTTACCAAATACTCTAACTCTAACTCTCTTTTCGTGAATATCCTTCATTTCAAGCAGTTCGCGTAATCCCTTCCTAGCTATATTAAAGAGGTTTTCTCTCTCCTCCCTAGATCTATATAAACAGTTTTCGTTTGACATAGCATAGATCGTTACATACTTTATTCTGAGTTCCCAGATCCATCTTAGTACCTCTTTTAGCTTCTCATATCCATGGTGATGTCCAAATGTCGGCTCTAATCCATGTTTTCTAGCCCATCTCCGATTTCCATCTGGTATTATAGCTATGTGTTGTGGAAAAGGACCTCTTCTTATTTGTAACCATAACCACTTCTCATAAATAGCGTAAACAGGTTTCAGTATAATGCTGCCTATTTTTATTATACTATCTTCAAACATAGCTCTTACACTATAATTATTCATTACTATGTTTGGAAATAAATTATAATAGCTATATATAGTCTATGTCGATGCGGTGATTAGTGTTGACTAGAGATAAGTACCTAGTCGCGGTGGGAACTAGTAATAAGGCTAAGATTCGTGGTATAAAGCGAGCTTTTAGCTTACTAGGCGCTGCTGAGTATATTATAGTGCCCACACACGGATTTGTTGACCAGCCTATCGGCTTAAAGGAAATCTTGCTGGGAGCTATTAAACGAGCTATTGAAGCATACGAGGAAGCTGATAGACGTATTGGCAATGTTGATTTTGGTGTAGGCTTAGAAGCGGGGATCATAGAGGTAGGAGATATTGCACTAAGTGGGGAAATAGCTGTTGTAGTTAATAGCGGAAGATATAGTATTGGTTTTAGCGGCTTCTTCCCGCTACCTCGTAGGGTGTATGGAGACATCAGTGGAGGTAAGGAGCTGAAAGAGGTAATGATTAAGCTATCTGGAATAGAGAATATAGGAGAGGGTATTGGCGCTATAGGATTCCTTACATATGGTTATGAGACACGAGTGGATTTGTCATATCAAGCGGTATTACACGCGTTATTGCCATGGCTTAATCATAACATAGAATATGGGTTACCTGAATATAATGTTTTGAAAGAAATATTAAAAAGCGGGAATAAATAGATATAATGCTTCACTAGTGGAAGTATATGATGTAAGGGTGTTACTCATTGTCATGGTATCAGGGCAATGACTTAAAGAAACCCAGTGGTGGTGAAAAGGGTAGGCATAGAAAGAAGAGAAAATACGAACTTGGTAGACCCCCCACTATGACTAAGCTAGCTGATAAAGAAGAACGCGTACTAATTAGGGTACGTGGGGGTAATTATAAGGTTAGGTTAAAGAAAGCTGTTTATGTAAATGTTGTTATTCCTAATGAGAATAGGGCTCAAAGAGCCAGAATATTGGAAGTTGTTGAAACGCCATCTAATCCGCAATTTGCTAAATCAAACATAATTACTAAGGGAACAGTCGTTAGAACAGAACTGGGACTCGTCAAGATCACATCAAGACCCGGACAGGATGGTGTTTTAAACGGAGTCCTTATTAGTGGTTCTTAAGGGTAGTGTACTGTTTTGAGTCGTGATTATAAGGGAGAAAGAATAGTTGTTTATCCACAATACCTAGACGCAAAAAAGACGAGACGCGAGGGTAGACGCTTATCACGCGATATAGCAATACCTCATCCTAAAGTGGAAGAAATAGTTAAGGCTGCTGAAATGCTAGGGCTAGACCCTATAGTAGAGGAATCAAAATACCCACGTGAATGGTGGGAAACAAGCAAACGCATTGTAGTTAAAAAAGTGGATTCAAAGCTAAATACATTAAAACTCATAGCGCAGAAGATAAGGGAATTAAGAGGAATACTCAAATAAGTATTACTCGGGAAATTATTATTAAGGATTAAAAATGTCCGTAATCACTTATTGTAAGGGTTAAGCAGAGCACGTGGGGCTAGTTTTAACTATGATCCTCCACAATAACTTCAAACTTGAACCCCCCTCCTCCTAGGTGTAGCTTAGTCGTGAAGAAACTGGGTTATCTGCATACAAAGACTAGATCCGGCTTGCTGGTTGTGAGATCTAAAGTGGATAATCCATTGCGCGTAGTTAATGCAATAGTATATGATAATTCCATGAGGAGACTAGGTATAGTAGTCGATGTTATAGGAAGAGTAGATAGCCCCTTTGTAGTAGTTAAACCAGATACGCCCGAATTAGTCGAGGAATTGGAGCCAAACACTATCTTGTACTACTATATTCCTAGGCCTAGGAGGAGGGGGAGAGAGTTAAAGACAAAAGGTAAGAGAAAACCGAGGAATTGGAGGTCTCGTTAGATGTCATCACAGATTGCTCACGAACACGAGAGATGTCCCGAGTGCGGTGGAATAGTAGTATATGATCCCGGACTTAGCGCATATGTGTGTGGCTCTTGTGGATTAGTAATAGAGGATAGACCGACGAGTTATGCTTTAGAAATAAGATTATTCGAGGACCGTGTACCACGAACTAGTGGTGCTAATACCCATAAAGTCCATGATCATGGTGTTGGAAGCACAGAGCTCGATGTAAATACTGTAAATAGAGAGTATAGATGGGTTTATCTAGCAAGGATACAGAAGAGAGCTAGAGTAAATAAACGTGAGAGAATAGTTGAGAAAGCGCTTAGATACATGAATCAATATGCTAAAATACTAAACATTCCTAATCACGTTGCTGAAACTGCTGGTAAGATTCTGCGAGAAGCTGTTGAAGGTAAAAACTATAAGAATAAGACTTTGAAAAACCTCTCGATCGCATCTATATATCTAGCTCTCAAAGTACACGGAATGGCGAGACCTGCAAAGCTGTTTGCTAAACAAGCCGGGATCACGCTAAAAGAGCTTTGGCGATCTATACGTGTAGTGAAAGACTCAGCGAAAAACATTAAGATCAAGAGAGAAGACCCCAGAGCATATGTAGCATATATAGTTAGTAAGCTTGGTTTATCACAAAGAGTAGAGAAATTAGCAAACTATTTCGTTGAATTAACCGAGAAACTCGGTCTGAACATTGGTAAACCCGCTGTAGGTATAGCAACAGCCTCTGTTTATCTCGCATCAATACTATTAAATGAAAAGAGAACACAGATACAAATCGCAAGTACTGTTAATGTATCTGACGTGACTATTAGGAATAGGTATAGTGAGCTAGTAGAAACATTGAACATAACGGTATATATATGAGTGTATTTTTGTCTAGAATCTTGTTTTT
>JBEVCI010000026.1:0-34142 GCA_040514375.1 Thermoprotei archaeon
GGGATACTATATTATATTAACGGAGTACCTGCCGAGCAGCTCCTTGAAATACTAGTTGTTATTTCTAATGAGTATTTTTCACTATAGTTACTCCTTCTAGTAGTTCGTTTGACTTATTTTTATTCATGAGTAATACGCCTCAATAGTATCTAATCACTATTATTTGGAGCTATAGTTATAAATAGGCTTTATAACATTGTTATAGGTAGTATCCGAATTAGGGTGTTAACTTGGGTAAAGAACTAGATAAAGTTAGAGAATTACTTAGAGTGCATGGTAAACCTAAACGCGAAGTGTATTTTGATTTCGAGAATAGCGCATGGGTCCCACCAGAAGTAGTAGATGCGATGCTACCATATTTCAACAAGTATGGTTATGGACATCCCTCTATAACTAATAAGCCTGGATGGGAAGCATTAGAAGCGGTACTTGAAGCACAAGAATTTATATCCAGAAGTATTGGCACGAAACCCGAGGAAATAGTTTTTACACATAGTGGTACAGAGGCTAATAACCTAGCAATACTGGGCTCTATAAAAGCTAATCGAAACAGGGGCAAAAAGATAATAGTATCTGCTATAGAGCATTTCAGCGTATTACTACCAGTTAGTGAATTGGGTAATAATGGTTACAATATTGTACAGATACCTGTTGATAATAAGGGTTTCATAGATTTAGACATACTAGATACGCTAGTTGACAAGGAAACAGTGTTTGTTAGTATTCAGCTTGTAAACCACGAAATAGGGACTATACAGCCTCTCCGAGAAGCTGTAGAGATTATACGAGATAAGAATCCTGAAGCAATAATTCATACAGATGCTGTCGATGCATATACTCGTATACCGATTAATGTTGAGAAACTAGGTGTTGATTTACTAACACTTAGTAGTCATAAAATACTAGGACCACGTGGTGCCGGAGCATTATATGTTAGAGAAGGCGTGAAAGTCGAGAAAATACTATATGGTGCACTAAGTACTCAATCTCTATGGCCTGGTGTAGAGAATGTACCAGCTATAGTTGGTTTTAAGAAAGCAGCTGAACTAGCACTCGATAATATGGAGGAGAAGATGAGGTATGTAGCTGGTTTACGTGATAGATTATTTAAGGGAATACTCGAAAACGTTGACCACGTACTAGTTAATGGACCACTTGGTGAGAAACGAGTACCCGATAATATTAATGTTAGTTTTCTATATGTGGAGGGAGAAGCCATTACTGTCGAGCTTAGTATGCGTGGTGTATATGTATCAAGTGGTAGTGCGTGTACTAGTCGTGTACTAGAACCTAGTCACGTACTACTAGCTATCGGCAGAAAACACGAAGAAGCACATGGTAGCATATTATTTAAGATTACTAGATATCATAGAGTAGATGATATAGATTATGCTATAGAGCAGATACGAGAAGCAATACCAAGACTAAGAACTCTAAGTTCTATCAAACCAGGCAAATGAGAGGTAGAGATAATAGGGTCTAGGTTTTGAGGATCACACCAGCACTCTTAGAGAGATTTTCTAGACAAGTACTTGTTCCCGAAATTGGGGTTAAAGGGTTAAAGAAACTACGAGAATCTCGAATAGTAGTACTTGGTTGTGGAGCTACTGGTACTGCACAAGCTGAGATACTAGCTAGGATGGGTATAGGGTTTATACGAGTAGTTGATCAAGACTACGTAGATCTTAGTAACTTACCACGAACAAGATTATTCACGGAGAAGGATGCCGAAAAAGCATTACCTAAAGCGATTGCATGTGCCAATAGAATTAGGGAAATAGATCCTACTATAGAAGTTGAACCCGTGATCGAGAAGATTGGGCCTAATAATATCGAGAAGCTTATCAGAGATGTTGATATTGTTATTGATGGCCTTGATAACTTACATACAAGGTTTATAGTAAATGATGCTTGTGTAAAACTTGGTAAACCATGGGTTTTTGTTGGATTTGCTTCATGGTATGGTAATACAATACTCATAGACCCTAATAGGGGGCCTTGTTTTAGATGCATAGTACCGGTCAAGATGCTTGAACGTGAAGAACGTGGAGATGCTTGTGAAATACTGGGTGCTGTATACCCTGCTATATCATTACTAACATCAATTTCAGCAACACTAGTTATCAAACACCTACTTGGGTTAACGAGTAGTAGTGATTATGAAACCCTATACATTATTAATGGAAAAGATCTCTCTATCGAGAAAATCACTATTAAGAAAAACCCGAATTGTCTAACGTGTAGAAGAAGAATATATGAGTTTATCGAAAAACGAGAAGCAAGAAATGTTGCTAGAATATGTGGTTCAAATGCTGTAGAGATTAACCCCCCGAAAGAACTGAATATTGATTTTGAAAAACTGGCTAAAAATATTAGTAGAAGGTATAACATACTAGCTGTAAACCCATATACCATCAAGATCAAGATTAGCGATACGATATACATGATATTGTTTAGGAATGGTAGAGCCGTTATAGATGGGATTATAGATGTAGATAAAGCACGTAGCATATACGATGATGTTATGAGACTATATGGTGAGAGTGAGCGTGAATAGCGAGAAAATACTGGATTTCCGTGGAGAACCTTGTCCCGGCCCATTAATTAGAACCATTAGGACGATCTCCAGTATGAAGAAGGGCGAGGTATTAGTTGTTTTAACAGATATCGAGGAGTGTATGAAGAGTATACGTGATAGCGTAGAATTACTTGAACCAGCCAACATAGAGGTTTCTAGAGAAAGTGGTTATTGGAAGATAATCATTAAGTTATAGCTTACATCTTTCCCCCGTATCACTGGTTCCTTCTTCAACAACGACCATTTTCCTCAAGTTAATAGACTCTACACCATCTAGTAATTCTTTGAAAAGATTATCTGTGAGTCCTGCTTTTTCCTCGATCTCGCGTATTTTAGCTGGATCCGCTCTCGTAGCTACACGTCTAGCGCCCATGGGACAGTATTCTCTGACTTTGATAGAGTATTCATAGGTACCAATCGCCCTAGCATATCTAACTATTTCTTCTTTATCAAATCCTATAAGGGGTCTTAACACAGTTTTTCCAGAAGCCTTGTCTATTACTACTAGGTTATCAAGTGTTTGTGAAGCAACTTGTCCAAGACTCTCACCAGTAACTAGTGCTTTAGCACCTAGTTTATCTGCTAGAAGTGATGCTATTCTAACCATAGCTCTTCGGAGAATTATAACCAAGTATTCCTCTGGTGAGTATAGAGCTATTCTTGGTATGAGTTTCCTAAGATCAACTACATATAGGTGGGGATAGTATCCATAGCTCCAACGATTAGCTAAAACCCATGCAACGCGTTTAACACTCTCAACTTGTTCTTTACCACCTAGGTTGAATAGTACATAGTCTACTCTACAACCACGTTTAAGCATAAACCAAGCAGCTACTGGCGAATCAATTCCACCAGATAATAGTGATAATACATGGCCAGTAACACCTATTGGTAACCCACCTGGACCCCTATATACTGTGTCGTAGAAAAATACGTTACTACCTCTAACCTCAACATATAACTCGTAGTCGGGGTTCTCGAGATCTACTCGAAGACCTGTTTTCTTCCTCAATATCTCGCCGATTACACGAGCTATGTCTAGACTTGTAAACTCGTGTTTACCAATACGTCTAGCTCTAACAGCGAATGACGAGCCCCTAACCCTATTGATAGCATATTCTAGTGCTTTACTAGCTAATTCCTCGAGAGACCCGTACTTGGTTCGGTAAGCTGGTATAACATTAACTACACCCATAACACGCGTAATCGGGTCGATCGCTTTAAGAGCATCCTCTTCACTACTAAACCCATCTATGTATAGACCACCATATCCTATTCTAACACTACCATATCCTATGTCATTACTATCTAGTGCATCTACTATGTTATTCAATAATCTGCGAATCATTCGTTGACGGGTTGTTGCTCCTTTAATACTTAGTTCTCCATATCTTACAAGTATTATCCATTTACTAGACATTACCGCTCTCCAATAACATAGTTATAGTAATAAATAACTCACTATTATATACTGCGTTTCTAGCTTGGACAATAAGTGGATAAATAGTATGGAGGATTAATTGAGTAAAAAGACCTGTTTAGAATTTTACATATTTCTCAGCAGGTGCTCCACAAACAGGACATCTCTCTGGTGGTTTCTCGCCTATATAGGTGTGTCCACATACTGGACAAATCCATACATAGCCTTTAATAGGATAATCCTGTCCTTTATCAACATATTCTTTAGCTTCACGATATAGTTTAGCGTGTATTTCCTCGGCTTTTAGTGCGAAATAGAATGTTGTCATTGCATCTTTCTCGTTTTGTGCTTCAGCTACTTCATAGTATGCCGGATACATTTCCTTGACTTCGAATTCTTCGCCACGAATAGCTAGTTCTAAGTTTTTACTGGTGTTTCCTGGTCCTATGGGTGTTCCAGCTAATGCTAATGCGTCCTCATTATATTCTTTGAGGGCATTGTAGTGGTTTCTAGCATGTACTTGTTCTGCATATGCTATTGCACGAAATAATCTAGCGACATTCTTGAATCCTTCCTGTTCAGCTATCTCAGCGAATATTAAATACCTCATGTGAGCCATTGATTCTCCAGCATACGCGTTTAATAGGAAGTGTTTAGTCATTGGTCTAACCATGCTATGATACCCTCTCATTAATCCCCTGTTATAACAATGTTATAGACTCGATAATATAAGTTTTACTATACTAGTTAGGATTCCTAACCACATATAGAGAGCATATCACAATAAAACTCGCTACTGCTACGACTACTTCTGCTGTTCTTAAGCCTATGTTCAATAAATTTTGTATAGAGTGGATATTGTTGCAGCCTAAGCCTTATAGCGGGATCGGTATTCATGATATAGAGTTCCCAACTACGTAGTGCTGGACATATATAGCATCCTATTCTATAGAAGCCCCTCTCATATAGTGGATTTAGCTTAAACCCCTTCCATAGGATATATAACTGGACGTGTGCAGCGCTCCAGAGCTTAATGGGTGATACTATGAGTGTTTTATCATCTACTCTACGGATAGGTGGTCTAATGCTTCTACGGCGAGACTCAGCATCACGATCTCCGACAACTACTAAGGTATTACCCTCGCTGAGTTTCTCGATACCAAGCGTTACACTAGCGATTTTCCTACCAGTACACCACCTATTATCATGCGTAGGCATTGGTTTTCCCTCGACGAGTATACCTCGATCAACACCTGCATAGACACGCTCAATGCTAATACCGAGCTTCTGTGAAACCTCCTCAACGTATTCGTGTGTCCATGGAAACTCCGTACCAGTATCGCTGAATAATACTCTTACCCTACTACGTGGAAACACTTTTAACGCGAGCAATAGTGTAGCAGTACTATCCTTACCGCCACTCCATGGTATAATAACCGTATCAGCCCATTCACGAAATCTCTCTAAAAATCTAGTTGAAATCCTCTCGTAGAGTTCTAAAGCCCTTTTATTAGCTTCGAGAAGTTTATCGAGACTAATACTGGTAGAACTTTCAGATAATAGTTTACCAGAAGGTTTAAACCCCTCATCCGGTATTTCGAGAACAGCTACTCTTTCTTTACCACAGTAGACATCGTGTACTCCACTAAACTTTCTAACGAGAAGCGGGTTTTCACAAATATTATTACCAAGTAACTCTCGGAGTACGCGTGAGTATCCCTTTCCCAGTCCTAGGAATATGTCGTATGCGGGATTATACTCGTAGTTCTCGAGTAGTTCGCCGGATCTGAGTGAGAATATGAAGCTATCGTATTCGCTACTCCAATGTACTGCTAGTCTGAGCTTACTACGAGCAACATCAAACTCGTGTGCTAAGTGCTCGATTCTCGTATTCCTGATCTTTGCGCGTGGTACGATGTGTACAGCTATGTTTGGGGGCAGTATCTCGTCGAGCTCGTTAGCCATATTCTCGTCTTCGCGTCCGAGTAGGAGAACATAGAACTTGTCCTTCTCGACTATGTCTTCTAGTTCTCGTAAAGCGTCATCTACTCTTCTAGCGCCGTGTAGGATATGTACTTTAAGCTCCCAATCACTATAGAATCTCTTAATCATAGCTTCTATAGCTGAAGCATCACGCCTACTTCTAACAATAATTTCTAGCACAGATGCTGCACCGTTATAGTGTATCGCTCCTTCTTCACTGCTACTATCTAGTACTATACTCCCTCATAACCTTGTTCAAAAGCCCACTAGCATTCCGTGTTATGAAATCAGCTATATCGCGAGCTGCATTTATAGAACCGGGTTTTGCGGGTAATCCTATTCTACCATAGCTAGCACTGCTCAGTAGCCATGTCGATATAAGTACTGGATCTGAGTACTTCACTAGTTGTTCAACCGATAACTTGCCATTACTAGCCCAGTATAACATACGTACATAAGCAAGACCAGCTACTCGTACTAGCTTATCATATAATTCCTCGTAGAGCTCCCTAGATCTTTCTAAGAACTCTTGCCTAACTATATCAACTTTAACCCCAGTATATGCTGCACGAGTAGCAGCTTGTATAAATACGGGGTCTAACACGGGCTCTAAGCTCTCATGTACAAGTGCGGTGATCACGGCATAGTTACTGTGTAGAACGGCATCGGTAAACAACTTAATGGAATCTAGGAGAATACCGCTGTATTCACCGCGTATAATGGATGTAATCTCTCCTTTTTCAAAGGGATCACATGCTACAGCACCCTTATCTTTACTAATTAGCCACGGAACACTCCACACCAGACTACCAGCTGTCCTCAGCGGGATCCACGGATTAATAGCCTCAATGATCTCAACTTCCTCAAGCAGGTTTTCACGCTTTAGCTCCTCTAGAACACGGCGACTAGAGGGACAAGTAGGATGAACAATTAGTATGAACTCTCTAATACTACTCACTACACACACCTATCAATAAGTAATGCTCTAGAGCTCTATAGAAACCTATCTTCACTAACTCGCAGTATAAATCAATTTTAGGATAAGCTGATATATTATGAGATACTCCATTAGCTTATATTAGTTTGATAGTGGTTTAGAGAACCTAGTGCCTTTTAGTGTTTCTCCAGCTAATATAATCTAGTAGGTCTGTTATCATTACACGCGCTGTTCTCCAAGCAGGTCCTGCGGGTCCTTCTAATGCTATTGTATCGTTTTCTAAGTAGAATTCTACTCGGTTGTGTGTTGGTGGGAGATTAGCTAGTCTAGATAATGCTTCTAGCTCTAATGGTTTGACACTAAATACCCTGTTCTCTAGATCAGCTTCGGCTACATACCTGATCCTACGGTTTCTCTCAATGGCTTTCCTAACAGCTTCTTCGCTGATGTTTTCGAGAGGCTCTCTACTAATATCGCTTAGCCGGACTGGTACACCGAGTATGTTTAGTATAATTGCTAGCTTCGCGGCGGGATCGTATCCATGGGTATCGATTTGTGGGTTGGGTTCAGCGTACTTATCCATAATAGCTTTTTCCACAGCTTCTCTATAGCTAAGTCCTTTCTCCATAAGTGATAATATGTAGTTTGTAGTAGCGTTTAGTATTCCTCTAACCCCTGTTACTCCGCGATTACGTAGTGCATGTGCTACATCGGTTACCGGTATACCGGCTGCAACTGTTGCTCTATACCCGACAAATACTCTATGTCTCCAAGCGTATTCCATGAAATCCCTGTATTCGAGTGCTAGTACTGTTTTATCAGCTGTTATTATTGAAATACCCTGATCTACTAGTCCATAGTATATGCTCCGATTAGGCTCGCCAGTAGAGTAGTTTGGTGGTATAGATATGAACGCTAAGTCTATATCGTGTTCTCCCGCTATATCTGGTGTAAACCTTTCTTCTTCAAAACCACTATGAAGTGCTAGATTAGTCCCTGCTCTAGCTAATTTTAAGAGCTCGTCATAGCTTCTCTGATCACGTACAACGACATAGCCACGAGAAGAAACAGCTAGTTTTACCTCAACATCTCTTATACGGTCAAGCTCTAGTAGTAAGGATCTACCAACATTTCCAAACCCGATAATAGCGACTCTAAGCATTGCACACTAGCCCCGCTCCCTCTTAACTTATTGGTATCCATAATTGTTGAGCTCCTTAAATAGCGGATACGCGCAAACTATAGATTGTTGTTAGCGCTATACTTTTACACACGTTTTACCACTAAATAGTTCTTGGTGAACGAGGTTGTTTTGGAGAATCTACGAATATCCCCGTATAGGGTTATTTACTAAACCAACTCCACTAGAGAAGCTCGAGAACTATAGTAGAGAATATGGTGTCTCTCTATATGTTAAGCGCGATGACGTTATGGAGATAGGTTTTGGTGGTAATAAAGCTAGAAAACTCGAATTCATACTCGGCGATGCACTAAAACACGGCGCAGATATAGTTATCACGCGTGGCTCATACTATTCGAACCATGTTAGATTAACAGCTATTGCAGCAGCTAAACACGGTTTAAAAACAGTCATAGTCACTTACCCACCGCACGAAAACGCTCGGTATAGTGTACAAGGAAATATATTATTATACAAGCTAGCAGGCGCAGAAGTTGTTACAGCGAAGAATTCACAAGAAGCCGATAAGCTTATGGAAGAAATAGCGGAAGAATACCGTAGAAAGGGTCATAACCCATACATCATACCCGTTGGGGGCTCGTCTCCTCATGGCGTACTAGGCTATGTAGATGCTGTTCACGAGCTACTCCTACAATTTAGGGACATGGATACTAAACCCGATACTATCGTACTAGCTACTGGTACCGGTACTACACAAGCTGGTCTAATACTTGGGCTTAAACTACTTGGTGTAAGAGGAGTTAGAGTAATTGGTGTTGATATAGAGGGTGTAAGCGAGGGGGTTATCGAGAACCGGGTTATGGAGCTTATAGAGAAAACAGCTGATATGATCGGGGCCGGCATCAGAGTTAGTGAGGACGACGTTAATGTTCTACGTGGTTATAGCTTTGGAGGATACGGCAAGTTTAACCGAGAACTACTAGAGTTTATAATAGGGGTTCTAAAGCGCGAGGGACTATTACTAGAACCTGTCTATACGGGTAAGGCATTCTATGCATTACGCGATATGATTGAGAAGGGTGAAGTTAAGCGTGGCGAGAAAATAGTATTTATTCATACAGGTGGAACGCCACTAGTGTTCCAGTTTGCAGAGGAGTTCGGAGAACTGGTTCGGTGAGGGGGCCATATCATCACGTATCAGAGGAACTACCGAAACCACATCCAGTAGTATAATTGTGTTAGTTAGATAATAAAGATTCACATAGCTAAACCTAATGTGACTTTTTCATGGCCTTGCAGCGGCAAAAATGTTCATCAATATAAAAGACCACGAGGAAGACCTCCAGTAGTATCCTATTAGTTTTTCAAAAAGGAACCATTGATACGAGCTTGTATCCACAATGTTTATTTAAACAATATATAGTTGCGTAAAGTGTTTGCTTACACCTTGGTACCAAGGTACTTTAGGGTAGAAATGGCTGAATCGGAAGAAAAAGAAGTACTTAAGGTTGAGGTCCCAAAGTGGTTAGCCGAGAAAATAGGTCTTGATTTTGATGATGGGCTCCACTACTATTATGTTAGGAAAGGACAACTATAGATCATAAGCTTTGACGAAGACTTTGACAAAACAGATATTGAGAAGCTAAAAACCATCAGAGATAATCCAATAAGTGAGGATGATCATTTTGTACAATAATCTCACTTAACACTACTGGAGCGAGATATATTGTGCTGAACACGGAGCCTTATTATGTACATTTATGTCTTAGGCTTAATAGCTATATAACCCAGTGATCTATGGTCGAAGAAAACCGGGTAGAAACCTGCTTTTCTCAGTCTCTCTCCAATACCTTTAACAATACTTGGCGTTCCGTGTTTCCGCGGCTCGCCAGTGTAATGGTATAGTTTACCGCCTGGTTTTAATACTCTATAGAGCTCGCGATAGAATTCGAGGCTGTAGAGCTCCCCCGTGGATTTACTATATCTTGGTGGGTCGTGGAGCACTTTATCAAAATGATTGCTCGGCAAATCAGCTATGCCACGAGTTACGTCGTCATTATAAATGACTATGCGGTTATCAACTAATCTATGACTCCACGGATTACGCTCAGCGATCCATAAAACATTGGGGTCGATTTCGAAACTAATGACTTGGCTAGCACCACGTAGTAGTGAGTGTATAGCTGTATAACCAAGACCTAGACACGTATCAAGAACTCGTTCTCCTGGTTTAACACCGAGTCTCGCTACCTTGAGTTTTGCATCACTCCATGGATCGATCTCCGTTATTCTGTGCATGTGGATACCGTTGATCTCAAGCGTAGGAGCCTTGTCCAGCGCGATTGCTTTGAGCTTATAATACCCGGTCGAGGTACTACGCACTACTTCGTATACACCTTCGCTAAAGCTATATAAAAGAACCCTATCATCAGAAGTTAGCTTGAGAGACTCTAGCCCGATAACATTGTCTCTAAGTAATAGCTTTCCATTCTCCACGCAAACACGAGTAAGTGTGAAGCCGAGATCTAGTGTTGTATTAAAACATCCACTTCTACCTCTAAGAATTTTAAGCAAATACTGTGTAAACCAGTAACCCCTCACGGGTTTTATCGTGTAAGTCCCCATGCGTCTTAACAACGTGTATTACACCATGTAGTTGAATCCACGCTACCTATACACTATTTTGACAATAACCCTTTATTATAGAGCTCAGAAAAGACTTGACAATGTATTGAAATAGGATTAGATTAGGATTCGAAATGTCTAAGCTTAGCGTGTTTTCTACTAGATTTCGTCAACCTTAATATCTAGGAACCTAGCTATATCTTTTAGTGGTTCTAGGTAGTCTCCAACTACTAGTGCGTAGTGGTTTCCGATACTCTCTCTTATAATCTTCTTGGGATTCCTCAGCTTGATCTTAACCTGTGTTCTACAGAGACCCGTGCTCCACTTCGTTTCTACTATTTCACCAATACCTGCTCTCAGCATCTCTAGATCTGGTGATAACCTAGCAATAGTTACTTTTTCTCCGATGGGGTATTCTACGCTGATTCCAACTCCTTTATCGCTTTCGAAGTGTGTGTAGAGCTTGTACTCGCTTATAATGGGGGCTGTACAATGAGCTATTAGTACTGATTCCCTATTTATCCATGCAATATTACCCATGAAGACTGGTTTATTGCTTACACGGTTTAGGAGGAGCATTGTAAGCATTGAAGGCACGTCTCCCTCACATCCAGCAATGATTCTTCCACTGGTATTCATTAGCGATACTGCTAGGCAAGCTGTTGTATTGAGCACAGGTATTAGGTCGAAACACTTTATAGTATAACCAGCTAGTCCGTACTCCTCTATAATTTTGGAAATTGCTTTATAGAGCTTATATGCGTCGCGAATATTGTCACTACTAATTTTTATTCTCCTCGCTTTCTCTACTAGGTCTCTATACTCGTTCTCCGATACACTAGTTCTCTTGTACTCATTGTATATTTTCTTAAGAGGCACGTAGACCAAGTCTATGCCAAGCTTTTCCCTAACACGGTCGGGGTCTACCCTACTATATACGAGCCAGTCACTAATACCTCCAACAATACCTAGTCTAAGCCCCTGTAGTTCCTTAACGACACGATAGGCTTTTACTAGTTTTTTCAGCTCTTCCCTGAGCTCTCTCTGATCACCAGTATATGGTATCAGCTCGATAAACAACTCCTTCTCGCGTAGAACGGGTAAGACCTCGAGTAGTGCTGGTAAGCTATTGTTGTATCGGTGATAGATCAGAGCCATATACCTAGTGTTCTCGGACAGTTTTAGAACTATGTGTTCAGTACCACCAGTAGCTATTAATACCACGAGTAATTCACAGCCCTCAATGCCACGGGGTTCGTGTACTATGCCGATCCACTTAGAGCTAGGGTCTATCTCCCTTAGAATCTCCCTGAGAACCGCTTCGTATTTTCTGCCGATACTGATGCTTATAGGTGAAGTAGCTATGCAGCCGCACACTCTCTCCACGACATAACACCTAACAAAGTATTCATAATAAGAAGAGCTTATAACCTTGTTATAGCACAGTATTATCCGTGGTGAAGGGGTTGGCACGCTATAGAGTAATAGTTGACAGGAATAAGTGTCTGGGATGTGGTGCTGCACCAGCAGCTTGTCCAGAGGTCTTTGTTCTAGAGAATGGTAAGAACCGCGTAGTAGAAAAGTACAGCGTAGAGACCACTTCGGAGAGATCAATCGGCGAAATACCCGAGGAGCTATACGAGTGTGCTCGTAAAGGAGCAGAAGTATGCCCTGTAAAAGCTATAACAATAGAGAAAATCTGAGAAAAACAAAAAAGAAAAATTAAAACAAAAAGTGTTTTTCACGTGTTTTCTCTTTTCCCAAGTTGTAATTAAATATCTCTAGTGACTACCTCACGGTAAAAGAAACTAAGAGATGTGATCAGATCGTGTTTCTGTAAACCCCGAAGTAATGGTTCTTCCGATACCCGGTGTTGCACATACTATCAAGAAGCATTTTATTTCTACTGATAAGCGAATAACATAATATATAACTATAACGCGAGTTCATCGGAAACAGGATAAGCTATATAGTGTAGTATCTCTATTTACCATTTTTCTTTAAGCTTGACAGACCATACAGTTATATAGTAGGGGTGTAGTTCGTGGAGTATAGCACCATGTTTTCCCTGTATGCTGCTCTGGTAAAGAATCTGCGTGGTGTCGTTGTTTTTCACGAATACGAGAATGCGAAGAAGGGGATTGATTGGCTTCGCAAGCGATTCCGTTATAGAGACCTAGGCTTACCACCGAGTCTGGCTGAGAAGTATAGGAATGTATTGAGGGATTACATGGATGGTGATCCGTTTAGAGAACTCTATTATCCAACACCTCTCTATCAGAGGCTTGTCGAACTGTTAGCGGGAGTTCTTGGTGATACTATTCTTGCAGAAGCAATTGTAATGGCATCGCTCTACATATCACCACTACTAGTACTCGAGGAAAAGCTAGTTGATATTCTTGAGAAGCATTCTGTAGAGAAAATACTTGTTGATAAAGAGCTAAACATTAATGATTGGAAGCTTCACCTCCGAATAGCTGATTACACTATTCTAGATATGTATAGCAAAGTAGTAGTCAGGGGTTTAGATCTCATCGAGTGCTACAAGAATAGGGATAGAGATTGTGTTGAGGAAATCCTTAGAGAGAGAACCGAGATTATCAAGAGGGATACTAAGAGGTATTGGAGAATAAAGAGTAGTAGTGGATGGGTCTTCCTACTATACATAGACCCCTTCAAAATACTATACGAGGCAGGGGCGGAACCGGATAAACTAGAGAAAGACTATGCAGCTGGGTTATCGATAATACCGATTGTAAATATTAGGGTTTAGCCCGAATAGATAGTGTGGCGAGTTGTTAGGGAAAAGTTTTTCACTAAATCTGGGTATGGCTATGCTAGAACACTAGTGGTATATAACCATTATTTATGTATTCTGCAATCATTCTCCCAACGTCTCCAACCTTGATCTTATCAGCTAGCATTTCCAGGTAACCCTGTGTCTTAGCCACGATTCTACAAGCTACTGGCGTTTTACCGAGTTTACGGAATTCCTCGATAGCTCTCATGAGCTTCTTATCCCCGATCGCGATCTTCTCCTCAATAGGTCCAAAGAACACTAGTTCTACATCTTCTACGAGCTTCTCGCGTAAAGCATATGTAGCCCACAAAACCCCTAGAACAGCTTTATCGATCTCCGATGTTGATACAATAACTAATACTTTAGCCATATATGGGTCACCGGTATAGGTTTATTAGAGATACTATGTTGTTTAGTAGTTATAAGTATTAGCTAAGGCAGAAATACAGACTTGCTGTTTAACGAGGAGTTTCCCGTATGACTCATTTAATAGAGCTTATCAATGTTAAGAAAGCGTATCGTGTAGGAGATATTGTTACATGGGCTCTCCGTGGCGTTAACCTAGTTGTGGATAAGGGAGAATACATAGCTATTATGGGTCCTAGTGGTAGTGGTAAATCAACTCTACTAAATATAATAGGGCTTCTCGATAAACCGAGTGAGGGTAAAGTTCTGATCAAAGGAGTTGATGTATCACGGCTGAGTTCACGAGAACTCGCTAGACTGCGAAATCGTGTTATAGGCTTTGTATTTCAAGCATTTAATTTAATCAATAGATTCACTGTACTCGAGAATATAGAGATGCCGCTAGTAGTTCGCGGTATTCCGAGGCGTGAGAGAATTAAACGAGTTCTCAAAGCTCTCGAAATGGTTGGTGGGGATCCGTCGTGGTTATACAAGAAACCTAATCAATTGAGTGGTGGACAACAACAACGCGTTGCTATTGCTAGAGCAATTATAGGAGAACCAGAGATACTCCTAGCAGATGAGCCAACCGGTAACCTCGACCGAGCTAGTGCTAAGGTTGTTGTAGAAACTTTTAAGAAACTCAACGAGCTGGGCCAAACACTAATAGTAGTTACACACGATCCCGAAGTAGCTAATTGTGCCGAGAAAATATACTATTTACGAGATGGAAGAATAACGGGATCTGTAAAGGGTAATCCTGAGAAGTGCTTAATACACACCCTTAAATAGTAGATATAGGCTATTCCGCCGGAGTCTTTAAAGGTAAGCGTTGTCTACGAAAACAAGCTGGAGTTGTCTAACAATGCATTTCTGTACACTATATGAATGTATTTAACAGAATCACTGGATTCTATTATAGAGAACTATTACACTGTTTCTCATGGTCGGAAAATAAGTTATTTAAGGAAATCCTTCCGTAAAACGCTAGTGTAGCTGAATAAACATAATACGTGATCCCTATGAAGAAAATCACTACTGTTTCTCTTGTAATTGCTATTATAATGGGTTTGCTCTACCCATTTACACTTATAGTTTACTCGCAACAAGATCTCCTAAGCCTTGAGTATATAAAGTTCAGGTCACGAGTCGATACCGATGTTTATCCGGGAAGTAGTAGTGCAAAACTTGTTATCGGTATTAGAAATAGTGCGAACTATACACTTGAGAGTATCTATGGATGTATAGAGAGTCTTCCACCGGGATTCGAACTCTACAGAGACTGTAGCCCTGCATATACGCTGAACGGCTCAATCACTAATAGCGTGGATCCGGGAGAAGTCATAGAGTTCTCGTTTCAAGTAGATGTTGATGAGAACGTAGCTCCGGGAGTATATAGTGCGGTACTCAATATAACTTATAGAGATACTGTAACGGGGTCTCTGTGGAGTGAAGCAGAAAACATATCTTTTGAGGTAAAGCCTTATCCGCCGATCAGCATTAGCGTGGTTAGGTCGTATCTAGAACCAGTTGCATACCCAGGCAGTAATAATGTTGACTTAGTGATCGAGATAGAGAACACAGGGGATTCAACAATAGCTTATGCAGACGTATACGTAGAACCGCCTAGTATAATCAATTTAGTGAATAACAGGACAAGTATTAGTAACCTAGGACCCGATTCTAGAACACTAATCACGTATAGCGATGTATCAGTAGCAGTTGATGCGACACCTGGTACATATTCTGGAAAACTATATATTGATGCATTAATGACTACTCCGGATGAAGTCCGTTATAGAGATTCCGTAGAAGTTGGTTTTAGCATTACCATAGAAGAAGCGCCGAGTATTCGCTTAGACATAGTTGATCACGGTACAACATCTAATTACCCTGTTAACAAGGTTAGGTATACTAGACTATACACTACGCTCATAAACTATGATCAAGCAGTTATACAGCAGGTGATAGCTCGTATAACTCTGTTAAATACTGTTTTTGAAAATGGTGAGAAAACAACAGTAGTTACCATAGATGGACCTATAGGATATGGAGACACGTTTACTATATATTCTCCACCAGTAACTATTATTGAAGACGTAGTCTACTATACTATAGAATTAAGCGCTTTATGTAGCATAGATGGTACAGAATACTGGGCTACATACTCTTATACCCTCCACGTAACACCTGTTGAACCAGAGTATGAGGTATACGTTATCGACAATTACTGGGTAAATAGTGTTGTGTATCCTGGATCAGCAAATGAGGAGTTCGCAGTACTGATCTACAATGCCATGAACTCTAACCTAGAAGATGTTTATGCAACGTTATCTCTACCCGAGGTATTCTATCCAAGAGAAATTGTTAGCGGACCCTATACACTGGGAGCAGGCGATATAGCTAGGATTATCTTCTCGGGAATAAACATCAATAATACAGCGAAACCAGGTAACTATACCGTGGAACTCACTCTAAGTGGTGTGATCGTTAATAGGGATGGATCATTTGCAAACTTTTCACTCAACTATACAATTGTAATCCCTGTTTCCAAGCCTCAGTTCAAAGTACTTAAGCTAATAGACTACGGATGGATTAGCGGCTATGCCTATAGTAACATGGTTAATACCGGTATCCGTGTATTAGCAGAGCTTGTTGCTAACACGCCCATAGTAACGGGTTATGCGGAACTAATAGTTCCACGGAGCCTCACTTATAGGGGTAGTGGTAAACCCATAGTAGAGATTAGTGGTGCGGGATACGGTGATATCATAGAGACTGCTTTCACTAGAATTGATATAGGTAACTATACGGGTACTGTACCTATTGCTATCAGGTATTGCCTGCTCTTATCTCTTAATGGAGCCGAGTTCTGGGTTAATGAAACATACTCGTTCCTCCTAGAAGTACTGGAACCTAGGCTAAACCTCACACTCGTAGATGCTCTGTGGATTACGCGATATACAGCCAACTCTATGGATAACATCGGGGTAAGGGTTGTACTACAATCACTTAGCCGCGACGCGATCACGGAGCTGTATGCTCGCCTCATACCACCACCCGGTGTAAAAACACCCAGTGGTCTTGATTACGTAGTCTGGAGTAGTGACTACAGCATAGGATACGGCGAGGTATTTACAGCAGAGTTTGATGGTTTCAATATAAATACTAGTGATGATACTCTCTCCTTCAACCTAGTAGTAGAAGCTGTGTTAACAATTGGTAATAGTTACTACAGGGCAAGCTGGTCTACGGAGTTCGTGTTAGAGCTGAATAAGCCTCCACAACCACTACATCCTGTAACAGTACAGCCTCTATATAGGGGTCAGCCAGTAATAGCTCTACCCAATACTACTGGTTTAACTCTGAGAATAGTTTTAGCCAACGATCTTGCCGAGGACGTCTCACTGATTAGCGGAAAACTGGTAACACCAAGCGGGATTATCGCGAGAAACCCCATAGTAACCTGTACCGGCATAGTCGGTGGGGGATCATGTGTACTCGACTACGTAGTAGACATATACGACATAGAGCCGGGAGTCTATAATATACAGCTACTGCTAGAGTACTACTTTGTTGTCCGGGGAGCCGTGATACGCGGAGAATATAACTATACGTTGCCAGTGATAATTGGTAATCCAAGCGATTACGATACCGAACTAGTTATCGTAGATTACTACTGGGGCGAGGAAACACCTTATCCCGTTTATCCAGGGGCTTACCGTGCTGGATTAACAGTTACTATATACAATACCGGTCTATACACTGCATACGATGTAGTAGTAAGAGCTTCTACAAATACTGACAAGGCCGATCTCCTAAGCCATGTATCCTCGTGTAACGCTCCAATCGAACCGGGAGGACTCTGTAGCCTAATATTTTATCTAGACCTCAGAAACGCGGAGCCTGGGGTGATAGGTGTTAACTTAACCCTGCAATATTATACGCGAGTATATGGATCTGCTGTCACGTATACTAGGGATTACGAGGTAAGACTAGTACTACCGAGTCCTCCCACTCTCCTCGGTAATAGTAGCTTAGCATTAGTTGATAGTGGGTGGAGTAATGATTGGCCAGCATATCCTGGTAGCAGCAACGCGGTATATACCGTATCAGTTGCTAACCTCTTACCCTACAGAATATCATCTATAAGCGCTAGGCTTTACACAGCGGATCTGAATATAACGGGTGATCTAGAAACATATGTTGAAGGCCCCGTTAACTCGCTATCCACGTTTACGCTAAGCTTTAAGCTAGATATACCCGATAACATAGAACCGGGTTCATATCCTGTCTTAGCTAGGATATCATATTATGTCGAGGCAGGAGTAACTGGGTATCGCGATATTCTAGAGATTCCACTACTACTCAATATAAGTGATCCCAGTAAAGCAGTTGAAGTGTTACAGTATGGCTGGGTAGTGTCACAACCTATACCTGGCGAGCATGGTGCTAGATACTATATCGTTATCCAGAATAAGGAGTTTCCACGCATGTATAATCCAGTAATGCACCTGGCATTACCAAGTGGTATCCTATACTCACCACTTAATACGACTACAGCAGTATTAACACCATCTAGTATAGTACAAGCAACACAGTTGCAAACCACAATGACTACCCAGGAGATCACTAGGTACTTGGCGGAAGCTCTTAGAACAATAGGTACACCACCATCAATGACAAGTAGTAGTGTTAGCAAGGGTGACTACGTAATATACACGCTTCCTCTAAACCTAGTTAATATATCACAGAACAATCTCACGTTGAGGGGCTATATAGAGTTTCTTGACCATTGGGACAGTTTTTACAAAGTAAATGTAGCGATTCCGCTCATAGTATATGGAAGACCACCAATACTAGAGATAAGTGCTCCTACTAGAATAAGCTATGTTAATGGAACCGCTAAGCTCGAGATCAGGGTTTTAAACAACTTCAGCTCTCCAATATATAATCTCTACATTGTACTCGTGCCCCAATCACCACAACTAGTTCCGAGAAATGCTGTTAAGTATATTGATAAACTAGAGCCTGGCAAAGACGTGGTGATAGAGTATTTACTAGTTTACAGTCCCCTACCTACTGACATGGGGTATACCACGTCATATCCATTAGCTAGTATGGGTTCTATCTTCACCGTATCGGTGATATATAGAGATGTCAGTGGAGCTGTAAATACGTATAATACCACGCTATCGGTTATTATAGAGCCTCTCGTAAACTTAGTGCTTTCACCAGAAACTAGCGCTGTATATCGCGATGGTAGACTCGTAGTATCCGGAATAATAATAAACTCTGGTACAAGCTATGCTAAGAGCACATGGATAACGGTATTCTATGGTAATAAGAGTGGTTACAGCTTTATAGGAGATATCGACCCAGCCTCGCAAACGGCTTTTAGGGTAGAGATACCGGTTAGCTATAGCGGCGACAAAGCACTGGTGTTGATAACTTATATGGATGAATCTAATACAACATATACTAGAAGCTATACGCTTAACGTAGAGTTAGTCGAGGAAGTAAAAACCACTACTGCTCCCGTCGAAGTAGAAAAACCACCATACTATGCCGTGGTAGGAGCTGTAGCAGTATTTTTAGCACTGGTATTCATAACAATATACTGGTACCTGAGAAGACACAGAAAACACGTAGAAGCATAAACACTGGTGTTATGGTAAAATGTTATTAACTGATGTAATTAGGCTAGCTTTTAAAGCATTAACAGAGAAGCGGATGAGAGCTATTCTCACTATTATAGGAATATCCATAGGACCCCTAGCACTAGTATCGATCTACGGAGTAACTAGTGGCTACTCTAAATACATAGTAGAGCAGTTAGCTGGGCTTGGTCAAAATCTCATAGTAGTATCTCCAAGCGAGGAATACGAGCTATCAGAGGAAGATCGCAGAGTATTATCTAACATAGATGGCGTTGTAGACTCATCTCCATTCTATGCTACGCAGGGAACAATACGTACTATGAGCGGAGAAGAGAAAACAGTTAATATCTACGCTGTAGACTACGAGTTCTTATTTAAAGCCATACCCAGCCTCGTTATAAGAGAAGGTAGTATTCCATCAGAAACTGACATCGTAAAGTGTATTGTAGGCTATGATATAGCTTATGAAAGTGGAAGCCAGTATAGCGTGGGAGACGCTATAACTATTGTTGTCTATAGAGTTACTGGACCTGGATCTCTGGAGTCAAAGCGGATAACACTATTCATAGCAGGAATTCTAGACAAGTATGGAGGAGCTGCTATACTAAACCCTGATAACACTATCTTCATTAGTGTCGAGACAGCGGAAAAAATGCTCGGTTTCCGTAAATGGGATGGCATACTCTTACTAGCTAGAGAACCGAGCATAGTACCTGATATCGTTAACGAGATAAGGAGACTATACGGTAACTCAGTAACTATTACCGCGCTATACGCTATAGTTCAGATAGCATCCTCTATAAGCGGTGCAGTAAATTTCATGACATTCTCAGCCACGTTATCAGCATTTGCTGTAGCTGTAGCTGGTATTGCTGCAACTATGATTACTAGCGTTATCGAAAGAACACGAGAAATCGGTGTACTAAAAGCACTCGGCTTTACTGATGGCCAAGTACTAGTACTAATACTTACAGAAGGAGTACTCATGAGCTTAATAGGTGTGGCAATAGGGATTTCACTCGGAATACTAGGTTCCTATGCACTTGCTTCACGAGGTCTAGTTATAAGGGTTGGAACATCGTCTATAACGATCCGGGCACAACCAGATATATCACCATCACTACTACTAAATACGGTCGCGTTGACAACCCTGATCGGGATACTGGGTTCAATATTCCCAGCATATCGTGCTGCAAAAATACCACCAGCAGTAGCGCTGAGATACGAGTAAAGCATTAAAGCCCGAGCCCTATTTTGCTAAAGAACGTGCCGCTATAACTATTCAGAGATCGCCACAAATAAGGAGTATGCCGCCAAAAACGTTGAAACAGAACCCCTTATATAGGTGAATACTCACTTTTTACTGAATTCTTCTATTGCTTTCTCTACTAGGATCATGTATGATAGATTCGGGCCACCACCCATAAGTACTGCTACCCATGCTGCTTCGCGTATCTCGTCTGGAGTAGCTCCTGCTTTTAATGCTTCACTAACATGATACGCTATACACCATGGACAGTGAGCATTAACAGCTAGAGCTACTGCTATTAGCTCTTTAATCTTTTTATCAAGAGCTTTAGGTGCTTCTACGCTCTCTAGTAATTGTATAAACGCGTTAACCTGGTTTGGTGACGCTTCTTTCCAGAACTTGACATAGTTATAGAACTCATTCAATAACTCTCTCATACTAGCCATAGTAGGTCCCTGAGCCGATATATTGTGACCACTGAATAAAAACCTAATTTCATGAACTACCAGGTTTTAGCTCGATAGCTATTTCGCGTGTAACTCTATATGGTACTTTCACAGTCCAGAGCTTTATGTAGTCAAAACCCTTGATCGGGGTCCTGATATAACCTTCAATGGTAATATTCGCTCTTCCCCGCCCAACAATTATTCTGAGAAGTGCCTTTATAGCATCGGTAGGTGTTGTTTTGAGGCAGAAATCATATGTTGTACTACCACGTTTCAATACTAGGTCTTCGCGAGAACCCTCACCTAGAAAGTCGTTCTCTACGTAAACCCTATAGTATATCTTCTCGATCTCCACGTCGATCAAGCCCGTATTATTAATTACTAGTTTGAAACAAATACTCACAGTATTACTACCGATATCGTATCTGAGAGAGCTAATACTAGTGATACTTGCTGAGAGAGACTGTACAGTTACATAAAGCAGTACTAAATATATTACAATCCCGATAATTACTATACCCGCTAAATAGCTCAATAATCTACTAGTACTCACTCTAATCACCATCAACACTAATCCTTCTCTTTGAGTATTATTCCTCGAGGTATCTCCTAAGCTTATACCTGTACACTATAATATCCAGCCTAAGATTATGACTAGATTCATTGTTTTAGGTGTTTTTCTAGGAATAGCAGTGCTGGTAGTAGTATCTTGATCGCGTCTTCTATTGTGTTGATTACGTGTCCCATATCGGGAGCTATGTGGGCTTCGAAGCTTTTACCACTAGCTAGTAGTTTATCCATTAGCTTTAACACGGGTTTTAGTGGTGTTCGTGTATCGTTTTGTGGATGGATAATACATAGTGGTGCTTTTATGTTCTCAGCATAGGTTATCGGGGATCTCTCGCGGAATAACTCGTGTTTCTTATCGAATAGTGTATCTATGAATTCGCGGAACAACGCATCGCTGAGACTATACATTTCTTCCCAATCAACAACACTAGCACCAGCAACACCGCATCTCCATAGATCAGGGTGTTTACCAAGCGCTAGTAGTGTCATATAGCCTCCATAGCTATAACCCATAACAGCTACTCTACCCGGGTCTACAATACCCTTTTCAATACCATATTCTCTAGCATATACTATATCCCATAAATCACCGCCACCAGGATCACCGATATCTAGTTTCCTAAACTCTTCTCCATATCCTGTAGAACCCCTGAAATTAGGTGCTAATACATGGTAACCAGAAGCAACAAGTGCAGCAATACTTGTCCTCCACGAATCACTAACTAGGCTCCACGGACCGCCATGTATATACACTACTGTGGGACCGGGTTTACCCGCTTGACGTGAATATATTATGTACATCGGTATATCTAGCCCATCTCTAGATTTATACCAGACGTGCTCTCGCTCACCAATAGCTTCTCTAATATCACTTGATAACGGGTTATCGATCAGTACTTCTAAGCTACTATTCACTATACTGGCTCTGTAGATCTTCGGCGGTTCGACTAGGCTTGAATGCGAGAAATACGCGTAATCACCAACTACTACAGCACCACTAATGGTACCAGTGGGGCTTTTCACCTCTCTGCCGTCTAGGAATAACTTAGACCTACCTTCACGTGATCCGATAACCCATAATTTGCCCTGATCACTCCAATCATAGCCACTAATCTCGACTGGCTTGTAGTCGTATATGTCCTTATAACTATATACTAGTTCTTCGAGCTTATCCTCATCTATATCGTAATAATATAGTTTCTGGGTACCCTCGTAATCACTACGGAAAACAATCCTGTTTGTACCGGGTTTAAATAATGGATATGTATTAGTTGTTCCCGGTTTAAGAGTATAGATCTTGTACTCGTTACTGCTTAAATCGTATATGAATAGCTCTGTAGACCTTGGATCGCCCCTTAGATAACCGTATCCAACAATGTAGTTCCTATTAATATCTGTTGCCAAGACGATCTTGTTTAGAACAGCTAGTTTTTCAACACTACCATCTAGTTTAGCCATATAGAGTGATATATCCTTCATAGTAGCTCCAGTAAAGACTATCCTGTCTTCGTCGAGTGCTCCCGAAAATACTCGCATGGGTTCCATACTAAGCTCTATAGTTGATTTACTAGTAGCACTGTATATGTAGACTTTGTGTTGTTCTCTACCACGCGCTACATCCCGAGTATAGATAATATATGGTTTCTCAAACCTTATCCTAAACACACCCGATACAGGACCCCTAATAGCTTCTACTTCGTGCCCTGTCTTTGTATCGTATAGCCATATACTAGTTACACCGCTCTTGTTACTAACATATACTAGGTAATCGCTAGTATATCCGAGAACAGTATACGTAGGTATCTTGACAAGTTTCTCGAGAAGACTAGCTATGCGTGAAAGCTCGATGCTCAAGCCCAGAAACCCCTATATAGTACGTTATTGCTGGCTAATCATATACGTTTCTCAAGTTCTATCACTATATGCAGCGTAGCATACCTAATTATTACGTGTATTTTCCTCCATCACTATATAAGGTGGTATAATACACTATAGTATGGGTAGAGAGTATGTTTGAAGGTGTTGCCGAGCTGCCATTACACGATGGAACAGTACCACCATGGCTAGCTCGTATTATGAAGAGATTAGCACACGCCATACTCAGTATTATGGTTGAAGAATATGGTCCCGGCAAAGTTGTCGAAAGACTTGCTAATCCCTTGTGGTTTCAAGCCTTCAATAATGTTATTGGTATGGATTGGGATAGCAGTGGTTCTACAACAGTTACGACTGGTATATTAAAGACTGTTACTTGGAAAAACCCGGAGCTCGGTATATTAGTACTTGGTGGTAAGGGATCGAATGCTCGCCGCGTACCAGAAGAAGCACCTAAAGCCGTGGATATTCTTGGCATGAGAAACCTATCTCCGGAGGATATAACCAGGGTTTCACGACTAATTGCACGTATAGATTCATATATGTTACAGGATGGGTATACGCTGTATCATCACACAGTAATATTATCTAGTGATGGTAAATGGGCAGTTATACAACAGGGTATGAACCCCGACAATAAGATGGCTAGGAGATATCACTGGTTATACCGGACAACGTATTACGAGGATCCCCACGAAGCAGTATCTGGGATAAAACACAATACAATATTAAACCTAGTAGCTAGGGAATCTCGTAGAACACGTAAAACAATACTGGATCTTGTGCGTGAAAAACCCGACCGGGTTATTAGTGATTACTCCAGAATATACAGAGAGCTGAAAGGGGTTAAGACGCTATTCGAGCAAACTACTCAGACAAAAACCGGTGTTATTGGTTTAACTCGCGAGAAACTACTCGTATATAAACCATTACCGCTACCCAGCGAGTTATTGGTTAGGCTTAGAGAATTATATAGGCTAGAACCAGATACGCTAGACGATCTAGTACTAGGCAAACCCGTTAACGATAAGGTTCTCCGAGCACTAGCTCTAATAAGCGACCTGATCTATAACGAACCACCAAGCACTATAGACCCTGTTAACACACCATACGATCCATTCATCTACGCATACGCTATTGGAGGTAAAGATGGTGTACCATACCCCGTTGATCGGCGTGTAGCAGAAGAAGTCATATTAACTCTCGAAGACTTCGTATACAGAGCACGCCTAGGTGATAAGGAAAGATTAAGAGCTCTACGTAATTTAGCTCGTTTAAAGAAACTACTAGAAATACCCATAAGACACAGAATAATATAGCCCCAAACACCCTAAATCGATAAATCCAGTTACCAAATAATAGCGTATCCTGATCCTATTACTCTACTATATAATCAGATCCCTTCTCCAGTTCACCTTAAAACTATCGCGTTGTAATAACAACTACTTCTTATAACTATTAATTTCCGTTATTACAGGGAAAGTCAACGTGTTCCACCGTAAACATATAATTTCGTGTTATTCAATAAGGTAAGTTGATGAGGAAGCATGTATGTTAAGTGGATTGAGAGAGCAAAGAGATACTATGAATTAGCACATAGAATGTTTGATCTAGAGTATTACCCCGAAACCTGTTTCTATGCTCAACAATGTATCGAATTCCTACTGAAGGGTCTAATGATCAAGTATGTCGGAGCTAGACCATATACTCACGACTTATTGCTGATCTTCAATGGTTTAAAGGAACACTTGCGTATAAATATTGGTGAGGAAAAATTATATTGTCTCAAATATTTAACAGAGCAATACATCGGATCAAGGTATCCTGATGCTAGAATTAGTGATTACGGCTTAGACGATGCTAGGAAATGTATTGAATGCCTTGAGGAGTTGTGGCGTGTTTTCAAATCTAAGGAGAATATATGAGGAGATCGAGAAAAAAGTAGTGGAATACCTAGAGAAGCTATGTAGTCTCGATTATACCGTGATCTTGTTTGGTAGTAGAGCTAGGGGTGATTATAGGCCGGATAGTGATTGGGATGTTTTGGTCATAGGCTATAGTGAACCAGAGAAACCCTTGCTACCTATAAACATGTTTTTCTACAAGCCATCGGAGCTAGACAAGAACATAGAAAACTTCAATACTATCGTGATCGACGCTTTTTACGAGGGAAAACTATTGTGTGATAATCTCGGTATTTATGACAAGTACCGCGGAAGGATCCTAGGGGAGATTAAGAGAAGGAAATTAGTTAAGAGTAGAGAAGGCTGGTTTCCCGCTAGAAAGTAGCAGATATAGTGTGGCTTTTAGCTTTAGTTTTTTCTTCTACGAGTCTCCAGTATTTTAAATTGTATATGCAGCCCGGATCGGGTGCTCTAATATCACCGAAGTAGCTATATGCTCGTGCTCTACATCCACCACATATGTTTTTATATGGGCATTTATCACAGAAACCAAGTAGTTTACCGCGATCCCTTAGTGTTTTGAGAATTGGAGAGTTTTCCCATATTTCCCAGAAACTCTTTTCTCGGAGACTACCTAGTGGTATTGGCATAAATACGCATGGTATTAGCGTACCATCTGGTTGTAAACCAGCATATATTCTTCCAGCACCACATCCGCCAATAAATTCTGTGAGAGCTTTAACAACGGGGTCTCCACCTACGTAGAAATGTGCCGATGATACTTCCTTACCGCTACTCAATTGTAACGCTATCCTACCGTATTGTGGAGCAGTACTAATAATCTCTAGGCTTCTCTTCTTCATCTCGCGGTATAGTTTGCGTAGAAACTTTTCTCTAGTAAGGGGGTCTAAGTCTAGCCATATATTATCTTCTCCTCTACCAACTGGTATGAAGTTAAAGAATACTACGCGTTTAACCCCAATAGACTCTGCCAGATCGAGTATTCCGTCTACTTCATCGATATTGAAGCGAGTAATAGTAACAGCCATAGCATGGTTAAGCCCCATATCAACAGCGTTTCGAAGAGCTTTAACAGCTTTTTCCCAAGAACCCCTTACGCCACGGAAATAGTCGTGTTTCTCGGGTTTAGAGCTATCAATAGATACCTCGACATACCTAAGACCATAATTAACAGCTTTCTCTAATTTCGAAGCATCTGCGAATATCCATCCATTAGTAGCTGTAGCAGCATACATGCCCCTCTCACCGATCTCTTTTAGAACCCTGTAGTA
Source organism: Thermoprotei archaeon (assembly GCA_040514375.1). GTDB lineage: Archaea > Thermoproteota > Thermoprotei_A > Sulfolobales > Desulfurococcaceae > QMWW01. The sequence goes on from JBEVCI010000026.1 coordinate 26,886, forward strand.
GTGTGGATGAATAGTTGGTTCACCACCACTAAGCGCTATAGCTGCTACACCGGCTTTATCTAGTTCATCAACTATTCTAAGCTTCTCTTCGAGGGAAAGCTCGTTTGGTAGTGGTTTATCGGCTCTCTGGTAGCAGTGTATACATCTTAGGTTACACATATTGGTGAAGTTCCATACAATCATGAATGGTGCTGGTAGTTTTTGTGGAACAGTTACTCCGTAGAGACCAAGCCCTTTTAGTACTAGTGAAACCCCTCTACGGAGAGCCGGGTCTTTGAGAGCATTCGCGAGATCCTCTGTGCTACCACCAAGTGCTTTCACACCAAGAGAGATCACCGTATTTAGTATTATCGATAAAAACCTAACACTTATAGAGCAAACTAGTTCTTCGTCAGCATAGATCGATAGTGCGTGATAAACTATGGGTGCATTAACTCTCCTACCGTTATATCTGCAAACACTATCTAGAGTTACTAGTCTTAATAGGATTCTTGATACGGGGTTACCAAATATAAGCCTGATACTACCCAGAAAAGCCCCTATACCAGACCTCTTACTTTTGTTCATTACTATCGCCGACCACTAACAAGCTCTTTGATGATTGCGAAAAACTCGCGTGCTAAAACCCTGATTACCCCGAAGAACCTATTAGAGCCGATCTCTCTTAGGACGAATTTTGGTCTTAGATAGAATTTTCTATAAGCATACTTGAGTAGTCTACCAAGTTGTTTGCGCGTGAAGTAGAATCCTCTCATAACAGGGTGTATGCCGGTATAGTGTTCCCAGCTCCAATCCTCTATGAGTCCATAGCTTTTAGCATAGTTGAATAGTGGTGTTCCAGGATATGGTGTTAGTACTGAGAACTGTGCATAATTGGGGTCTAGCTTGATCGCGAACTCTATTGTTTTCTTCATATCATCTATGTGTTCCCATGGAAAACCGAGTATGAAGGAACCAATAGTAGAGATCCCCTCATTCTTGGCTAGGTTAAAAGCTCTAACTACTTGTTCTATCGTTATGCGTTTACCGATCCTATTTAGGGTATTCTGATCAGCAGATTCTACTCCAAAATATATAGCTGTACAACCATGTTTAGCAAGCTCTCTCAATAGCTCTCGATCAACATGGTCTACCCTGGAACCACATGAAAACTCTATATCAATGCCTCTCTCATCAAATTCTCTTAATAAAGCATATACAAACCTCTTATTGATAGTGAGCTCGTCGTCTGTGAAGAATACGTACTTAACCTTATACTTGTCGATCAAATACTCGATCTCGCTAGCAACATCACTAGGTGAACGCGTACGTACCATTCTTCCCCAGAAATAACTCGATACACAAAACATGCACCCATATGGACAACCACGAGTAGCTAATACATGTGCTACTCTAACGGGCTTGTTTAGTAAAGTATACTTATCCATTGGGAGCAAGTGACGAGCAGGCCATGGTAGTTTATCCAGATCACGTATATATGGTCTGGGTGGAGTAACCCTAACTCTGTCATCTCTATCTCTAAAAGCTATACCCTTAACATTAGCGAGTTTATCTGGATCAAGACCGTGTTTCTCGATCACATTTGCTAGTTCTAGCATTGTATACTCTCCTTCACCAATAACTACTACATCAATACCATTAGCAAGTGCTTCACTATACATAAACGATGGATGAGGACCTCCAGCGATAATGGGTATATTGGGATCAACTTCTTCCTTAACAATCTTAGCTGCTAAATATCCTCGTGGAGTTGTTGGTGTTAATAACGAGAAACCAATAATATCTGGTTTCCAGCTCTTAATTTCGCGAATCCATTCATCTAATCCCATTTCGAGAGAGGCTGTATCAAGTACCCTAACTTTATAACCAGCCTTCTCTAATGCAGCAGCTATATATGCTAATCCTAGTGGTGGTACTTTAGCACCTACTACACGGTATATTTCAAGATCATGTATACCCGGCGGTAGTGTTAGGAGAATCTTCACTACCATGCCCTTAATATTGAGAAGTGTTATGGTGGTGTATATTAGCGTCTGAAAATGCTCCCAATTAATATATCATGGGTGTTTGACAATGGATTAAGTAGTTCTAGTAATTAGTGCGAGAACCCGGATTAGGGGAGAGAGTTTAACGAGTTCTTCATGGTTTCTTGGTATAACTGGGAGTACGTATTTCAATGTATTGCTGCAGCGCTGTAGAATATCTAATACTATCTTCTCTAAATCGCTTATAGTATACCTACCATCGATAATACCGGTTAGTATTCTTAGGAGTTTGAATGGTAGCTCCTTATCTTTAATGTATAGAAGGTCGAGAAGCCTAACAATGTTCATCCTAACTACTACTCTTTTCCCGAGTCTACCCTCAATATACATATAGAGAGCATGTGAATGTGGTACTTTTACATACTCTTCTCCACTACTACAAATACTCGGATCAAGAGGTATATAGTTGCTTCTCTCGTAACACACGAGTTCTTTCACGTGGACGATCTTTAGAACGAAGGCAACGTATCTATGCCTGTATATCGGGAAAGACAGCTCGCCTAAATCTTTGAAGAAGCGCCAAAACCTCTTGATCGCGTAGTCGTCGTAATTGAAATAGTGTCTCAGCATCGGGGATGTTAGAAACGGAGGGTCATAACACTTAATATCCCTAAGTATACATGCTCGAACAACAAGCTCTATAGATTTAAGCACTATCTTTAAAACATCAATATCTATGCTATGCATAACTCTCATTCGAATCGCCTAGAAACACCAAATATTATTAATTAAATTATAACACATAATATCGTTTTTAACCCTAAGATCTACCAGCTAATTATTTTAGCTATATTTCACTATTTAGAGTATAGCTGAGCATATTTGCTGAGTATGGGTGTTTAATAGATGGATCCGTTTACTCTATTTGGCATATTTATTGTATCGCTTATAGCTGGTCTCATAATACTGGTTATAGTACTCCTGGTTATTCTCTTAGAGCGGGGATTAATTGGTCTCGATCAATTAGATCAGCGCGTATTTAGAATACCGGAGAGAGTTAATCGTGAAGAAGTTTTCAAGAATCTCGTAGATATACTTAAACGACAAGGCTACGATATCTATAGGGTTAACAATAAGTGCGTTTTGAATATGGATTACGTAGTCAAGATAAACCTGGAACTAGACAGCAAAGAAAATATTATTAAATACCATGTAGCCATAAATAAGTGGTTCCTAATAATAATGATCGTACTATTACTAACTCCATTAACATGGCTAGTTATAGTTCTCGGCATAATTCTATACTTCAGATACGATAGTGTTAAACGCACTATATTCTCTACCATACACTCGATCATTCACTCATTACCAGCAACTAGGTAAAACGCTATTACCAAATCTCCTCATCAACCGAGACGTCATTATTCGTTGAAAAGAATCAACTCGGTTAGAATACTAGCGGTTATATCTTTGATGAAACAGTAACAATTGTTAATAACCAAATACTCTGTTTCATTATCCATCAACCTTCTTAATGCTTCAAGGTCTTATACAATACTATATAGTCGCTTGATACCTCATGTTTATAGTTCTTTAGCACTCTTTCGTAGATCTCACGTGTAACCGATGCTCTAAGCTTATTGAAACCCATATACTTAGCGATACCCATTGCTTTCTCTAATGCCTCGTTAATTAAATCTCTGTCTCTAACCCATAGATAGAGACTAGCTTCGCTAGTAGATCTCCATACACTCTCGAGAATCAATGCTATATCACGGTCTATTAGTACTTCATAAGTCTTCATAGCTTCGAGTTCAACTGCGTAATCCCATCTACTCTTAAGCCATGCAACATAAGAGGACTCGATCCTAGGCGATACAAAATACCAGTTGCTCAGCAGATCGTATTCTTCGGGGAAATCAGATACTCTAACAGGTTCTAGGGGTTTTGTATCTAATAAGTCTATTCTGACATATTTAATTCTGTAAGCAATTTGATCAAGCCCTACTTTCTTATAGAATTCTACGGCGCTGGGATCTGGCCATACAGCTATGGTATCACATTCTTTCTCCATACAGATCTCTATTGCTTTCTCAACGAGTTTCCGACCAATACCCCTACCCTGGTAACTCCTATGGACTACGAGGATATCTATATAGCCGTGTCTGCCTAGTACTCCTTTTTCATATCCAATGTATAGTTCGAGTTCACCAACAATCCTATTATCTAGTACAGCTACTAGTGGGTACTGGTTATTGACGAGGACATAGTTCAAGTGTATAGCACAAGACTCTATACTCATCCACGGACCGCCGTGATCCCATCTCTCCACAACACTGAGTTCCTCATAACTAGCTTCAACCCTCTTCCCGTTTGTGAACTTATACCACTTATCCACGATAGAACAGTGAACATCAACAATACCCTTAACATCATCTAGAGAAGCTTTCCTAATAACAAGATCAGACATTCTCGGGACACCATTATCATGTTAGAGATGCTCTACGTGTTTATCCTAGTCTAGGTGCCATATTGGTTCCTAGATACTTTATACTAATCGCTGAAAACGTATAAAGAGTTCGAGATATAATAGGTAGTAGTGAGTATTCACAGAATTTTAAGGTTGTTTATCTAACTATCTAACGTGGTGAAGACCGTATTGCTTACCGTATGGGAGCTAACCATACTGTTATTTCTAATAGCGTTTATAGTCATAATTATTGGTGTTCTACTAATATTTCTGAATGCACTACGTGGTAGTAGAGAAGCTAGAGTTGAGGGCGGTGGCGTAGTAGTTATTGGCCCAATACCCATAGTATTAGCTACTAGTAAGCGTGCAGCCGAGCTATTACTCATCCTCGCTATAATTCTCACAGTACTGGCTATAATACTATTCCTCTTAACAAGTGGTTATCTTATACCATGGAGGGGGTTAGAGAGTGGATCTGCATAAACTAGGACTAGTACTGGTATTTACAGGCATAATATTAGCACTAATAGCAGCATTTCTGCCACTGCTACTTGCTCCCCTCCAACAGGGTGAGACACGCATTAGTGGTGCTGCATGCATACTCCTATTCTTTATACCCATATGTTTTAGTTACGGAGAACTAGCACCACTATTAATGATAGTATCACTAGTGCTTGTAATTGTTGTTGTCGTAGTACTCATCGTAATATTGAAATGGATTATGAAAACTATAAGCGGAACTTTTAAATGATAATACGTGAATTTGTAGAGAACCCGTTTATGATTGTTAAAATCTTATTAAATAGAATAGTATTTAACACAGGAATTAGTAAATATTTAACAAGGGGTAATGAACATTGTATAATGAACAGCTTTTATCGAAACTAGAGTTTTTATCACTATATAGATTAGCTAGAGAGTATTATACACTAAAGGAGCTATCTTCAATATTAAATATAGATATCCCTACATTGAGTAAGTATACGACTGGCAAAATTTTACCGAGTATGAAACGTATTAGAGAGATAATACCAAAATTGCTAGAACTAGTTGATCCTCTTAGGGAAATTAAAGCTACTCTAATTAGTGGTAGTTTCACGTTTCCCGAGCTCAATAATGTTCTTAACACTAAACCATACCTGCTTTTATGGATTTTAGTACAAACGCTCAGAAAGCTGAATCCGCGTGAATTCGATAAAATTTTAACAGTTGAGGGCGGAGGATTAGTCTATGCGACATTTCTCGCGATGTTTACGAATAAAAAAGTAGTATATGGTATTCGCGATACTTTTATTGAAGGGGGGTTGAGCGAACCGTATAGGACGCCGGATAAGGAGTCTTATTCTCCAAAAATGAACAGGTATATCACCATACCCAAGGGTGGTATAAAGCGAGGAGATAGAGTAATTATCGTTGACGATATCAGCTGGACTGGTGGAACAATATATACTTTGTATAATTTGGTTAAGTCGTTAGAAGCGAGACTTATACATATTTATATAATAGCGATATTTAAAGACACGCTTGAGAAACTACAGCGTAAAATAGGAAATAAGATTACTCCATTGATCGTCCTACCAAGGTGAGAATTAAGCTAGAATTTCTCTACAACTCTAGTGAGGTTTCTTGGATTATCCGGATCTTTTCCTTTAGCTAGAGCGTATCCCATAGCAATATATTGTAGAGGCACTATTGCTTCTAGTGCATTTAATTCTTCAACACCGGTATTTGCTAATAATATATCTGGTTTTCTTTCATCGCTTAACCTGATAACTTTTCCGCCAATATTGACTATATCCTTGTATAATCTGTAAACTACTTCAAAGCTTTCTCCAGTAGGATTTATTATAAATTCTACTTGTTTCTCGTTAACCGTTGCCATAGGCCCATGTCTAAATTCCAGAGCATGAATTGCTTCAGTAGCAATATATGACGTCTCCTTAAATTTCAAAGAAGCCTCCAATGCTATTCCATATGAAGGTCCCGAACCCAGGAAGACAAATCGCTCATATGATGACAAGGCTAATTCTTTACCTAAATTTAAATAATGCTCTTTATCATCGATCACTTTGTTTACGAAGCTGCTAAACTTCGATAAAGCTTGTGAGCCAATAGCTTCGCTCGGTCCAGAAATGCTATCCGAAAGCAATAAGCCGGCAAGAGTTAGTGATACAAAACTCTTGGTCATAACAATTCCTCTCTCTACACCTACATCGACATACACATATTCATCGACGATCCTTGATCCCTTACTTTCCTTATTTATGCTTAAAAGAACGGTTTTTGAGCCTTTAGATTTAGCTAATTCTAGGGCCGAAACAGTCTCAGCGGTATTTCCTGAACGCGAAAATCCGATAACTAATGATCTTTCATCGAGATTTACGTGTTCATAAAGTAAAAGTTCTGAAGAGGGTAATGCTTTGATGCATTTATTTTGCAGCAGTCTTTTTAGTAAGTAACTAACAACTACGCCGATATAAAAAGATGAACCACATCCAATTAAGAAAACTTTGTTAAACTCGTAACTAGATATTCTCGATCCGATCTCCTTAAACAGGTTTCTATTGTTGATGATATTTGTTATTGCAGCAGGTATTTCACTAATATCTAATAGAGTGTTTTTACCCACAGCCATTGTTGTCACCGAGTAATAGAAGTACAGACCATATTTTTACTTGCTAGTAATTGCTAAATGTATTCTAAATACTTAAATCTTTCCACTGATTCTATAAGCTCATTAGTATGCTTCACAAGAATTATTCAAAATATTTTGCACATTATTTTCCAAAAATATAGAAACTC
>JBEVCI010000027.1:0-2665 GCA_040514375.1 Thermoprotei archaeon
GGAAAATAGTAAAAATTATCTTTGATACACGATGTGACCATTTACTATAGTCATAATAACCTCGTAGTTATGGTTAAGAACTACAATATCGGCTTTATAGCCAGGTTTTATAAGACCTATTTTCTCTACTTTATCGGCACCGACAGACCTTGCTGGATTAGTGCTTGCCATTATGAATGCGTCTCTCACGCTAAAGCCTAGTGATATGATGTTCCGAAACGCTTTGTCCATAGTAAGCGTACTACCAGCAAGTCCTCCGGTTTCAACTAGGCGAGATATACCACCGGACACCCTGATCTTTAGCCCACCTAGCTCGTATATTCCATCTGGTAAACCAGTAGCCGATATAGCATCAGTTACTAATACTATTCTATTAATACCGGCGAAATCTATAGTGAACTTTATCATTTGAGGAGCTACATGAATAAAATCTGCAATAAGTTCTAAGAATACGTTAGGTGCACTCATTAATGCTATTACTACTCCCGGATCTCTATGATGAATCCCACGCATTCCATTATATAGATGTGTAGCCTTGGATGCACCCGCGGCAATTCCACGTAGTGCTTCCTCGTAAGTAGCATTTGTATGACCTATTTGTACAACTACGTCTTTAGCTACCACGTACTCTATGAATTCAATAGCATTCCTGAGCTCAGGTGCGATTGTTATTTCTCTAATAGATTTATTCGATGCATGGTAGTATTCCTCGAATTCCTCGATAGAGGGCTCTCTTATATACTCTTTATTATGTGCACCTCTTTTCTCGGGATTAATATATGGTCCTTCCAAGTGTAGCCCTAATATTCTTGCTCCAACTTCTGGTTTCCATTCCGCAATAGCTTCCTTTATTGCCTTCGAAACCTTGATCAGAGTTTCGTGTGATGAGGAAACCGTTGAAGGTATGAACGCTGTAACTCCGTATTTTACTAAAGCCTTAGACATTTCTATAAACGATTCTTTCTTACCATCCATTGTATCGTATCCGAGAATTCCATGAATATGCGTATCAACGAACCCTGGTCCACAAATATTTCCTTTGAGATCTATTACTGGTAGGTCGCCAATATCGTGCGGGTAAGGCTCTCTACCGATCGATTTTATTACACCGTTTTCGATCAAGATGTATCCGGTCTCAATAATTTCGTATGGAGTATAGATCTTAGCGTTTCTTAGAAGTAGAGAATTTTCCATACCCACATATACCTCCTAACTAATGCTGTTGCAAAGCAGTAGAAAATCGTTTTATGTGCTCCAATACCTCTTCCTTAGTTTTACATTTCTTCAAGCCTTCTACGAAATCTTTATTGGATAGTAGTTCGGCTAGTAATTGTAATGCTTTGATATGACTTGTTTTATCAACTGCTGTAAACCCTATAACAATATACACCGGATCATTGGGAGAACCAAATTTTACGGGTTCTTTTAAAATCACTATACTGAATCCAGGCTTGATTGCTCCGTCTTCGGGTCGTGCATGTGGTATTGCAACACCAGGTGCTATAACCGCGTACGGACCGAGTTCCTCAGTAGTTCTAATCATTGCATCAATATATGTCTCTCTTGCTCTATTACTTTTGACGAGTAATTCGCCAGCTAATCTAACAGCTTCTTTCCAATCTTTTGGAGACGCGCCCACTAGGATCATGTCGTCTATTAAATCTAGTAAAGCGTGCTCGCTTGACATGTCAACACCCACTACCTAATACGAGTAGTACTCTAGAGAGGCTTAATTATGGAGAGGTACTTAGCTACATAGGTCTTGTTCTTTTCAATACCACCAGGTACGTTTGCACTAATCCATACTTCTGGCGTAATTCCTTTTTCTACGAGAATCTCAACTGTTCTTGCCACAAGTGATTGGATTATGAACGAATTAACAATAGTAGAGACTGGAGCGACTTTTTGAGGAAATCCTTTAACCTCGTATATGGCATCTCCTGGCGGAACCTTGTTATCGATAACTACATCTGCTAGTTCGTATAGTTTCTTACCCAAGGGATTCTCCGGCGGTACGCTCTTCGAAAACTCTAGTGAGGTTAGAGCTATAACTTTTAATCCTCTTTGTTTTGCTTCTGCAGCCATTTCTACAGGAACAGCGTTCTTACCCGAATTAGATACTATTATCATTGTAGAATTCGGCACGATATATGTGCTGTCTAGAATTGCTTTAGCATAACCCGATACTCTCTCCAAATACGTACTCTTCAGCGCTCCATTCATTGCAGAGATAGATATATCAAGCAAGGGATATACGGGGACTAATCCACCGGCTCTATAAAACATTTCTAGTGCTAACATCATCGAATGTCCTGTACCAAACACATAAATAAGACCTCTCTTTTCCAGCGTCTCCGCGAGAATTTTTGCAGCTTTTTCGAGGTTTTCATATTCTTCATTTACGACTCTGTCCAGTATCTCAGTTACTTTCTGCTTAAGAAGAGCATAAGTATTCTGCATATATTACCACCTCTATAGCTATTCGCTTTTATCGAATATAAAGCTTTGCATTCCTATACCTAAAAATGAGTTGGGTATGCTGGAAAACCTATTAGATATTGTTAAGTATTTGCTAAACATTTACGTGTCGGGATATTGCCGATACGAGATCCTTAAGATTAAACTTCTCCATATAATAGGATATACTATTAGACAAATAATGTAT
>JBEVCI010000028.1:0-10347 GCA_040514375.1 Thermoprotei archaeon
CTCTGGGGGTGTGAGGAGGCGGGGGCTACTAATATTTTTACTTATAAATGATTAAATACTTATGGTTAGTAATGGTAGAGGCATCTAGTTGTGGGTGCTAGTTAATGGTCTCTGGTATTGTTAGAGATGCTATGTATGAGATCGTGAATTTCATCCTCAGAGCTATCGACTTAATAAGTGATTCCGAGAAAAACCGCATGATCGAGGAACTAGTGAATGCTTATAGACGTGGTGCACGAATATTAGTCATGGGTGCTGGTCGTAGTGGTTTAGTTGGTAAAGCGTTTGCTATGAGATTATTACACATGGGTTACCAAGTATATGTACTTGGAGAAACCATAATACCTAGGATTAGAAAGAATGACATTGTTATCGCTATATCGGGTAGCGGTAGAACAAAACTAATAGTAACAGCTGCAGAAGCGGCTAAGGCTGTTGGAGCTAAAATAATAGCTATTACAAGTTATCCTGATTCGCCATTAGCTGAGATAAGTGATATAGTTGTTAGAGTACCCGGTAGAACTAAGATTGCTGAAGAGGAAGACTATTTTGCTAGGCAGATACTCGGCATTCACGAATCACTAGCTCCATTAGGCACTCTATTCGAAGATACTGCAATGGTGTTTCTAGATGGTGTAGTTGCTGAGCTTATGCATAAACTCGGTAAATCAGAAGATGATCTCAGGAACGAACACGCAAATATAGAGCTATAACGAGTTTTTAACAGGGTTTATGAGTGTGTATAGAAGTATTTGGAAATACCCCTACTTATTGGGTTTGTCTATTATATTGGAAGCTAGTTGCTATCCGAAACCTGGAAATGTTCATAGACTAGCAGATCTCCCTAACACGAACTACTATTCCTTCCTATTATGCGGAATGTACAGTATACACTGGTTTAAGAGAGGGGTTAGAAGAGGTAAACGGGGTTGGGGAAAACTTGTATTTGGAGACCTAGTATACGGGGTTCTTCGCGAAGTAACTAAAGGCGGTGGAGCTAATGCATGTCTTGGTTCCTTAACGCTTCTATCCCCCTTAAGTGTTTCCATAGGATATAGCATTCGCAGCGGGGATTACTCATTAAGTAGTTTTATTGAAAACGTATCAGAGGTTTTAAGATCTACAACTGTGTACGATGCAATCTACTTTTATCGAGCGGTTAGACTAGTTAAGCCCTCTCATATTAAACCGGGTACTGCTCCATCGGGATATGTTGATGTGTGGTCTCATAAATACGTTAGAGAACTCTTAGAAAAAGGGCATAGACTGGTAGATATATTAAGAGCTAGCTCTGAGAAGGAGATTGTACATGACGAGCTTATAAAGGGATATCCACGTAGCATAGAAGCACTAGGATTTCTTGAGGAGAGGTTAGGTATACATGGAGATTTTAACAGAGGTGTTGTTGAAACACAGTTATACCTAATGAGTAGATTTACTGATAGCCTAGTTGTTAGAAAACACGGTTCCAGTATAGCTTTAGAGATTATGCGTAGATCAGCAAATATACTGGAGGACGTACTAAGTAGTAGGAGTGAATGGTATAAGCCGGTATTAATGTTTGATCGGTGGCTTAGAAATAAAGGTATTAATCCAGGATCTATCGCTGATATAGTTGTTGCAACAATAGCTTTGTACTTGCTAAAACATGGTACAGAAGCTGTTAATTTTGAATTTACTCCTCTTACTCTCCATATTTTTGGTTAAAAACCACTAATTGCTATAGATTAACTACAGTATAAGTATGTGGGGGTGTATTTTGAGCGACGAACTACCAGATTACATTAAGTTAAAAATGCTTAAGAAGCTAATTAGTAGCTTTAGAACAGCTGGTACTAGGAATGAGAAAAGCGTAGAAGCGGATCCCGAGAAGGTAGTGTGGAGCAAACTTGCGGATGAAAAGGCTAGGGAATTGATGGAAAAAGCTCGTACGTTGTATCCCGATAGGTATAACTATGCTGTAATGGTTTTCTACGAATTACTTCGAAGCGGTAGTGTTAAAGAATTTGATGGTTATACAACTCTCCTACTACTGCATAGGCTCGGTATTCCGGTAAAACCCGATCTTAGGATAAGGTTTGTTAAGAAAGGAAAAGAAGTTGATATGAAAGAGTATTTAGAGGATTGAATTTATTTAACACCGTACATTGTTAGTGCTAGTACTGCTGCTTTAGTCCATAAACCGTTCTCGGCTTGCTCGTATATTATTGACCTCCTAGGATCATCTATTACTTCATCATCAGCTTCATAACCTCTCATTATAGGTAATACATGCATTAATACACCGCGTTTATCCATTAGATCCATTAGTTCTCTTGTAACTTTCCAGTTCTTGTACTTTTCGTAGATCTTTAGTTCTTCATCTTTAAACTTACTATAACCTAGTTCTACTAGTTTTGGTGAAGCCCAGTTTCGCGGAAATACAGCATGCGCTCCCTCAAGCGCGCTCTTTAGATCATCTGTTATGGTTAGCGATCCACCGCTTTCACGCGCGAATTCTTTCGCTTTTTCTACAAGCTTGGGGTCTAGGTCAAAACCTGGAGGTCTTGCAATTACTACGTCTACTCCATACCTAGTAAATAGGATCATGTCTTCTTGGACGCTGCACCATCCACGGATTTCTGGGCTATAAGCCCACATAATAACGTACTTCTTTCCCTCAGTTTTGCCGAAATACTCCCTAAATGTGAAAAGATCCGCTAATCCCTGCGTTGGGTGAAACATGTCATCAGCCATGTTTATAACGGGTATATTAGCTGCTTTCGCTATTTCTCTAACAACAGCATTGCCTCTACCATAGACATAGTCAATTGCTTTATCCAATATTCTAACACCGATGCCGTGTCCATATCGATCATACATTATAGCAGCATCTTTTACAGCTTCACCTACTTGTCCGGGTTCTAGTGCTAATCTCGTCGTCTTAGCTTCTATATATGCTGCGTGGCCGCCAAGATAGTACATCGCAGCTTCAAATGCCGCTCTGGTTCTCGTAGAGGGTGCGAAGAATAACATCCAGAAGATTTTCCTATCAAGTATCTTTGGTATATGTTCTACTCCATAGTAATGTGCTATTTTCTTCAGCTCTTCTGCCAATTTTAGAGCGATCTCGATCTCGTCGATGCCCCACTCCATAGTACTAATCAAGTCTTTACCGCTAAGATCTCTAACGAGATACCTCACACTCATCCCCGGGAGTAGGAGTTGTGTTATATTACTAATCTCGGGGATAGCTATTAATTCTTTGTTTTTGTATAAAACACATAGGTGGCAGCTTGGCAGTGCCTGTTACAAACTATAAGCGCTTGATCGATAATATGCTTGGAGAAGGCGGATTTGCCTATATTGCACGAGGTAGAGAATTAGCTAAGAAGGGCTATCCCGTAATAAACCTAAGTATCGGGCAACCGGATGTTCCGACACCAGATAATGTTATAGAAGAAGCTGTACACGCTCTTCGTATTGAAAAATTTACACGTTACACAGAAACTCCTGGTATACCAGAGCTTAGACAAGCTATCGCTGATTACTTGAATGAGAGATATGGTTCTGATGTTAAAGCTGATGAAGTAATAGTAGCACCGGGTACTAAGGGAGCATTATTCCTAGCTATTGCAGCATATCTAGGACCTGGCGACGAAATTATAGTCCCCGAGCCAACCTATCCCGTATATTCTGAAGCAGCTAAACTCTTTGGTGCTAAGCCGGTATTCATCTCGCTAAAATTTAGTAGTGAGGGCTTTAAACTCGATATTGAGGCCATAGAATCAGCTATAACTCCGCGAACAAAAGTTATTGTAATAAATAATCCACATAACCCTACGGGGGCAATGTTTACCGAGAAAGAACTAGACGAGATTGTTGATATAGCTAGGAGGTACAAAATTATCGTACTCGCTGATGAAATATATGACAACTTCGTGTATGAGGGCAAATTCAAATCCCTCATATCATATCCTGATTGGCGGGACTGGTTACTATATACGAATGGATTCTCGAAGACTTTTTCTATGACTGGTTGGAGACTAGGCTATCTTGTTGTTAGGAGAGAAGTAGCTACTAATCTTAGAAAACTAGCTGTGAATATATGGGGGTGTTCAGCAAGTTTTGTGCAAAAAGCTGGTATTAGAGCATTAAAGGATCCGGAGACGTGGGAGTGGGTTAGAAAACTCGTTAAGAGGTATAAGGAGATGCGGGATCTAATGTATGAAGGTCTTCGTGAAGTAAAATATGTAGAAGTATGGAAAAGCCATGGAGCATTTTATATGTTTCCAAGGGTTTCGAAGTTGCTTGACGAGATTGGAATGAGTGATCGAGAACTGGTAGACTATTTAATTGATAACTATTACCTTATAGTACTACCTGGTAGCGCCTTCCCCGAGAAAACGAGCAAGTATTATTTGAGATTTAGTTTTGCTACTAGCCGCGAAGATGTTGTAGAAGGTGTTAAGAGATTTAGAGATGCTGTAGAAAAACTATTAGAGTCTCGAAAACACTAGTTAATCATTAATGCCGCGGTACTGCTATATTTCATTGTTTTGAGTAATTCATAGTGGTGTAGATGTATTGGAAGCTATATATCTTAGTGAAAAACAGTATGCGATCATAGAGAATATTATTAAACGTGGAGAGCAATCTATAGATTCGCTTGCTAAAAGTATTGGGTATAAACCCTCGGATATAATGAGGGATATTGCAGAGCTTGAAAACAGGGGCTTGATATCATTATTTAGGAAAACTGTTGAAACATATGTACCAACTGATGAAGCGATAGAGTATATCAACACAGGTTTGCCGGAGGAGCGGGTTCACGATGTAATGTATAGATGTGTTAATAAAAACGTTAGAGAGTTCTTAGAATGTATTGCTAAAGAAGCAGGAATTTCTATTGAGAAAGCTAGAATTGGTTTTCAATATCTAGTTCGTGACAGGTGTTTAGAAGTTGCAGAGGGTAGAGTTATTATTGGTGTTGAAGAGAACTGTGTAAAGGTCTTAGAAAATGCTGCTTGGATCAAATCGTATATAAAGGCTTTAGCTACAGGAGAACCTATAGATAAATCATCACTAGGTATTCTTAGGAGAAGGAAACTCGTACGTGTAGAGAAAAGGTCTATTCTATTTATTAAACCTACAGAAAAACTCATTGAAGCGTATGAGAAGAAACTTTTGAAAAAAGGAATTCTTGTAACAGTTGTTAAACCCTCTATGGCCGATGAGTTAGATAAGTATATTATTAAAGAATTTGATTTAAGAATACCGCCACCCCGCCCACGTGGTGCTAAGGTTAATTCGTATATGGAGTTTTTAGACTTGGTTAGAGATATTCTTGTATCAATGGGTTTCGAAGAAGTTAAGGGACCACACGTAGAGTTGGAGTTTTGGAATTTTGATGCGTTGTTTCAAGCACAAGACCATCCTGCACGTGAGATCCACGATACCTTTTATGTTAATACGAATTTTGTCGGCAGAGTTAATGTTGACCTATTAGAGAGAGCTAAGAGAATACATGAAGCTGGATGGAAATATAAGTGGAACCCTCTACGTGCCCTAAAACCTGTTCTTAGAACACAAACTACAGCGGTTTCTGTAAGAACGATCTTCGAACGGGGTAGTGGCGAGTATAGAGTATTCACTATTGATAGAGTATTTCGCCCGGAGACACTAGATGCAAAACATTCTATGGAGTTTTATCAGCTAGACGGTATTATAGTAGGTAAAAATATCAACTTCAAGCATTTGCTAGCATTCTTTAGAGAATTTGCAGCGGCTCTCGGTATTAAGAAAGTATGGTTTAAACCAGGCTACTTTCCCTTTACAGAACCTAGTGTTGAAGGCTTTATAAAACATCCCGAGCTTGGGTGGATAGAGGTATTTCCAGGCGGTGTCTTTCGGCCTGAAGTAATGGAGATCTTGGGTGCTAGGGATGTTACAGCTATTGCGTGGGGCATCGGTATAGATAGATTAGCAATGACTGTGCTAGGGCTAAACGATATAAGAGCCTTGTTCAGCCAAGACTTGGAGTTCTTGAGAAAATTACCCTTGCCAAAACTACCATATTTTACCCGTAGAACTAGTCTATACGATGTAGAAGTAGTTAGTAAACCCCTTTAGAAAAGGATGACTCTCTTGGAAACAACACTTCCACCAGAGCGTGTTTCATTCTTCCTAAAACTACTACTTAGGTACTTATTCAAAACTAGAGTTAGCTATGATAAGGCATTTAAAACCATAGTTAATAAGTATCAGTTTCCAAAGTGGATGATCAACTCATTATATAAACTAGGCTTTAATGTCGTAAACTATTACTACTCGCTTAGGTGGTTAGCATCTAGGAAGGGGTATGGTAGTAGACCTAGTAGTGTTGTAAATTATTTATCTAGCATTGGTTTTAGTATTAAGAAAGCATTAGCTGAATTAAAGGATCTCGCTAAGGATCTCGCTATTAGTAAGAAATTAAGTATATTGTATAGCTACCCAGAATTCCTTGTAGAAGACTTGCTCAATCACCTCGATCTTAACGAGCTAGAAAAAATGCTCTCTAGCCTAAATACTAGGAAAAGGTGGCTTAGAATAAATACGCTCAAAACCAGTGTCGAAGACGCACTGGAATGTCTCGAAAAGACGGGGATCACCTACGAACGTGAAGAGTATCCAGAATATATGGTTTATGTTAAAAATCCCTTATGGGAACCAATTGGTCATAACAAGTGTGTATTAAAAGGATATGTTATACCACAAGATATCTCTAGTTCACTTGTAGTAGAAGCTTCTAAACCTATTACTGGGAGTATATTGGACGCATGTAGTGCTCCCGGGTTAAAACTATCGCTACTATTTATGCTAAGCGATAGTATTAGACAAGTTTTTGCAGTGGATAAATCTCGTAAAAGAATTAATGCTGAGTATAAGCTTTTGAATCGTCTATCTATACCATTCAATAAAGTGGTTTTGATTAGGGGAGATTCAGCAACAATGTCCTATAATCGTGTCTTTGACTTAGCAATAATAGATGCGCCATGTAGTGGTCTAGGAGCTGTTTACTCGGATCCCGCTGTAAAACTCAACACACCGATTCGTAGAAAGCTGAAATACTACCATAGTATACAATACAAAATACTGGTGAATACTCTCAGATATGCTGAGAGAGTAGTGTATGCGACATGTAGTATTCACCCGCTTGAAGGCGAAGCTGTTATCGAGAAAGTAGTTAATATGGATTATGCCGATACGCTACAAGTAAACAATCCAGTACTAAGTAGTGCTTATCCAGGTTATACAGTATCTAGTAAAACCTATAGGGTTAAACCACACATAGTAAATGGTCAAGGATTTTTCATAGCTATATTAGAGAGCCGGATCATAGGTAAAACTCATGAATAGCACTAACGAGTTCAAGGTAAAAACTATATATGGTCCACATCCCAGTAGGTGTTTTGGATTAGTTCTCGGAATAGATCCTTTGGGTTTGCCTAAAAGATGTGTGTACAATTGCATTAGCTGCCCCCTCACTATAAAGACGCTCGTTAAAACCGTAAAACCATTATCGTTGATCAGCCCTGAAGACGTTATAAGAGATCTAGATATGTTTATTAACTTGTATGGAAAGGTTTTCAAAAGGATCGTTATATGGGGTTTAGGAGACCCTCTACTAAACTATAATACTCCACTTATAACTAGAGAAATCAAGAGCTACCTTAATAAAGCCGGTATTGACGTCCCAATATCGCTCAGAACCACGGGTTATTTGTTATTAACGGATTGGGCTAAGCCATTACTTGAATATGTTGACTCGATAATAATACCCGTGAGCGCGCCCTCCTCTCTTAGACGTACACTCGTAGATCCTGCTCCTGAGGCTAAGTATAGTATTATCACAAAGAACATATCTAGCCTTGAACCTAGGTATCGCGAGAAGATATCTATTGAAGTAACACTATATAAGACAACAGGTTTTTCAAATGCTACATACGAAGTATTAGAAGAGCTCATCGCTGATATATCGAGGTTAAGAGTAGATAAGATTTTGTTGAAAACGGTAAATAGGCCCTCACCTCGCGAAGAATTAAAACCGGTTAGAGGGAAGCTTTTTGAGAGAATACGTGAAAAGTTTGAAAATGAAGGTTATAATGTTATGACTTGTACCGAAACACAACTATATAGCCTTAGAATAAGTCCGAGGAATTGGCTGCTAAACCATTTAATACGTAAACCCCTCAACACTCTGGAGATCAGTAGTATCTATGGTGTGGAAGGAGTGGCTTTTGCTGAGACATTATCGAGTAAGGGTTTATTAGATAAGGTTACTTGGGAAAAAAGCGTGTACTTTAGACCCCGAGTAAAAGTATTGATGCATAGGGGTATCGGGATTGGATGAGTGTAAAGAATTACTTGAGAAGATCAAGCTGCTCGAGGATAGAGTTGCTCAACTAGAAGATAAGGTCCGGGAGCTTGAAGAGCTCATTGACGAGATCTATGTTCTTCTGCGTTCTTATGCTTAGCCCTGATATAGATTATCAAGAGAATTTCAAAGAATAGAGCTAATAGTGCAAATATTAGGCTTAGTCTGAGCGCCTTAGCTAGTAATTCTACTAGTTGTTCCAGAATCTATCCCCTCTTTGCATATATTCTGGCATCACTGTTTGGAATACTAATTATCACTTCATTGATATTGATGTTTCCTATCTCGAGGTCATTCCACCCCTTCTTAAGTGATGTATTAAATGTTAACGTGTTTTCGCCACTAACTATATTAATAGTAGTATTTTCCAATGGTATGGGAACCCATATTCGCAGAACATTATTAGATACGTGGTAATATGCGGGTATTATGTCCTGATCAAGCTCTATAGTTGTATCTAGTTTTTCGTATATCTTATTATGTTTTATTCGCGCAACAATATGTAGTGTTACATCGTGTTTTCCCGATTTACCCCATAGGATATATACCGGTATTCTGTGCTTACCCTTATCTAGATCGCGGATTATATTACTACTACCAGCTACTAGTCCGCTATTGCTTGTTACTATGACATGTACTTCATCTAGGGGTGCTATTGTTTCTATTACTACGGGGATATAAGCACCTAAAGAATGCTTTACTACCTCTTTATCTAATATTATTTCCTGAATAGCATTCTTTGGGTTTTCGATTTTAACGTTAATATCGTGTAGCACCGATAAATATCCTGGTTTCTCAAATAATAGTGTTACACGATAGTTACCGGGTTCACTACCTTTATCAAAAATTAAAAACCTGTTATCACGTTTTATAACTCCTATTAGCGGAGATGTAGATTTGAATACTCTTATATCTCCTATAAAACCGCTAACAGGTAGATCTACGGCAGTATTTGATACCAATATAACATCTTCAATAGAAACCTCTTCACTCTCTTCTAAATTAGCTCTATAAACCTTTAACGTGTTTATGGGAAATAGATATGCTATCAAAATTTCGGGGTATTCTATATTCAACATAACAACGCTACCGGGGAGTATATACTTGGCTTTTTCAATACACTCGTTATCACTTATTTGGTAAATATATAGAATATTTTCAACGCCAACAGCTAGTATTTTGCCATCAGTAAGCGCGGTATTTACCCTCTTTTTAAACAGTTTATTACAAATTACTTTACCGCTAGTAACATCTAGTAATAATACTTCATTTTCACGAGGCACCGCTATATAAGCACTACTACTAGGATGGGTATGTGTCTTTGATTCAAGTGCAACATCTATCTTCCAGCTAACCTCGCCACTACCTAGATTTACACCCAGTATTTCTGTATCTTTTCTTAAAACAGCTATCTCTAATCGGTTATTGTAATAGATACTCTCGATTTTAACGTATTCTTTAAAAATCTTATTTTTAATTCTATATCTTCTCTTTTTACCATTGTATTCGAAAAAGAGAAGATATTGTTTATCATCAACAATATGTAATGCACTATACCATTCACCGTTCCATCCGAGTTCCTTTAGTAGTCCGCTATACTCCTCATATGAGTATTCTCCGCCTATACATTCTAATAGATAAAAGCGTTGCTCACCAGTATCTGTTTCTATTGAGGCAATACCATAGAGTTTATCACCACTAAAACCAATCTTTAATGTATTAAACCTATAGGAAATCCCTGATATAATACCTCGTCGAATACCATGTATTCCACGTATCGGCTCGTATCCTCTAAAAACTAGTAATGAATAACCAGTCTGATCTCTGATCGCCACGTATATGTATGGTTTATTATATATTAATTTTTCTAAATAAGCATGTACGAGAAACAAGTATTCATCATTCAGATATAATTCTTTAATACCAGAGACTGTGCGTGTATATAAAGC
>JBEVCI010000029.1:0-2488 GCA_040514375.1 Thermoprotei archaeon
GAATAGATAATCCCCTTATAAAGATGTTATTAACCCTAAAACCTATAAGACCTATTACTAGAACTATTAAAAACATTTACGAAAAGATCACCGGAAGAAAAATTGCGCTAAAATTTTATGACGTTGATCATAGGAGATCTATCGCTTTTGCGACATCCAGTACCTCATTCGCGGTAATAGTCAAATCATATGAGCAAATAGACGAAATCATTAGTGTCATTAAAAATGTTAAGGGAATCAAGGGTGCTTTTAAACGAGAAGATATATTTAACGGCCCCTTCTTGAAAAGCCTACCAGAAATCTTTGTCGTGCCTGATTTTGATAGTGGGTATTACTTGGGTACTAATAAAGTATCCTATGAAGTAGTAAAGAAAAGACGTATATTGAACCATCATCCACTGGGAGTTTATATTATGAAGAAGTGGGAGTACGATAATAGATTTCCCGATATTATACCAAACTACATGGTCGCAAACATTATAATGAACGAACTCGATGTACCCCTATCTAGCTGGGCAGATGGTGTTAACGAGATAAGAAAACTCGTTGAGAAGCAACCCCGATTGACCGATTTATATGTGAAGAGATGGAAATTGATTAAACGAGCGAAAGCGATAAGTCTATAAACCAGTAATGCTTAAATGCATTTATCAACACGACAGTAGCGTGTCTTTCATGTATTTTTATATACTAGAACAAGATCTCATAAGCACATTTATACAGTTATTACAAGTATTTGTTTAACTAATAGTGTTTTTCGAAGAAAATCCTTTCTAGTACTATTTCTGTTCATCAGATCGAGGAATTTAACGAGTAGGTGGTCAGCGGAAACGGAAGACTATAAGGAAACTACCATATAGGTCTGACAAAGCAGTTAATCACAAGCTCACGAGAAGCTTTGATAGGAGACTTATAGTTCCTCCGCGATATAGAAAAGGATATTTTCTAGGAGAACAAGACTGGCGAGAATATATTATAGGTATATTGAAGGATGATCTCCCATATGTAAACACAATATTGAATCGGTGATGTTTCGCTCTAAGCTTGCGAGTAGTTACTACTGTAGATCAGGCGGTAATTAAGAGCCTATAGGTCTGGGTAGTATAGTTAGTGATAGTTAAATACCTGGTTCTCGCTAACAACTCTATAGTATATCACGGGACTACTCAGTAGTCCCGGGGGATTAGATTAGGAGAATAGTAGCCAGACTCGAATTATTCCTGCCGCATATATAGATTGTGATTAAGAGCTAAGTGTGTTTTACTGAGTCTTTCTCTGTATTAGTTGAAAAGCAATATATAGATTACGAAATAATATATTTTGTCGATTATGTAGTAATACTATTGGATAGTTGATCTTGGGGAAGGAAGGTACTGTATGAGAGCAGTATCTCCCGTAGTCGCTACTATTATTATCTTATTAGTTGTTATCGCGGTAACGGTAGCTACGATGCTATGGATAACGGGATTCATACCATCACTCACGAATATTAGGAAGTTAGAAATCATCGATACACGCGTAGAATACAGTAATAATGGTTGGACTATAAATATAACTGTAAGGAATACTGGTACTAAACCAGTTACCATAGATGCTGTTTTCATAAACGATAAACACTTCGAAATAGACGGTACTAGAATATCACTAATAGTGAATAATGTCTCTACACAAACACTAGAACCAGGAGACACGGGTACCCTAATCATCAGAATAGGTGGAACAAACGGCTTAACACCCAAAGACCTAGGATTTAATCCGGGAAGTGGACAAATCCTCAGCATCACCATTCATACTGCTAGCGGCGACCAATACCCAACAGCTATAACACTACCATAAAGCTATGAAAACTATAAATGAGATGAGGTAATCCCATAGAACCTCTTCTTCCGTATTATATAAAAACGTACAACGTAACGTATAGTAACATGAAGGTATTATTATAATTGTTAAATATTGATTAGAGTGACAAAACCCTATGCGATAAACCTGCTTATTAGCTCTCTATATTCGGATTTAAGGTTATCTATGCACAATATCCTCTCTTACCGCAAAACCGCTAAAAACGTTAAAGAGAATCTCAACACAAAGGTATTTTATAACCTTTTTTAGATCATTAGTCTTAGTACAAGCACTGCGCAAGAGTAGAATAAAAAAGAAAGAGGTTGAATTTAGTCGTATTTCTCTATGGTGTTTATGGTAGTGTTACTGTTGCTGGGTATTGTCCACCACTAGCAGTATGGATCACAATGCTAATAGTCTGACCAGAAATAAAGGTGTCGTCAACTATGTCATTCCCACCGGTTTCAAGATAGAAATATATAGTTTTTGTTTCACCTGGATTTATAGTAAGCCCTGCTCCAATAGGACCTTCGTCATTAGGTTTCGTATATGCATAATTAGTGTTTCCAGGCTTATTATTTATAAAGATATTGTCTACTGTCGCTGGTTTTGTCCCGCTATTTCTAATAATTATTGTAACATTCCATCC
>JBEVCI010000030.1:0-9924 GCA_040514375.1 Thermoprotei archaeon
GACATTCTCGACCAAACCACCTAGTAAGATCCTGCAAATACTTGTATCTATATCGAGGTTTAAACTATCCCTAGTAACTAAATAATATAGTATAAACAGAGGTTTCGGGAGAGGTGAGTAGTAAATTAGTGTAGGTTTTAAGCCGTGTATACAATATGAGAGACTTATTCTCTGACGAAGCTCTAATACGTATATGTACGTGTAGTAATTCTTGATATTACTAAAAATGACGTTGTAATATTTATATATAAAGCCCTCTTTGTACAGCCTCTTAATTCTACGCATTAGACTCGTTAAAGGTATTTGTATCATAGACGATATTTCTCTAAGAGAAAAACCCTGATTGCGATAATCAACATATTTAATAGCAAGTCCCATATCATTGTCACAAATCAATGGCTTCACCGGTAATTCTAAGCAATACGCTCCATTATTTCTTCCAGCGTTTTCTCAACCATATCGTTAAGCATTGATCTGTCGACAAATATCGAAGCTCTTACCTCGTTTTCATAACTTTCAACAATATATCCTAAATCCTCTAATAACTCCGCCAACTCTTCTACATATCCACTACTTATATATACTGAGATCCTACAATGAATAGACGGATTCTCTGGAACTCTAATAGTAAATATAATGTTTCTATTAGGCGATATTGAGCGCACTAGAACCGTTTTTACATCTTTTCCTGACAAGAGATCTTTCTCCATAATATCCTTAACAATAGTGTTAAGCCCATGCTCAGAGAGGGTTCTAACAACACTATTTACTAGGGAGGGTTCAGTGGCTACCAATCACCACACCCCTAGTACTGCTTCGGCAGCGGCCAAGGCTCAACATCCCCCATAAAGGATCAGCTCGCTCGTGCACGCTCACTAATCGCTATGGGGATACTCATCATCTATACTCATACTGGATAATTCCACGTGCTCCGCCAAATGCCTTTCAATCACCACGTCATTTCCGGGAGTATTCTTCATCGCACCAAGTTATTTTATTAAGATTGTTTCTCCCTTAATAATTCCTCAATTTTCTTGAGTTTTTCGCGAACCCTCTCCGCTACAGTTTTGCCATCCACTTTTCCTCTAACAGTTTTCATCACCTCTCCCATAACTATGTTAAATGCTTTACCAGGTTTCTTCCTAATACTCTCTATATTCTCTCTAATGGCTTTCTCGATTAGGCGATCAAGTTCTTCTATTGTGAGAGATCTTAGACCCATCTCCTCTACTATTTCTCTTGCTGTTTTACCTGGGTTTTGAGCTAATTTAGCGAGAATTTCCGGAATAGCTTCTTTTGCTATAATGTTTTCAGCTACAAGATCAAGAACTTCCTCGATATGCCTATCCTCTATGTTCTCTATTGGTACACCCTCACCACGCAACATTCTAAGCGTATTTGTAATAGTCGATGCAACTATAGTTGGAGATAACTTACCTCTATACTTATCAACGAGTTTTTCGAAAAGGTCTAGCCTTAAATCATTTATAATAGCATTAGCTAGTTCGGAGCTTAAACCATATTCTTCAACGAACCTCTTAAGTTTCGATTCCGGAGGTTCAGGTACATACTCTTCGGCTTTGCGTAGCAAATCCTCGGTAATCTCAATTGGCGGAATATCGGTTTCCGGATACATGCGGGCACCACCAGGTCTAGGCCTCATATACCTCGTTGTGCCATCTTGATTTGCTGCACGGGTTTCCTCAGGTATACCATCAAGTGCTAAACGTGCACGCTCGATAACGGCTTCAAGCGCTTTCCTTGCTTTATCGAAGCTATCAGCTACTAATACTATAGCATCTCTATCACGAACTGCACCCGTGAACTCGTAAAGAGCGTTAACTTCTTCAGACGATATACCGTATCCTGGTAACTCATCTGTGTGAAAAATACCGCCTACACCACCCCATACACGTGCATAATCAGCTAATTCAGTACCAAACCTTCTACCAGGCTGTACTTCGACACCCAGTAGCCCCTTGAACCCGGGAAGAACAACTGCATAGACACCATATCCCTTTCTACCAAGAACTCTCCTAATTATCTTCGATTTAGTATTCTTAAACACCTCGGTTACATCGTAGATCTTACCAGATAAGTCCTCTTTCTCAATGCCGCGTTTGCGTAGTTCATCTCTAATCCATAGTAGCTTTTCTTGTCTCATAACCTCGTACTCTATCACCTTGGGTATTAGGTATAGGTGTTGTATACCCTTGATCTCCGTCTTAGCACCGCCCCTTATAGAGATGTTTAAGTCTTGTCTAATAGTACCTAGTCCACGTTTAGCCTTACCCGTTAGTCTTACCAACTGTCCAATCCTATAAGCAACGATTTCGGCTTCTTGGGGATCCTCTATATCGGGAGCTGTAGCTATTTCAACTAGAGGAATACCTAGTCTATCGAGTTTATACTCAACAACCCCGGGTTTCTCTCCAATTTTGCGTGCAGCATCCTCTTCCAAACACAGAGTTTGTATACCTATCTTTTTCTCACCGACAACCATGTATCCATTAAGTCCTACTATACACGTTCTCTGGAAACCTGAAGTATTACTACCATCAATTACAACCTTCCTCATAACATGGATCTCGTCTGGAATATGCATATCGAGAGCCTTAGCTATACCAAGAGCAACTACTAATGCTTCTTCATTAATCATGTGAGGAGGTTCTTCATCAGCTTCTACAAGACACGAAGCACTCCTTGGAGCGTGATACTCGTATTTTAGCCCTTTCTTCCACTCAAGCATTGCTGCTACATCAACTTCTCCTAACTCGCTTCGAGAGGGCCTAAGCTCTCTTACAAATACATCCTCCTGATCGTTCTCGACTAGTTTTGTTGGACAATTACAGAATAGCTTGTGCTGAGTGTCTAGCTGTACATGTATCTCGAGTCCTACTTTTAACCCGAGTTCTCTATACTTTGATTTATCGCTTCTAGTCATAAACCCACCTCGGATATAGATCTACCGTTAGTCTTGGGTTGATTTCTCCCACGAAATTAGTATGCATTAACTTAGCTACTTCCTTGAGATCCCTAGTCTTAGATCCCAGTATCCATGAAAGTTTGACAAAAGCTGTTTCGGGTAACATGTCTGAACCAGGAATTACACCTGCTTCTAAGAGCTTTCTCCCCGTACTATATACGTAGAGATCGACTCTACCGAAGAGGCACTGACTAGTCATAACAACAGCTACTCCTTCTTCAACGGCTCTCTTTATAGAGCCTATGGTTTTTTCACTAATGTGTCCAAGGCCACTACCTTCTATAACTATTCCGTGGTATCCCTTATCAACTAAGAAATCAATTATCTCCGGATCTACGCCGGGATACGCTTTAACTATAGCTACCTTATCATCAAACTTATTCTCTAGAATCGGCTCTTTCGATTTATCCCTATACTCAATGATTCTCCCAATAACCCTGATCTCGTGTTTATCTGGATATATGATTGCTATGGGTTTATCATTTATTGATTGAAAAGCATCTCTTCTACTAGTATGCATTTTCCTGGTTTTTACCCCCCTATGAGCATATGCAAATACATCGCCTGTTTCACCATGCATTACTATTACTGATTCGGCAAATGGTGCTTTAGAAGCTGTTAGAAATGCAGCTTTAAGATTAAATGCCGAGTCAGAACTAGGTCTATCACTACTTCTCTGAGAACCTACAAAAACGATGGGTATAGGCTTATTTCTTATAGCAAAAGCCATAGCAGCTGCTGTGTAAGCCATCATATCAGTACCATGCGCTACTACTACACCGTCTACGCCACTAACTATTTCTCGGTAGATCTCCTTGGATATCAGTTCCCAGTGTTTGGGTTCAATGTTTTCAGAAAATATACTCATTACTTCACGTGCACTTATATAGGCTATATTGGATATCTCGGGTACCCACTCAAGTATATCTTCTAAGCTAAGCGCTGGTTTTACTGCACCGGTCTCATAGTCGACCTTCGATACAATTGTTCCACCAGTACTTATCAGCGTAACGTGTGGAAGTTTCTCGTTCTGCTTAATCTTGGTAATTCTCTCAATGGGTTTTTCGACACGCCTAGAACCCGCCTCTATGATAGTATCACGATCTACCCTGATACCAACGTTATAGCCGTTATCAAGTTTAATAACAATTATTGGTTTCTCGCCATAAAGTGCTTCACGAGGCATTAAAAGACCTTCAATAACAACATTCTTTTTCCTAACTATAACTTTATCACCGGGTTTAACTCCAAGTTCTCTGAGTTTTTCAGCCAGAAATCCCATATAGCCGTAATAGGATGGAGTGCTATTCATGAATACTTATTCACCAAATAGTATAGAAAGTAATGGGTGGTATTTTAGGAGTTGTGTTTCTCAAAGCAAAGCATCGGAGATAAACTATGAAATAGAAGAATCTAGTACGTTATCTAAGAACGGTTTGTTGCTGTTGTAATATTACTCTTCTTAAATACTCCCATCTATTCCTAACACGTGGAGGCTTGTTCTTCTTGGGTTTTGGCGGAATCTTTGGTGTTTGACTTCTTACCTTACCAGCCTTTGTTAATGAACCGTGGCTTGGCATATCCTAACTCACCACTATACTATTCATGTACATTTAAGATTAAATATTTAGGGGATATTTAATTTAATTGGTTATGTAGATGGATCATTGGGTGATGTGATGAAGAAAGCATATATAGCTGAATCAGTTGTGGGAGTATTCGCGCTTGATGAAAACGGAAACATTATTGCCAAATCATATGCACCGGTAAATCTGGACGATAATGTCGAGTATCTATTAAAACTTGAAAAAGGAGAAGAAGTGCCACAATTAATAGAGGTTTTAGAAAAACTAAAGAGCGAGGGATACAATACAGTAGTTGTCGAAACTACCGAGATCAGTAAGTTAGCAGCATCCCGCGGCTTAAACCCGATAGTAGAACCCGGTCATTTAGGTGCTGTTTTACTACGTGAAAAATTATCAAAACTAGCAGTAGAAGCAGGCTTTGCTAAGGATGAGGAAGAGTTTTATAAAAAATTCCATGAAGTAATGCTTGAACTAACACGCAGAAAGCTTAGAAGAGAAGCCCAGAAGAGAGACTTACTAGCTGTTCAAGCGATTAGAGCTATTGACGATATTGATAGAACAATAAACTTATACATGGCTAGGCTTAGGGAATGGTATAGCCTACACTTCCCCGAACTAGATGATCTTGTGCGTGAACACGAGGATTACGCTAAGATAGTATACGAGATTGGCCATAGATCAAACTATACTGTGGAAAAACTAGTTGATCTAGGATTCAGTAGGGATAAAGCTGAAAAAATCGTAGAGGCGGCAAAAATAAGTATCGGCGCTGATCTAAGCGATTTCGACATAGAGTACATCAAGACCCTGGCCGGTATTATCCTACGTCTATACGATCTAAGGCGTACGCTTGAGAAGTATATTGAGGCAATTATGAAGGAAGTGGCACCCAATGTTACCGCATTAGTTGGTCCTAAATTAGGTGCTAGACTACTAAGTCTTGCAGGTGGCCTAGAAAACCTTGCTAAATTACCTGCGAGCACTATACAGGTATTAGGTGCTGAAAAAGCACTCTTCAGAGCACTTAGAACAGGTGGTAAACCACCAAAACACGGTGTTATATTCCAGTATCCTGCAATACATAGAAGTCCGAGATGGCAGAGAGGTAAAATAGCAAGAGCGCTAGCAGCTAAACTCGCAATAGCAGCAAAGATCGACTACTTCACTGGTAGATTCTTGGGAGACAAGTTAGCTGCAGAGCTTCAGAAGAGAATCGAGGAAATAAAGAAGCTGTATCCAAAACCGCCGAGGCGTGAAAGAAGAGCTGAGAGACCACGTAGAGAAAGACGTAGGAGAAGATAGTGGGAAAAGAATAATTGAGACGTATCGAATACAATAAATACTGATTAAGCGGGGGAAGAGTATGTCACAAGTAGTTAGTGTTAAGCCGCATGAAAAATACTATGGCGTATACATAGTTGAACTAGAAGACGGTAGTGTTAGATTAGCCACAAAGAATCTCGTACCAGGTCATAGAGTTTATGGCGAGAGACTATTTAAGTGGGAAGGTGTTGAGTACAGGGAATGGAATATGTATAGGAGTAAACTAGCTGGTGCACTAGCTAATGGATTAATTGAGCAACCCATACGTGAGGGTCATAAAATACTCTATCTAGGTGCTGCAACCGGAACAACCGCTAGTCATGTATCAGATATTGTTGGTCTAAAAGGCAAAGTATACGCTGTAGAATTCGCACCCCGAGTAATGAGGGAATTCATACTAGTAGCCGATGTACGTAAAAACCTATACCCTATACTAGCTGATGCTCGTAAACCCCATTTATATCGTCACATAGTTGAAATGGTTGATGGAATATACGCTGACATAGCACAGCCCGAACAAGCAGCTATAGTTGCTGATAACGCTGATTACTTCCTCAAAGACGGGGGCTATTTATTACTAGCTATTAAGGCTAGGAGCATAGATGTTACAAAGGAACCAAGCGAGGTTTATAAACGCGAAATAGATACTCTGAAACAGCGAGGATTCGAGATCATAGACGTAGTTCACCTAGAACCTTATGACAAAGACCACGCAATGGTATATGCGAGGTTTAATAGAAAGAAATAACACACGACTGTTTTTGATTTTCTAGCTTATTACCAGCCCCCATATGGGGGGTGCGTTGCAAAAAATAGATTTAGAAACATTGGTTGAAAACTCGCTTGAAATATTCCGTAAAGCCGGTTTCGTAGCTGAGGCTATAAACTATCCATCCACACGTAGATCCATAGACCTCGTGGGAGCTGGTAGTAAACACAAAATTGTCGCTAAAATAGCTATTGATACTAGACACTTATCCTCTATGGAATTATTTGATCTAAAAAAAGCTGCCAAAGCCTATAATGCTAGTCCGCTCATAATATCACTAATGGATAATAAGAGAGAGATCGAAGATGATGTCGTAGTTAAAAAGAGCGGCATATATGTTGTCTCACCAGAGCTTCTGAGAAACTACCTATTATCAAACGAGAAGCCACTAGTATATAGGGAGAAGGGCGTTTACTTGGTAAGAGTAAATCCTGTAAAATTCAGAAAACGAAGACTTGAATTAAATTACTCGCTAGGAGCTTTAGCTCTAGAAATCGGCGTTTCTAGAAAAGCTATATACGAGTATGAGAGGGGCAGTACTTCTCTAGCAATAAATACAGCTGTTAAAATAGCTGAGATCCTCGGTGAAGAGGTATTTGAACCTATAGAGATCCTAGACCCAAGTATAGTAGAGAACACGC
Organism: Thermoprotei archaeon; assembly: GCA_040514375.1. Classification (GTDB taxonomy): domain Archaea; phylum Thermoproteota; class Thermoprotei_A; order Sulfolobales; family Desulfurococcaceae; genus QMWW01. The sequence goes on from JBEVCI010000030.1 coordinate 7,306, forward strand.
CATCTGATATACCAACTAACAAGCTTGAAAAGGAGCTCAAAACGCTGTGTAGAAGCAGTGAGGAGTGTGAATTCTACAAACTAGTCAAAACACCTATAGACTATATCATAAAGGATGAGGAGGAAACTTACTCATTTACCCTAATTAGATATGGCGAAGCACGTATTAAAGCAAGTGAAGCCATTAGAATAGCACAAGTAGTAAAAACGAGAGAATATATAATTAAAAGCGAGAAAGATATCGAAGAGCTAAAGCACTATTTTAGGAATTAGCATCTAATCGGTAAAGCATATTTTCACCCTAGATCTGATTATTACTGGAACGGTAGTGAGTACACTTGTATACCATAGTCATCACTGGAAGACCGGGTATAGGTAAATCCACACTTTTCAATAACATTGTTAATAGGCTTAGAATAGAGGGATTTAAAGTAGGAGGAATTGTTGCTCCGGAGGTACGTGATAATAGTGGACGTAGGCTCGGATTTAAAATAGTAGATCTACTTAGCAGTGAAGAAGCGTGGTTAGCACGAAAAGATGCAAATTCAAGTGTTAGAGTAGGTAGATACGGTGTTTTAGTGAAAGAAGCTTCTCGTATAATATCGAATGCGTTAGCTAGAGCACTACGAGAAGCTGATGTTATAGCTATTGATGAAGTGGGTCCTATGGAGCTTAAAATTCCAGCTTTTCGCCATTATTTACATCTAGTGCTCGAATCGGATAAACCAAGGATACTTGTGATACACTATAGATTACGGGATCCCGATATACTGAATAAGATAGAGAAAGCAGAAAAGCATATTGTAACAGAATCTAATAGAGACAGACTAAACCGGGAATTACCTGAGAGAGTTGTAAATATTATTAAAGGGTATTATAAGCAGTGATAGAACAAAATAAACACGTATTCAATGATTGGGAAGAGGTTATAGAAGAGGGTAGAGCTAGGGTAATAATACCTAGGCGCGAACTTTTTCTAAGAGAAAATGGAGTATATGAGCCAGCTTGGTCACCTGTTTTCTACAACCCAGTTATGCGTGTTAGCAGAGACTTTACAACACTAGTTACTAAAACAGCATTCGGAGAAAAGGAATACTTCTTTATAGACGCACTAGCCGGTACTGGAATACGTGGTATCAGATTAGCTCTTGAAACAAATGGTTATGGAGTAGTAAATGATGTTGACCCTATTGCATATTATTATATGACACGCAATATACTATTCAACAATGTTGATGATAAGGTAAAACCTGTTATGCAAGAAGCTAACACACTTATGAACAACTATACGTTCTCGGGTATTCTGGTAGACTATATAGATATAGACCCCTATGGCTCACCCATACCCTTTATAGACTCGGCTGTAAAACCCCTTTCAAAAAACGGATTGTTAGGAGTAACAGCTACAGACACAGCACCCCTAGTATGTAGTCATTCACGAAAAACTCTTAGAAGATATAACATTATATGCAGCAAGGTTGATTTCGAAAAAGAACTCGGTATTAGAATACTGATATATAATATTGTTTTTAGAGCTTCATCGCAAGATGTAGCACTAATTCCGCTTCTAAGTTATGCGCATAAACACTATTTCAGAGTATTCTTCAGGACGATCAGAAGCGCTAATGAATCTTATAGAGTACTTAAAGAGTGTAGAGGCTATATCTGGTACTGCTTATCTACGCTTGAAAGAGGATTTACTAAAGACCCTAACGATGTACCACAGTGTCTAGATGGCAATAAACCGATTGTTATGGGTCCACTTTGGATCTGTAAACTTGGCGAACAGGAATTTATAGAAAAGCTGTATAAGGAAGCTAAAAAGCTCGATTACATTGATCAGGAGACTCTTAAGATAACTGAACATTTAGTAGTGGAGTGTGCATATGAGAATCCATATTTTAGATACGATAAGCTATTTGGTAGGTTAAAGAAGAATATGCCTCCAATCAAGGAGTTTATTGAGTTTTTGAGAAAACACGGTATCAGTGCATGCAGAACACACTTTGACCCACGTGGTATTAGGATTGATAAACCCATCAGCGAGGCTATAAAGTTAATACAAACGCTATAAAACCTGAACTAGACTTGTTTACGTGCCTTAAGACGAACCCAATTAATTAATAAATCACACTGCGTTGGGTCATAATAACCTCCTTCATAACACTGATCTATATATGGACAATACATACACGGGATCATAGTAAAACCATCGAGAGATAAAATAGGCTTCACTATGATCTCCTTCTTCTCTTCGAGCTCTTCTATAGATTTCTTTAAAGGAATAACGCGATAAGTTCTCCTACCATTAACAACTATTGGTTCTCTCTTAACGTATCCCATTTCCTCAAGCTTTTTTAGAGATCTTGATGCATCCCTACTCGTTAATCCCAATTCTTTCCATAATACGTTTTGAGGAACACCATTATCACCTTTCTTTAGAAGATATTCAAACACCTTCCTATCGAGTTCAGTGAGTCTGCGTGGCATTATTTATCATCCCTAAGCTGATAAAATAGCTGATCGTTTATAATGGACTTGTTAGTGTTTACTTACTAGCTATTTATTGTCTTGTCTTTAGTGGGATTTAATCTTTTTCACCAGTAAAGTGGGAAATTAG
>JBEVCI010000031.1:0-31979 GCA_040514375.1 Thermoprotei archaeon
CCATTACTTGTTAAAATAGTTATAATGGCTTTGATGTTATTGGGTAGAATAGAATATGTTCACTTATTCTTGGTAATAGGCTTTATTGGTGGTAGAAGGCTTTTAAGGGTAATTAGATAAACTTTTATTGCTATATAGTATTGTTGGAAACAGATAGTAATGCATATTGTGGTATGGGTGCTCATTTTGAAAATTCTATTAGTTGGGGGCGGTAAGGTAGCCGAGGAACTACTAAATCAGATTGATCCTAAGAAGCATCAAGTTTATGTTGTTGAGAAGGATCCAGAGCGTAGACAGGAATTGATGAGTAAGTTTGATGTATATGTTATTGGTAAAGATGCAACAGATATTTCCCTGTATACCTCTGATATAAAACTTGATCAGATAGACATGGTTATAGCGTTAACGAGTAATGATGAGGTAAATTTACTCGTATTAGCTATTGCAAAGATATATGAAGTTCCATATAGAATAGCACGTGTAACTAATAAGAAAATAGCTGAACTCATAAGATCCCTTGGGCTTGGAATGCCAATATCGCAGCCATCGATTGTAGCTTCCACTATCAAAAATTATATAGATGCTATGATCAGCGCGTTAGAATTAGCTGCCATACAGCTTGGTAGCGGTAATAAAAAGGAGGAGTATAAATTATATGTTATTACTGTTACCGAGAATGACATAGTAAATGGCGTTAAGATCGGTAGGCTAGAATTACCCGAGGATACTAACATAATACTAGTGTTTGATGGAGAGGGGTTTAAACCTCCGGATCCGGAGTTAGAGCTTAAAGCTGGTTATCAGTTAATAGTTTTATCTAAGCTGGATAATATAGAGAGCTATTTCAAAGGGTAAATGCTTTGGTTCAGCTAGATACGTTTGAAACGATTATTGAGATGCTACAGCCAACTCTGATAACGATCTTTGCTGTTCTCCTATTTAGGTTCATACTCGGGAGAATATTGTACTCGCTCGCAGAGAGAGGAACTATTACAATAGCTATTCGTGCAACTATAATTAAGGCGATAGACGTTGTCGTTTTCTTTATTATAGTGGTATCCGTGCTAAGACTTATTGCAACACCTTACGAAGTAGCTATTGCTGTTACATTAATAGCGGTATTTGGGTTCTTTATATTCTACTATGAGTTAAGAGAATTTCTAGCATATGTTAACTTACAATTACTTAGACATCTTCGTGGTAAAACCTTCGAGATCTATTTTCCGCACCATTCCAGACCAGTCTTCGGCAGGATAGTAAATATAGAGTTACTGAATACAACTATAGAGGATGTTTATGGTAAAAAAGTGTACGTATCTAATTCATTATTACTAAATGCTGTATTGAAAGACTATCTTCCATCTATTACGCTAAGAATACGCTTGGAAGGATTTAATGAAAGCCCATCCGTGGTTCTGGAAAACGCGATTAAAGCCATTAAGGAATTAGAATCAAAGATTTTCCGCATAGATGAGCGTAGAGTATCTATCGAAAGTATGGGTCTCAACAAAATAGTTTTTAGATTAACACTATATCCGCCAACCACGCCTGTTAGAATAAGTGATCTTGTTGATTTTATTAGGAAAATTAATGAGACGTTGAATAAGTATAACCCTATAATAGAAATAATAGAGCCGGTCTAGATTGATTCTCCCCTTAGATCATAATAAGTCGCACTAGTTATTTTTACATTAACCCATTCTCCAAATCTAAGCATACGTTTACTCTTAGTGATAATTACTGGTATGTAATTTATTAATCGTCCGATCCAGGTGTTGGTATATTCCGTTATAAATACGGGTTGAATAGACCCAATATAAGGCTCTCTTACTCTATAACCTACTTCTTCAATAACTCTAAGAAGGCGTAGCATACGATCTTTTTTAACCTTGCTAGGAACCTGTTGTAATCTAGCCGAGTAGGTATTAGGTCTAATACTATATACTGCCGGATGTATCCTCTCGAACACTAGTTCTCTTATGATCTTTAGGGTATTTTCAAAGTCTTCTTCGTCTTCTCCAGGATGACCAACTATTACATCTGTTGCTATGCTAGCTTCCGGTATTTTCTTCTTGATTTCTTTAACGATTGCTATGTAATCTTCTACCGTGTATTTTCTTCTCATGATTTTTAGAACCTTATTACTACCGCTCTGTAAGGGTATGTGGAAAAACCTGTAGATCTTCTTGCTAGACCTCACTATATTGAGTAAGTCGTCTAGAATATTCATTAAAGTATCTGGGTTCATCATACCGATTCTAATCATGAAATTACCCTTTATCTCTTCAAGGACATTGAGTAAATCCGGTAACGCTTGTCTACCGTACAGGTCTAATCCATAGGATGCAACATCTTGACCAGTTATCTCGACTTCAACCACATTGTTTTTAACGGCGTTTTCTACCGCTTTACGTACAAGTTCTATTGGGTAACTCACTAGTTTCTTTCTAGCATATTTCGTTATACAGAAACTACAATTACCTAAACACCCATCCTGTATCGGTATATAAGCTATTTGCTTATCTACATAAGTTCCAATAATATCGCGTCTTCTCTCCCCCTTTAAGAGATAGACCGGTTTGTCGGCTTCTACAGCTATCCATATACTACTGCTATTCTGTGGTGATACCATACTAGCTTCGGGAGCTATTAAGTGGATTTTATATGGCTGTGCGGCAGCCATACAACCCGCAACTACTAGTTTCTTGCCGGTTTTATTCGTTATTTCACGTAGTTCTCTTATTCTCTTAACCATTTTAGTTTCGGTATCGTATCTAACTGTGCATGTATTAATAATTATTACATCTGCTTTATCAACACTATTAACTATCTCGTGTCCCCTTTCTCGTAGTACTGTCTTCATTATATACTCGTCTCCTCTATTTAATGCGCATCCGTATGTCTCGATGTATACTTTCATATCGTGATACCCCTTTCTTATCGTGTCTAGCATAGAGTTTATTATAGCTCACTCTACAATATACACTTAGCAAGTTATCCAGAGGTTGTGGTGCTGGTTCCATGCCTAAGCGCGTTCGAGAATATAGTTATGAGGAATTATTGGAGAGAGCTTATTCGAAACTACCAGCAAGAGGCGGTCCTGCAAAATCTTTTCAAATACCTAGGGTTGAATTGATGGTTGTTGGCGGCAAAACTGTAATACTCAATTTTAAAGATATTGTAGACACTCTTAATAGAGAGCCGAAGATACTACAGCAATACTTGGTAAAAGAACTAGGTGCTCCAGCATATTTAAACGAATCCGGACAACTCGTGCTACAAGGTAAGTTTAGCGTACACGTATTGAATAAGCTCGTTGAAATGTTTACTAACAAATATGTGATATGCCCAACATGTGGTAGCAAGGATACAAAGCTCATTAAGAGGGGTAAAGTATTTGTTCTAAAGTGTGAAGCATGTGGTGCTGAGACAACTCTTGAGGCCTTTTAATGCGGTAGCTATTCCGATTTAAGATATATTAGTGTCTATACCCTCCTTTAAAACATAAATATAAATAAGGTATTAGTATTAGAGCATCTGCGTGAGAGTGTATACCGATATGTCTAAAGAACAAGTATATGTAAAAGTATTTGAGCGTAATAGCGACATAGTAGTTGCAGTTTGTGATAGGGAGTTGCTAGGTAAGATTCTAATCGATGACGAGAAAAACATAAACTTCTATGTAGATCCGACGTTCTACGGAGGTAGTCTAAAAAGCATTGATGAAGCGCTAGAAGATATTAGGAAAGCAACTATAGCTAATCTTATTGGTAATAAAATTGTTGAGGCAGCTATAAAAGAGGGTATCATTCTCAAAGAATCGGTTATAGAGATTAGTGGCGAGAAACACGCACAGATAATTATGCTTAAGTAATTGGGAGAAAACATGACTAGATACTGTGTTGTATGTGGACGTAGAGTAAACGATGAAGAATACATTAGAGAATTAAGCTATTGTATAGACTGTTATTTAAAGAATCGAGGACTATTCAAGGAAAAACCAGTTCTAGAAATAACGATCTGTCCTAAGTGTGGTTCTTGGCTATTCGGTAGTGAATGGCAAAAACCACTATCTCTAGAAGAAGTCATTAGAAGAGTATTATTGAGTGTGAACGATAAGTACGTTGATACACGTTTTATCACAATACTCGATGCCGAAGTCGTGGAAAGACCTATAAAAGTATATAAAAACAGGTATAGCGTTCGAGTAAAACTATTAGTAGTATTTAACAATAATATTCACCGCGAAGTGATCGAGAATATAGAGTTTGTCCTTAATAAAAGGGTTTGTCCACGAGATATCGCCAGAGCTGGTAAGATTCACAAAGCGCTTATCCAAGTGAGGAGTGAAAGAGGAGGATTATCTGATAGCGAGAAGAAGACAATTATGGATATTTTAAGTGAGCCTGGAGTAGCGGAAGAGGTTGTAGAAATTAAAGAAAATAAATATGGTCTAGACATTAAGGTATACTCTGTTAATATTGCTAAGAAGATAGCACATGAAGTAGTGAAGATCACTGGCGCAAAAATTATAGAGTCCTTCAAGCCAACGAGATACGATCCGAGAAAGGGTAGGTGGAAGGGAATTACAACTATATCCATTAGGCTTCCCTCAATATCAGTTGGAGATTTGGTACTCTATAAAGGAGAGCCAGCTATAATTAAGAATATAGGTCACAACGGTATACTGTTAAAGGATCTAAGTACTGGCAATATGTATAGAATTGACTACGAGTCTTACTGGAAGGGTATACTCAAGAAACCGGGCAATCTCTATTATTATAAAGCATATAGAGTTATAGCACGCGATAGCACTACGCTATATTTACTTGATGAAAAAACTGGAGAAATTAAGGAATTTCCGTATAAAGGTATTGATATTAAAGAAGGGGCAATTGTATATATAGTCAAGTATAATGATAAAGAGTATATAGCAGTCAAACCAGGTGTAGAGAGTGCCTAAGAAAAAACGTGGTGAAGAAGAATCTAGTAAAGAACCACCACTTCCAGGAGAAGGAACTGTAATATGTGGTGTTATAAGACATCTTGGTGGAGACTTCTTAATTGCTAAGTGTCTTGATGGGATTGATCGTAAGATTAGAATTCCTGGTAAAATGAGGAGAAGAGTATGGATTAGTGAGGGAGACATTATACTAGTAGGTATATGGGATTTTTCTCCAGATAGGGGCGAGGTTATTCATAAATATAGTAGGAGCGAAGTTGCTAAACTTCTAGAGAAGAATATAATACCTAAAGAGTTCTTAGATGCTTTGAGCGAGTACATCTAATGGGTAAGTGCATGTTTAATGAGGATTTTGAATACTATGAGAGTAGGAAAAGCCTTAAACGAATAAAGGATAAAGATCTATTCGAGACCGTTGAAGAGGTTTTTGATTCCTCAACACTTATGACTCTCTATACACTCATGCGGAAAAGAATTATTCGTAGAATGAACGGTGTTATTAGTGCCGGTAAAGAGTCTAGGGTTTATTTAGCGTATGGTTATAACAACGAATACTTAGCGGTGAAAATATATTTAGTTGCAACAGCTGTTTTTCGCAAAGGTATATTAAAGTATATTATCGGAGATCCTAGGTTTGAGGGATTTAAACCAAGTGATACACGTAAGCTTATCTACATGTGGACTAGGAAAGAGTTCAGAAACTTAAAGAGAATGTACGAAGCCGGCGTCAAAGTCCCTAAGCCTATAGCTTTTATGAATAATGTCCTTGTAATGGAGTTTCTCGGTGAAGAGGGTAAGAGATATCCCCTGTTAATAGAGGTTTATAAAGACTTAGAATACGAGGATCTGCTCAGGATCTATAACTTAATTTTAGATGAGATAGAAAAAATTGTATGTAGGGCAAAGCTCGTGCATGGAGATCTATCCGAGTATAATGTAGTAGTTAAACCCGATATCGATATAGCTATAATAGATGTTAGTCAAGCGGTAGATCTTGACCATCCAAGTGCATACGAGTTCTTAGTTAGGGATGTAGAGAATATTAATAGGTTTTTTAGAGATGAAGCTGGTTTAGATAAAATAGTCGATAACGATAAAATTATCGAGAGGCTTAAACCTTGTCTGGAGAAGAGAAGGGGCGATTAATACCAGGTGTCACTAAGCTATACGAGAAAGTACCGCTAGATAGAATAGGCGTTCTTATAGGACAGGGAGGTAGGGTTAAAGAGGAAATTATGAGAAGGACTAGGACGAATATTACAGTAGACTCTAGAACTGGAACTGTTATAATAGAGCCGGCATCACCAGCTACTACAGCACTAGAACTTATGAAAGCTAGGGATATTGTTAGAGCTATAGCGTATGGATTTAGCCCGGAGAGGGCTTTTAGATTGTTAGACGAGGATCAGATATTAATAGTTATAGATCTTAAGCAATACGTTGGAGATAAGCCGAACCACTTACAGAGAGTACTTGGTAGGATAATAGGTGAGGGCGGTAGAGCCCGCAGGGTATTAGAAGAAATGACCGGAACATATATCTCAGTATACGATACATATGTAGCTATAATCGGAGATTACGAATCAGCAAATATAGCTAAAACAGCGATCGAGCTTCTTATCGAGGGAAGGAAGCATAGTACTGTGTATAGGTATATTGAGAGAGAAACATATATGTTGAAGCGTAGAAGAATGAGGGAACTCTGGAGACAAAGAATATAAACTCGGTAACCCCCTCGAATGCGGGCCTTATCACCATCGCGATACTCAGAAATATTTAAACCCGGGTTCTCCCGTCATCGGGGCTATTCCCATGTTATTTTATATAGTAATATCATAGCAATAAAACTTATATCAACCCCTGTAGAGAAATAGATACCTAGGAATGAGCGGTGGTGGGCCCGTAGCTCAGCCAGGTAGAGCGGCGGGCTCCAGATCTGCGTCTACGGGTTGGTCGACCCTTTTAGGGGATGAGATGGATCTGGAGGAGCAACCCGTAGGTCGGGGGTTCAAATCCCCCCGGGCCCACCACTAACTTTTAATAATCACATAAAATTCTTCCACGTATCTAAACATCTTGATTACTAGATAAAGCTCCTATATCATACCGTATCAAATAGAGTAAGAGAGTGTTAAGACTTATAAAACACCAACTTATAACTAGTTATTCATGGTATAAGGGCCCGTCGTCTAGCCTGGCCTAGGACGCCGCCCTGACGAGCTCGTTGAAAGGGTTCGGACAGGCGGAGGTCCGGGGTTCAAATCCCCGCGGGCCCACTTCTCACTATCACAGATCTTGCCTCAAAGCTACCATTATATAGTAATGAAATAAGTACGAAGCATATTTGCGGCTTATGATTCATTATTTGATCATATCTTTATTACCTAGTTACAATAATCTAGTTATATTTAGGTGAGATGTATGGTCGAGCGGGTTAAAACAGGTATACCTGGATTCGACGAGATCGTTGGCGGCGGTATTCCTAAGAGAAACGTAGTGTTACTGAGTGGCGGTCCCGGTACTGGAAAGTCTATCTTTGGTATGCAGTATCTATGGAACGGGTTACAAATGGGTGAACCCGGAGTATTTGTAGCGTTAGAGGAGCACCCTGTTCAAGTTAGAATTAATATGAGACAATTCGGTTGGGATGTTAGGCAATTCGAGCAACAGGGGGTGTTTGCTATTGTTGATGCATTTACGAGTGGTATAGGTGAAGCGGCTAAGAGAGAGAAATACGTTGTTAGAGATCCCGAGGATGTTGGTGAATTAGTTGATATTCTTAAACAAGCTATTAGAGATACCGGTGCTGCCAGGGTAGTTATAGATTCTGTATCGACACTTTATCTAACTAAGCCTTCGGTAGCGCGTGGTGTAGTACTTCAGTTAAAGAGAGTACTCTCGGGTCTTGGAACAACATCGATACTAATATCACAAGTATCGGTTACAGAGAGGGGATTTGGAGGGCCTGGCGTAGAGCATGCTGCTGATGGTATTGTTAGGCTTGATTTAGATGAGATTAATGGCGAGTTAGTTAGAAGCATTATTGTATGGAAAATGCGTGGTACAGCCCATAGTATGAGGAGGCATCCATTCGAGATAACAGATAAAGGTATAATAATTCACCATGATAAAACTGTTACATTGAGAAGGTAAAACCTAATAACTAGTTGGAATAGTAGTTTTTTACCGGTTGACACGGTATGGAGAAATTTTTAATACACGGCATCTATAGGTATGCATGCCCTAACTGTGATGGAGAAATAGGCGATGATAGACTAGTCTACAAAGCACCGTGTCCTAAGTGTTTACGAGAAAATAAGTTTAGGAAAATAGTAAGGGAGATCAAGAATAAAGACTATTATAGTATTGTTGAAACGTATTATAATCACCTCGAGGAACACGCTAAGAGGAATGGTAAGTTAGCAAAACTTTACAATATGTTAAAAACAGTGAAAGAGTTCGAAGAATTTTTTGCTAAGGCGACAGGAGGCTATAAACCGTGGAGTGCGCAACGCACATGGGCTATTAGATTATTAAAGGCTAAGTCATTCAGCATAGTTGCTCCAACTGGTATGGGTAAAACAATGTTTGCTCTCATAGCATCATTATACCTAGTCAGCAAGGATAGAAGCACTAAGATATACCTAGTATTTCCTACCACACCTCTGCTACTACAAGCATATAATAAACTAGTAACACTAGCTAGAAGAGCAGGTCTTAATGTATGTAGTGACGAGGAAATAGGAAGTAAAAGTTGCGTATCAATTATTGCTATTCATGGAAAACTAAGTAAAGTTAAAAGAGAAGAATACACAAAACATGTTGAAGAAGGTAATTTTAACATATTATTAACGACTAACATGTATATGCACAAACACTATGATAAATTACTTGGTAAAAAATTTAAATTAATAGTTATGGATGATGTTGACGCTATTTTAAGAAGTGGTAAAGCGATTCAAATTCTGTTTAAAATCTTAGGATTAAGAGACGAGGAGATAAAATACGCGCTGGAATACGTTAGGGAACAGCCACGCCTATTATCAACTCTCGCTAGAGCATCAAGCGAGGAAGAAAAAGAAGCTATTAGAAAGAAACTCGAAGAATATAGAACTAGATTAGAGGAGATCAAGTCTAAGATAGAAACCATAGTAATAGTATCTAGTGCTACGGGTAGACCACGTGGAATATATCCTAAGTTATTTAGGGTATTATTAGGTTTCGAAGTAGGTTCACGTGCAGAAGCTATTAGAAATATCGTTGATACGTATATAGAACCGATAAATGGTATTGAAAATACCGTATTATCGCTCGTTAAGAAACTCGGTGATGGAGGACTCGTATTTGTACCACTTGATAAAGGTGTAGAGTATGCTGAAAAGATAGCTAATATACTGAAAGATAGGGGGATCAAGGCTGAGGCCTTCTATGCTGGAAAACCTGTTGACCTACTCGATAAATATGCAAAAGGAGAACTAGACGTATTAATTGGTGTTGCAACGTACTATGGCGTAATTGTTAGAGGGCTAGATCTTCCAGATAGGATCAAATATGCTATATTCACCGGTGTACCTAGACACAAATTTAGCTCCAAATTAGAAGCTCCTAGACCATTTGATATAATTAGAATATTATCAATTCTGAGAGACGCTGTAGAAGGCGATGAGAAAAGGGAATTGGAGTTACTTCTGGGTAGGTTAAGTTTAAGGCTGAGAAGATTAAGCCAAGGAGCACTTACTAAGCTGAGAGAGGACCTTGAAAAGAAACTAAAAGGAGAGCCTGTTGAAGAATCACCACTTCTCGACTTGCTGATCCAAGCTTTAGAGAAAGCTCGTAGCTTATTATCGCGAAAAGACATATGGGAGAAACTCAGAGAGCGTGGAGATATAGCGTTAGTTAGGGAAAATGGTAAAGATTACATATTGATCCCGGATGTTGCAACGTATGTACAAGCTAGCGGTAGAACTTCTAGATTATACCCAGGCGGCATAACCAAGGGATTGTCTATCGTTATAGCTGATGATAAGAGGTTATTGAACGGATTAATAAAGCGTATGAAATGGTTATTCGAAGATTTCACTATGAAGCCTCTCAGCGAGATCGAGCTGGAAAAGCTGGTTGAAGAAATAACTGAGGAAAGGAAAAGAGTCAAGAAGATACTAAGTGGAGAGATAACAGTTGAGAAAGCAATCGAACTAACTAAATCAGCACTTCTGATTGTTGAATCGCCTAATAAAGCTAAAACCATAGCTAGTTTCTTCGGTAAACCATCTATAAGGGTACTCGATAAGGGATTATTAGCATACGATGTAACGAGTGGTGACTATGTTATAACAATTATAGCGAGTATAGGACACGTATATGACTTAGCGGTCGATACCGGTGTGTATAACTATGGTGTTAAATACAATAATGGGCTCTTTATCCCAGTATATACCGATATAAAGAAATGTAATGATTGTGGACATCAATTTACACAAGAACCAGTAGAAGGGATACTTAGGTGTCCTCGATGTGGTTCTACAAACGTTTCTCGGAAAATAGATATAATACGGATGCTGCAAGATTTAGCCAGCGAAGTTGATGTCGTATTAATAGGTACAGACCCGGATACCGAAGGAGAAAAAATTGGATGGGATCTCAAAGTATTACTAGAACCCTATGCTAAGAGTATCAGAAGAGTAGAGTTTCACGAGGTAACGCGTAGAGCAATTTTAAACGCTATTAGGAATCCGAGAGAATTTAACATGAAGCTTGTCGAAGCACAAATTGTACGCAGAGTTGAGGATCGCTGGCTTGGCTTCGCTTTATCTAGTATTGCGCAGAAATATTTCTGGACAAAGTATTGTTTCGAAGAACTGCATTCAAATCTTGCAAAACTCCATAAGAACAATGTTGTATTTATAAGTGGAGTTAAAAGTATTGATGAGTACTTAGAAAAACTAAGTGAGATACCCCATTGTTGTGAAGAAAATAGAAATCTAAGTGCTGGTCGTGTGCAGACACCGGTTCTCGGATATATTATTAAGAGATTCGAGGAACAAAAGGATCCCAATAATTGGAAATACTACATAATAGTTGGAGTGAATGGTGCAAAGCTACAAGTTGAGGTTAATCGGGCTATTTATGAACGAATTAAGGAAGAACTCGATAGTGGTAGAGAGTATCTAGTCGAGGTAGAGGTTATAGGAGAGAGCGAAGAGGTAGTTAATCCGCCACCGCCGTTTACTACTGATATGCTACTTGAAGAAGCTTCTATCAGGTTGGGCTTATCGACTACTAGGACTATGGAAATAGCTCAAGACTTATTCGAGTTAGGTCTTATAACTTATCACAGAACGGATAGTACGAGAGTCAGTGATACTGGAATAGCTATTGCTAAGGCTTATCTTGAAGAGAAATATGGTGAAAAGTACCAGGAGTATTTCAAACCCCGTACGTGGGGTGTCGGAGGCGCACATGAAGCTATACGACCTACGCGACCCATTGATCCGGATAGGTTAAGGGAGCTTGTTAGAGAGGGAGTATTGGTTCTAGCAAAACCTCTTACGAGACAACACTATGAAGTATATAGGCTTATATTTGAGAGATTTATCGCTAGTCAAATGGCTCCAGCTAGGGTATTGAAGCAGTCAATCATCGTTAAAGTAAATGGTTTTGAACAAAAACTTGATAGAATAGTTGATATATTGTATAAGGGATTCACAGAAGTATATACAGGATATATTGTTGTAGAGCCGAGGGTAGTAAGTGGAAAGTATCGGGTAATTGATATTAGAACTATAAGACCTCCATTAGCTAGATTCCATGATGTGATAAAATGGATGAAAACCCAAGAAATTGGCCGTCCCAGTACTTATGCTAAGATAATTCAAACTATTATAAATAGAAGATATGTCGAAGTAGTTGGTAAACAAAAGGCGCTAATGCCGACGGAGCGTGGTAAGCTAATCTACAGCGAGTTGACTAAGTACTATAGTGATGTAGTTAGTGTTGATGTTACTAGAAAACTCGAGAAGGAAATGAAAGAAATAGAAGAAGGTAAGAGAGATTATCAAGAGGTTCTACACAACATATTTAACGAGTTACGTGAGAAAGTCATAGAGAACTTAGAAGTTAATAATGTATTGGAGAGTATGTGGAAAGAATACTGTGGGGCTTAGAACATAGAGATTGTATACCCGTTTGGAACTAAATCAGCACTTGATAAGTCCTTCATAGGTGTTGCACACTTAGGACTCTATAGTGGTAGTCTTAAGAGAAATATGGATATAATACGAAAAGTGATCATGTATATTAGTAGCTTTGATATAGCGATGGCTATACTTCCTTATAAAGCGCTTTATGGTTTAGTAGATAAAGTAGATGAATATGCAACTAGTAAGCATGGTAGCACATGCTCGCTGTATATTTCACGTAATAGCTGGTACTATAAGAGTTTGCTAGCTTTAGCTAAAAACTATGGAGTGCCAATCTTATTACCAGGCGTTTATGAGCGTGCGGGGTCTAGAAAATATTTCTCAGCAATACTATTTAATAGTGGTCAAGAACCCGATAGTATATCGCATAGGAAACTCGTACTAAATAGAGAAAGTAATGATGATGGTATTAATAGAGGCTCAGAATTAACAGTATTTAGAAAGGATAATATTGATTTATCATTTGCAGTTCTTCTAGACGAGGAGCACGAGTATCTAGAACTTAGTCGTATGTATTCGTTCTTATCAGACTTTATTGTCTCAGCCTTCTCTCCGGATAAATATGGTGCTTATAGAGAGCTTTCACGAATAATATCAATTATATGCAAGTGTAAAGTTATAGTGCCTGGCGCTATTTATTATATAAAGAAGAAACTATATGTTTCTACACCAACGCTGATCTTCGAGAATGGACGCCTATTGTATAAGTATAGCAGAGATAAACAGGCAGTTATTATGATTCCTCGGGATAAGCTTAAGCAGGAGAATGTTTTTAATAACTTTGAACAATATCGTAGGATAGTAACCATGATATATAAACAATTTTTACGCCGGGGCGTTAGCATTGGAAATAGACAAAGTTATTCCCATCAGAATGTCTAGTTTAAATGATCTAATTAGATTAGCACTAGCTATTTCAACACCACAGTCGACTACGTATATATTAAGATATAGAGAAAATGAAAGAGTTGTTGTGGGAATACTAGGAATATTTAGAGATTACTATAAGCTCTACGGATTGCCGGTATTCTATTATTATTCGTGTAGTGGTGAGGAGGCTCATTCACTGCTTAATGCTAATTACATAATAGTATCTAGTGATGCCGAGAAAATAGAATTCTCTAAAATACCGAAACCCGGCCTTTCAATACCTATTATAGGATTAGGTGAAAAACCACCATTCATTCCAGAGAATCTTTAGCGTGTTCTAATTATTAGCCTTTTACCCATTACAACCCAGTATTCAACTTCTACTCCAGGTTGTAGCTTATCTCTTATTTTTTCATCAGCATATTCTTTCTCGATTTCGAAGGTTTCATAGGTTTCTAGATCCATTACTTGGAAAGCGGTCCCAGTATCGGCAATGATCTGCCCGACTCTCTTTTCAATAATAGGTATTTCAACCCTTTGATCAACTGGTGCAACTAGTGTTTTCTTGCTGTTGCTAAACAACCCTATAGCAACTACATGAGCTTTAGCACTACCGTGTTTACCGGTTTTAGCCTTACTCATCTCAACAATTTTGCATGGTTCGTTGTCTATAATTATGAAATTACCGGGTTTTAAGTCACCTAGTGTAGCATAGGTCTTACTCATATAATCTCCACCTTTACGTTTGTAACGCTATAATAGCAAATAGTCAAACTCGGTTATAAATGCTTCAGATTAAAATTATATTAGAATTATCTTATACGAGAAAAACTATGCGGAGATGTATTGTCATGTCCATATTCACTGACTTATATGTACATCCTCCGCGATATGGCCCTGAATGGGGTAGTGGCGGGGTCTTTGGTTTAAAATACTATAAGGGAGTACTATACACTTGCTTTTGAAGTTGAGGCTTATTTCATAGGAAACGATGGTACTAAACTAGTCTACGAATTTGATAAAGTAGGTCCTCTCCCGACTCCGGGTGGAGATACCTATAACGCTGTAGATGTAGTTGATGATAAGATATACTTTGGTGGATGGGTACATGCACCAGCCATTTACAGGGGTAGAGGGGTAAAAGGCGTCACGATCGATTTTAGGAACAAGTATAGTCATGTACACGAGTATGATATAAGCAACAATAGCGTTAAATTGTTATGGAAAGAAAGTTTAAGAGATCCCGAAAAATGGGTCGGAGAAGTATCCGAAATAATATATAACCCCTATCGAGACGAATTACTACTTGCTAGAGCTGATGGGCATTATAATCTTGGAGTTTATGTGTTAGATCGTAAAACGGGAAAAGCAAAGAAAATCCTAGATAAGCCAGCATTAAAAGGCTCTCTGCATCTAGAGTATGCGTGTCTTGCCGTACACAGGTATCCACATGGATTTGAGGGTATAGAATGTGTTGATCTAATAGGTGATAAGCATATTATTATAGAAAAACCAGAGCTTACGGTTATTGATTCTAAGAAAAACATCCCGGACCCCCTGGTAGGACCCGTTGCTTCTCTCGAAGGTAGACTGCTAGTATTTGTTAGAGGTGGTGCAATAGTATCCGATCCGATTAATAATGAGCATTACTTTGTTAGGCTGTTTGATATACCATGTACACAATATTCGCCATTGCGGGTTAATGCTATACCATATGGTGGAGGAATAGTTACAGCGTATAATGCTTATGTTCACGATATTATACACTATAGCGAGAAACCGATTACCAAAAACATATATATACCGACGATGCTACTTTATGTGGTGCTTCCAATAATACAGATATTAGGTGTATTTGGAGCCAGAATTACTAGTATAGAGTTTGTTGGCGATAAACTTCTACTAGCTACTAACACAATAGCTAACACCGATAGGTATGATGCATCTCCATATGATTAGGGCTATAGAGGCTTTGCGGTTGTAGATCCAAGCTCTCCAATTAGTAATCCGCAAGCACTGAGTATAATAACTCCATACAGTTGTTTGGGTAAAGGTAAGCTGTTTGGAGGAATACCATTACATGGATATAGAAAGCCTAGATTAGTAGTATACTCAAGTAAAGACATAGAGATGAGAATACACGAATACGTTTTCTCATTACCACCACAATATCTTGGAAATACCACTGTAAAGACTAAAAGCGGTAAAGACTTAATAGATCTTAGTGGTTATACTGGTATAGTGTCGTTTGAGCTTCTCACCGAGGTTAAGGATTGTAAAATAGTAGTAGATCTTAGGTGAAAAACCAACTATTTTTTGATTAGATAATGAATCGGTTCGCCAAGTACATATTCAGCGAGATCTCTAAGTATTTCAGCTATAGTTAGGTGCGGTATAGGTGTTTTAGCGATTCTTCTTAGCGTGTAGTCTCCTAGTATAATGGGTATCGCAGTAGCTATTGCTTCTGATGCTCTAGGTGCTACTATCTGTATACCATATACTCTAACAGGATTATCTCTATCCACGAGTATTTTTACAAATGAATATTTCGAGTCTTTTATCTTTACAACGGGTAAAGACGAAATCGGTAACTTATACTTCTGATACCTAATGCCATTACTCTGTAATTCCTTCTCAATATAACCTATATACGAGATCTCTAATCCGCTAAATATCGTTACAGGAACAAGTCTATAATCTAACCTATTAATTTCGGATCCGCGTATTTCTTCCGCGACAAGAAGGCTTTCAATAATAGCTTTGTGAGCTAAGAGAGGACCCCCAATAACATCTCCTACGGCATATATCCGTGGATTACTTGTTTGATATCGATTATTAACTATTATGAATCCTTTATCATCTGTTTTGACATCGATGTTCCTGAGACCAACGCCGGTGGTTCGAGGTA
The DNA here is from genome assembly GCA_040514375.1 of Thermoprotei archaeon. GTDB lineage: Archaea > Thermoproteota > Thermoprotei_A > Sulfolobales > Desulfurococcaceae > QMWW01. The sequence continues at coordinate 15,941 of JBEVCI010000031.1, forward strand.
CACGCCCTATGGAAACTAATACGTTACTAACACTATAGGTTTTCTCGTTACTTAGCTTTACAGTCACGCCGTTGTTTTGTCTATCGATAGTCCTGGCTGTTGTTTTTTCATATACTACAACGCCTTTGTCAACTAGATATCTCTTAAGCGCTATAGCCACGTCGCGATCTAGGAATGGGAGTATGTGCTCTAATGCTTCTACTAATATCACTTGAGTACCCATAGATGCAAAGATATTTGCAAGCTCAACCCCAATTACGCCGCCTCCGATTATAAGCATAGACTCCGGCTTTTCGTCTAAATAGAAGACGTTTCTATTGCTTATTACGAGCTTCTCATCAAAATCTATACCGGGTAAGGGTCTTGGATTTGTACCTAAAGCTAATACTAGCTTATCATACTTTAGCTCGAGATTGTTAACTATCACTTTATCATTTTTGAATAATGCCTTGCCCTTATAGATTGTTACACCATAATTTTCAAGAAGGTATTCTAAGTTTTCGCGCGTAGAATTTACTACTTCTTTCGTCCATTTAACAACGTCTTTCCAGTTAAAGTGTATGTCGGCATTAATTTTTCTCAAATTATTAATTGCTTCAGCAATACTGTACATCGCCTTACTCGGTACACAACCGTAGTTTGTACACTCGCCTCCGATCAGGTGTTCTTCGACTAATGCTACTTTGTAGCCTGCTCGTGCTAATTGTATAGCTGCGGGATATCCGCCGACGCCCCCACCTATAACGATGACGTTATACTTCATTCTAGCTCGCCATGCATTCTCTTAATGTAGATTCTCCATGTAGGCGCAAGGGTTCTGGGGTGATTTGCTTTAACATTATCTATGCGTGATACGCTAGTGTTTTGGGGCCACTTCTTTGGTTTATCGGGGTTTTTATATGCTATATCGCTTATCTCCTTAAGCGCTTTTGCGTATTCTTCAATGTTATCTATTGTTTCGCTCTCCGTAAACTCGATCATTAGTGCTTCTTTGACTATTAGCGGAAAGTATATGGTGGGAGCATAGAATCCCCTATCAAGTAATCCCTTGGCAATATCCTCGGCGGTAACGCCTGTTTCAGTAGCCATTTCTTCGGCACTAATAACGATCTCGTGCTTTCTCCACCTATTGGGGCCGCGGCTTAAGCTATATCCTTTAACTCCTTCTATTAGCTTCTTAAAGTAATTAGTATTGATTACAGCTTGTTCTGTGACTTCACGTAGACCCTTTGCTCCTAGCATTAATATGTATACGAATCCCCATACCAGGGGAATAACGTTACCAAAGAAGGACTTTAATAAACCAATACTATAACGTGGTTTTACGAGTCTATACATGTTATTTTCCTCATCATAAACTACAATATATCCTGGCAATAAGTCCTTGAGCGAGATCCCCTTATCCGGATCGATTATCCGGTCTTTGACACAAACAGGGCCTGCTCCAGGTCCACCACCACCATGTGGCGAACCGAATGTTTTGTGTATGTTTAAGTGAGCTATATCGAAACCCATATCACCTGGTCTAGCATAACCCATCAAACCATTTAAGTTAGCTCCATCATAGTAAAGTAATCCGTCAACGCTATGAATCAATCTGGAGATCTCTAGTATGTTTTCCTCAAATAAGCCAAGTGTATTTGGATTAGTAATCATTAAACCAGCGGTGTTTTCGCTAACAACGCTCCTGAGAGCCTCTAGATCAACTAATCCCTCATCATTCGATGGTATTTCAACTACTCTAAACCCTGCCATAGACGCGCTTGCCGGATTAGTACCGTGTGCTGAATCTGGAACGATTATTTCTTTCTTGTGATCCAGTTGTCCTTTTAGTAAGTGATATTTTCTAATCATTAATACACCGGCTAATTCGCCGTGAGCGCCGGCCGCGGGATGTAATGAGCAGTAATCCATACCAGTGATCTCTGCTAACCATTTTTGTAGAAGATACATTATTTCGAGTAATCCCTGAACAGTAGATTCGTCTTGAAGCGGATGTAGATCTGTTATTCTATAATCCATTGAAATAGCTAATCCTATTCTGGGATTATATTTCATAGTACAGGATCCTAGAGGTACAGGACCATTATCAACACCATAACTCATCTCTGCTAATCGAGTGTAATGTCTAATTACCTCGACTTCACTAACTTCTGGTAATTCTGGTTCTTTCTCTCTTAGTATCTTCTGCGGAATCCTTATAGATCCCACTAGCTTCTTTACCTTGTCCTCTACATTAGGTACTATAAACCCTTGTTTACCAGGGCTACTTAGCTCGAATATTAAGGGCTCATTCCATCTAGCTTGTCTAAACACTACCAGATCACCCCTTGCCGGTTATTTCGTTTAGGAGATTGATAAGATACTCTATGTCTTCAGCAGAATGAAGTTCTGTGAAAGCGTAAAGAGCTGTTTCTCCCAGTTCTGGATACCACTCTCTAATGTAAAGTCCTCCGTGAACTCCTTTCTCGAGAAGCTTTTTGTGGATTTCCTCGTATTTTAAACCGGTATTGTCGAAATTTACTGGAAATTCCTTGAAGAAGTCGGCATTGAATAATTCAACACGATATCCGTTTCTCTTGAATAGCTCATAGGCGTAGTGAGCTCTATAGTATATGAGCTCGCTTAATTCCACGATACCTTTTTTACCTAAAAGCGATAAATATACTGCAGCTGCTATAGCTGTTAATGCTTCATTAGTACATATATTTGAGGTTGCTTTTTCTCTACGAATGTGTTGTTCGCGTGTTTGTAGTATCATAGCAAAAGCCCTCTCATTGGTGTCTATAGTTGTTGTTAAACCAATTATTCTACCAGGCATTTGTCTTATAAGCTTCATATCATATTTCACAGCAAATATGCCGAGGTAAGGACCTCCAAACGACATTCCGATACCTAATCCTTGTCCCTCACCTATAGCTATATCAGCACCTAATTCACCTGGTGGTTTTAGGAGACCCAATGAAATAGGATCTACTCCAATAATAAATAATGCATTTTTATCGTGCGCTATTTCTCCAATTTCACGAGCATTTTCCTCTATTAAGCCAAGGAAATTCGGATTTTGAATAAACACGGCAGCCGTGTTATTATCTACTAGCTTTTTTAGCTCCTCTATATTAACTAGTCCCGTTTCCTTCTCATAGTCTACTTCTACTATGATAGCATTATGTGGTTCAAGATAGGTTTTAACAACCTCCTTATAGAAGGGGTTAGTAGTACGTGGTATAATGACTTTTTTTCTGCCGCGATTAACACGCATACTCATCAATAGTGCCTCGGCTAATGCTGATGCACCGTCATACATAGAGGCGTTGACAACATCCATATCGAGAAGTTCGGCCATTAGTGATTGATATTCGAATAGTGCTTGCATTAATCCTTGCGAGATTTCGGCTTGGTACGGAGTATATGCTGTTAGAAATTCGCCTCTAGTAATAATATACTTGACCACTTCGGGTACATAGTGTGGATAAACCCCGCCACCCATGAATGGTGGGGGGTTAAATACGCGATTCTTATTTAGTAGATTCTCAACGTACCTGCGAGCCTCTATCTCAGACAAAGGCTTACCAAGACCGATCTCAAGTTTATCCCATTTATCGGGTCCTAGTAAAACATCTCTCGGTATATCCGAGAATAGCTCGGCAACACTATTTACGCCTATCTTCTTAAGCATCCTCTTTTTTGTCTCATTAGCCGAGTTCGGTATCCATGGATGAGGACTCATTGATTGCACCATTGATTACGCTGTAGGGGTCTAAGACTATGTATAGAATGGCGTGGTTAAGTGTTTTATTCACGCTGTTTGTATATAGTTACTAGGTGAGATTGTGCCTCGAATACCTCTCTTAGACTTCTACGTTGAGAAATTCGGTGCCGAAACTGGTCATTTTGCTGATTGGGAGGTTCCAATGAGGTTTACAAGTTCGATAGAAGAACATATGGCTGTTAGGAATAGCGCTGGAGTATTTGATGTTAGTCATATGGGTCGTTTAGTTCTTCGTGGTTCAGATGTAATAGAGTTCATACAGAGAGTCTACACTAGGGATCTTTCCCGAGTTAAAGACATGTATATGAGTGGACCAGCACTTATTCTCACAGAACATGCGCGTGTTCGTGACGATGAAATGCTATATAGGATTAATGAGAACGAGTGGCTTGTAGTCGTTAATGCTCCCGCTAGGATAAAGATCCTAAGTCTTTTCGAACAACTCATAAAGAGTTGGAGATTAGAGGTTAAAATAGAAGATCTTACCGAAAAGTATGCTATGATAGCGTTACAAGGTCCCCAGAGTCCGGAATTGATGGAAAAACTTGGTGCAAATTGGGCTGTTGATCTAAAACCACTAGAATTCGGACTCAACGTAACTATTTCTGATATTCCGGTATACCTGGTTAGTAGGAGTGGGTGGACAGGCGAAGATGGCTATGAAATATGGGCTGATCCTCCCAACATACAGAAACTATTCTCTAAGTTAGTAGAACTAGGAGCTAAACCTTGTGGTATAATTGCTAGAGATTCACTAAGACTCGAGATGGGGTATGTACTATATGGTAACGAGTATGGTGAGGATCCAGTGAAATATCCTTGTGCAGTTAGTTTAAGATATGGAATGGGCGCTATCACGTGGTCTAAGCACGGATTCATAGGTGAAGAAGCACTTAGAGCTTGTAGACGCGAGGGTGTTAGATGGGTCAGACTCGGTATTAAAATGGCGAAGAGAGCTGGCAGAGTCATACCTCGTAGTGGAGACAAAGTATACGTGGAGGACATACTAGTTGGATGGGTAACAAGCGGAGGGTTCTCACCTATATTAAGTAGGGGTATCGCGCAAGCTTATATTGATACGAGATACGCTATAATAGGTGAGGAAGTAGAAGTAGAAATTAGGGGTAAGAAATACCCAGCAAAGATAGTCGACTTCCCCTTTATATTAAAATAGATATAGTATACATGTTAGCTACACACGACTTTTTTAACTATATATGTATTATAGTCTACCAATACTCTACGATAGCCACACAATTCTCTGTCTAACTCGGGATCACCGGTATCAACTCTCAAAACATCGAGTTCGCTTATCTTTTTGCGTGTAGCAATAATAATGATATTTTCTACTCCTACTCTCTTAATGATACGTGGTGTTATTTGTTGATTACCCCTACCAAGTATAAATCCTTGGCCCCCAATAGGTGTAACTATTATTTTAGCCCTATCATATCTACTCAGGATTTCTAAGAGTTGTTTCTCCCAAACATCTTTAGCTATTAGTCTACTATTATATATAACATCGACGCCCAGTAGTGTTGCGGGCAGACCCAGTACTTTATTTATAGCTTTAACAGTTGAGCCAGGACCAAGTATATAGACTGTATCGTGTTCCATATTTTCAACTATGTAGCGTGCAATAGCAATCTTATTCTCTTCCTCGTCCAATCCTGTGCTTATGCTTTTACTAGATTGTATAAGCTCAGCGATAATAGGTACTTTTAGGTATCCATACAACTTAAGGCGAAGCTCATCCTTCCTAAAAGCTTCTTCATCTATATCAAGAACTTCTCTCTCAAGAATAACCACATTTCCTTTTACAAATTCTTCGAATACCCTAGCTGCTGCTCGAGGACTAGTAGCAAATACTGCACTATACATTTTAACACCACTAGGTACCCCTAAAACCGGGATCGCCCCATCTACAGCCTCGTATATATCTCGAGCTGTTCCATCGCCGCCCACAAACACCAATATATCAATACCGTTTTCTACCATTGCACATGCTATTCTTTTGGTATCTTCGGCGCTAGTAATAGCTCCTATGTTATTGAAAACTCTACTAACTTTATTAGCGTGTTTAGAAGCAGTAACTATATCTAATCCCATTTGCTTATTAGCGGTATATATAATGAAATTGTTTGTCCTAATACTATTTAAGAACTCTAGAGCACGCCGAGGCGCTATTGGTTTTGCCCCACGCTTAATAGCCTCGTAATAAGCATATCCATCAGTACCCTTTAACCCAACCGAACCCCCCATACCAGCAATCGGGTTTACTATAAATCCCATTATAACTGAGCGTTTCAATTCCTCATACACCCGTTTACAAACACATATTTGTGCTCTCTTTATCATAATATCTAGGGTGAGCTAATTTTGTTAGACGAACTCTTATCGCAATATAATGATCTAAAGGAGGTATACGAGCTAACGATTAATCATACAAAATGGCGTAAACTCGAATGTATTAACCTTATAGCGAGCGAGAATGTAATGAGTCCTCTCGCTATGCTCTTGTATTTAAATGATATGATGCATCGATACGCCGAGGGTAAGCCCTTCAAGAGGTATTATCAGGGATTGAAATACGTTGACGAGCTTGAAGTTAAAACTCAAAAAATAATAGGCGAACTACTAGAAACGCCCTATATCGAGTTAAGACCTATTAGTGGAACAATAGCTAATGCTACAGTATTTAGAGCGTTTGCTAAACCCGGCGATAAAGCAGTAGTTGCACCAGTACAGGGAGGTGCTCATGTTAGTCACACACGATACGGTACACTAGGTGCTCTCGGAATAGAACAAATAGATATGCCGTTCGATATAGAGGAGTGGAATGTTGATGTAGATGGTGCGCGTAAAATTATAGAGGAAACAAAACCCAAGTTCGTAACACTAGGTTTTAGCTTATATCTGTTCCCCAATCCTACTAAAGAAATAGCGGAGATAGCTCATAGTGTAGGAGCTAAGGTAATACATGATGTAGCACATGTCCTAGGACTGATAATCGGTAAACAATGGGAAAACCCGCTTAAAGAAGGTGCGGATCTTATTACTAGTTCAACACATAAGACGTTTCCAGGTCCTCAGGGAGGCCTTATAGCTACTAGAATCGAAGAAGATTACAAGAAGGTAGGCAAAGTAGTTTTCCCTATGTTCGTTAGTAATCACCACTTACACAGACTGGCAGCTATAGCTGTTACCGGTATCGAGATGAAGATCTGGGGTAAGGAATATGCTTCACAGATAGTTAAGAACGCTAAAGCATTAGCTGAAGCACTTGCTGAGAAGGGCTTTAAAGTGGTTGCTGAGAATAAAGGATACACTCGCAGTCACCAAGTAGTACTTGATGTTAGAAACCTTGGTGGTGGTGCTAAAGTAGCTTCTACCTTAGAAGAGGCTAATATTATTGTAAACAAGAACTTATTACCGTGGGATAAGCCCGAGGATATTAAGAATCCGAGTGGTATACGAATAGGTGTACAAGAGGTTACACGATGGGGTATGAAAGAAGATGATATGAGAGAAATCGCTGAGTTCATGAAAATGGCTATTATTGATAAACGCGATCCCAGAGAAGTGAGGAGTAAAGTTATAGAGTTTAGGAAGAACTTTCTCGAAGTACACTATGGATTTAAAATTAGTAGAGAAGACGAGATATCATTATTAACTATAATGTTGCATGGTGGATAAGAGGGGGTATCTATATTGAGTGAGGATATTATTGTTGAAATAGGTAAGAATAAATACATTATAAAACGCGACAGAAGATATACCGAGACTGATGAATGGGCTAAACTCGAAGGAGAACTTGTAAGAGTCGGTATAACGGATTATGCGCAGAAAGAACTCAAAGATATAGTTGGTATAGAACTACCTGAAAAAGGTAAACACGTATCTAAAGGTGACGAATTAGGAGCTATAGACTCCGTAAAAGCAACAAGTCCATATTACGCACCAGTTAGTGGGTTCATTACTGAAATTAACGAGGAACTATTAGAGAAGCCAGAACTTATGAATACGGACCCCTATGGTGATGGATGGATACTTGTTATAAAACCAGATAACTTAGATGAGTATGACCAGTTGTTAACTCCAGAACAATATGCTGAGAAAATTAAAGCAAAAAAGCACTGATCTATACAATCGCTCCACTATAAACCCGTTTTATCGCTTTTCATAAGAGAATATATTGGTGCGAAACTATTAGTGCATTAATAGCGATAGTAATATGGGTGCTGCTGTAATGGTTGAAACAGTTAAGCTTAAAGTAGAAGAAGCTAGACAACGTGATGTTGGTAGGAAAATTGCTAGAATTAATAGGAGAGTCATGAGCACACTTGGTGTTACTGTTGGTGATTATATAGAGATTATTGGTAGAGATGGTAGTGTATTAGCACAAGTATGGCCCGGGTATCCTGAAGACGAACACCGCAATATTATAAGAATAGATGGTTATCTGCGTAGAGCTATTGGAGTTGGTGTTGGCGATTATGTTGAGGTTAGAAAAGTTAGTGTTGAACCAGCCCGTAAAGTAGTACTAGCGCCTACGGAACGCATTGCTTTTGGTAGGGATTTCGTAGATTATGTTAAGAGCTTTTTACTGAGAAAACCACTTATGCGTGGAGAAATAGTATATGTGCCATTATTTGGAATGAGTTTGGAGTTAGTGGTTACTAGTACGGAACCAGGTACACGTGTATACGTTACCGAAGACACGGAAATAGTTGTTAGAGCGGAACCTGTACGTAGAGAAGTAATTGAGAAAGCGCGCGGGATTCCACGCGTTACGTGGGAGGATATAGGAGATCTTGAAGAGGCAAAGCAAAAGATCAGAGAAATAGTAGAATTGCCAATGAAGCATCCCGAGTTATTTAAACATTTGGGAATAGAGCCTCCCAAAGGCATTCTTCTATACGGACCACCAGGTGTAGGTAAGACGTTATTAGCTAAAGCCCTAGCTAACGAGATCGGAGCGTATTTTACAGCGATTAATGGTCCAGAGATCATGAGTAAATTCTATGGAGAATCTGAGGCAAGGCTTAGAGAAATATTTAAAGAAGCGGAAGAAAATGCTCCTGCTATAATATTTATTGACGAGATCGATAGCATAGCGCCGCGGAGAGAAGAAGTTACTGGTGAGGTAGAGAAAAGGGTTGTGGCACAACTACTAGCATTGATGGATGGATTAAAGGAGAGAGGTAGAGTTATAGTAATTGGTGCAACTAATAGGCCTGAAGCCTTAGACCCGGCTCTTCGTAGGCCGGGAAGATTTGACCGAGAAATCGAGATACCGCCTCCAGATAAGAGAGCAAGGCGCGAGATACTCGCAGTACATACTCGTAACATGCCGTTAGACGAGGACGTAGACTTAGACAAATTAGCTGAGATAACGCATGGATATACCGGTGCTGACCTGGCTGCTCTAGTAAAAGAAGCTGCAATGGCGGCATTGCGTAGATTTATTAAAGAGGGCAAAATTGATCTATCCAAACCTATACCAGCAGAGAAACTGAGAGAACTTAAGGTTAAAATGAGTGATTTCTTAGAGGCGCTGAAGCATGTGCAACCTACGCTAATAAGAGAGATATTTGTAGAAGTTCCAGAGGTTCATTGGAGTGATATTGGAGGATTAGAAGATGTTAAACAACAACTCAAAGAAGCTGTTGAATGGCCTATGAAGCATCCCGAAGTATTCGAGAAAATGGGCATTGAAACACCTAAAGGCATATTGTTGTTTGGTCCTCCTGGTACTGGTAAGACTTTGTTGGCTAAGGCTGTTGCTACTGAGAGTGGTGCTAATTTCATAGCAGTACGCGGACCAGAAATACTAAGCAAATGGGTAGGAGAATCAGAAAAAGCAATACGTGAGATATTTAGGCGTGCTAGACAAGTAGCTCCAGCTGTAATATTCTTCGACGAAATAGATAGCATAGCACCAGCGCGTGGCAGCAGATTTGACTCGGGTGTAACTGATAGAATTGTTAACCAGCTCTTAACTGAAATGGATGGTATAGAACCATTACGTAGGGTAGTCGTAATAGCTGCTACGAATAGACCGGATATACTGGATCCAGCACTACTAAGACCCGGCAGATTTGATAGACTAATATATGTACCACCACCAGATTTCAAAGCTAGGCTAGAAATATTCAAAGTACATACTAGGAAAATGCCACTAGCTGATGATGTAGATTTTGAAGAACTAGCTCGTAGAACAGAGGGATACACGGGTGCGGATATTGCAGCGGTTTGTAGAGAAGCGGCACTATTAGCTTTACGCGAGGAATTCAAGGTAAGACCGGTGGAGATGAGGCATTTCCTAGAGGCACTAAAGCATGTGCCACCAAGCCTAACTAGAGAAGACATAGAAATGTATGAACGATTAGCACGCGAAATCAAGAGATTAGGTGGTGCCAGAGTAATTCGTAGAGAAAGTCTATTAATATCCTAGTGTACCTAATGGTGTTTACTGGTGCATAAGAGTGTCTTTTTCAATAGAAATACCATCGTCTTTTACTCGTTTTCTACTACCATATGGTAAGAGTGTTGGTGAGCTAGTAGGTAATAGATTTAGAGCATTAATAGTCATATCGGGTAAAGATCCCGTAGTACTGGGTGCCCTCGCTGCTAGAGCGGTGACGTATTATGCACGTAAAAGACACCGTATAGATAAAAAGAAATACACTGGATTATACATTTATCATGACGAATTCGATGACGCTGTTCTCATGAGAAAAGTCTTTGAATCTAATATTGAAACAAAGTTTACCGAATTTCAGTACGCAGTTTATGAAAAAAGCGAGAAATACTTAGGATCTACCTTCTCGTTTCTCGTAATGGATTTAACTAAGGACCTGAAACCAAATGATGTTGGTAGATTAATAGGTATAGTTGAAGGCGGGGGTTTAATAATATTACTAGCGCCTTCGTGGAATGAATGGGATAATTTCATGACTATCTTTAAGAGGAATTTGACTGTACCGCAGTTTCCAGAACCGCGACACATATTCATACGTTGGTTTAAGAAAAAACTACTAGAGCACGAGGCGATCGGGATCTATGATGCCGATAACTATACCATTATTAAAAAGTTTGAGTTAAAGAGAAAATCGGGATCGCGTAAGAGCGAGATAGTAATACCCGAAAATACGCTTTTTCCGCGTGAAGTATACGAACACGCTTTAACACGTGATCAAGTTAATGTAATAAAGCTCATGGAAATGTTGTACGAAAAAGTAGGCAGAGGAAGAAAGCGTGTTATTGTAATAACGGCTGATCGTGGAAGAGGAAAATCGTGTGCTGTAGGTATAGGCTCTGTAGGATTAATACACGTGCTTAGAAAAGTAAAACCCAAACCAAGAATACTTGTAACAGCTCCAAGTCCGAGCAATGTACAATCATTAATGACTCTGGCTATGAAGGTATTAGACTCTCTTGGTTATAAATACAATGTATACAAGAGAGAGGGTAATGTAATCGAGATTAGAAGTGATAAGTTTAGCATTGAGTATTGGGAACCTATACACATACCAAAGCTTAAAGGAGATATAGTAGTTGTTGACGAAGCAGCCGGTATACATGTACCAATGCTTCACAAGATATGGCAAAGCCATAATAGAATAGTGTTTTCAACGACTATTCACGGTTATGAAGGTGCTGGTAGAGGTTTCTCGGTTAGGTTTCTTCAGAAGATTAAAGCAGATAGGAACACGCACCTAATAGAGTATGAAATGACAGAGCCCATTCGATACTCTGCAAACGATCCGATCGAGGAATGGCAGTTCAAAACACTAATGTTGGATGCTGAGCCAGCTGAACTCGATGAACGTGATTTAAAGGATATTGAAGAAGGTAATCTCGTATATGTAAGGTATGATCCCGAGTATCTATTTAGTAGTATAGGCGAAGATGAGCTTAGACAGTTATTTGGTATATATGTACTTGCGCATTATCGTAACGAGCCAGACGATCTTGGGATGCTTGCTGATGCGCCTCATCACATTATTAGAGCTGTGAAGACAAAGTCTGGTAAGATAGTGTGTGCTCTCCAAATAGCTTATGAAGGTAGAATCGATGAAGAATTAGCAGATGAGCTATTGAGAGGAGGTAAAATACCGGGCAATATCATACCTGATAGGTTTCTTAAACATCTCAGATACAAGGATTTCTCTAAGACATATGGATGGAGAATTGTAAGAATTGCTACTCATCCAGAAGTTCAAGGTAGAGGGATTGGTTCCTGGGCATTAGAAAAACTAGCCGAAGAAGCTAGAGAAAAGGGTCTTGACTGGATTGCAGCAGGATTTGGTGTTAATGAAGAGTTGCTTAGGTTTTGGCTTAAAAACGGGTTTTACCCTGTACACATAAGTCCTGATAGGAATCCTGTTAGTGGAGAGTACACATTATTAGTCATTAAACCGCTGAATAAGCAAGTTGAAGAATACGTTATAAAAGCGAATAAGGAGTTTAAGCTAAAACTCCTAGATTCGCTCGCTATAAACTATCAAGACCTCGAACTAGGTGTTGCCTATTTACTTCTAAGTTTCGGAGAACCTGTATTAAGTGATATTCCTAGAGGAATATTCACACCGGTGCAACTTGATAGGCTTTGGACCTACTGTACAGGCCCTATGACATTTGAAGCAGCGGCTGATCTAATGTTTAGAATAGCAAGGCTTCACTGGCTTTTACCAAGTAATAAGCGTCCACAGCTAAAGAAAGTAAAGGAATACCTCTTGATAGGTAAAGCACTTGAGGGTAGGAGTTGGGATGAGTTAGAGAAGGAACTTAGAATTCCTGTTAAGGAATTACACAGGTATGCGCATGAAATTGCTTGTACGTATTTCGAGTACTTGACAGGGGAAGAACCCGATAAACATAAACCTGGTGTAGATAGTATTGACTACGACTTTAAGTTATTTCTCTGAATCACTACTTAAGAGCTCGCCTTCTTTATGAATCTCGGCCTCTATTATCTTAGCTATTACACTGAATGGCAGTGTGAAGTCTCCGCGCGATAACTTATAAGGACCTACTATAACCATGCCTTTACCATTAACTATATCAATCTCAAAAACACGTTTATCATGATCGGTCTGTCTCATTTTCTCGACGATTAGGAATCTACGTAAAACACCCCCTATCACCGCTTTCCTAAACCTAATGATTCCATCAGCTACATGTTCTACGCCAAATCCAAATCCCAGAGAAGTGGTTACAGCATATTGGCTAGTCATAACAACTGTCACATCCCATTTGGACAGGATCCTTTTAACCATGTAGCTGTATTTTCTAGCCATTGCGGGTTTATCGAGCCAGAAGGCGCTCATCGAGTCGATTACTACTCTAGCATGACCATAGCCTAGTGTTTTCTTAGCTTCTATGATCTTTGATAGGAGTTCCTCAACATTTAGATCCCTAATACTCCAGGGATCACCGCGTTCCTCCATAAGTGCATCGATAACTATTAGTTTTCCATTTTCAATAGCATTTCTAAAATCAAAACCAAACATTTCGGCTTGTCTAATAATACTTTCACGGCTTTCCTCCGTTGTAACGTATATTCCATTGTCATTACTTAATAAACCAGCGTCTATAAAGTGTATACAAAAAACGGTTTTACCAGTACCTGGTTCCCCGACAACGGCTACTGTAAACCCCTTGGGAATACCGCCACCGAGTATATCATCTAAGCCCTTAATACCAGTTGTTAATCTTTCAATATCAGACATGTCTCAGCCCTAAATTCTCTACATGTATTTAAGGCTAGGTAAAACTTTGTGGTAATACGCTACACGTGATTTCGTAGTCTGGTAGAAAGCGTTTTAAGAGATCTCTAATGGTATTGCAAATATACTTATCTATTCTTTCATCACCGCTATATAGTCTTAGAACAGCTTCGTTATAGCCTGGATAGAGATGTAGACTAGCACTAATTTTCTCCCTAAATAATATTCTAATGCTATAAGAGTGTCTTTCAGCCCAAAGCCCTTTTCTACGTAGTTCGGCTATAAAGTTGTTTAACAGCTTGTTATCGATACCGCGTGGAACATACATTGTGTCTCTCCACCCATCATCTATAAAATGTTGTATCTCTTAATCTATTAACTAGATGCTGAGGCTCGAAAGGACTGAAGTATTGATGACCCCGCGCAGGGCTGAGAACTAGTTGCCTAAGCTACTAATTGGTATCACGGGTGCAAGTGGTATAGCGTATTCTCTGAGATTGCTTAATTACTGTGACGTAATCAGTAAGAAATACAAAGCTATAGATGCTATATTAACTCGTAGTTCCCTTAAAGTAGCTAAACTAGAGCTTGGTATCGAGCTTGTTGAGGAAATAAGGAAGTACAATTGTATTGACGGGATATATATGGAAGACGAGATCGAAGCTCCTATATCAAGTAGTAGTAATTTAGTACAATACGATGGAGTAATAATTCCCTCTTCAATAAATACTGTTGCAAAACTAGCAAATGGAATACAAGATAACTTATTACTACGTTCCTTCTACGGTCTCTTAAGATTACGTAGAAAAATCGTTATAGTTGTTAGAGAAACACCATTATCGGCGATTGATCTCTATAATCTCTATAAATTGGCTAAATTTGGAGCCGTAGTCTTGCCAGCATCTCCTGGATTCTATAGTAAACCCTCTACTATCGAGGATCTCCTAGACTTTATAGTGGGTAAAGTATTTGATGTTCTAGGTATACCGCACGAAATATACGCTAGATGGGGCAAAACGCGGGCTATGTCATAGTAGTTTATTATGCAAAATCTTCAGCATCGTAATCCTCTATTTGCTGCATTTCACGGAAGAGCTCCTCATCACTAGTAATTCTTATCCTTTTCTCTAATGCTTTAGCACACTTACCGTCAGGTAAAAGAGCGTTTGTCTTACATGATGCAAATTTACATTCGGCACCTACACACTTCTCGCTACTGAGTCTACAATATGCTTCTTTTATTATCTTTCCACGGTAAGACTTATTTACTACAACAAGCGCTCCTCTAGTACACCGGAATAATGGACACAGCGGATTACAACTTGTACCTAGGGGTAAGGGTTTGGGTTTAAATCGCGGCTTAGGATACTGTGGGGTTTTACTACCATGTTCTCTGTAGAATTCTCGGGGATTACGATAATTCACAGTTATTTACACCCCATCAATATACAACATGGTACTATAAAGCCTTACCCGAGTCTTCTATACCTAATGTTTATGGATGCTAATATACTTATACTCGATTCCTAACTCGCGGGTTCTATGGTTTCCACCAGCTAAATAGGTAATAATCTATTTTTTCGTTACTAGTTATAGCTAATATTAGCTTCTTCCTAACAGAATGGAGTAGTCGCCCCATCCTAACGATAGCTATGGGATCGTATACGTCCTCTGCTCTGACCACTTCCACACCAAAAGGAGCATGATCTATTCCAGGACCATATTTATATAGTAAATAATCACATCCAAATTTTAATCCTCTCCTGATAACGAACCCTCTTTCACGCAAATCTCTATAAACTCTGTAAAGGGTGTCAAAGTTCTCTATAAGCTTTTGTCCACGAGAGAGCAATTCCTCGGATGATATTTTTCTATTACCACTCCATACTTCTATAACTCCCTTTTCAATGAGATATAAAGCCTCGATCAGAGATAATTCAAGGGGTGCTCTAATATCTTGTTTCCTCGGCTTCTGTACTCCTAGAAATGATCCGTAGTAACCGTTCCAATAAATTCTATTTGCACACTTATAATCTGGGATTATGACGCGATTATATAGTAAAAATCCCCTACACTTACTATTTATCCGATCGCTATTCTCTGGAGTACTAAGTATCGTAGTTCTTCACCCATAGTTCTTAATAGATCTATTGTATTTTCAATCATATCAATTATATCGCGTAGAGTCATTAAAGCTAGTACCCTATCTCCCAGCTTCTTATATATTGTAAAAGTAAATTTTCTATACATTTCATCGGCGTTTTCTTCAAGTTTTAGTACTTCGTTAATCTTACTAAGAGATTTCTTGGGTTCTTGAGCTAATAGCCGAAGTCCTTCAAAGAGGTATCCGTACTGTTTTAATAGTATATCCCTAAATTTAATGAATTGCTCGTATATATCGCGTGGGAACTCTATATTATGGCTCTTAATTAGTATTAATCGATATGCCGTGCCGTCAAGCAATTGTACTATTCTCTCGAATCCAAGCGCGATATTCATATAGTTTTGCTTAAATTCGATACCACCCAATCTC
>JBEVCI010000032.1:0-9717 GCA_040514375.1 Thermoprotei archaeon
ATTTATATCTTTCTACTCTTTATTGTTAGTACTTGAGAGATACGTGTTCGACAGCATAGTAATGCTATCAGTATCCTTTCTACTCTTTATTGTTAGTACTCGTATGCAGAGGCTTTCGCGAGGTCTATCTCCGCTATCCTGCCTTTCTACTCTTTATTGTTAGTACAGAGTTTAAATAATCCCATCCATCCCAATTAGTGGAGTTACTTTCTACTCTTTATTGTTAGTACACCCCTTAAACTTACTAGATGCTTCTGGATGAATTACTACTCTTTCTACTCTTTATTGTTAGTACACCATGAGGCTAGCGTATCCACTATCCCTTCTGCGCTCATCCCGCTTTCTACTCTTTATTGTTAGTACTGCAAATTCCCATTTAATCGTGTATTTTAAGATCTTTTATTTAAGGTTTTCCATAGACCCCAGATCGGGGCTGTGTCTTAGAATTGAATGAGGATCTGATCAAAAAGATCTGATCACGCCTTATCAGGGATTCCCCGTAGAAGCGATCACATCCCGAGATATCCCGGGTTTACTGTTATGCTCGATTGTATATCGTGTTTTTGCTCGATACAGTGTTCAATATCTGATTCCATTCCTCTCGATCGTTTGTCGTTGGAGTGTTTCCGTGGAGGTGATCTATTCCCGATCTACTCCGGGAAGATCGGATCTGATCAGAGACGGAGTTTATATGTTTTGCGGTATGTTGTTGAGTAGTACTGTATCATCTGGGGGTGTGGGGAGAAGTGTAGGAGTCTTTGTTGTGGGTCTTGGTGCTTTGCGGAGATTCACTGTTGTTCGTGGTTAGTGGTTATTCTGTCTTAGTTTCTCGGGGCTACTGTAGTGGAGCTGTTTAGTTTAAAACAGGGTATTAGTAATGTAGGGGATGGAGTCTATATTTGGACTCCGTTTTTGCGTGCGAATTCCTCTACTATACTAGCTAGTTTATCCATTGTCTTTACGCCCTCTACTTTTTCCTGATCGGCTATTTCGCCGTTTTTGACATAAAGTAGTAGTGTTGTTGGTGATGCGTGTATATCGTAGTGTTTAAACGTGTTACTAGCAATGCTTGATCTGCAGTTGCGTGCAAACCACTCACATAGTACTATTACGAAGTATACGTTCTCGAGATTAGACCCTATGAGTGTAACGTATGGAAACCAGTGTATATCGTATACACGACAAGCAGGACAACGAGTATTATCAAAATAAACCACGTATATACCATCCATACGAGGCTTGAAATACTCGGTACCCGGATCAATATATAACCACTTACTACTATTCTTATCGTAAAGGTATATACCATGCGGATTATCGATATCAACTTTCTCGTAAGACTTCACTATACGTGCTTTCTCGCCGAAAATCTTTGTTATAAGCTCCACTTCGTAAACACCTTAGTTACTGCTATGGCTACTATATACTTCGCTACACTCACTAGACTATATAGTGGTCTAGAGGGTTTTAACTATTAGGCACACCTATTCAGTTATAAGTGGTGTGGTTCCTCGAACCTCCTAACCTCTTGTACTAAGTGCTCGATCATGTTAAGTAGTATTCCTAGACCGAGCTCTACAGCACCTGGCGACCCTGGTAGTGCTACAGCTACTCTGCCATCACCCAGTATATATGCCTCAGCTCTGCTGAGTAAACCCCTAGCGCCGACCCCCTCGAAGGATTTTAGCCTAAAGTACTCGCCAAAACCCGGTATTTTTCTCCAAGAAAGAGATTCTAGCGTATCAACCGTTACATCCCGCGGCGAGAGACCAGTACCCCCTATAAAAACTAACACGTCACATTCACGTATTTCACGGATAACCCTGATGATGTCGCGTTCTCTATTGGGTATAACCGTTTTTCCACAGACACTATAGCCGCGATCACTGATTAACCTAGTAGCTAGTTCACCACTAGTATCACGAGCTTCACCCGAATAAACACGATCACTAACAATAACCACGTAGAAACCAATACTCAAAATAGACCACCTCAAACCTAGAATAATGTCCCAGAAGTAATTAAAACAGCTACGTGGAAACTAGACATATCCCTAGTAGAAACCTTAATACGCTGAGTAAAAAATAGTAGTTAAATGATATTGTGATGAACGGGATCCAACCGATTAAATGATGAACAGGGCTAGGCACTGAAAACCATTATCTTTTGTTTCCATCCTTCTTCAACAGAATCACGAATGTGCTTCTTTAAATCCTTCTCAGCGAAGAATCCTCTGAAGCAATCGTTGTTGGTAACGGGATTAATTAATAGACCTATAATCTCGGATACGCACTTGAATACAGATAAGAATATACTCCTAAATGCGAGACACTATGGAATGTACTAGATAAATTAATCGTGTTTAAAACATACCAATAAGCTAGTATGAGACAGTAGTTTAACCCAATTCAACAAGGCGTTTGTTAGCACCATAGGAAGAAGAAGGAGTGGGGCTGGAATCCCGAGTACACACTTCATAGTAAGCGATGAATAGGATTAGGCACTGAGATTCTAGCTATGTATAAATTATGTATGATATGAATAGTGAAACTATTTTATCCATTCAAGTTCTTGTAGTTTCTTCGCGAATTCTTCAACATTCTCTGGTGATAGTATTACATAAGTTCCATCTTGGAGTTCTATAACTACAACCCTATTACTAGATATAGCGAGGAACGCTTTTGCACCATTACTTAGTTTAAACCATCCAAGCTTGTAACCCAATATCGCTGTACCAAAGGTTCTTATAACGGGCTTTAGCTCGGGGTGCTGATCGAGATCTGCTGTGTAAATCCGCTCTACACTATCTCTATTAATAGTAATCCTATACATTATTGGTGAAGACGCTATAATACTATTTCTCGACACCTTGATCGTGAACCCTACTATGGGGATCACAAGCAATAGTAATACCGTTACAAGTATAATAGCTATAACTACTACGAATATCCATACATAGGACGGGATCAGGATCTTGAATACGTACTCCACGCTATCCACCAGTGTTTCTCTCGAGTATACTTGTTATTTTATTTATTTAAAGCCCTGTTGTTAGGAAGTTATGGATTGGATGATGAGCGACCAATCTACCGCATGTTTGTGTGGATATGGGCTTGGTGCTGACGCTATATCTTTTCTAGTAGCTCTACGTCTTTGGGGTCTAGTCTCCAACCCATAGCACCTAGTATCTCCTCGAGATGATCCATGTTCTCGGTCTTGGGTATTGGTATTACTCGTGGACGTGATATGAGGTAGTTGAGTGCTACTTGTACTGGTGTTTTACCGTATTTCCTAGCTATCCTCTTTATAGCTTCGTGTTCTCTTACACGTCCTTTTTCGAGTGGTGTGTATGCCTGTATAGTTATACCCTCGCGTATACAGTATTCTAGGAGATCCCTCTCGGGTTCTTTGTGTAGCACGCTATAGTGTACCTGGTTAACCACGATCTCTGTTTTACGAGTAGCTGTTACTGCTCTCTCGAGTTCCCAGCGGTCAAAGTTACTAACACCAATGTAGCGCGCTATTCCCTCATCAACTAGTACCTCGAAGTTACGAACTTGTTCCTCGATGGATATAGAGGGGTTTGGCCAATGTATCAAGAATAAATCAACATACTTGAAACCTAGTCTCTCAAGAGATCTCCTACCAGCACGTAGTACTTCTTCACGGCTAACCAGGTGTTCTGGTAGCATTTTCGTAGTAACGAATATTTCTTCGCGTCCAAACTCGTGTACAACCCGTCCAACAAACTCTTCTGCACGACCCCCATCATACATCTCAGCAGTATCAACTAGATTAATACCCCTTTCAAAAGCTCTTAGGAAAACCCGATAAGCTCTTTCATAGTCTCTTATAGCCCACGTACCAAGCCCTATAGCGGATACATACTCTTCAGTTCTACCTATTTCCTTACGATCACTATAATCGATTGGAAAGCGCACCAAAATCCTCGCCTCACCATACCGTATTCTATAAAACTAGTATAAAATAGTTATAATTTACGATATCTGTAAGACGGAATATTATATAGTATTACTAAACTCCGTGAGTATTTACAAGAAGTGGTAATTACGGTAAAGCCAGTGTTTTCAAGGAATGGGAAAGACATATATCTCGGAGTACATATAGTTAATATAACGACTACTCTTATTATTCAAACCCTAGATCTTAGAAGCCTCTTAGTTCTCTTAATGGGTGGGTATTCATGGCATCGGCTATAACAAAAGTCCAGGCAACTGTAATTACTGTGATTGTTATAATAGCTGCTATAGCTGGTATATACTACCTCCTATACGCTGGTCCTGGAGCAGGTGGTGTTGTAACTGTTGAATTAACCGGTAACTTCGAAACCGACGCGATTAACATTGGTAAAGCACTAGCTAATAATGGTATAACGAGCGTCAAGTATACAGTGTGGAGTGGTGGAGATCCTAATAGCGTTATGAGAGTCTATGGTGTTGTAGAAGCAGCTGCTCGTATTATGAAGATTTGGAGAGATAATGGCATAAACGTCGAGATCAAGGTTGAGACACGGTATGAGAGTAAACCAGACGCTGTCTATAACGACTATGTTAGTAAATGGCCGCTTGGACAAGCACCGGATATAATGGCTAATGGATACGTATATATCGCTAGCTTAGCAGAAGAAGGCTATATCCTTGATCTAACACCCTATCTCGAAAAGTATAGTAGCTTCTTGAACGACTTCTACCCTGCAATAATAGAGGCTATGAAGTATAAGGGCAAGATATATGGTATACCACAAGATACAGAAGCTAGACCAATCTATATTAGAAAAGATGTTGCAGCATGTGCTGGTATAGACTTGACTGGCTTAGCTGATAAGGTTAAGAACGGTGAGTTTACGTGGAGAGACCTCTATAACCTAGCACTACAAGCTAAGAATGCCGGGTGTGCCGAGTGGGGTCTTATACATAGAAAGGGATCTGCGCATCCAGACCTAATACAGTTTATATACGCATTCGGCGGTAAACTCTATAACGAAGAAACCGGCAAGCTCGTACTAGATAAGGAAGCTGTATACAAGTGGTTTGCAACCGAGAAAGCATTTGTTGACGCTGGTTTACTACCAAGTGATATGATGGCTTGGGACTGGGGCAAGCAGATACACCCGACAGTTGTTGATGGTAAAACATTCGCATTCATAGGCGGTGTATGGCACTGGACAGAGTGGCAGACAAAAGCTTATCACACAGACCCCACAACCGGCGAGTTAAGACCATTAACTTCTGAGGAGGTACGCGAATACTTCTACTACACGCTATTCCCAGCTGGCGAGCCAGGTAAAAAAGCTGTCACACTTAGCCAGCCATTCGCATGGGTAATCAATAGTAAAGCTGGTTATCAAAACCCAGACTATGATAGACTAAAGGATGTATACCAGAAGCTAGCATTCCTACTAGTAGTTAAAGCTAGTGACCCTGACATCAATGCTATACACAGCATAATATCAGCACACCTACCAGTTAGGAAAGAAGCCTCAAAACTACTAGAGAATACCGAATGGGTTAACAACCTCGTAAACCTACCGACAATACTATCTGATGAAGTAAAGAAGAACATCAAGGATATAGTAGCTAAGACGGCTAATCCAATAAACATAGGGTTCCTGAAGGATACAACCTATATGCTAGAATACACTACATTCACGCCAAAACACCCACAATACCCCAAACTAGCAGACTTGTTCAAAGAAGCTATCGATAAAGTACTCAGAGGAACACTATCCCCAGAAGAAGCTGTTAACTATATCATAGACAAGATCAACGCTGATCCCGAGCTGAAAGACGCTGTAGAAATAGTTGGTGAAATACCCACTGGCTGGAGCTTAACAGGCTAGTAGTAGTGGGGGGAGAAGTGGTTAAATCAAATATTTTTTCACGTAAAACCCTTCAAAACCTAATCGAATTCATTCGTAGCGAAGCATTTAAATTCGTAGCTCCAGCTCTCTTCCTCGTAATAGTATTCTACCTAATACCTGTAGCAATATCTGTTTACATGAGTTTTACACCGCTGCGCAACTGGAACATAGATCGCTATGCAGGGGTTTTCATCGGATTAGAGAACTATAAGAGATTTTTCCACCTCTTAACACACGATCCCTCTGTTAAAGCAGTATTTCTCACAACCATAGTATTCGTACTATTAACGCTAACAGTAAATGTACTCGGAGGACTGGGACTAGCTATAGCATCGTTTTTCGTGGGCGAGAAACCAGCTAGTGGTATACAGTTATTATGGCTACTACCACGTATGACACCAGTAGCGGTATATAGCCTAATCTGGTACTACTTCTTCCACCCGAGCAGTATTGGTACTATAAACGGTATCTTATTACAACTGGGTTTAATCGATAAACCAGTAGATATTGGACAGGGTATTATACCATGGGGTGCTTGGGCTATAATAGTATTTGTCAACGGACTCGTCGGTGTTAGTTATGGAATGATCGTGTTTACCTCAGCAATTAATAACATACCAAAAGAACTCGTTATAGCAGCGCGTGTAGACGGTGCTTCGAACTGGGAGATTACGCGTAGAATCTTAATACCACTGCTTAAGTGGCACATACTATACGTTACGACATGGCAGCTTCTGAGCTTATTAACAACATATGATCACCTATTCCTACTAGTAGAGTGGGGGCTAGTAAACAGAGACTATGGTACTACGTGGAGTCTATACATTTATAACACGGCTTTTCTAACGGGTCTACAGGATCAGGGGTTAGCAGCAGCTGCTGGTGTTATACTCGTAATAGTATCCTCGATACTGGGCATTATTACTCTCAAGTTAATGGGTTTCGATAAAATGATTAAACCACCACGTGGTGATATCTAGTGCCGGGTATGAGAGACGTAGAGGTTAGGAGTAGAGCTAGTGAAGCAGTACTCCTGTTAATAATACTAGCTGTTACAATACCACTTATAACTGGTTATTCTCTCCTAGTACTCTCGAGCTTTAGTAAGAATATGGTTACAAACCTAGACCCTTCATCCTTTTACCCAACACTACTCAACTGGATCCTACTATTCCAGGGCAGAACAGCCCAGTTTGCGGGTATACACGTCAATATATGGGGTATCGTGCTTAACACGCTAATAGTAGCTCTTGGTGTTAGTGCACTAGTAACTCTAGTTGGTTCGTTAACAGGTTATGCTGTATCCCGAATGAACTTTACTGGTAGGAAAACCCTAATGCTACTTTTAATACTACTACACGCATTCCCTGGCAGTGTGCTCGTTGTTGGCGTAGCGTTTATCTATAGATTATTCGCACCACCACTCGAGTTTATCAGATTCTACTCGTTCTTCTACGTAATAGTAGCTAGAGCCTCTATAGAGATCCCCATGGCTACATGGCTTATGAAGGGGTTCTTCGACATGATCCCCTGGGAAATAGAGTGGTCAGCAATAGTAGACGGTGCTTCCAGATTCCGTGTTTGGCGGAGCATACTACTACCGATGATCAAGCCGGGCGTAGCAGCTGTAATGCTGTTCGGATTCCTAGCTGGTTGGATGGACCTAATATACGTTAGGACATTCCTAGTTGACCGCACACTAGCTACTTTTATAGAAGCTAATGCTGAGGCGGAATATGCTTACTTACCACTCGTAGCAGCAGCTGGGACCCTATACCTCCTTCCAACTATAATATTCTTCGTAGCTGCTCAACGCCTCATATTCACGATCTCCGTATCCGGGATTAAGGGGTGATCGTGGGATGGTTTCCGTAAAACTAGTTAATGTAACCAAGGTTTTCCGCGGTGGAGTAGTTGGTGTAAAAGACATAAATCTTACAATAGAGCATGGAGAGTTTATGGCTCTTCTAGGACCTAGTGGTAGTGGCAAATCAACAACACTATACCTAATAGCCGGTATATACAAACCCACGCGCGGCAAGATCTACTTCGATGACCGAGACGTAACAAATCTACCACCACGTGATAGAAACGTTGGTCTAGTTTTCCAGAACTGGGCTCTCTATCCACACATGAAAGTCTATGATAACATAGCGTTTCCACTGAGGCTAAAGAGGGAATCCGAATCAGTTATTAGAGAAAAAGTACTACGTGTAGCCAAAATGCTGAAGATCGATAAACTACTAGACCGGTACCCATGGCAATTGAGTGGTGGTCAGCAGCAGAGAGTTGCTATGGCTAGAGCACTGGTCAAAGAACCCGATGTACTACTACTAGATGAGCCAATGAGTAACCTCGATGCTGTACTGAGAATTAGTGTTAGAGCCGAGCTTAAGAGGCTACAGAGAGAACTCGGTATAACAACTATCTATGTAACACACGACCAAGCCGAAGCATTAGCTATGGCTGATCGCATCGCGCTCATAAACGAGGGTGTTATAGTCCAAGTCGGTACACCCAGCGAGGTATACAACAAACCCAACACAGTATTTGTTGGCGGATTCCTCGGTAACCCGCCAATGAACTTCATCAAAGCGGGTGTAGAATACCTAGATCACACGCCACTACTAGTAATTGGCGATGACAAGATAGAAGTTCCAGTACAATACCGCGGGATCCTAGCTAAACTCGGTCTAAGCGAGGTTATAGTAGGTATTAGACCCGAAGACATAAAGATAACCGGTAAACCACTACCACACAGAACCTTGAGAGTCCGCGTATACGCTGTTGAACCCATGGGTAGAGAAACCATTGTAGTAGCTGATAAAAACGGAGACCAACTAAAGATCATCGCACCAAGAGACACTATCCTAAGAGAAGATCAGCACATATACATAGAGCCAGACTACGACAAAATAGTACTATTCGATCCAAGGACCGGAAAAGCACTAGAAATACTCTACGGAGAAGAGTAAACAATTCGGTTTGACCGGACCCCGTTCATCGCCCATACAAGGGGCTCACTGGGGTCCTCGGCGGTCGCTCCACATCCCACCAATCATATATTATACCCCCCGAATTAATATTTCACGTACCAAATACCCTTTCTCTCTTAACTCTTCCTCGAGAATAGTCTTCCAGTCAAGGAATGATCTCTTTTGCACGTCCTATAAACCAGGTTATAGAGCGGACAGGCAAGCATTATTGTGAGAAAATACTAATGCGTAATACACAAGTAGCCTACATGTCCTTACGGCTTTACCCGGTAACCATAATTGATACAGCAAGAAGACGAGGTTATAGAATGAAGCTAAGGCTATTATTAATGCCTGTCTAGCAAAAAACTAGAAGTAAAAATATTACATGTAAATAAAACTATGTTTACTTAAGGAAAGCTTAGAGAGTCTTAGTCATTCAGATGTGCTTATAATGTCTCTTAGGTATTGGAAAACCACCTTGGTAATCACCATTATCGTTGTTGGTTTCTCTCTGTATACGCTATTTTCCTCACACATCCTCCCGAGACGGGCCAGGTAGTTCTTAGCGGTGAAGTTATAATTAATATTGGAGATGTTAAGGAAGCTCAAGAAATAGCGAAGAAAATACTCGACGCGTACTGGAGTAAAGTAGATGAGTTGAGAGTCTATGCGATAGAGATGTTCCGGAGCAGGAAGCACATAGATAATGGTTTCAGTAAATACGATCTAAACTATACATATGAATTTCAGCGTTTTATCCTTAAATAAAATCATAGGACAGATCATTTGGAGGACAGAACTATATTTTAGGGAAACAAAACACCCATGGAAAAATGTTACATAGATACAATATGATAG
>JBEVCI010000033.1:0-9643 GCA_040514375.1 Thermoprotei archaeon
GTCATACAATAACTTAGACAAAAACTTTCATTCTACTATTTGACTCTATAATATTTGAGTGCTGTAAGCTGTAAGCTTAGTACTGTGTCCAAGTCGTGAAACAGAGCTGTCTCTTAAGCGCCATAAAGCTGTTCTAATAAAGATCCTTAAGCACTATTTTGAGACTCTAAAACGGTGTTTCGATTGGTATTAAATATTATTAGCCGTTTGAATCACAACCGTCAGTATCCCTTACAGATCAGCTCTTTTAAAGAAGACAGCCCCGTGTATTTAAAGGAATTTACCGGTTTAGAAGTGTTAAGCTAATAGTAATGAGTACTCTTAATACGAATAGTCCTAATTAAGATCGTTAATACTATTATGGGGACGATGTTTCCATAGTATCTAATTAAGGCTTAGGTAATATCAAAAATAGCAGGAACTCTAAACCTTAGGCTGATACCAAGGAATCTCTATTTAATTAATAATCTTCTCAAAAAGTTCAAGAAGCCTTCTTTGCGGGTATCAAGCTTATATATCCTAGTTCACGAGCTACTTTAACTAAGTCTATCCACAAAGCTATGGCATCAGTATATCTCTCTTTTTTATCGAGACTTAATGTTCTAGAAATAATGTTTATAAAAGAACTAGGATACTTCTTACGCACCTCTGCTAATGTCGCGCTATCTATTTCTTCTATAATGGCTGCTAATTGATTAAAAAACTCTGTCTTTTGTATTTTATTATTTTTATAGGCTTTGTATAACTGTTCAAGAGTGTTTGAATAGCTAACCATGCTAGGATTCTCAATCAAAAATGCTTTGAGAGGAGCATCTACCCCGTACATGTTTTTAAGCGTAGTTAAATTTACTAGGATTCTTCCTCTTAACCTATGTCTCGTTAGTGTACTAAATAGCGTCATGCCTAGAGAGTATACATCATAGGAGAAATCGGCAATACCTTCAATAAGAGAGAATGGTTCAGCATATTCAGGTGTGGATTTCTTTATTTCGATATATGAGTTTAGTAAGTGCGGAGTACCAATGAAGTCTCCTAATAATGGAGCATATCCGTATGGTTCGCTTTTATCGCTCTTGAATAATATGTTTTGCGGCTTTACATCCATGTGTAATAGTCTCTGAGCGTGCGCTAGTGCTAATGCACCAGCTATTCTAATACCTATGAAGAGGGATTCGCGGAGATCTAACGGTAATTCTCGTATTTTTGTCGCTAGATCTCCTTTGTCAGCATATTCTTCTATAATTACTGGAGGGTTCTCTACATATTCTTCTATAGAGTACGTATCTTTTAGAATCACTATTGCACGGGGCCTCAGGATATACTTTGTATAATAAATGAGCTGGTTTGCATAGAATTCGCTATATCCCAAAGAAGAGATGTTCTTACCCAATTGTTCTCTAGAGATTAGAGTTGCTTCTAGACTATTGTAAGCTCCGTGGAAAAGATTTAAAATGCTTTCATCTCTACTATCCAGTGTTCCATATTTACTGGGAGTTACTTTAATACGAGGAATTTTAACAGCGTAGAATCTGCCCAGCTTATCTCTTCCACGCAATACGTACATAAATCCTCCTTTATCACTAATGATTTCGTCTATTAGTATATCATATAGGATTCTGCCTAACCATATTTTAGGTAAGTCTACTCTAATGTATTCTTCGACTACTTTTTCAACGTGTTTCCTAATATTTTCTGGTACATCAGTAAATTCTACTACGCCAACACTATACTTAATGAGGGGGTTTTGAATACAAATCCTATTAATCTCGTTAAGAGCTTCTTCACCACTTAGTCGTATACCATTAACGTTATCCTCATATAATACAGCTATTAATACATCATACACAATTAAGCATCTGATAACCCATTTATTACTAGGATCCTTTACTACTAGATGCAATATTTGATTTTTATCACCGAAAGACGCCGCTTTAGATCTTACTACTCTTAAACAGTTAAGTAAATGCTCGTTCTTGTTTATAATCAGTAGTCTTTGCTTTAACAGTATGTTTGAGAGAGTAATTATATCATTAAAAAGGTTCGATACTTCGTTTAACTCTTTGTATTTTCTAAATTCTCTCAATAGGTTCCCCGCTCATAGGGTTAATCCTCTACCAAGTTAGCTTTAATAATAGTCAGCCCAATCACGATCTCTGAGTTGTTATCAATTTTCTGTGGACCCTTACCCTTGATATTCTCTTTGTTAAGTATCGTCCCATTAGTACTATCGAGATCCTCTATAAACCAGTCACCATCTCTAAAGAATATGCGTGCGTGCCTTCTAGAGACATATGGATCCGGTATAATTATATCGTTAGATGGATGTCTCCCAAGCATGTATTCTCCGGATCTTAAAACCCATTCGCTTTGCGGCATGAAAAAATTACTCTTAACGACCTTTAATACAAGTTTCTTAACACCACTTACTTCAGTGATCTTATCCTTTTCTACATCCTCTTTTAAGTTCTCTACTAGTTCTTCATCCGCTTTACTAGGCTCGTCATTTTTACTAAGCAATGTTATTTATCCCTCCTCCCCGAGTTTTTACTCTTGCTACGCCCTATCCCAAAATTATATAAAGTCTATTTTCTTGATAAATCTGGCGCAAGAACTAATTCATGATGCAATCTCTAGTATTAAGGGCTTCACCATAAGATCCTCCCCTATTTATTTCCAATTACAGAACTTTTCTAGCTAGACCGAAAAGACTCTGTGGGATAGAACAGTTCATCGTTTCCTTCTAAACCCAGTTATCTATCCGGGCAAGTATACTTATTATTTCCTACAATATTAAATAACTATCCGGGCTCAAATTGAACAGTAGCCGTGACTTTGCTATAATATTATCTAGAGTTGCAGGCGAAGCGTCCGGTTTTCTCAGAGACCTTGCCGAGGAAGAGGGATTGGATACCATTGTAGGTAAAGGAGCGGGTGGTGATACAACTCGTAAAATAGATTTAGTTATAGAAGACTACATAATATCTAGGCTTCAACAACAAAACCTAGATCTATGTATAGTTACTGAAGAAAAGGGGATCATCAAGCGTTCTAACAAGTGCGAATATTATGTATTAGTCGATCCTCTAGATGGAAGTCTTAACTATGTATCAAAAATTCCATTCGTATCTATTTCGTTGGTAGTGTATAGTGCCGAAAAACCCTTTATAGATGAGGGTATAGCTGGGGTTGTCTCTAACGTGTTTTTACGCGAGATATACTCATTTGATCTCCAAGGAGTCTACGTGAATGGTACTATGGTGTCAAGGCGAGAATCGTATAATCGAGGAATAGTATCAATTTATACAGAAGACCCCTACTTCGTGGTAAAAGTGAGAAAAATACTTGAGGAACTAATGAATACGTCGATTAAATTCAGAACACTTGGAAGCGCTGCACTAGAATCCGTATATGCAGCTTTAGGTAGAATAGACTTGTTCATCCACAGTACTGGGAAACTAAGAAACTTTGATGTAGCATGCGGTATCAATATTGCAAAGAAGTTGGGACTAAAAGTGCTGGATCTTTGGGGAAAAACCCCAAAAATAAGGATAGATCAAATCTCAGTCATTCCATCTCTAATAATTGGTAGTTACGCCGAGGAATTAGTTAAAAAATATATTATGGGATCTTAGAAGAACACTCGATCTATCCTCTCCGACAGTACTTTAGCACCCTTCTTGGTAACTAGTACGTTTTCCTCTATTCTGATCCCATACTTGCCCGGAATATAAATGCCTGGTTCTATGGTAAAAACCATGTTGGGCTTTATAACTGTATCTGCTTGAGCTCTTATATAGGGCGATTCATGCACAACTACCCCAATACCGTGTCCAAGTCCATGTATAAAATAGTCTCCATAGCCGTTCCGCTCTATAATACTCCTAGCAGATTTATCTATATCTCCGGCTTTAATACCAGGTTCTACAGTGTCTATAGCGTTATCAAGCGCTTCAAGTACTACTTCTAAAACCTTCTTCTCTTCCTCGGATATAGAGCCCCATATAGCCACGCGGGTTATATCGCTACACCGATTATTTACTCTTACACCTACATCCATTAAAACGATATTATCTCTACCTAGGCGAGTGCTTGAAGGATAATTATGTGGATAGCTATTACCTGGTTTAAAGAGTACGAGCGGAGGAAACGCGTAGCTAGTAACACCCTCTTTTCTAACAGTATATTCGAAGACCCCTGCTAACTCTGTTTCGGTTATATTTTCTGATAGACTATTAACCATTTCATAAATACCTCTACCCGTGATCTCTATGGCTTTCTGAATACTCTCGATTTCCCAGTCATCTTTGATCGTCCTGAGTTCCGTTATAGAGTCCGATACATCAACTACCTTCGAGTCAAGCCTTTTTTCTATAAGTATTTTTTCTAATAAGGGAGAATGCTTCTTATCAACACCAATTCTTTCCGAATGTCTCTCTATTAGCTTTGTAATAATATTTTCCCATTCTAGTTCTACTAGTTTCATACCACGCGGTTTTATTCTGCGCGAAACACCGTATACTACGATCCCCCTTTGTTCCAACTGATCTTTATACCTGTAATATTCTAAAACAGGTACATAGAGTTCCATCGAACCACTCTTATCAGCATAGAATACTAAGCGCGCATCCCCGATACTCTCTACTCCGAGGAAATACTCTATTGAATCAGGTGAAGATATTATTATAGCATTCAAGTTTTTAGATTCGATTAGCCCGTACAGTTTCTTAATATTATCTCTCAACATAAACCACCGCACATATAAACCTATAATTGCTACTCATTATAAATTATAAAGCCCAGGCACGGGGTGTTAACAGTTGAGCGAGAAAGTACAATATCATTGTAGTAGAGACGGTAAACCAATGTATTTTATAGAGGAAACAGAGAAGCTGAGTAATGGTGAATACCGTATAACGTTTTCATACAAGTGTTTAGTATGCGGGTATAAAATAGTCGTTGAACAAGCTATTATTAAGAAGCGTGAAAAAGATATCGTGATCGAGAGAAAGAAGGTGTAAACAATATGCGCTAGGTTCGTGTCTTGGATTGCTGTCTTATAATACCCATTTCCTCGGCAATGCTACGCGGCCTATTATCGTTGGTATAGATCTTTACGCGGTATTTCTCCGGATCAATATACTCTACTATAATAAGGTTTTTCTCATGTAGTTTCTCTTCAATTAAACGATATAAGTACTTTGTTACACTTGTAGAAGAAATATAGAAGGAGTCGTAGTGTTTATTTGTAACTTTGAAGCTATTTACTGATTCTGCTATAAGCGTCGAAGCTTGAGTAGATTTCCTTGTTCTACCCCTTGCGACTATACCACCATACTTACCCTTAACTCTTATCCATTTACCGTTTGGCATCTTTACGTACAGTCCTCTATCTGCTTTCCCCGTCAAAGCTTTTAAACCCAAATCAGAGTCTTTAAAATAAGCCTTATTAGCTCCCAGTACAACTTTATATCATTAAAATTCGTTAATATATGTGCTGAGAGGGATGACCGGGCAGAGACGTGCTGATCAGTGATGTAGGGTGGAGCGACTGGGACCTCTCATATCTACCACAAACTTTATGGTGGATCACACATGTATATGGATGTCGTTAAAGAGGTTGAATCACTAGTATGGCCTCGCAGGCTAAAACTGTTTACTGCTGGACCCGTTGCATGCTTCCCGGAAGTTCTAGAAGCTATGAAGATCCAAATGTTTAGTCACCGTTCCGCCGAATACAGAGAACTACACAAAGATACTACACTTAGACTCAAAAAGTTCTTGGAAGCCGAAAAAGCAACTGTTCTATTAATACCCGCTAGCGGCACCGGATTCATGGAGGCTAGTATTAGAAACGCCGTTACGCCGGGTGGTAAGGTACTCGTAACCATTATCGGTGCTTTTGGTGAAAGGTATAGGGAAGTTGTAGAAAGTAATGGTAGACAAGCAATAGTCTTAAAGAAAGAACCTGGAGAACCGGTTTTACCAGAGGAACTTGATGAAGCTCTAAAAAAGAATCCGGATGTCGAAGCCGTAACTATCACTTATAATGAGACTAGTACCGGAGTACTTAATCCGCTTAGAGAACTAGCTAAAGTCGCTAAAGAACACGATAAACTAGTATTTGTTGACGCTGTATCAGCTATGGGTGCAGCCGATATAAAGGTTGATGAATGGAATCTTGACCTGGTATTCGCGAGTAGCCAGAAGGCCTTTGGCTTACCACCCGGTTTAGCCATGGCTGCTGTTAGCGAAGAAGTTTTCGAAAAAGCAAAGAACATACCAGAGCGTGGTTATTATTTTGATCTATTACTCATACGCAAGTATCTGGAAAAAGAGTGGTCTACACCAACTACTCCACCAATACCGCAGATCATTGGTTTAAACGTCATACTTAGAATAATAGAGCGAATGGGTGGTAAAGAAGAGTGGTTGAGAATGTATGAGAAACGAGCAGAAAGAATACGTCGAGGCGTTATCGAAATAGGACTAGAACTATTTGCTAAACCCGGTTACTATAGCCCTACCATAACTGTTGTAAAAACGCCGCCTGGTATTAGTGGGATCGAGGTTTATGAGGAAATGAGGAAACGTG
This sequence comes from Thermoprotei archaeon, assembly GCA_040514375.1. Taxonomy (GTDB): domain Archaea; phylum Thermoproteota; class Thermoprotei_A; order Sulfolobales; family Desulfurococcaceae; genus QMWW01. The sequence continues at coordinate 6,593 of JBEVCI010000033.1, forward strand.
GATTCGAAATTGCCAAGGGATATGGACCTGTAAAGGAATACACATTTAGAATTGGTCACATGGGTTATATTAGAGACGAAGACATCGAAGAACTATTTAAGAACCTCGATGAAGTGATCAAGTTATTGAAGAAGAGGAGTGGCGGTCATGGTTAAAGTATTAATTGCTGCTCCAATACATAGCCGTGCTATTGAGATCCTTAAAGAAAGGGGATTTGAAGTACTATATAGAGAAGAGCCTGAGGAGGACGAGTTAGTAGAGCTCGTTAAAGATGTAGATGCGCTAATAGTACGTAGCAAGCCTCTCGTAACGCGTAGAGTCATAGAAGCTGCTAATAAGTTAAAAATTATAGTAAGAGCCGGCGTGGGACTCGATAACATAGATCTTGATGCTGCCAAGGAGAAGGGCATCGAAGTAGCTAACGTACCTGAAGCAGCCACTAATAGTGTTGCCGAGCTCGCAATTGGTCTGATGATTAGTGTCTTAAGGAAAATAGCATATGCTGATAGAATGATGAGACAAGGTAAGTGGGTTAAGAAGGAATCTATGGGATTTGAGTTACGCGGCAAAACACTCGGTATTATAGGTATGGGTAGAATAGGACGAGCAGTAGCTCGCATAGCTTATCATGGTTTTGGTATGAAGATACTTTATTACGATGTATATAGAGCCCCGCGCGAGTTCGAAGAAGAAGTTAGAGCCCGCTACGTAGATCTCGAGACTCTGCTCAGAGAATCTGATATAGTCTCCATACATGTACCATTAACTCCAGAAACTAAGCACCTAATCAATGAAGAACGACTTAAGCTTATGAAAAAGAACGCAATATTAATCAATACTGCTAGAGGAGCCGTAGTTAATACAAACGCTCTTATAAAAGCTCTTAAAGAAGGGTGGATTGCGGGAGCAGGCTTAGATGTATATGAGGAGGAGCCTCTACCGCCCGATCACCCGCTTCTAAAGCTCGATAACGTGGTATTAACACCGCACATCGGAGCAAGTACGTATGAAGCTCAAGAAAGAGCTGGTATTGGCGCTGCTAAGAAAATCATAGAGTTTTTCGAAAAACAATTCTCTAAATAAAATAATGTAGTAGGCTGGGATTTATTGAGTAAAGGCAAAGTTATCATTAAACTCCCAAAACTAAATATTCCGTATAAGTATATTGAACCAGTACTTCTAGATGTTGATAAACTTGTTCCACATGAAGAAATCGTTGAAGGTAGATTAAATGACTTGATAGAACAGTTTCTACGTGATAATGCTGTAGACATGCCAATTGTTGTAGCGAAGATACCCGGCACAGATAAGTTTTTGATCGTTGACGGTCATCACCGTTGGGCCGCTGTTAAGAAAATGGGCCTTCATAAAATCCCGTGTGTAGTAATAAATTATTTCAGCAACGAAGTTAAGCTCATGACATGGTACCCAGCAATTATCGGCTCTATAAAACAAGTACTCAACGAGTTGTCCCGTAACGGACTTACCGTGAAAAAATGTAGCTATAATATCAGCGAATTAGATGAAAAGGTTATTAGTAAATACGCTTTCATAATACTTGGTCTAAGAGAGTGCTACGCCATTAATGGCGGTATCGAAGAGCAGAAAATAGTATCCAAGGTTCTTTCAGAACTAAATGTTAAGGGGTATTTCATACTCGTTTACTACGGTGAGCTCAACGAAGCTATAGAAGATCTGGAGAAGGGAGAAATAGATTATCTATTTTTACGTAAAAGAGTTACAAAAGAAGAAGTAATGGAAATGGCTCGGAAAAACCGAGTATATGCACCGAAAACAACAAGACACGTACTACCATTCTATCCAGCAAAAACGTATACACCACTAGAGAAACTAAAGTAATCACTAGTCCTATACAAGGTAGATAAACAGCGATAAAAACTTATAATCCACCAAAACACACTACTATAAAATGGCGGGGCACAATAGCGGGGTAGGGCAGCCTGGTAGCCCGCGGGAGGCAGCGGGGCTACCGTCCCCTCTTATTAACATTTGTTCTAAGTATTTGAATAAGCCTAACAATCCTCTGATTATAAATTATATACTCTCTAGAGCCTTCTTTGATAGAGTCGATAAGCTTTGTTGCAAGTATGGATTCTATTTTATGGAATAATTTAGTTATTAAGCTAAACACGTTGTATTGATTCCTACTATTAAAGGAGACAAAGGCATAGGTGTACCGGTGCTTCTTCCTAAACTTGAATGAGTTTAGAACATCTATATCTTCGTTATCAAGTTTATCTACGATCTCCTTGATCTTTTGCTCATCTAATATGATTTCACTAAGATCATGCCTTTTCCTCTTTCTTGAGATCCTTTCGATTAACTTTCTTTTATGCTCGGATACCACGTTTCTCGATAATTGATTTAAGATACCTAATTCCCTAAGAGCTCGTGTCTTTATTCTCAACATGTAGCGTTGTTCATCATATGCTGTATTATTTTTGAATATTTTTACCAAAATTCTATATAAGGGATCACGCTTACCTACGGATATTCGTATTCTGTCACGATCTATGCTTCCATCACCATCTATTACTCCTGAAAGAAAATTTGTTAATGCATTTTTATCACTAGATATCATGTTCACAAAACGTTCTATATACAACCGATCTTCTTTAATTCGTCTAAGTAGTTGTGCTATATTGGGATCCCTTGTTACAATATTGATGATTGATATAAGTTTCTTAGTTTTTGTACTTAACATGTATCTAGCAATGTAGATTTTTATACGATTAAAGCCATGTACTATTGTATCAATTGTGTAAGGTTTTGATGTAGAGAATATTATATTATTCTTACCTAAAATAGACCCATCACTCAGTGCTAAACCTAGTCCGTACCATAATGGTTTTCCATATGTTGTTTCAATAACTAGGCATTTGTTTAAGAGAATTAGTCTTTTGATACCCTTTATTTCCTTATTGAGAAGTTCTCTATAAATGGAGCGTAGGATCGCAAATCTTAACTCTTTACTAAGTCCATATACTAAGAACTTTCTTCCGTCTAATAGATGTTCTTTATGACTTGAAT
>JBEVCI010000034.1:0-9573 GCA_040514375.1 Thermoprotei archaeon
TCTAATTAAGACCTATTTGCTATAGGTAATGAATAATCATAAGCAATAGATCTTATGTCCCGGTACACACTTCTTCAACTGGTTGCTTCTTTAATGCTTCTCTTAACTGTATAATTTTCTTTAATGTTTCAACGAAATAGTCTATTTCCTCCAGCGTATTGTATATGTAATAGCTTGCTCTAACTGTTCCCTTTAATCCAAGCCTATAATGTAATGGATGTGCACAGTGCATTCCAGTTCTAACAGCAATACCAAATAAGTCTAATGCCTTACCCACTGTGTGATGGTGTAAATCTCTAATATTAAATGCTATAACACCTCCTCTATCACTTGGGTTTTTGGGTCCATACACTTCTATTTCGTTACCTAATTCCTCGAATCTCTTGAAAGTATAGTTTACAAGCTCTATTTCGTGTTGACGCACATTCTCCATTCCAATGCGCATGAGATACTTAGCAGCTTCAGCAAGTCCTATTGCCCCAGCTATATTTGGTGTTCCAGCTTCGAATCTCCAGGGTAGATCGTGCCATACGACGTTATCTAGTGTAACGTCCTTAATAGTATCACCACCGACTTTGAATGGCATCATTTCCTCAAGTCTATCTCTTCTTCCCCAGAGAACACCGGTGCCGGTTGGTCCTAGCATTTTATGACCACTAAATCCTAGGAAATCAATACCTAGTTCACGTACATCTGTTGGCATGTGTGGCACACTCTGGGCACCATCAGCTACAACAATAGCATCAACTTCACGAGCTAGTTTTACAATGCGCTTTACATCATTAATAGTACCAAGCACGTTGCTCATGATGGGAAATACTATAACACGTGTTTTCTCAGTTACCTTCTCCTCTAGATCCCTGTAGTTTAGATAACCATCGTTAGTTATATCAACGTATTTTATCACCGCTTTCTTAAGCATAGCAACATTTCTCCACGGAAGCATAGTACTATGGTGATCCATTATAGTCATAACTATTTCGTCTCCTTCTCTAAGATTCTTAAGCCCCCATGCATATGCTACAATATTCATTGCATCTGTGGTGTTATGGCAAAATATGACTTCATCCCATGAGTATGCATTTATAAACTTAGCTATTACTTCATGTGCTTTTTCATAGAGCTCACTAGCTTCTTGACTCAGCGTGTGTAATCCACGATGAACATTAGCATTATACTTTGTGTAAAACTCTACGATAGCATTAATAACCTGACGAGGTTTCTGCGTAGTTGCAGCATTATCAAAATATACTACGGGTCTACCATGTATTTTGCGCTCTAGAATAGGAAAATCCTTCCTAATCTCATTAACATTAAGCATTAGACAATCCCCTAACGGCGTAATCCAAATTAGTAGTTATTATTAACAAGTATATATTCGATGCCCCGTACCCAGAGAAGAAAATAGTTCTAAGGTATAGCGTCACAATACTTCAAGTACTTGATATCATTGACATAATACTATTAAGGTTGCTCGATCACTATAGCTGAGTTGTAGAGCTTAATTATAATGTAGTAGGGGTAAACTATTGTATCTTAATAAACACATCATGTTTACGGTGTACCCGTTATACCCGGTAGTTTAGGAAATGGTGTTGCATATACTACGTGTTTGTGTCCCGCTATATATGCTGTTAATCTTTCTAATCCTAATCCCCATCCACTACTTGGTGGTATAGCTCCTTGTTTAACTAGTTCTAAGAACCATTCATATCTCTTAACATCTTCGCCCATCGCTTTTATTCGCTTAACTAGTTTCTCATAGCGATATTCTCTAGCACCACCGTCCACTACTTCTCCATAACCCTCTGGCAATATGAGGTTAAAGTCGTCATTGTACCTAGAATCATCCTCGAGTGGCAGATAGTAGAAGCCCCTACTAGTTACTGGGAAGTTTGTTATCCATACTGGCACATTATAATACATAGCAATAGCTTTTTCAGCTTCGAAGCTCAGTTCTTTACCCCATTCAACATCATACCCTAGTTTACGCGCTATACTTAATGCTTCATCGTACGTTACCTTTGGGAATGGTGTTTCAAATACTACTGGTTCACGCCTTAGCCCGATACTCTCTATTAACCAGTTATACTCATTACTAATTATTTCGGATACTTCTCTCAAAATCTCTTCTGCTAGAGACATTACTTTAGATGTACTAGCTAATCCCCACTCAATATCTATCTGTGTAAACTCCGCAAGATGCCTACCGGTTTCAGCGTTTTTCACAGGTTCTTCGCGTATGTTTCTAGCTGTAAAGAATACTTTCTCAAAGACGGCAACACTTAATTGTTTATACATTATAACACTACTTGTTAACTCGTATTCTACTCCGTAATACTTAGTCTTAAGCCTCTTAGCACCTCTTAAACCGGGATCACTTGTAGGACTAATCATTGGTGGTAATAACTCTATGAATCCCCTTCTATATAGGGCTTCACGTAATTCCCTCAATAACACGCTTTGAAGAATAACTGTATAACGATAACGTGGGTGCTTAATACCCCATATAGCGTTTAAGGCATATTCGCGTGGTTCCCACTCATCAGCTTTTAGATAATCTATACTACGTTCTGCTAGCGGCTTAACCAGTACTTTATAACCCAATAGCTCGATCTGATCACCAGTATCACGGACTAGCGCTTCCACTAGAGTTTCTAGAGGAAGCCTTGCTAATTCCTCACTACACTTCCCGTGTACACTGATCCTAAATAGTCCCTTGTAGTTTCTAGCTATCACGTAATCAGGTTCTTTGCCAACAATCCAGAACCGCTTTATTCTCACAACAGGCGGTTTCTTAGCAAGAATTTCCTCATATCCGGGCTCTATACAAGAATAGGCTTGAGGAGAGAACCTAGGTCTAGGTGTTAAACAACATCCCTTTTCCACCCCTTACTACCGAGTATGAGATAAGATTAGGTATTTAAACTTTATGGTGTTTTGTAACATATTCTGAGTTAATTACTCGGGCCTATATGTTTTTAGAACAGAGTTACCTACTATAGCATATACCTCTATATAGTTCTTTAATGGAGTACTCTTAATTTTTGGTAGTAGAATTTCGTCTACTTGGAAAATACCTGCTTTCTCACCCATGTATACATTGATACGTACCGGCAGATCTGTTCCCTCAACTATTTCTACTTTGTTAATACTTAATGCCGATATACTGTGTATTGATATACCCCCAAGCTTGTAGGGTATTCTCGCGCGCCCCTCAGCCATATCTAGTCCGTCACCTACTTTAACGCAACCAGCCTCTATAGTTAAGCACTCAACGTCGTATGCTGTACAGTGAATACTATGCATAATCTCTTGTCTAAGTTTAATCCTAATAGCTGGTTCATCTACTAGTCTCTCGAGAATTCTTTCAATAATAGGCTTAGCTAATACTGCTCCCAGTTTTTCGTGTAAGTCTCTATGAATAGAGTTACCTATATCATGCAGAAAACCGCCGATCATCGGTACTAATATAGCGTATTCTATACGACCAACTATACCATCTCTAATAAGAGTTGGTTCTACTCCTCTCCTAGTAAGTATTTTGAATAATTCAGTAGCAGATGCAGCAGCTATCATTGCATGTACAGGTCCATGATCATTATACTTTAGTCTTTTAACAGCCATTACATTAGCCATATCCCATAAAACACGGACTTCTAAATCACTCGTTATAACTCTATAGATTTTCTCAAGCCACGAATCCCCAGATATAACTTCTTTTATGAGACCAGGACTAACAATAACCATTGAGTGCCCCCCCTTAGTTATTAAGCTAGAAATACCTTTAGGAGATAAAATAGAGTTGTAACCGACTTATATATATACCGCTTAAAATATCTCATATGTTATCGCGTTAGTATTTATTACTTTAATTCTCCCTAACTATATATAGTGCTAAAAATCATTTGCAATCGCGTTTAGGGAATTGGTGTTTATATGTTTGCACTAATTAAGATTAAAGACGGGTTGTTTGAGGGTCTTAAAGCATATTACTATGTATGGAGCGGCGAAAAACCGCCAGACAATTTATTGGATCTAGAGCCTGTTAAAGAGGGTGTATCACCACGTATCGATTATACCTGGTGGGATAGCCCGGTTAAGGGATTACCACGCGAGTTTTATGCTATTGCGTGGACCGGATTTATAAAGATAGATAAGCCCGGATATTACCGCTTCTATGTTATAACAGATGATGGCTCTAGGCTTTGGATAAATGAAGAACTTATTATTGATGCTTGGAAAGATCAACCGCCCACAACCTACGTGAGTAAACCCATATATTTATCGAGTGGATATTGCCGTGTAAGATACTACTACTATAATCGATACGGACTAGGCAGAGCTTTACTAGGATGGATTCCACCACACGGTAAACCAGAAACCATTCCCTCTGAAAACCTATATCACAGCATTGGTGAAGAGGTATTCTTTACAGGATTAGATACAGGCTATATAGTAGAAGTTGAACAAGATAAACAAGTCATCAAAACCTGTAAAGCAGTTAATAGCATATGTAGTATCGAAATCCCCTATAACGAACAACCATTAGAAGCACACATAAGAATACGGAGTGGTAAAGACGTTATTTACGAAACCCCCGAAAAAATACTGTTATGGGGTGGTGACGAGCTAAAACTAGTCGAGATAGATACAAATAAGTATTTTGCTTAAATAACCATAGAGAAGCCGTAAAGAGGGCCCGTAGCCTAGCCAGGACTAGGGCGCCGGCCTTCGGAGCCGGAGGTCCCGGGTTCAAATCCCGGCGGGCCCGTCACAAACCCAACAAAACCATCGCTAGCAGCATGGGAAAGGCATTGAAGGTCGAGGTTATAAATGGAAGCCGTGCAGCATTCAGGCTAGATAATCGGGAGTGATGCCCATGAAGTGGAAACCACCTATGGGATAACCTTGAGCCAGGGTATCCTTTTGAAGTCCTCGTCGAATGTTATAATAGTATCTAGGCCATAATGTTTGCAGGTTAACGCTATAATTGCATCGCTTGGAGTCAGCTGGTATTTTCTCATGGCCTCTAATAACTCCTTGGGTTCGGCATAGTCTCTTAGGACCGCAATGTCGAATTCTAGGAGCATATTAGTATACTTTTCTAGCATATCAGATGCGAAGTCCAGTCCTTTCGTCCTTATATGTTCTTTTAGTTTACTGAGTTTCCTAATGCCGAGTTTCTCTTTTGCTAAGTGCCTTATTATCACAAACTCTACCTCATCGATTATCCCAACAGTCACCGCCAGGTCTGGGTACGAAGCCAGAAGTCTCTCAGCCTCATCTGCACGCTCTCCATCAAAGAGGTATTGTACAAAGATATTAGTGTCTACTACTTTCAACTCGCTAATCCTCCTTAGAGGCGCTCAAACTCTGCTTCAAGTAGGAGCTCCTCGATTTCCTCATTGCTTGCCTTGCCTAGTATGCCCCTATACTTCTGGAGCCTCTTGACCCTATCTTCGTATCTCTCTAACTTGACAAATACTTCCTCACCTTCTCTAAGCTCAACAGGCTCTAGGAGTTCCAACACGCCATTCTTGTATATTGCCCTGACCACCTTAGACAATTCCCTAGACACCCCAAGAACTACTATGATACTTCAATCCAATATACTTTTACCGTCTTCCACTGGAAGTTTCCAGATTATCATAACGGATGTCTTGGCTGATAATCATCTTTACATTATGTTTCCAGTTTATGGTTTTCATTGGAAACACGGCTTATATATCCCGGGCCTTCGGAGCCGGAGGTCCCGGGTCCAAATCCCGGCGGGCCCGCTGCATAATGTATTGTTTTTATCGTGGCAACTATCATTACTAATAATACTTTCTTGTTAGGGACCAGCATAACGTACAGGTAAAATGCTGTATTTCCATGGAAATATTTAGATAATTTACTAAGAAACTACTTTAAATCCTCCTTTTAGCTCTTTCAGCTTGCCGGAATGATTACGGGTATGTACTTTCTCGGTCTATGCTACTGCTCTAAATAATCTGGCTACGCTTTTGAATTTCTCTTTTCAGCTATATCAACGAATAACTCGTATTCCATATATACTATTGATTCTCCGCGGTCACTGATCTTAGATTAACTCGTGCGATTAACTTATCCATTATTCTATACCCCTATAAGGTAGTCTCGTTATATAGCATTGCTACACAAGTGTTAACGTCATTATACCGTTCATATTCTAAACTACGATAAAAATAGCCAGAAAATTCTATGGTTTCACTAATTTAGATGCAAGAGGTCTAGACAGAAACACTAATAATGCAAAAATAAATCCACCAATAAGGATTGTTATGTATGAATCCATAGACTCTAACACTAATACAGAGGCCAATCCGGTGAAGCCAATTACTAGCGAAATAAAACGTAAAACCATATCTCTTCTCAACAAGTATTCATCTTTATAGGTATCCATAACGACACCTGACAATACGACACCAAACGATACACCAGTTAGTAACGGAGCATCCGTATATTCTGGCATTTCGATTGACGATACAATAGATGTCAGCGACATGAAAAGACCAATTAAAACAAGATACTTACCATATTGTCTCCCCAAACGCCTATATATGGTATATGTGATATATGAAAACAATAATCCGAGAATGGCTCCACCAATAACATCTATAGGATAATGCACGTGCAACAATACTCTTGAATAAGAAACAGAAATAGCGTGGATAAACAATGCTAAACCCAATACTTTATCCCTAGTAGCAAAAAATACTAGCAAAGCAAATGAAAAACTCATAGCAGCATGGCCACTAGGGAAACCGGGGCCTTCGGCATTAATTAACCACTCGGACTCAGGAGGCCTAGGCATCTTTAAAACAGTCTTTAACAAGACAGTAAAAGAAGCAGTCAAACCCAAACCGCTGATCAAAAACAAACCCTTATCTCCCGAGAAAAAACAATAAATAAAAACCGCTAAGACCAGATAAAACGCGCTCTCACCAACCCTACTAGCAATCACGCCAAAACCAATATTACCAGAAAACACACCAGCAGTCTCAACGATAGAGAGAAGAAGTAACATATAAACAAGAGCTCTCGAAAACCTACTGCTAACCATTGAGCAAACACCAGAAAAACCAATAGTACAAGATCAAAGTACTAGTGAGGCGGTATAAAAGCATAACTAGTCAAAAAGAATGGTAGAACCAAAACAAGCATGCAACAACAATAAAAAACGTAAAGGACCCATAGCTTAGTTCGGACTAGGACACCGGGCTTCGGAGCAGAGATCACGATTCAAATCTCGGCGAATCTGCTATAACACAATAATACCCTTCGACAACGTATTTGTTCTATAGCAGTTGCATCGATTTTCTTTGATTGATATCGATACTTGTTAGTGATGTATCAACTACCTTAGATAAGCTAAATCTTTCCGGCACCGTATCTCATGGCTTCACCGATATATTTCTGTGCAATAATATATATTATGATAATGGGTATGGCAAACAATATTGTCCGTGCAGCAAAATCGCTCCAGAAAATAGTCTGCCCAGTAGCGGTTTCATACACGTAGGCTGCTAATGTCCTGACTCTGAGAAAACTGGCTATAATAAACTCCCCCCAAGCACCCATGAAGGCAAACATTGCTATAATAATCATTGCAGGCTTAGAAGCGGGGAGAATAACTCTAAAGATGATCTGTCTCCAAGAGGCTCCATCTATAAAAGCAGCTTCATCAAGCTCTCTAGGAAGGGAATCAAAGTAGTTCTTGATAAGCCATGTTTGGAAAGGCACAGCTCCAGCAGTATAAACCATAGCTAGTATAACAGGGTTACCTATAACGGGAAGTCCAAGAGTGTTTAGCTTAAGTAAAAATACATATAAAGCAATAACAGCTGCTACACCAAAGCCTCCTCCTATCTGGCTTAAGATTAAGTACATTACCAATATGGTATCTCTGCCAAAGAATTCGAAGCGGGAGAAAGCATATGCAGCAGGAGTTATGACGAGTACAGCCAATAGTATATTTATAACAGCTACTACAAGGCTTGTTATAGTCGATGATACAAAGGTAGGATCTGAGACAGCTGTCAAGTAGTGCTCTAGAGATACGCCATATTTACTTATCTCGCTCAAGTTAGTGACGATAACTTGTCCCTTAACAAAACTGGTTAAAATAGCGTATAAGAGAGGATAGAGCATTATAAAGACTATCAGCAAGCCTATAACGGTTAAGAATATTCTTACAAGATAGTACCATATCCTAGTAGTAAGGGGAGCCATTATCTCCACCTTGCCTGACGCTTATAGACTAGCTTAAACCATAAGAGAGCATAGATAAAGAGTATAATTACTACAATAAGGTAGGATGCAGCAGATAAGCCGTACTTTTGCTCGATCCACGCCCTATTATAGCCGAAGAGAACCATCATTTCGTTAACATTTCCAAGGGCTTTACTAAACCATAGGAAGCTTATCTCCTTAGTAGGTCCACCACCGTTTATGAGGAGGGGAACCATGAAAGCCTGTAGAGAAGCACCTGTTGTGAGTATTGTAGCAAACATTATAGGCCGAAGAGTGAGTGGGAGCATTATCTTCCTAAAACGAGTAATAACACTAGCTCCATCCACATAAGCCGCCTCAATTAATTCCCTAGGAATACCAGATATAGCTCCCATAGTAACGGTCATAACAAAGGGATAGGCAAGCCATAACTCAACAATGTTATATACTATGAAGGCGTCCCACTCCTTTCCAAAAATATTAAACTCTACACCAGTTACACTCTTGATAAATTCTGCAAAAGGTCCCATACCAGGCGTAAACAGCATTCTCCAAGTAGTAACAGATAATAGTATAGGTATAGCCCATGGTATAAGTAGCATAGCTCTCATAATCTTCCTACCGTAGATCAGGGGCGTAGAGAAGAAGAAAGCTAAGAGAACACCAACACCTATCTTCAGGGGAACACTAGTAAGTACAAATAACATAGTTTTAAATATAGAATATGGAAAACGTGAATCACCGAATAACGTAAGAAAGTTCTGTAAACCCACGAAATGAAGCGATATACGGTCGATCTCCTTATCTAGAACAGACAGAACAGTCTTTACAAAGCTATTATAGTTTCTCTCGATCTCATATATGTTCTTCAAAGCTTCCTCCATATAGCTTATAGAACTGTCTATAGCAGGCAATGTAGTATTCTTTATTAGTGCGATATCTTCTTTGGATAAAATAAGCTTGAAACCAACAATTCTCTCTATCTCAGCCCATACCTTACTATAGAGTATCTTCTCGGAAGACTCAATAGCATCGCTCAAGTTCTTATACCAGTAGAAATAAGTCTCATTACTAATTACGAGCTGTACTGTTAGAGATAAGTAATAGTCTATTTTCTTCTTATAATCATGTATATCTGCTAAAGAAAACGTTTGAGGAGAAGCTTCTTCAACATATTTCTTCATATCCTTGAGCTCGGCAATTATATTGTTTAAATATCCTTCAAGTTCCCTGGCTTTAGCCAAGACATTATCTTTATTGTTTAACAGATATTTCTCTATAGACTCCCTTATAGAATATAGTTCTCTAAGCTTAGGT
>JBEVCI010000035.1:0-9563 GCA_040514375.1 Thermoprotei archaeon
ATACACATGGGTTTACTTGTTGGAAAATGTTACGGTCAGGAATTAGTTCTGGTATATCCCCACCTAAACCAAATGTTAATGAGATACGCGATGTGGCTGAAAAGCTTGGATTAGACGTCAATGGTATTAAGTTTGATGGTATAAATTTAACGCTATACGTTAATGATATTAGAAGAAATAATTCTAAGCTAATACTCTTACAAGAAATATTGCATGCACGCTATAGAGCATGTATTAGGATTAAGAAGATATAGGGTTTCCGTATTACTTCTTACTAATGTTTTCCTCGAAAAAACTGATAATGCTGTTAACCAAGTTGATAATTTCTTCACGGTTTGTTAGATCTCTAACATGTTTACGGATCTCATACAGAAATACTTTACCAGTCCCTCTATGTTTTACTCTGAGTATGTCCTTATCCTTATAATGGTAGATATCCAAAAGCTCGTATCCGCGTTTCCACAGCTCTTCGCGTACAATAACGCTCGGTGTCTTAGGCATAAATACTAAACCTCCTTATCACTATACACTAGTACAGCTAGCTACTAGTAGTGTGAATATTATTGGTAGTAATAAACTTAACTACTGTAGCGTGATACGGTTGGAAAGAAAGCTTAGATGGGGTAATGGATACCTAATAGTGAAATATACTATGGACTCTCTCATACTAAAATGGAGTAATTCGGATATAGAAGTAAGGCCTAGAAGCATAAGTATTAGAGGCTATTCAAGTTATAGAGAAGCTGTAGATAATAAAGGGAAGTACAGGTATATTTATGTATACTTCGATGAAACACTTAAGCCCTTTAAGGGATTAGAACCAAATACGCCGTCCGTGATAAGGGATGTATTTGAGATTAGATATACTAGGACCTATTATGACGAGTACTATACTATAATACTCCCGGGTTCTTTCTTCATAGAATACATGATCTTTTCAAGCGATGTATTGGTTTTTGTACTTTCCGCTAAGAAAAGGGTTTTTTACGAGAAACTAGCGGCTTCTTTAATAGTTTATATTGTATGATTTAGTAGCACCTTATCAGTGTTCCCATCTCTATATCTTCTCCTCTAATAGCATTAACAGCGTCTTCTACACGAAATCCCGAGACAATGTATATGTCTATACGTAGCTCTCTAGAGATGTTAGCTACCTCTAGAACCTTACCATATACTCCTCCCGTAGCATCTCTTGATTTATCTCTTTCTAGGAGTTTCAATACTGTATTTAGATTACTATTATCGATCCTGCTGATGATTTCTGGGTTATCGCATTCGCGGGGACTACACGTATAAATACCCTCAACATCAATTAATAACACTATACGCTGAGGCTTAATACTTCGTGAAAGCAATTTAAATACCTTTTCTGTAGAGAGTACTTCGTATCCCGTAGTAGTTAGTATACATTCGCCATATACTACTGGTACTAGATTGTTTTCTAGAGCGAGTAGTAGAGGTATATTGTTAACTACGTAGCCATTGTTCTCTCTATATATTAGCGCCGAGGTTTGCATGCTAACAGCATTTATTCCTCGGGACACGAGATAGTTCACGATAATATGGTTTAATTTACGTGTACTGTTTTGGCATAATGCAATGAGTCTATCTGTATTATACTCTCTATAGTGTTTAACAATAGGGTGTGCGAAACTTCCACCACCATTACCTAAAATAATGCTTTGATCTAATACTTTACTAATTATCTCTACTAGCTTTTCCAAGGCAGTGTAGTTAATACTAAAGGGTTTATCCTTAAATGTTATGAAACTTCCTCCAATTTTTACAAAGACGGGTCTAAGGCTTCTCTTATTCATTTTATTCACCTCTCTATAGTGTATACTCTTTCAGTATACTATGTTTTCTTCGCTTTAATATCCGCGGACGGCGTGTGTATTATTAAGATTATGCATTATACGTGAGTACTAACACCTATAATAGTAGCATAAAATATTATTACTAAACGTAATCATCGTTGATCCTAAACACGCTATAGTAACTATTTTTAGCTTAGCACACGGTTATTTCTATAAAGTAGGACTGATAATAGGCTTAACAGATCATGGCTTCGTTCAGTAGATACGCCTATAAAGCACTTATTAAAATCATAAGGTCAAGGAATGGAACTCTATTACTTGTTTTAATGAATGTGTATCTGTTCATAATAATGCCCTTTTCATGGCTATATTATGATATACGGTACTACTTAGAATGGGTTAAGATAGCGCTATCGCGAGGTATCGAAATACTGTTTATTAAACCACCACTCTCTTTATTTCCTTTCATAATGTGTATACCACCTGGAATTTTAGACATCTATACTTATGCTACTAAGGCATCGTATCCACCCATTCCTATAATTCTATTTATAACAACTCATTCCATTGCTACCTTTTTCACAAATATACTGCCTCTAGTGAGAATTATTGATAAGTTACCACTCGTTATAGCATTTAATGTAACATATTATATTCTACGTAAACACTACGGATGGAAAACAGCTACTTTTTGGATACTAGGACAATATTTGTTTATGACAATATACTCTTATCACACAGATCTCTTAGTAGCAATGTTTCTCGTTCTCTCATACATATCGTATGAAAAGGGTAATAACATATTGGCAACAATATATTTAGTCTTAGCAAGCATGATTAAACCTATAGTAGTTATAATTGGGTTGCTCTACTTACTTGATCTTCTTAGAAAGGAAAAATATCGTGATATCCTAACAGTATTAGCAGTAGGTCTACTAACGACGTTAGCTATTCTAGCTCCTTTTCTAAAAAACGATCCTGTATCTCTCATCTATAAAGCATTTTTATTCCATACTAACAGGTATCCGCAAGAGTATAGTTTATGGGCTATACCTATTTATGTTCTGAATTATGATTTTACATTGATACCTCCTCTTCTTACATGGATATGGATGCCAGGTTATCTGTTATTCTTAGCCTATGTCTTAATACATTTCTGGCTGAAGGGATTTAGAGAGAAACACTACTTAGTCAAGTATATAATTTTAGTCTTACTCGTAACTATTTTGTGTAATAAAGTTGGTAATCCTAACTACTTTACATGGGTTACTCCGTTTATAGCGATCTATGCTAGTTTGAAAGATTTACTGAAAGACAAGTACTTCGTAATGCTGTATATTCTTGTCTCATTCCTAATGGTATACGTAGCTCCTTTTACAACTTTTTATACAGCATTTATTGTACAAAAATCGGTCTTCATAATAGAGGATCTAACATACTACTCGGCAACGGGTCTTGCACAATACTCTTTTGATCCCTATACAATACAATATGTAGTAGCCGAGTTCTTTAGAACTAATTTGTACTGGTTCTTTAATCTTGTATATGCAGGGTTAAACGTCTCATACATACTCTACACCTTAATTTACAATGCCTACATCATATACTTGATAAAGACATTCTTTAAGTAAGTATTTGGGTTTTTAGAGAATTTTGGGAAAACAGGTAGGAGTATTGTAGTCTTGCTCATCTTTATAGGGCTTGGTTTATCTCCAAAACACTTAACGCTTGAAGCATTAGAGTATCTGCAAAGTGTTGATAAGATCGTAGTTGACACATACACGAGTATAGTGCCCGGAATCGAAGATCTAATAAAAGAAATCGGGAGAGGTAAGGAAATAGTATACGCTACTAGGTCTCTTCTCGAGGGTCGCGGTATACAGAAAATAGTTGAAGAGGCGCTTACGCGTAATATAGCCCTACTGGTACCTGGGGATCCATTTATAGCAACAACTCATGATGCTATTCGTGTTGAAGCTCTTAAGAGGGGTGTTAAAGTTATTGTTGTAAATGGGTTATCAATATATTCGTTAGCCCCTTCAAGAATAGGTCTGCAGGCTTATAGATTTGGTAAAACAGTTACCCTAGTATATCCTGAAGCGTTTAAACCATATTCAACAGTAAAAGCGATCTATGAAAATTTAGAACGGGGATTACATACTCTAGTACTTCTCGACTTGAGGGTAGAAGAGAACAGGGCAATGAGTATACCAGAGGCTGTTGAAATACTGTTAGATCTTGATGATAAAAAAGTTCTGAAACGAGTTATAGCGGTGGGACTAGCTAGACTAGGATTGTCAGATGAACTAATTATAGCCGATCTACTGCCTAACCTTGCTGAATACAAATATCCTCCTCCTCCGCATAGTTTAGTCATAGTCGCTAAACCCCATCCTATCGAGCTCGACAACCTTAGGTATAATTGCGGCCTTCCAGAGAGCATATATAGGACGTATATGTCGGTACAAAGATACCCATAGAGTAATATTTTATAAGCATGAGGCAATGGCATTATCTGCAAGAATATAGCTATCTATGGTTTGTCTGTAATAGTTTTATTTTAATGATTCAATGGCAATAATGCAATGCAGTTTTCCGGCAAAACTTCTATTAGGAAAGGATTAAGCAGAAGTACTAAGTGCTACCTAATATATGGTTACATAACTTCATAATACTAAGGATTAATGCTGCTTCATGATGGTGTTCTTTATAAGTATTCCATATTATGAAAAGAGTATTACTCGTTCCCGATATTCCCTTTAATAATTCAGAGTATTTCTTAGCTATGGTCTTTGGTGTTTGTGGTATTGCTATAGTACTTCCCTTTATATATCCTATTACTTCGAAAACCCATGGATTACCAAGTGTTATTATTAAAGTATCTCTTAGTAGAACAATGTTTTTATCAATACTGTCTAGCAATTCGTCACTTAGCTCTTTTATTAGTGTTATTAGTTTTTTATCCTGTTTGATTGTTGAACAGCTTGGTATTAAACTATTTACTTCAGTATTTATACATGTCTCTGTTCCGTGAACTAGCAGGTTTTTTGAGATTAGTTTATCGATTAAATTACGTGCTTTTCTCTCACTAATATCTAGTTTTTTCGCTAATGCTATCCTGCCGATACACTTAAACTTGTTATATACAAGTAGTGTTGCTAACTCTTCAACATTATCTACTTTATTAAATAGTTTTAATAGACTTGTACACGTGTGTTTATTCATTTCTTTGTCTTACCCAATAGTTCGAGTACCTTGCCGGAATCAAGTATCTTAGCGCCATATACTTTCTCCATATACTTGAGAGCGTACTCATGATCCTCATTACTAAATGCAGCTACGCCGTCCTTCACGATAATTATATTATATCCGTAATAGAAAGCATCCCATGCAGTATGCAATACACATATATGTGTATGTATACCCGTTAGTATTACAGTATCTACGCCCATACTTCTTAGTAATAAGTCAAGTCCCGTATCGCGAAATCCACTATAGCTTCTCTTATATAGTACTATGTCTTTCTCGTGGGGTTTTAGCTCGTCTATTATCTTTGCCTCACTACTTCCCATTATAGCGTGTGGACCCCATATCCTAAGCTCGGGATCATAGGGTAAGTGTTGGTCAGCAACGTATATTACTGGTATGTTGTTTTCTCTTGCTTTTTCTACAATAGACTTGATGATAGGCACTATTTTCTCTGCTTGTGGGCTTTTAAGCCTTCCACGTACAAATTCCTCAAGCATATCAATAACTATTACTGCGGGCTTCATGATATCACCTATTATTAGATAATGTGTTTATCGAGAATATTAGTGTATGTCTCGTGTTTAGCTAAAGCTAATTAAAGCTTTCTATATACTGTATTATATGGATGATGTATCCTAAAACCCTCTGATACTATATGATGTACCACGCAGGCACTGATATAAACGTTCTACTCTCTAATACTATTACAGTAGATGATGACCGACTTCGGTGCGGAGCATTTGCTGTGAAGAACCGTGTGAGGGCTGATCTATATATATGTATGTACTTGTCGAGGGACATATGTTACACTACATACTGATAGTAATGGATATATACTCTAGCAAATATTAAATTACCTCTGGGGATTGTTATGAGTGAGGAGTATGCTCTTCTCTACGAGAAAGACCCTACCTATCAAATGGCTGTCAAACAACTACGCGAAGCAGCATCTCTGTTAGGATTGCCAGATGAAGTTGTTGAAGTACTCAGGCATCCAGAAAAGCTGATCCAGGTAAAGATTCCTGTTAGAAGGGATAACGGTAAGATCGAGGTATACCTAGGTTGGAGGAGTCAGCACAATAGTGCTCTTGGACCATATAAGGGCGGTATTAGGTATAGCCCCAACGTTACTCCAGGCGAGGTAGTAGCTCTATCGATGTGGATGACTTGGAAAAACTCACTAGCTGGTATACCATATGGTGGTGGTAAAGGCGGCGTACGAGTTGATCCTAAGCAGCTTAGTCAGAGAGAGCTAGAAGAACTTAGTCGTAAATACTTTGCAGCAATAGCACGTGAAGTTGGAGAAAATATCGATATTCCAGCGCCAGATGTCTATACTAATCCGCAAACTATGGCGTGGTATTTCGACGAGTACAGTAAGATAGTTGGTTATAATGCATGGGGTGTTGTAACAGCTAAACCAGTTGAAATAGGTGGTTTACACGCACGTGTTGTTAGTACAGGATACGGAGTTGCACTAGTTGCTCGTGAAGCAGCTAAGAGATTACTAGGCGGGCTTGAGGGTAAAACTGTTGCTGTACAAGGATTTGGTAATGTTGGTAGCTATGCAGCTAAATATCTATCCGAGTGGGGTGCTAAAGTAGTAGCAGTTAGTGATAGTAAAGGCGGAATATACGATCCTAAGGGTCTGGATATCGATGAGGTCATGAGAGTTAAGCGTGAAACCGGTAGTGTTATAAACTACAAGAAGGGAGATGTTAAGCTCATTAGTAACGAAGAATTACTAGAACTCGATGTTGATATACTAGTTCCGGCTGCAATCGAGAACGTTATAACTGATAAGAATGCGCCAAGAATAAAAGCAAAGATCATTAGTGAAGGAGCAAACGGTCCTACAACACCGGAAGCTGATAGAATTCTGCACGAGAAGGGTGTAGTAGTTATACCAGATATACTAGCAAATGCTGGCGGTGTTACAATGAGTTGGATTGAGTGGAGCCATAATAGAATGGGTTGTTGGCTAACAGACGAGGAAGCACTAGATAGACTCGACAAAATGATGTCTAGAAACTTTAACAGAGTATTTGACGAATGGCAGAAGAAATATAGCGAGTACCCAATGAGAGCAGCAGCATATGCTATAGCGGTTGATCGCGTAGTAAGAGCGATGAAACTACGTGGATGGATCTAACCTTTTTTCTCCAACCTAGAGTAGACTATGTTTCCCTTCCTATCTCTTATTTCTACAACTCTATGGTAAGGGATCTTGTCTTCACCGATAACTATATATCCGCCACGCACATCATCTATTAGCTCAGCCGGTATGGGTCTATATTCTTCAGAATTACCTACTCTGAACCTAATATATACTATGTAATTATTCCTGTTTCTACCAAAGAAAACTCTTTTAAGCCACTCTTCTATCTCTCCTCTTCTTCTACCCATTTAATAACACCATATAGTAGAAATACACAGTATAAATCAGTAAGCTCACCCGCGTCATCACCGTTCATGCGCAGGGAAGCTCATCATCCATGTGTAAGTAATTACTACTTTTCTCTTCTTATAAACAAATCCAATAGCCAATCCAATGCGTTGCGTGCTTCTTCACATATTAGTATAGAGTTTCTCAACGCGTTTCTCGCTTCCTCGGCTTTTCTCTTCATTAACTTGAGCGTGTAATCATAGCTACCGGTATTTTTAACGATTTCTCTAACACGCTCTATATCCTCACTAGTTATTTCGTCGGGCTTCCTAGTATTATATATTTCCTCGAGAAACCTTCTATCATCCTCGTCGGCCAATTCATATGCTTTAACGATCAGCACAGTCTTCTTCTTCTCTCTCACATCGCTTCCCGCGGGCTTACCCGTTATACTAGGATCTCCGTAAAGCCCCAGAATATCATCTTTTAGCTGAAAGGCTATACCGGCTGGAATAGCGTATGCTGAGAGTTCATTTAATAACTCAGGACTGTACATATTACTAGCTAAAGCACCAAGATGTAGTGGTAACTCAACTGTATAAGAAGCTGTTTTAAGTTTGTGAACTAGTAGTACGTCATCAACACTAACTCTCTGCAGGGGTTTTTGTGCTAAAAGTACATCAAGGTACTGCCCATAAGATACTATACGCAGACCTTTAGCGTACCTCTCTATGAGCCTCGCAAACGTATTACTAGGTAGATTGAGCTTAGAAAACATGTATACGGCGAGAGACTCCAAGTAATCGCCTACAATTATTGCTTGTGATATACCATAGTGTTCGCAATCACCTAGAAGCTTGTCCTCAATGCATTTATTCCTAAACACAACGTGAACCGTAGGCCCTCCTCTGCGAAGTTCATCACGGTCCATTATATCATCGTGTACGAGTAGATAACTTTGAAGAAACTCTATACCTGCTAGTAGGGGTTTAATTCCTTCTACCGGTAAACCCCATTTACGGCTCCAATACCCGAGTAGAATAAGTAGAGCTCTTAACCTCTTACCTCCTCTTAGCGTAAAATCTTTAGCAACGTTAGGTACTTCTTCCAATATAGAGCTTATATTTCTAGCTTCATCAACTACTTCTGCAAAAATTCTTGTAGCGTTCTCGGAAACTAGTTTTCTCACTGTATTAAGTAACTCACTATAATTTATCTGATCCAACTTCTCACCACAATATAATAGCATTCCTAGCTGGATATTTAATGTCTAATTCCCTTCAGCCTAGCTAATTCTCTAATAACTTCTAATTCCCATTTATCACTACTTAGTAATTCCCAATAGATGCCACGTGGTTTTGGTGGTGGCGGGTTTACGTGTACGAGTCTGGTAGGTGTTGCAATAATATCTACCCTTAGATCATGTTTTTCCAGCGGCACTCTATCAACTATTTGAAGATCGTGAACAGTAGTCGCAATAGGTGTTTTATCATTTACAGCCCCTATTTCGCGTAGGATACCGTACTCTAGCTCTGCATAACCTCCGCCTTTACCTAATC
Organism: Thermoprotei archaeon; assembly: GCA_040514375.1. Lineage (GTDB taxonomy): Archaea > Thermoproteota > Thermoprotei_A > Sulfolobales > Desulfurococcaceae > QMWW01. Next base: position 9,012 of record JBEVCI010000035.1, read on the forward strand.
TACCACCATACTTATCTACAGCTACCGAACCCGTGACGATCAGGTCTATGCGGGGTACTTCAGTTAGTTTAATGGGCTTCCCATATACTAAAAACCCTTTGATTGTAGATGCAAAATTGAAATTATTAACTGGTACTTCATTCGGTTCGAGTAATACAAATCCCTGTCTTAAACGTGGTGTTGCAACTATGAGAATTTTCCCCTCTACAAGGGCTCTATAACGAATGGGTTTTTGTGGTGAATCTGGATTAACTTTTACTACACGCGCTCTTTTCCAAATATTAGTCTTAAAGAGATTCTCAGCTGCTTTTTCTGCCCCCTCAAAATTAGGAATTCTACCATAAACAGGTCTTGGAAACCTAGCTATATTTCTAGTTTCCAGTAGTTTCCAGATATATTCACGAAGTTTCCTTTTCTCTTCCTTTATATCCGTATTCAAGCTACCACACCACTCAAATAACTATCTATCAGTCTTTATTAGCCCTGTTTCAATAATGTATTGTATAAGTATCATAGATTGTGCAGATCTCGAAATAAATTTATATTGATTTG
>JBEVCI010000036.1:0-30553 GCA_040514375.1 Thermoprotei archaeon
GAACTACACCATATACTTAAGAAAGCACTAGTAGAAGAATCTAATATTCTAAGGATCCAAGGAGCGTTTTCGGTTCTCTCAAGACTCTTATTCTTAACAGCCGTCGTAAACCCAATTATACACATAGAACCAGATCTAACCAAGTATATTTTCAAGATAAACAGTATATTATCAATGCCCGTACCACCCAAAGCTTCTGATGCTAAAGTCTTAGATCTCCTAAAATCAGGAGATAGCGTAACCGTTGTTACAGGTTCTATTTACTCTGTTTGGGTTTTACAAGTACTTATAGATGAAATGCTGAATATGGGCATTAAACCCGACGTACTCATATGTAGTCAGGAATATGAGCTTAACATAAGTAGTAAGAATTACATGAGATATTTCCGCGAATATATAGATAGAAAAATAGTTAAGATATACGATTGCTTAACACGTATAACTGAATTATACGATTTAACAGACACGATCACGATCATCCTAAACAACTTAGTACTTTATAAAATACTTGATACGATCAGACACTATAGGGGTTCCGACAATATATTATTAGCATTCAATCCACTGAATACACCACTACAATTAGTGTTCGGATCCACTCCCCTAGTTATAAGCGTTAGTACTTTAAAGAAAATGCTTATAGGAGAAGGAACAAAAGAAATGTAATTACCTACTAGATCCCTTATAGAACCTTATCCAGGTTAAATTATTGTGAACACGACCTAAACGAGGAGTGGGCCCGGGGGGATTTGAACCCCCGACCTCCCGGTTATCAGCCGGGCGCTCCACCAGGCTGAGCTACGGGCCCCCGTCATACTATTTACTACATAGTTTTTGAGAGAGATTTAAGTTTTACATTATTATCGAGTGTACCATAATACATTAGATACTATGAACTATTACGCTATTATACCAAGGAGAACACCCCTCATCTAAACAGCTTCATCACACAATCGGCTTATCCGCTGCTAATCATTGGGGAGTGGCCGGGTTAATAGCTACAATGGTTCATCACATTATTCAGGCCGCCCGTCGTATACATCCCCGGCCGTATACTTATATCTTAGAATAGGGGTAATAAGTAGTTTCTGGTGATAAGTAGTGTCTAATCGCATAATAGCATTATTAACTGATTTCGGGTATAGGGATCCATATGTAGGAGTTATGAAGGCTGTCATTAAATCCATAAATCCCTTTGCCGAAATAATTGATCTAACACATGGAATTACAAGACAAGATTACTACGAAGCAGCTGTTACCTTAATGGTTTCAGCAAAGTATTTTCCACGTGGAACCATATTTGTGTGTGTAGTAGACCCCGGTGTAGGTAGTGAGAGGCGTGCTATTGTTATTGAAACAACAAACTACTTCTTAGTAGGACCGGATAACGGTTGTTTATCACTACTAGCTGAGAATGATGGAATAAAACGTGTATACGACGTATCAAACTCTCTCTTCAGACTACGCGAAGTATCACATACTTTCCACGGACGAGACGTGTTTGCACCAATAGCTGCATACTTATCTCTAGGATACTCTCCCACGATTTTAGGTAGGGAAATACCTCCCAATTCTATTAAGAAAATAGAATTAGCACCCGTAGAGATAACCGATAATGGGTTTAAAGCTAGTGTTCTCTACATCGACATATTCGGCAACATTATGACAAATGCAACAAAGGAAGTACTGGAAAAACTTGGATGGAAACAAGGAGATATACTAAGTATAGAATTTAACGAAAAACCAGGTGTATTGTGTAAGCTAGTTCCTAGCTTTAGCCATGTTAAAAAGGGAGAATACGCTTGTTATATAAACTCGTGGGGTTACTTCGAAATAGCAATTAATATGGGCAATGCAGCTAGAGAATTAGGTGTTAAAAAGGGATTATCTTTAACTATAAGAAAACGCTAACGCACTGTATACATACAAATTTTTATAAAGGACTCAACAGATTTACACTAAAGGGTTTCTAGTCCCCTCTTATAAAAATTACTCATCAATCCCCTGCCCTGAACTCTTTGTAACCCAGGTGATCTAAATGAGAATAGCTATAATGAGTAGATGGAAAGCTACGTGTGGTGTCAGTTTACATGCAGAGCTTTTAGCTAAAGCACTTATGAAACAGGGAGTTGAAGTCATAGTTTTCGCGCCTACACTAGATACCGCTAATAGAGATTGGCATCACATACCAGTAGATAATCGAGACGAGCCGTGGGTATACCGGGTATACGGTGAAACAGATGACTATGCGTATCCTTACGGCGGATTCATAGATAAAGAGACAATACTGAATGCTGATTACGATGTATTCGTAGTAGAGGGGTATCAGAGACTACCTGTTAACGAACTTAGAAAGATAGCTCCCGAAATAAAGAAGAAGGCTAAATTAGTACTCGTTGTACACACAGGCTATGTAAGAGACCTCGAACCTCTAATGAGAATAGACTGGGATCTGATAACAGTATTTGATAAGAGGTTTATTAATGAGCTGATAAGATTCTTTGGAGTGAAAGCTATTAGGAAAACAAAGATCGTGCCATACCCGTTCCTTGTAATAGATGATGTGAAACCGTATAGACCCGAATATGCTGAGAACAAGTTGTTATTTATAACTTTTGGTAGACAACCCATCATCGAGTATCTCGACTATATTAGGGTTTTGAGAAAACTAGCTAAGAAATACGACTTAGTGTATTGGATTATTAGAAGCGACAGAGAACTACCTGTCAAGGATCCGTGGATAATACAGGAAGTTAAACGTCCTAGTCACGAAGAACTCTTTAGCTACGTATTGGGTGCTGATATACACTTACTACCCAAGTCTGAGACTAAAGCAGTTGTAGTATCATCTACTTTAGCTCAGATACTATATACGGGGACACCGACAGTAGTACCCAATACAAGATATTTCGAAACAATACCACCGCATGGTAGTGGTTTTGACGTGGTTGTTAAATACGAGCTAGGAAACACTATTGACTTATATAGTAAACTCCGAATATTGATAAGAAATAAGGAATTGTATCAAGAGGTATCACGTAGAGCCAAAGAATACGCGTTCAGATATAATAGCGAGAAAATAGCTAGGGAATATATCGAGCTATTCAAGAAACTCATTGAAGGCGAAATCATTGCTATGGTTATTGAGAAAGAAGCAACTAATACAGTGTATCACTCTTGATCAAACATAGTTACTCTATTTCTTAACCGCTATAACTACATAGCCGGATGCTACGGTAAGAATAATGCTGAGACTCACCTAATCATACTCGATTCCCCTTGAAAAAATACAGAACGCTATAGCGTGTTCTCAACAAGCGGCTTTCCGCGTCTAGTACTGGTACGTACTTGTCACAGTTACTACATGAACTATAACACTATGGAGAGGAGTTATACGCCCCCTGGTATAGAAGAACACATATAGATTCTTAACACTTACACTTAATGAGGTGAACTTATTTGGATAAGCTCGAAGTAGAGGCAAAATACCGTGTACTATGCGATTTAGATTACATTGTTAAACGATTAGAAGAACTGGGATTCACTCGTATACGTGACTGGATTGAAAAAGATACTTACTATAACCATCCCTGTAGAGATTTTAAGCAAACAGATGAAGCTCTCAGACTTAGAGTTATTAAACACCAAGAAACTGTAACTAGCTACTTAACCTATAAGGGCCCTCGGTTGAGAGAAGATAAAGTGAAGATAAGGCATGAAATAGAGTGTAGAGTATTAGATCACGATAAAGTAGGTGCGGTTCTAGAAAGCCTTGGTTTTAATAAAGTACTCTCTTACTCTAAGCACAGGATAATGTATAGAAACGGAGACATAATCGTTTTTATTGATAATGTGTTCGGGCTTGGATACTATATTGAAGTAGAAGGCGCTGAAGATAAGATACAGAACATATACGAGTATTTGAAAGAATGCTTAGAATTTGTTAGAGAAACTTATCTAGAGCTCTGCCTTAAAACAAATAGTTGTAGAGAATAGTACGATTGGGGAGATTGTAATGAGTATAACATCTAGCTATAGATCTAGCGAGGTAATCATACCTATTCTCTACAAGCACTATATGAAAGAGGAGCTAGAGAGATTAGACGAAGCAAAGGACCCACGAGTAATTTACGTAACTGATCTCGTAGCATGCACACATAAGTTCAAACTAAGAAAAATATATCCGGAGCTAACCTTTCGGTTCGAACCAGCAGCGATAATAGGCAATCTTATCCACGAAGGATTAGGCCAAATACTAGTGAGTGAAGGCTACGATATCGAATATTCTATTGAGGAGGAGTTCGAGATTGACGGACAAAAATACATTATTAAGGGTCGAGTTGATGCTTACCATAAGGATAAGGGTATAGTTGTTGAAATAAAAAGTGGTAGAGATACAAGTAATAAGCCGTTGCCGCATCATATTCAGCAATTACAAGTATATCTAAATATTCTGAATGCAAATACTGGTATCCTAGTATATATTACACCAGAGGGATTTCTAGAATATAGTATCAATAAAGAAAAAATGAATATTAAGTCTATGGTAAGAGCACTAGTTAGGGATGAAATACACCCAAAGTGGGAGTGGGAGTGTAGATACTGTATATTCAGAAAAATATGTAGTTATTCACTAGTTCAGAGAAGAACTTCAAATACAAGTTGAATAATTTCACTACTAACGAGAAAACCTAGGTAACCCATTACGTGTATATCGCGCAACCCATACTTCCCAAAACCCTCAACATAAACTCCGAAACAATAAGTACTCACAATTTAATTAACAAAACTTGTAGCTAGACTAGAGAAGTATTAATATCTATGCTTATAAACAAATAATAACCTAGTGATGAGGAGTAGGTCTGCGAGGATATCCGATGAAGAAGGTCTCAGGGCTCTGAGCAATACTACGTAGCATTATTCTTTAAAAACCGTTTCTTATCTATTCAATCATTAGCATTAGATAATAGGGACTACTATGGCACGGTATCCCATAAAATTTACACCATTACCTGGCGCGCTAGAAGCTTCTAGTAAGCGAGTACCTTATACCAGCGATATAGTTGTCAGAAGCGGCGTTATAAGTCCCGATAAAGTTCTTCTACATAACTATCCGCTTAATAACCCAGTTGCAGTGTTTAATCCTAGTGCTTACAGCGTAGATGAATACTTAAAGATCTACGCCAGAATAATACTAGGATACTATATGTACGTTAGCAGCATTATAGAGATAAGTATTCCGTGGGAGGACATACTTTATGGATACATTGATATGAATAGCTATCCCGGCGATATCGTCGTATACCCTACAAATAAATGGGATGTATGGGGCACGGAAGATCCTCGAGTAAACCTAATAGACGGTAAGGTATACATGACTTATACAGGGCGTTCGATAAACTACTTCAACCCAGTTGTCAGGAAGAATAGAACACTCCCTATAACCGCTGTATACGATGAAAACGAGAAAAGATGGGTAAAGAAATACGTATTTATTCCTGAACCAAAGGTTTTCGGTGAAGTCGTAAGCGATAAAGATGCCTTCCTTTACAAAGTAGGTGATGAAATATACTTATTCCATAGGCCGCATCTAGCAGATGATACCTTCCACTTAGTTATTAGTAGGGTTAAGCTACGTGAAGAGGATAGATTAGCAGAAATAATTGTTGATAACGCTTATACTGTACTAGCAACACCTGATTTCGAATCAAAGATAGGATGGGCAGCTCCACCAATACCTATCAATAGCAGTGGAGATAGAGTTGTAGTACTTATTCATGGAGTTGACCGTGATGTAGTAGTTTACAGGGTTTTCGCTATAGAACTAGTTCTTAAGAAGGGAGACCTAGCTGTAACAGCTGTAACTCCGAACTATATCATGGAACCACGTGCACCCTATGAAGTAATAGGTGATAGGCCACTAACAGTATTCCCGTGTGGCGCAGTGCCTTTTAATAGAGAACACATACTAGTAACCTATGGAGCTGGAGATTATATGGTTGGTCTCGGCATAATAGAGTTAAATACGCTGTTATCAGAGCTAGATAAGGGCAGGATCTACTAGGTGTAGCTATATACGGAAAACACATTTTCTGAGAGTATTAATTAATTCTTCTTTGGAAATAGAACGTGGAATTTTAGCAATAGCCATATTGGGGTGCCCAGCAACATCTAATGCTACCCCATCACTCACAAGCATTTTTGCTAACCGATAAGCTTTTCCACCAGAAGCTTTTATAACGAGTAACGAGTACTCCTTTGCAGTATCAACCCATACAATAACAGGCGCTTTCAGTATAGAGTATAGCTTTGACGCAAGAGCTGAAGCTCCCCTCCTCCTCCACCTTCTACGCGCATCTACAAATCTATAGTCACCGATTTTAACAGCACTAATAGCTAGGTCTAACGCTACGGATTCAACCTCTTTATCCCACTCTTCAATGGTATTCTTTAACTGTTTAAGCAGATCGTCTTCAAGTGAGAGGGGAAGAGGCGATATAAGCCATTCAACTATTTTCTCCCATAGCACTGGATCTCTTCTGAGTGTTAGTGCTTTGGATATCAGCTTGACTATCTCGAAAATCTTCATATGTGTATTGGGTATTCTTTTACCTATATCCATGTATTCAACTACTTCAACAAAAACTCTGAGCCTATTAGGAAGTGATATACCCTGCTTAGTAACTTCGTCATATACAAGACGAGATGTTGATACACCCTGTTTAACGATAACAATATCTACTACTTCGCTTAAGAGACCAGCATTATTAACTGTTGATAAGTGGTGATCCACGTACATTATCTTCTCAATATTAAAGTGTTGTCTTAAGAGCTTTAGGATGCCGAAAACTTTGTTACTGAACGGTATATCAAGGAAAACTACTAACTCATACTTACCCCTAAGATCACGGAAAATAGTCTCTATATTCTCTAGATCAACTGGTTTCTTATAGACAACAGCCTTGGATTTTAGAGGATACATCCCTAGTTTTTCCTGTGAATAAGTCATAAGTGCTGTTGAGACAACGCCATCGGCATCCCAATCCCCAGCAATAAAAACCCTAGCGACACCATTCCTCAATCCTAGTCACCAAATAACACTACAATATTAATCACTACTTTCCCTATTCTTTACAGTAACAAGCAATTCTCTGCACTGTCTTTACAAAATAGTAGTTTATATAATCAACGTTTTAAATACCCTTGATAACAATTTTGGTATCTAAATACACTTTATAAAGTTAGCGAGAAAAACACCATGATCGAAGAATTAGCGAAAATATTAAGTAAGTTTAGCAGGTTTGAATCGAGTAGTATACGTGTAGTTAGAGTTGAAGAAAGTAGATTTGAAAAACCCTATGAATATTTCGAATATACTGCGGAAGATAAACAGGTAAAGTTTCGAGAACCACTAATTCACGTAATCGATACTATTCCTATCTCGAAGTACATGGACTTGTATGCAATCGATAGTAGCTCTAGAGTAATTGATACCCCCTATGTATTCATTGCAGTTGGAGCTGTTACAGCTGTTAACAGGTTCAAGAGGAGAGTACTAGATTATCCAAATATAAGTAGCCTTTTACTAGGAGAAAGTATGTACGACTTTATAGTAGTTGTACCAGAGCTTGAAATAAGAGATAGTGATATCTATATAAAACTAAGGGAATTAGGCATAACTACGTGTAACCCTGCTGGATTAACCTATACACCAACATATAACAAGTACGTGATCTTGGACGAACTAAGACTAAAACTAGAAAATATCATGCTCGAAAAACTATTAGATATAGAACACAACAGCATCGTCTTTCTCGATGGAACAATATACTATACTCCACCTTTAGTATATCAAGCCAACGAACTACACGGTGTTAGGGATGAGCATATCGAACACTACATTAGGAGCTGGTCAATACTTGTTTCTGAGAGAATAAAGCTTATAGATAAGCTCGTTAGAGAAAAAGGTACTAGCGTTTATGGTATAGTTAAGAGATTAAATAAGTCAAATCTTCTTTCACGAGTAGATCCTCTAAATATATCGAGTGGTAGAGTTAATGATGAAGTATACTTGTCGATAACAACTAGTCTTCTTAAGAGAAAGTATGGAGTGAATAAGCCGTTCTATATCGGACCAATAGAGTATAATCCTGGTAAGACCCCTGTTAAACTCCCTACTAAGCAATTATACTATGTGGCGATACCACGAAGAGGATTACATAGCAATGTTAACAGATATGGAGACTACGCCTACTATAGAATAGAGGTATTAAGGGATCTTGCCGGAAAAACCGAAGATCAGGAGATACTGACACCTATTCTTCTCGATAGTCTATCAACGGGTTCCTCACTACCGCTAACACTACTGCTCGCTGATAATAGAGCTAAGAAATTATCACACGCACTTGTAAACTATATCTTGAGAGCAATAGGAATTCCCACAGAATCTACACGTTTCTATATCACGTTATAAGCCCCTAGTCATTAATTATGGTTAAAGACAGAGATACTAAGTAGCAGTACCAGTGGTGTAGTAATTGAGCGATCTCTTGAAAATCCTTGAAGAGAAGTTTAGGAAAGCTTATAGCATCGCTACTCGCTACGGTGATATAATAGGATGGGTTTCTAGGACTAGTCCTTCGAGTATTACTGAAGAGGGTGGTTTAGTAGTATTCGAGGTAGAGCCTGCAGTCTATTTCAGAGAATTCTCATCGGTAGCATCAGCTGGTAGTTATCTCGCTGTAGTCGATATAAAGACTAGCCATATAGTCAGTCTTAGCGTAATAAGTGTTGAGAGAAGAGATGTATTAGCCGAGCTAGAGGTTCCAGAAACATATATTGCAACACCACTCCAGGAAGTCTCAGGGTTACTAACTAGGACACGCATTAAAGCAAAACCCCTGCTTGCATACGATCCAGAGACAGGGGAGGTCTTGACTGCAAACTATGTGATAGAGCCACAATCCCCCGTAATCAAGTTAAAAGATCCCATGGTTATTAGGAAAGTACTCGGTTTACCGGATCAGGGCGTATTTATAGGATATGTGACCGTTGGAGATCGCCCCGTATTCGATACAAGAGCTACACTCTACCTCCCGCTTAAGGCGTTTTATCAACATATACTAGTATTGGGTACCACGGGTTCCGGTAAAACTACGCTACTAAAGAATATGGTATCCTCACTCTGTAGTAGTAATGAAAAAGTATCGCTCTTAATCATCGATCCAAATAGAGACTATGTGGTATTACCTCTTAGACCGGTATGGGATTTCACGGGTTTAAACAAGGATCTAGAGGCTGTTATGCTCGAAAACGCGATGAACCAAGTTAGGCGTACTCGAGGCCTTACAATACTGCTTCCAATAACTAAGTGGTTTGTAGAGGAAATTGGTAGCGGTAGTTGGGCACGAGTTTTGAGAGATATAGCTGAAGAGTATGTTAAAGCAACGTATTACCCAATAGCTGAAAGATACGAGTGGAGTATAGATATTACTGAGATAAGAGTAGCAGAAGAACCAACTAAACCACCGCTTAGGTACGTTGTGTTAGACCTGAAAATAGAGTATAGTGAGGGAGATGTAGAGGATTATGAATTATTTATAATACCCTATGGTTTTAGGTTTAGAGATTTTACACCACGAGAATTCTTATCACTAAACCCATATTTCACTAGACAAGCTAAGGATGGTTTATCTCGACTCCTAAACTATCTTAGATTGAAAAACGCGTATTTGGAAACAATATATGATTTTTATGATGCACTTAGAGAAGCACGTACAAGATTACACGAGAAACCCGGCACACCCAGAGGTGTGGTAACAAATCCTGCTAGAGAATACATTATCGAGTTAATTAAAGATCTCGCAATACACAAGTCTACACTAGAGAATATTATTAGACAGGTAGGTTCACTAATAGATACCGGACTTTTTGATATAGAAGTTCCGGAAGGTAAAGGCGAGGACAGATACCTACATGAACCTCCTATACACATTATAATGGAGAAGCACCACGAGATCTTCAAAGGATACCCCATAGTAGTTGATCTGGAGTATCCACAGGAAAAGAGTTATGCTGATCCCGAGAAAGTCATTAGTATAATAGCCTTCCGTATACTAAATAGGGTATTTGAATGGAAACTCCTTAGAACCAGGCAGAGAAAAACAACACAACCAGTAATAATATTATTCGATGAAGCACACAGATTCTTCCCATCAAAAGGCGGTGGTAGAGAAGAGTATATTGAACACGTCTCTAGCATGATAGATAGGATAGCACGTCTTGGTAGAGCACGCAGACTAGGATTAATATTTTCAACACACTCGCCAAAAGACGTACACGACATAATACTCCAGCTAGCAAATACGAAGATAGTGTTACGCATGGATAAGACTCAGCTCTCATCACTAGATATACCCAGTGAGTATAGAGAACTAGTAACTAGAGCTAGTGATAGAGTAGGTATTGTTAAGAGCCACGTACTAAGAATGGGTTATGTATCCTTTAGAACACCACTACCTCTCGCAGGACACTACGACTTATCCGCACTTAAGTAGTTTACCCAAGTCTTTCAAGAACAAATACTATTCTCTGTAACAGAGTTATAGTTGATAAAACAGCTAATATATAAAGCAATGCATGGGATATAGGCGGGTTAATCAAGTAAACACCAGCTATAACTACTAGGAATAGCAACCTCTCAGCTCTCTCAATTAATCCTACTCCTTCAAGTTTTAAACCAAGCGCTTCACCACGAGCACGTACATAACTTATAAGTAGCGAAACAACGAGAAGATAAGCTATTAGCTCAATAGGATACCCCAGTACTATTAGAGGGAATATTAGTAGAGAATCCGATATACGATCTAGTGTAGAGTCTAGGAAAGCTCCTCTTTTAGAAACTTTTCCCATGAGACGAGCTAGAGCTCCATCAACACTATCCATTAATCCAGAGAGAAGAGCAAATAATATGTACAAACCTATATTGGAGTATCGATAGAGAGAGATAAAAGCCAGAAACGAAAACAACAGAGATGCTATTGTTAAATGATTTGGTTTAAAACCAGCTAGTGCAAATCCCTTAGCGATTACTACTATATAGTTAGAGACTTTTTCCCTAATTCTCGTTAGCAATACACTCTACACCACAAAGTCTACTACAAATCTCTTTCATAACTAGAGCATCTTGTTCTAAAATGGGGCTTTCACTAATGATAACTGCTTCAACGCCGGTCTCGGTAAGTGCTTTACACACGTGCTCAAACTCGGGGCCATAATCCTTTTCTGCGAGAACGTGGTGTTTCCTCTCACCACCCTTACCGTATTCTATGCGAGAGAAATGAGTATGTAGTGGTTTAACTACATATTCTCCCAGCTCTTTCTCGAGCATATCAATAACCTTAATAACATCATCCACAGATGTAATAAACTTACCCTCATAACGAGCATATAGATGAGCCCAGTCAATAACGGGTTTAACACCTTCGAGTCTTTTAGAAATCTCTATGACTTCATCCAAATCCCCGACTTGAGATGCCTTACCAGTTGTCTCGGGCCCCAGCCAAACATTCTTAGCATTAATACTATTCCTATACTCTATAACGGGTTTAAGATTCTCTACTACGCGTTCGAGAGCCTCTTTTTTGGATGGCGCATCTTTGTAGTAACCCGGATGAAATACTACTATGTAAGCACCCATCCACATACTTGCTTGAACAGACTCGTTGAGTCTCTTGATACTGGCTTCAATAGTCGATTTCTTACTACTCGCTAAATTAATGAAGTATGGCGCATGAAGACTAAGTACTACATCGTTTTCACGAGCTTTTTCACCAAATAAGCGCGCTTTCTCCTCACTAATTTTAACACCACGCACAGCTTCGTACTCCATAGCATTTAAACCCATCTCCCTGAGAAATTCTGGAGCTTTAGTAATATCACTAGATTTCATAGAAACGGGTTTACCTGCTGGACCAAATCTAAAGCGTGGCATAGATAGCCACCTATTCAATAACTAGTTTTACTCTATAGTTATATACCCTAGCTCATAATGCGTTTAACTATATTATTACCAATAAACCTGCACTTCTCGCGAAAAGCTTCAATTATACCATAATAGTTAAATAGGCCGAGGTTATGTAGTTGGAGAGAATCTAATTCGAGATCTCCAATAGCAAGTTTTTCAGGATACATTTGTTCCAGATAAGACCACGATTTCTCACTATAAGATTCAAGTACATCGCTAGGAATATACTCTGGTGAATAACCACAATCAGTATTAATCACAAGGGATAATATGTCCACTATAACTAATTCACCATCACCACTACTAAGTACGTGTAGAGATCTCCTCTTGTCGGTAATATACTCGAGGAGATCCCGCGATACGAATACTAATCTACGCTTATCACTATATTTCGAAAACCCTCCTCCCGTATATATATCTGTTAATGCAGAAGATTCTACATCTAAGGTCTTGTTAATGATTTCGCTAATACCAAGCTTTGATAATGCTTGCTTAAGTGTATAGCCTTGGAGTATCTCCTTGTAGATCTCTATGGGATTTAGTAACATAACGGAGTACCTATCACCCCTTATCACACGTAGTACGAGCTCTCTAAGTTTATCGTTTAATATAGTGGATTTCTCGATAATCTTCTTATAAGCGTCATAACTACTACGAACAACAATATATTTCCTCCTAGCAGTACTCCACAGATCAGCTGAGGCTCTATCTAGTATTGAGTGAATAGAAGCTATTACATAGTGACACTCCTTCCTAATACTGTCTACGAGTCCCCTATACTTGGTAATTTCAGAGATAAGATCCAGCTCTTGTAGTGGTAGAAGAAACCTCTTTAATTTTATGTGTAGATATGATTTCATCTCGTGTAACTCATTTATTTCTTCTAAAACTATTGATAAAAAACTAAAGAGTTGTGGAGGATTATCACTATCTACTAGTATAATCCTTAAACTACCACTATTACTTGAATTAATGTATACATCGTATAAACCCACTAGTTTAAGCCATGCATAAAAACTCGCTTTAACCAACTTACTAGAATCCGGAGAAGGAGTTTTAATAATCATAGATACTTCGAGGTTTTGGTGAAGAGCCTGATCTAGTATTACTTTAGTAAATGCTAAGTCAAGTAAGTTATTACTATTGACTAGTACTACTACTCTATTATCCGAGATTTTGAGCTGATCCCTGTATTTCTCGGCAACATTATACATATACCTCAGGGTTTCTACACCATGCTTATATGTACTGAGATCTATACCACTTACAACTATTTTTTTACCACTGAGTTCTTCGCGTAGAATAGTTGTTATGTAGAGTTTAGGGTAATCCAGTTTATTAATAATGGAGTGATAGTCAGTCATTCCGGGTAATACTATTATCAATGCTTTTTACCACCACCTATTCAAAACACTCTCTACTCTCTTAGCGAGTTTTTCGAGAGTACCCGTTATTACTGGTGATTCCCTTCTTATAAATTCTAAGCGCTCGATAAGCATATCCCAAAGTTCATAGACATCCTTGTTGCGCAGATACTTTAGTACTTCTAGATACTTCTCGGTAAAGTATATTTTAGTAACTACACGATCTATCCCGGAAAGCTTTGATATAACTGTTTCACGAGGAATATATACCCCCTCTTCTGTGAAGAACTGTACTTCTTTAACGGCCTCCCTATCTATTCCAATCCTAGCTAGTACGGCTTCAATTACTGGTTTAGCTGCTTCGATTATTTTCTTATTAGATTCAACCCTAACACTATACTTCCCAACAGAGTCTTCGTTGAGAAACACCTTAAACACTATATCACGATACTCTACATCAACCAAACTCATCCTTAACCTATATACGAGTTTATCATTATAATAAACTTCCAGGTACCCGCTAAAGCTACTTGATATCTTAACATCTATATAGGAGTATTTGAGAGTTTTACCAACATCTTCGATACGTGCGTTTTCAGGTGGAACAGGTTTTACTGCTAGATTAGCATGATCACCATAGACAACTACTCTAAGAACCTCATTACCTCTTAAACGAATATCTTCAACACCAAATCCTATAGGCTTTATATTACCGAGCTCGTCTACCCCGTAAAAACCAATAGCTATTACTGGATACTTTGTAATCAATAATACAGAAGCTATAGCAAGTACTAGAGAGAACGAGAACCCATATACTTCATCGCTATAATCGATCATATTCACATACTCATAATATATTGTGTAAATAAGAACAAACACCGAAATTAAGGCTAAAAATGCAGTAGATAATGCGAGAAACCTTATCAAACCCATGTAAAAACCGTATCCACGCACAGCTAGTACTAGTGAAACAATAAATACGGTTATCAAGATAGAGTAATTCACTAGATCCTTAGCACTACTACTAACTAAACCCACATAAACCAAGTACTCGGGTATAGAGTACTCCGATATGGGTAGATAGCCCATAAAAAGAACAAGCATAAGTACTAGAAATACTCCTAAAAGAACCCCTCTAACAGTAACTGATAATGCTGGTGATAATGAGTAGCTATACACTGTATAGCTCACCACTAATACTCAAAACAATTATAAAACACAATACATAGACATTTATCATAGAGGAAACACTATATAGCAGTTCTTCTCTTAAGAAACCTTCTCTCAAACAACGCATGTGTCTTACCAATATCTAAATCCCATCTCTTAGCATCTTGGTAATAGTTCTTAAACGGTATGGTAAATTTTGCGAGAGCATGTGGTAAGTACTTTATTGCAAGAAAATCCTCCAAATAACCCTCTTTCAACGAAACTACAAGGAAATGCTTTAATGACTCAAGACCATCCAGACTCTCATACAATATAGCATAAATACCCAATTTCCTACGCCTAAATGGTTCATATCCGAGATACATGGTATTTTCCAGTCGATCCAGGAAATAATGCCATTTAAATAACATATCTTTACCACGAACAACTAGAAGCAAAACCAATGGATGACCAAGCGCTCTTACGAAGAGGCCTGCTTTCATATAAATTCCACGAATAATTCCATGCTTGATCACGTGTTCTTTTAAGTGCTTTCTAGCTTTCCTATACCTAATATTATATGCTTTAATAGCATTCCATAAACCACTAAAAGCATCTATCTCTAGCTCCCCTACTATTAGAAGATCAACCATGTCCTGGGTGTTTCTGACAACTTTATTAAGATTCTCAACTCCGTAGAGGAACTTCTCGATGTAATCATCTGGAACACTTTCATTAAAAATTTCCTCGAGCTGTGAGTATTTATATCCGATGAGAAGAGGGTGTTTTTCGAAAGGATATTTTGTTAAAGATGGTTGTTTTCGACGTGGTAATATAAAGAACGAATAAGTTTTTTGTCCAGTTATTTTTTCAATACTCCCGGTGATTTCGCTGGACAGTTCATTTCTAAAATCATAGGGTACACTAAAAGTTAAAAGAGTACCCTTGGGGGAATACGTAGCAGTGATGGATCTAATCCATGAACGGGTTTCTGGCAGTTCTTCGAAATTCAGTATCTTATCAGGCACGAAGACCACGTATTCTAGAAGACCCAGTTTTAGGAAATCTATATCTACGGTAAAACTTGCTCCATATTCACTCATTTTCTTAAGTCTATCCATGAAAGAGGATGGATCATAGTCTACATCTCTAGCAACCGCATTATAGAAACCCACATTCTTGACTTTTGTAAGTTTATCTATGATCTTAGCTAATGGACTCATCATTAAACGAGCTAAATTGTATAAAGCATTGTTTCTCCTAATTATAAGCCTTGGCAGTCTCACGCTAGGACGGTTTTTAGATGGCATAGCAGGCACCGAGCAGTATCTGATCAATTATTTGTAGAGACTCCTTATATATCTTTAACCCGATATTTATGCTTTGAATAATTCTAGGGTGTATATCGTGAATATAAAGATTAATCGTATCGAAAAAGTATTTGAAGGTAAGAGGTTTAATGTTGAACGCAGAGAGATCAGTATTGATGGCAAAGAGGTTATCCGCGACATAGTAGTGTTTCCAGAATCCGTGGTTATACTGCCACTACTCAGAGAAGATACTATCCTATTAATAAAACAATATAGACCAGCTCTTAACAACTATATCTATGAAGTTCCAGCTGGTGTAGTAGAGCCTGGAGAACCTATTAGAGAAGCTGCTCTTAGAGAACTTGAAGAAGAAATAGGATATACCGCCAAGGAACTCGTAGAAATAGGTTCATATTACCCAACACCCGGCTATAGTACTGAGAAAATGCATTTCTTTATAGCTAAAAACCTTGAGTACACAGGTGCTAAGCCAGAGCCATACGAGGTGATCGAACCCTATGTGATTAGACTCGAAGAAGCACTTAAACTTATTAAGGACGGAGTAATTAATGATTTAAAAACCGTAGCAATAATAATGCTCTATACCAACTTCTATAAAAATGGCGGTGTTTAAGTATTGGGAGAAACTAGTCATAGTTCTATAGCTAAACTACTCAATATTAAACTGTATTTCGAAGGCCCCAGTGATTGGAGCACTCGTGAGTTTATAGAGATTTTAAACGAATATCTGTTCGAGAGGCTTCCCGTTATGATTAATAATGTTCTAGAGCCTTATGGTTTAGAAGCATATGTAGTTGTAGGTGAAGATGTCTGCAGAATTATAAGTATTAATAATTGTCGTGACTATGTAGCTGTGGTTGTACAAGACCCCAGTAGTGATAAGGCTGTATTATATGCTATCTACTATTATAGAGTTGGAGATAATACTCTTGAATTTCAATTGAAGGAAACACTTGTTCCATAGGGTTAATTGTTTTTCCATAGTGTTAAATTAATGATCTGCTGATAGATTAATAGGGATAATCCTAACATAGCCCCTTTTATATATTTAGTTGCTGGGTGCAGGTCATGAAGACCTCAGTATTATTAAAGGTATTAAAGCTACTAAAGATCGCTAGGCTGTCGGTACCGGTAGTAGTTTTGGCGCTAGGTGTTATTTCGATATTTAAGCCTGGAGACCCTGGCGGCAAACCCATTCCCGACGACCCTGTTCCAACGTAGAAAGCATATAGACTATTTTTACTATTTTTAATCGGTTATACCTCTGTGTAGTAAGGGTTTTTATCTCCTCTTTTCTTCATTTGGTTTTCGGTGCTGGTTTTGTCTAGTCTTTTGCGTGTTAGACCTACTAAGATAGAGTTGATTAGGCTTAGGCGTAGGCTTGCACTTGCACGTAAAGTTCACCGTATTCTTCGTGAGAGATTAACTATTCTTGTTAATGAGTTTTTAACGCGTGCTCGTGAAGCATATAGGCTTAGACTTAGAGTTAATGAGCTTATAACACGTATTTATAGTAGAGCTTCTATGATAACGAGTATTTATGGTAGTAGTGTTTTCGACTACTATAAATCGGTCACGCGTAAACCGACTACTGCAGTTGTTGGTATTGAGAATATAATGGGTGTTAAGACTCGAACAGCTATTGTTAAGGAAGCGGAGATTATAGAACCCCTGTATCCCGGTCTTGACACTTTTAGGAGGGAAGCATTTGAGCTGATACAGCTCATCATTGATCTGGGGCGAGCTGAGCAAGCACTACTAGCTCTTGGTAGAGAAATTGAGAAGACTAAGCGTAAAGTTAATGCTCTACAATACCTAGTTATTCCCCGTATGGAGAATACTATTAGGTATCTCATGATGAAATTCGAGGAAAGAGAACGTGAAGAGAAAGCTAGGTTGAAGCGTGTTAAGAGTGTTTTAGAAAGGAGAAGAGGAGGCTAGTATGTACGCTGATCATTTCTACGAAGAACTATTATCACGTGTACTCCGCGAAGAGCTTATAATTGTTAATAAACACCTACCGTACAAGAGGGTTAGTTTATGTAAGTTACTGGAAATGCCGATTCCATACTATACTACGCGTGATGGTAGTATCAGTATTGTTGATCGACGTGAACTAGAGTATTTGAGACAAGTCGCTGGAGATAAAGCGTGTGAGCTATACATTCCAATAGTAATAGAGTATAGTCCCTCTATGGGCGAATCAACATACATAATTAGAGATAGGGTAGCATCTGAAGTTATAGCTAAAATACTAGGTATTAAATATAGTGGTGAAGCGTTAGTAATTTATAGACCACACCTTATTGAAATAAGATCTAGGCTGAGAACTACTTCAACAATAGTATTTACACCATAATAGCACGGGTTGATCCACAACACTCTAGGAGACCCGGCTAGGGTGAAGAGTATTGAGTAGGAAGAGTATTGAAGAGTTAGAGAAAGAAGTTGAGGAAATACTGAATAAAGCAGAGGAGAAGAGGTTAAAAATCATTAGTGATGCTAGGAAAAAGGCAGAGGAAATTCTCAAAAAACCTTTCCCAATAGATGAGTACGAGAAAGAGGCACAAAAAATTATTGATCAGGCGAAGCAGGAGGCAGAACGTATTTTGAGAGAAGCAGAAGAGAAAGCCGAGAGTATTAAGAAAATAGACGAGAATAAACTTAGGGAGATAGTGCATAGACTCGTCAAGATAATTACTGGTGTCGAGTAATGCCTCCAGTAATTGTTAACAAGCCTGTTGAAATGGTATATATAAACATTATAACGCCTCGTAGCGAGGTAGATCGTGTAGTAAATGTACTGCACGAGTTCGGAGCTATACATGTTGAGAGGTTAGGCGAGAAGATCGAGGAGTATGTGAGGAGGTATGAGCGAATCAACAACCTTATAGATAAAATCAATAATCTTCTCTCATATACACGTGGGGTATCTCTTGAAGTAAATATTACGAGAATGGAACTAGAATCTATCGATCTAGATACTATTGAGAAGGATGTGATGAGGCTCTACAGTGAAGTTGAGGGCCTAATAGAGAAGCAACGCGTATTAGAGGAGAGAATACGTAAACTTAGAGAATTGGAGAGTCTTTTAATAGATCTTCCGCGAGAAGTTAGACTATATGAGTTAGCCTACAAGGGCAACTTGCTAAGAAGCATAACAATCAGAGGACGAACGGATGCATATAAACACTTGATGAGCGATTTACGAGATAAAGTATTGGTTATGTATGCTAAGACAGTAGAACAAACTACAACTGCTATACTCGTCTGTTTGACGAGATTTTATAGCGAAGTACTAGATAAAGCAAAAGCGTCGGGATTCTATGTATTTGAGACGGATAAGTTACCAGGCGAGATTAGTACGGAAAGTAGTGTAGGTGAAATACTAGAGTATGTGAGAAAAACCATAATAGAATATTCCAGGGCACTCAACAATCTCGCGCAGAAAATAGTAGATAAGGTAAAGGGGGCTTTAAATGATCTTGGTAAATATCTAGTAATACTAGACAATATGAAGAGCGAGATCGAGGCATTACTATCTATTAAGCAGTGGAAACACCTTACATTAATAGGTGGTTGGATACCAAAGAAGAGTGTAACTAGGCTTGAGCAAGTACTACGCGAGAAAAACATACCCTTTTATCTAGAATATCGTAACCCTGTATATGGAAAAGACGAGCCTCCAACTCTACTTGAAAACCCTCCCGTAATAAGATGGTTTGAGCCTATCGTTAAGTTTATAGGCTTACCGCGTTATTGGGAGTGGGATCCCACGCCTATAATAGCTTATTCCTTTGCATTGTTTTTTGGCATAATGCTTGGAGATATGGGTTATGCTATAGCTATTGTACTTTCAGTCTTATTCATACTCGATAAATTAGTATCCGATCCCACGAATAGGGATTACAGGTTTTTCAAAAATTCATTAATAGTATCGAGTATTGTTGGTTTCTTAATAGGTTTTCTCAGCGGATCTATATTTGGAGTGCAGATATTTGCGATAACCGATATTTTCTCTGATCCACTCAAGTTCTTAGTTATAGCATTACTTATCGGACTAATACATGTGAATATCTCACACGGTTTAACGCTTATAAAGAGTTTTAGAGAAGGTAATCTAGGAATAGCGCTGAGCGAAATAGGACTCTTCGTTACAGAAGCTTTTGGCATACCCTATATAATGTATAGTATGCTTAACACGCCATTACCGGGCATACCAGTATACATGTATAACTACTTCATGTATGCTGCATTCTTTGGCATAGCACTGATAATTGCTGGTATGATTAAGAGTTTAGGTGGACTCGGTTTATTAATGTGGATATTCAGCTTAACAGGCTTGCTTGGTGATGTGCTTAGTTATAGTAGATTAGCTGGTGTTGGACTAGCAACTATTTACTTAGGTGCTAGTTTCAATACCATAGCTATGATAGCGTTTAACGGGCTAAAGACGGTTTTACCAATCGAAGTAGTAGGATTAGTTATTAGCGGTATCGTTGCAGGGTTTGTATTGTTCTTTGGTCACTTACTCAATACAGTATTATCGGCTATCGGTGGATTTATACACGGGCTTAGACTCTGTTTTGTCGAGTTTTTAAGTAAATTCTACGAGGGAACCGGTTATCCATTCGAGCCATTACAAGTTGTTCTAAGAAGACGCATCGTTATAGAATAATGAATGATTTTTACGAGTACCGTTTTCGTTATTGACACGTTAATGCATAAATATCCATCACTATCTGAGAATAAAGTGGCTCAAAACCGAATAATGGTGTGGCGAAAACATGGATCACTTAGCAGTAGGCTTAAGCTATGCAGGCGCAGCATTAGCTCTAGCAGGTGGTTTAGCAGGGTCTGCTATAGGTATGGGTAGAGCGGGATCGGTTGGTTCAGCAGCATTAGCCGAAGACCCTAAACAATTCAGAAACGTATTCCTGTTAGCAGCGTTGCCGATGACACAAACATTCTATGGTTTAATAGTACTGATACAGTTCATATCATTCATTAATACACATATCGATATGATAACGTTATCGCTTGGACTAGCACTCTTCTTCTTAGGACTAGCTGTTGGATTAGCAGAGTTTCTCTCAGCATGGTATCAGGGACGTGTGTGTTCATCAGGTATTGCAGAGCTGCCGCGAACAAAGGGAAGAATAACGTTTAACGCCATGATATTAGCAGTATATGTAGAGCTCATTGGTATTCTAGCAATGGTATTTGGGCTATTAAGCCTGTCATTAATAGGAACATAGCGCCTAATTAGGGGGTCACCTAGTTGAGTATAACCAGTAACTTCGAGGAATTACGCGAGAAAGTAATTAATGATGCAAAAAAGAAAGCAGAGGAAATTATAAGAAGAGCAGAAGAAGAAGCTAAGAGAATCATAGAAGAAGCTGAAAAAGAGTGGTTTAGAAAAGCCGAGAAGAAGAAGATCGAAATTATCAATAATACCAAGAGAAAAGCACAAATCACGATATCTGAAGCTAGAACCAAGGCTAGGATAATAATTAGTAGAGCCAAATACGAGGTTATAGAACAGATACTTAGCGAAGTATTAAAAGCTATTGAAAACAGAAATGGTTTCGATGCTAAACATTCTTTAGAGAGATTACTTGACGAGGCATTACAATTTATTGATAAACCTAAACGCGTTATTGTTAATCCACGTGATTCTGGTATTATAAAAGAGGTATTGAGTGAAAGGGGATTAACCGATATAGAAGTGGCGGAATCAAGTGAAATAATTGGTGGTATAGTTGTTGAAGACGAGAATGGGCGTAGAGTTGATAACTCCTATAATGCTAGATTAGAGAGAGCAAAAACGTCACTAATACCGATTATTACTAAAGAACTCTGGAGTAGTAGTTAGTATGATAGGATATACGTATACTTACTTCGAAAGGTACTTAAAACATCTCCTTACACGAGAGGATTTCAATACAATGTTATCAGCTGATAGTATAGAAACTGCTATTAAAAATATTGTTGAAAAACCGCTAGGAACGATACTTTACGATATCATAAGGAGAGAAACATACGAGCTGAGCGAACTCTATAACGCACTGGAAAAATATAACTATGCTAGGCTTTCGGAAATTAAACGATCTCTAAAAGAAGAAGATAGAAGAGTATTGAATGCTTTTGATAAATTATTCGATACATTAAACTTATGGAACATTGTATCATGTATTAATAATAATAGAAAACCTTCAATTATATATCCCCTAGGAGAGACCTATGGATTAGATTTGTCTGGAATTAATAGCGTCGAAAAACTTGTGAAAATACTGCCAGTAGAGCTAACTGATATAATAGACTATCTACGTGAATATGGAGTTGAAAAGTTATCGAGTATTATTAGAGTCTATAGCAAGTTCGATGACTATAAATATATGGGTGTTAGAACTAGGAGGATATATGGGCTTATACGCGATGGTTTATTGATTAGAATGTGTCTAGCGATAGAGGGCAGAGAAGAACTGGACAATATTTCAAAGCTTTTAACTCTATCTCGAGAAGAATTTATCGAAATATGTAATAGTAAGTTAGAAAACCTTCCCAGCATTTTCCACGGAATGAGCCCATTGTACTCTGAAATGGGTAACGTGTTATCAAGCCTATTTAAAATGGGTGTTTCTCCTGAAATATTTGATCTTGGCTTATTTCTCTACGCTTCTAGTATAACCAACGATTTATTATCTAGTAATGAAGAGGTTGCTACTAGAATATATGTTCTTAGTATTGGTGAAACCCTATTAGCGAGGACAGTGTTAGCCACTTTACACTTAGGCATGTTTACCGATGTACTAAGAGATACTATACTGAAGTGGTGGCCATTATGAGCACACGTCCTATAGAAAAACCTATCCTAGTAATTGGGGATATCAACTTATCTGTGATAGGCGTTGCTGCTGGTACAGATTATTACGTATTCCGTGGTAAGTGTAGTGAACTCAATAATTATCTAGGTAGTGAAAGAGTTAGTAAATATGGTGTTTTTATAATAGCTAGGAATGTATTTGAAAAGTGTAAAGAAATGTTTAAAAATATAGAATCTGCTGACGCCTTGGTAATTATTGTTGATCAGCCGCAAGCGCTGAAAAAGGTTGATCCAAAGAAGTATTATGAAGAATTAATCGCGAAGTTTATTGGTATGAGGATAGGTGTTTAGAGAATAATTTTTACCCTTATACCGTGTTTGTACTAAGTTGGAGGGGTAAGATATTGAGTAACGGTATCCGCGGCAGAATCTATAGGGTATCAGGTCCTCTAGTAATAGCTGAGGGTATGAGAGGAACTCGTGTATATGAAGTCGTCGAGGTCGGTGAAGATAGGCTTATAGGGGAAATCATAGGTGTCGAAGAGGATAAAGCTATAATACAGGTATATGAGGATACAACGGGATTAAAGGTAGGAGAACCAGTATATGCTACTGGTACACCTCTAGCTGCTGAGCTAGGACCAGGGCTTATATCAGCTATTTTCGATGGTATTCAGAGACCACTTCCTGTTCTTGAGCAGTTAGTAGGATTTTTCGTAAGAAGAGGAGTCAAAGCACCACCACTACCCCGTGATAAGAAGTGGCATTTCAAACCACTTGTAAAACCCGGTGATAAAGTAGGTGAGGGTGATTTTCTCGGAGTAGTTGATGAAACAGAAGCTGTTAAACACTATATCATGGTACCACCAGGTATTCGTGGAGTTGTTGAGGAAATAGCTAGTGAGGGAGATTATACTGTTGACGAAGTTATTGCTAAGATTAATGGTAAAGAACTCACTATGATACAGAAATGGCCTGTAAGAAAACCGAGACCCTATCGTGAAAAGCTTGAACCGAGAGAACCACTAATTACCGGACAGCGTGTAATAGATTTCTTCTTCCCACTAGCAAAAGGCGGTAAAGCGGCTATACCAGGCGGATTTGGAACGGGTAAAACTGTGACATTACAGACTCTTACGAAGTGGAGTGAAGTCGATATCGCGATATATGTGGGTTGTGGTGAGAGAGGTAATGAAATGGCTGATGCACTTCATAGTTTTAGAAAACTTAGAGATCCAAGAACAGGCAAACTTCTTGTAACAAGGAGCGTGTTTATTGCAAACACTAGTAATATGCCAGTAGCAGCTAGAGAAGCAAGTGTTTTCCTAGGAGCTACTATTGGTGAATACTTTAGGGATATGGGTTATCACGTGTTAATGGTCGCTGATTCTACTAGTCGATGGGCAGAAGCTATGAGAGAAATTAGTGGCAGATTAGAGGAATTACCAGGAGAAGAGGGGTTCCCAGCATATCTTGGTTCTAGGCTTGCAAGTTTCTATGAGAGGAGTGGTTATGTAAAAGCTCTTGGCAAGCCAGAGAGGTATGGAAGCTTAACGATAATGGGCGCCGTTTCACCACCCGGAGCTGATTTTAGCGAACCAGTAACACAGGCTACTCTTAGAATAGTACGAGCACTCTACGCACTAGACGTAGCACTAGCTTATAGGAGGCACTATCCAGCTATTAACTGGTTAACAAGCTATAGCTTATATGTTGACAACGTAACGGATTGGTGGCACAAAAATATTGATCCAGAGTGGAGAAGATTAAGAGAAAGAGCACTAGAGATTCTACAGAGAGAATCAGAGCTGGAAGAGCTTGTTAGACTAGTTGGTATCGAAGCACTACCTGAGAAAGATAAATTACTCCTTGAAGTAGCTAGAATGATTCGCGAAGACTTCTTACAACAAAATGCTTTCCACGAAATAGATTCTTATTGCCCCCCACGTAAAACAGTCTTAATGATGAGAGCTATTCTAATGTTCTATGACTACGGGTTAAAAGCTATAGAAAAAGGCATTCCCGTAGAAAAGATAAGAGGGCTAAGGGTTAGGAGCAGAATTGCTCGTATGAAGGAAATCCCCAATATAGGTTTTGAAGATGAGTTTAAGGACATATTTAACGAGATAAAGCAAGAGTATGAAGAGCTTTTAAAAGAGGTGGAAGTTCTTGAAGGGATTTAGCCTCGCTATCCGCGAATCACCCAGACTCGTAAAAGCACAGGGAAGCCTATTAATAGCTGAGCCTATGCCAGGAGTTAGTTATGGCGAGGTAGTAGAAGTAGTACTCGGTAATGGTGAAACCCGCGTAGGCCAGGTTATTGATGTTAGTAGAGACGCTACTGTAATACAGGTTTTTGGCGGCGTCAGCGATATTGATCTAAGGGGTTCGCGCATAAGGTATAAGGGTGAAACCCTAAAACTCCCAGTTAGCAGCGATATGCTTGGTAGAATATTCGACGGCTTAGGACGGCCAATAGATGGGGGTCCACCAATAGTACCAGAGGAGTACCTAGATATTAATGGTGCACCACTAAACCCTGCATCAAGATTACCACCATCAGAATTCATAGAGACCGGGATATCAGCAATAGATGGACTAGCTAGTATTGTTAGAGGACAAAAACTACCAATCTTTAGCGGCTCCGGATTGCCGCATAATAGGATAGCGGCACAAATTGTAAGACAAGCACGTGTACTCGGTAAAGAAGAGAGATTCGCTATAGTATTTGCAGCAATAGGTGTAAGCTATGATGACGCCATGTTCTTTATAGAGAACTTTAGAAACTATGGTGCATTGGAAAATACTGTAGCATTCATAAATACCGCTGATTCTCCAGTTATAGAGAGAATAGCTATACCCAGAGTAGCACTAACAGCTGCTGAGTATCTAGCATGGTATCACGACATGCACGTCTTAGTAATACTGACTGATATGACAATGTACTGTGAAGCACTTAGAGAACTTAGTGCAGCACGCGAAGAAGTACCTGGTAGACGCGGTTATCCTGGCTACATGTATACCGATCTAGCTACCATATACGAAAGAGCTGGTAGAGTAGCTGGTAAGAAGGGTAGTGTTACACAAATGCCCATACTAACAATGCCTGATGACGATATAACACACCCCATACCAGATCTAACGGGGTATATTACCGAGGGACAAATCGTATTATCTCGCCAACTATGGAATAAGGGTATTTACCCACCCTTTGACGTACTAATGAGCTTATCGAGACTCATGAAAGACGGCGTAGGACCTGGTAAAACTAGGGAAGACCACTACGGAGTCTTTATGCAGCTATACAGTGCTTATGCCGAGGGAGTTCGATTAAGAGAATTAGCCGTAGTTGTGGGTACCGAGGCACTATCTCCGAGAGACAGGAAATACCTAGAATTTGCAGATAGATTTGAACGAGAATTTATTAACCAAGGAGAATATGAACGTAGGAGTATTGATGAAACACTGGATCTGGGCTGGGAACTACTGAGTATGTTACCAGAAGAAGAGCTTAAACAAGTGAAACTAGAGCATATTAAGAAATATCATCCGAAGTATAGGCGTAGAGAAACCGGCGCAAAAGAGCCTTCATAGCTTTCTAGCTTTTTAATTTCTCGATAATTTTTGTAACTATAAAGTATTTAGCAGTATACTCTAACGCTATTATAGCATCTAGCGCGCCCCATACTGTAGTATCCCATGCAAAAACGCCGTGTTTAGGCACAATAACTATCTTAGCACCTTTTTCAACACACTCACCAACATTGGATGCCAGCTCTGGTGTTCCGGGAGGAGCTGGTTTTGCTACATAAACTTGACCAACACTAAACTCTGTTTCAACAAGCTGCGTTTCCCACCATCCTACAAAACCACTATCAACAAGAGCCACAGTAAGAGGTGGATGAGCGTGTAGAACCGCCTGTGCATCATTCCTGATTTTATAGATTCTAGCGTGGACCATTGTCTCAATACTAGGCCTATAAGGACCAATGTAGGTCCCGTCAATAATGTTATAACGTACAAGATCACTTGGTGTTAACATGTATTTCGGTAAACCAGATGGCGTGATTAATATCTCGTTATCACTAATTCTAACACTACCGTTGCCTCCACGCGGATTTATCAATCCCTGTTGGAAAAGTATTTTCATAGCCTCGACTAAATATGAGCCTTGACTAAGTGCTCTCGCCATTGTAGTTAAACCCAACTCCATATTTTTCTAAGGGGTTTAAAACTTTATAGTCGAACCCGCACCAGCTTCAACATATATGCTTGGATATTCTCTTGATAGCAGTTTTTTAAATAATTCTCCACTACAATGTAGAGGAACTATAAACTCTACTGTGTACTTTTCAATAAGTATATTCACAGTTTTTTCGACTTCTCTCATAGGAGCATTCATTAAGTGAAAACCACCAATAATGCCATAGATTCTTCTATCGGGGAATTTCTTTAGTATAGTGTCTAGTGTTTTCTCAACACCGGGATGCATACAACCACTAATCACTATCAATCCCCTACTCGATTCTAAGATAAGGAAGTGTTCCCATGGAGGACCATTAATAGGTTTTGAAATATGTATTCCGTTCCATGGAACTAACCAATCAGAAACTTCTTGAGGTTTTAAACCATGCATTTTAGCTAATTTACCAACACTATTCCATGAATTAAACGGTATGTATACGGTTGTATAAGGCGATAACCAGCCCAGATAAGAAAGCCCGCCATAATGATCCGAGTGTGCATGGGATACAACTATGCCATCGATTAATTCGAGGTCTAAGTTTAGAGCCTCAGCATTATTTGCTAAAACACTACTCGTGGGACCGGTATCAAATACTACGTAGTTATCATTGTGTTCAATGAATAGTGATAAACCAAACGCGCTTTCAAGCCCTTTCTTAACAACATTGTTATCAACTATAACTACAGCACGACCCAATAAACCTCATCCTCGTAAATCCCATCCATAAGACTACTATAACCACTTAAATACATGCTCCATATTTAAGGAGAATACGACTATAATATTAGCTATACTGACGCGCTGTACCCATATGAATAGGATGTCTCTTACGAGATAATGATTTATGACATCATTAATAGCATTCATATTGAAGGGTGAAATGACTTGTTTAATAAGCGCGTTAATGCACCTGTTTTACCGCGGTTTTACCTGATCCTAATTACCCCAATGCTGCAGTGTGGTGTTTAGGTTGAGGGCCGTTGCATTATTTACTGGTGGTAAAGACTCTACATATGCATTACACCTAGCTTATTTGCAGGGATACGATGTAGAAGCATTGGTTTCTATACTACCCATCTACGAGAATTCACTATTATATCATAAACCCATAGACGAGATCGTTAAGTTGCAAGCCAGGTGTCTAAAATTACCATTATTGACTACAACAGTATCCGAGCCAGCTAATGAGCTAGAAGCTCTCTATAGAGCTTTGAAACAAGCACAACGTGAATACGGGGTTCGCGTCGTTGTATCTGGTGCTGTGCTTAGTGATTATCAGAGATTCCGCTTCATGTATGTTGCTGATAAACTTGGTTTAAAAGTATATACGCCTTTATGGGGGGTTAATCAAGAAAACTATTTACTAGAGCTAATTGATAATGGTATTGAGTTCATAATAGTATCTATATCAGCATACGGTTTTCCACCAGAATATCTAGGCAAAGTCATTACGCGTGAAATAGCTAGACAGATACTGAGACTAGCTAGAAAATATGGTTTCAACCCTTCTTTCGAAGGGGGTGAAGCCGAAACCCTAGTTGTATATGCTCCTTTATTTAAGAATAGGTTAGTAGTTGAAGGAGAAGTTGTTTCTAAGGGGCCATGGAATCACATATATATCATTAAAAACGTTTACTTACAATGATTCTCTACTACATACTGCTTATCTGCTAGAGAAATAGTTTATCAGCACTGTTGCTAGATGCTCGGGTTTTGTATACCATTTATCGTATTTATAGTCTTTACCTTCAATAGTTACTATGACGTAGTCTCCCTGATCCTTTACTAGTGCTTTTTCCTCTGAGTTTTTAACGATAGCAAATATGTTTGGTCCCTTATCTATAAATCGATATCCTGGTAGTTTGCCGACGAGCTTTGTTTTTAACTCGCTAAGATAACTACTCATATCGCTTCACCCAATACCGCGTTTATTACGGCTATAAGGATTTAGGGTTTATATCTTTAAAACATTTTCTCTCACTTTCTTAGTAGGTAGTGCCGAGTAAAGCGTATCGATCAGCCTTTCTACCACAAATACTTTTGCCCTCTAAACTGGGTAGCTTGATAGGCGATTCAGTAATTTCTCCCAAAACTTGTTTACCAATAGTCGCCTCTAATTCTTCAGCACACTCTCTAGTACCATCCCAAGGAACCACTATAAGGCCTTTAAAGCCTTGTGCTTCTTCGGGCTTATCAGTTATCAGTGTTAACTTCTTTAAATGCTCTAGTGCTTTAGCTTTAAGGTATTCCTCTATATCTCTCCAAGTCTTTTCTAATTCATTAAATAATTTATCGAGAGGAACTGTTTTCTTCGGTTTACCGTCTCGACGCGCTATCGTAACTGTTTTACTAGATAACTCCTTCCTACCTATTTCGATTCTAGTTGGTACTCCTTTAAATTCCCAGAAATAGTATTTCCAGCCAGGTGTATGCTCAGGGTCTTTATCAACATAGACTCTAATACCATTTTGTTTTAGCAGATGTGCTACTTTATCAGCGTATTCAAATACTTCCTTATCATCTGGTTTCGCGATTGGTACTATAACCACTTGTATAGGGGCTATAATGGGTGGAAAGAATAATCCCTTTTCGTCGCCATGAATACCTATAACAGCGCCGAGTGTTCTCTCGCTAACACCATAGCATGTTTGATAAACATACTTAACTTTGCCATCGGTATCCATGAATTTTATATCAAATGCTTTAGCAAATCTCTGTCCTAGATTTATAACTGAGCCTAGTTCAAGACCCTTGCCATCAGGCATTACTGTTACAAAGTCATAGTTATACTCTGCACCTGCAAACGTGTCCCATGGCGGAGTTTTTACTATGAAATAAGGTAGAAGGAGTGTATCAAAGAACTTCTTGTATATACTTATCGCTTCCCTTATTTGTTCCTCTGCTTCCTCCATAGTAGCATGTGCTGTGTGCGCTTCTATAAAGCTCATGATCTCTCTAACTCTTAGAATAGGGTGCGTCATCTTGGTTTCATATCTAAACACGTTAACTACTTGGTACATTTTCAGAGGTAGATCCCTACGCCCTTTAATCCAGATACTCCACATATAATACATTACAGTCTCACTAGTTGGTCTCACAAATAGTCTTTCATTAAACTTCCTAGTCGCTGTTCCCTCTACTACGAAAGACTCGCCACCAAATCCTTCGAGGAAATCCTTTTCCTTAGAGAATAGAGATTCCGGAATCATTGTAGGAAAATAAGCTTCCTGATGCCCAGTTTTCTCAAGGAGATCGATCAGTATTTTCTGTGTCAATCTTAAAGCTTTTAAACCATACGGTTTCCACACTATCATACCCTTAACTGGATAGCGAATATCCACTATATCGCCATGTTTCAATACTTCATGATACCACTTAGCAAAATCCTCGTATTTATTACCCCATGGCCTTTCTTCTATAGCCATTACAAACTCCTCACAAACTTGTTTTTAATCATGTCGGTTACCGAATAAAAATAGAAATAGGAAACTAATAAATATTAGACTAGGTCTTCATACTCTTTAATCTATTCACTAAGTACTTTGTCTTTATAGCTTCTTCTATCTCATTGTTGAGCATATTACTAATAGACGCTATAGTATAGTATATAGT
>JBEVCI010000037.1:0-30050 GCA_040514375.1 Thermoprotei archaeon
CTAGTTCTAAGAATACGTAGGAATACTTAACGTACTGTTCATGTCTATATAGTTCATCGTAACTACTACTTGTTATATCATATTTAGAAACGCTATTGTTTATCTCTGAGATATTTAAGTATTGATTCTTGTTCAAAACTCTTCTCCCTTTTAAGTTTCCATAGTTTTTTCAAATCTATTTCTTTCCACTCTAGTCTAAGCTTGTTGAGAGCTTCAATAGCACTACTAGCTAGTGATGGTGCTACTAGGATCCCGCGGGGTTTAATACCTGTTATTTCCTCGTAAGTCTTAACATATGTATAGAGTTGATGAACAGCTTCTCTACCTGCCGTAACTCTCTTTATCTCAACTATTACGGGTCTCCCATTCTTATCATAACCAAATAAATCAGCAGAGCCGCTCCCGATACTCTTTTCTTTCTCAGTAAACCTAAGCCCCTCTTCAATAAGTTCTGGATGCTCAAATAGTATATCCCGAACTTCTAATTCGTCCAGATACATTACGAATTCTCCAGTATCCACAAGCTTAGTTCTTACAACCAAGTCTATATTAGTAAATCTTATATTCACGATCTCCCGCGGCTTATCCCTAATAGCTGTAATAACTAAGCTATCACCAGTATTTTTAACCTCAATAATGCTTGTAGAAGGTTGCCAATTAACTGGTTTATACCCAGTTGGCCGATGAACAAGTAATGCTCCATCTTGTTTAATAATAACTAGTCTCTCGCCCTCGGTTAGTCTAGAACCACCCCTACCAGTATAGTCTACACTACACTTCCCAATAATAACTAGTAATTGTTTATTCATAACACCTTTTCTAATAAACTCTGCATACTCATCAAGACTAGCGTTTCTCAAAACTTCCATTGTTTACTATCACCATACACATAGATATAGGTCGTAATACATAGTTATTTATCTAGTGCTTCAAATCCCATGGCTTCCATATACGACTAGTAGAAATGAAGACAAGATTATACGAGTCGGGCGGTGTTTTGTTGAGAAACGTGAAGATCAAGCTAATTGGTTTTGATAGTATGGGTACTCGTGGAATGGCTACTGTAGTTGATATTGAGGGTTTTAAGATATTCATTGATCCTGGTGTTAGTTATGCTCCTAGACGATACGGTTTGCCACCACATCCTATAGAATTAGAGGTTTTAGAGAAACATCTCGAAACTATTCATCGCGAAATAACGGATTCACACATAGTAGTTATATCACATTATCACAGGGACCACTACTTATACCGCGATGGCGAGGAAGAATATTATAGAAATAAGGTGCTACTCATAAAAGATCCCGTCAATAACATTAATCATAGTCAGAGAATTAGAGCATACGTGTTGCTAGAGAAGCGTAATGTTAAGAATCTAGCTAAGGAAGTGAGAATAGCTGATGAGCAATTCTACGAGTTTGAGAATATAAGGATCTATTTTTCTAAACCATTACCGCATGGCCCAGATAATACTAGGCTAGGATACGTACTAGCTACAGTACTCGAATACGAAGATTTCAGGCTTCTACATGCAAGTGATGTTCAAGGACCAATTAGCAGACAAGCACTCGAATACATAGTCTCCGTGAATCCCACATTATTGATTATAAGTGGTCCTCCAACATACTTTGAAGGTTACAAAATGGATCCACAACACATACGCGAGGGGTTTACTAATCTATTAAAAATCGTAGAGTCTCTGCGAGAGAGATCTACTGTTGTAGTAGATCACCATTTACTGAGAGATCTGAACTATTATGATAAACTTAGGGATATAATTGAAATAGCTCGTTTACGCAATATATCGGTGTTGACTGCTGCAGAGTATATGGGATTAGATGTGAGACCACTAGAAGCTATGAGGAAACAACTATGGATGAGAGAAAGAAACCAGTAATAATCATAGAACACCTGGAACAGGAAATGGGTATCTGGATTCTCCTCGAATACAGACACTCTTCTCTCATATATGGTAAAGATTACTTATGGCTAACCAATATCCCAACTAAATATCATAGAATATTCTCGAAATACGCTTTAAGAGTATACAGTGAGAGCTTGCTCGATCTGGTAAGAAAAAGCATTGTAAGGAGTGATGAGATCTTAGTTTTAGATCCGCAAGCAGAGGAGGAGCTAACATATGGGGATCTCCTAGAATTCAAGTATATTGTTATTGGCGGTATTCTCGGAGATCACCCGCCACGCGGTAGGACAAAGAAGTTATTAACCGACAAGCTCGGCAATGTTGAAGCTAGGAATATTGGTGATGGACAATACAGTATCGACGGAGCAGTATACTATGTTGATTACTTATGGAAAAACCGTAATTTGAAGGGATTTAAGTACGTAGACGGAGTAGTAATCGAAGCCGTTGACAGCGAAATACGCTTGCCGTTTAGATATCCCGTCGTGAATGGAAAACCCCTATTAGCTCCGGGTCTTATAGAGTATCTAAGTACGGGTAAGACGCCCGACTATATTCTACGGGAACTCGGTTTAACCAAGTAGATCATACAATACTAGAAATACGAGAATCCATGTTCCATAAAATGTTAATAATCCTCTAAGAAAAAGTCTAAAGAATCCAGTAACTCCAGGTTTTGATTGAAGAAGATATATCGTAATTACGTATACTACTCCTGCTATAAACCATATAGTCATGGGTGTATCAAAGAAAACGACGTTAAAACCGGTTTTATAGATTATATAAGCTATTAAACCCATAAAAACCCCTGCTATGAATCTAATAAACACTATATAGTCTTCAACGTTACTGGTTTTAGACACGACTAATATACCCTAGTCTAAGCCTTGGTATATAGCAAGAATAATAGAAATTAGGCTATCCAGTAATTATAGCTATCGAGTCCACATGCTCGGCTTAATGGGTGTTTTACTTGTTTAAGAAGTCGATGGATATACTTGATATACACTATATTGCTAAAAAATATAGCGAGAAGCTAATAGATTGTTTTATCGATAACATCTACTTCGCGGGCTATTACTGGTTATTTAAACTAAGATGTAAAACTGGCAAAGAGTTGTTAAAGATAGAGCCCGGCGTTCGAGTACATCTTTCGAGAGTAGAACCTAGTAGTAAGGGTATTGATAAGTTTACGGCTTTTCTTAGGAAACATATTCGTGGAGGGAAAATAGTAGAAGTTAAACAGTTGGGATGGGAGAGAATACTATTACTTAGGATTGGCTCTCATAATAATGAGTACGTTCTTGTCGTAGAAGTTATACCTCGAGGATTCCTAGTATTACTTGATAGCAGTAACAGGATTATGTATGCAAATAAGTTTGCCGAACTACGTGATCGAGTTATTAAGAAAGGGTATGAGTATAGCCCTCCACCCGGTAATACTGATTATAACAAGTATTTCGAAAAACTAAGCGAGAGGATCCTTGTCGGTAAAGACCTTGTCAGAGGAATTGTTAGAGGATGGGGCTTACCTGGATACATTGCTGAAGAGATACTATATAGGGCTGGATTATTCAATGAGAGAAGAAAACCAGTTAGAGAAGTTGATCGGAAAACCATAAACAATATTATAGAGGTTTATAGAGAATTAATACGTGAATCACTCAATGGTAAAGGATACTTAGTTAGAGATCATAATACGCTCCTACTTTATACATCTTTCAAACCAAGCATTTACCTAGAAGTATACGATGCCATTATAGAAGAGTACAGCGATCTCGAGGAACTAATAGACTACTACTTTACAGAGTACGAGAAGAGTAGAGTATTGGAAGAGAATAAGAAAAGGATAGAATCCGAAATCAATAGTTTGAAAAATACTATTGAGAAACAGGAAGAGCTACTGAGAAAGTATCGCGAAAAATACAAATATTACACACAGATTGCCAATATTCTTAGCTCAAACTATCCCCTCGTAGAATCTATTATAGAGTGTGCTAAAAGTGTAAGAAGTAGATACGATTGGGATCACATACCAAGACTATGTAGTAATGTTATCCGCGTAGATAAGCACAGAGGCTTAGTATACGCTAGTATTAATGGCTATGAAATACCCCTGAGTATTAGGGTTTCTACATGGGATAACATATGTGAGTACTATAAACTGGCTAGTAGTTTTAAAGAAAAAGCTCGCAAAGCCGAGGAATACTTAGTTAAACTAAGAGAAAAACTAAACACCTTAGAGAAGACAATACATGAATATCGCGAAAAAGTAGCTAAGGGTATTAGACCTAGATACTGGTTTGAAAGGTATCACTGGCTCATAACACGTAACGGTTTCCTAGTTATCGGAGGTAGAGATGCTAGTCAAAACGAAGCTATTGTTAAAAAATATCTAAGCAAAAACGACATATTCTTACACGCAGATATACACGGTGCACCGGCTACGATACTCTTATCACAGGGAAGAGAGCCTAGTATAGAGGATATATTAGACGCCGCTACTCTGGCTGCTTGTTACTCGAGAGCTTGGAAAGAGGGGCTTGGCTATATAGATGTTTTTTGGGTACGAGGATCCCAAGTATCTAAAACACCACCTTCTGGTGAGTATTTAGCACGTGGTGCTTTCATGATATATGGTAAAAAGAACTATGTTAGAGTAGAGCTTAAACTAGGGATCGGTGTCGAGGAGGTATGTGATCCTGTGTATGGAATTTACCAGAGAGTTATCATAGGACCTCCTGACCTCATTAAGAAGAAGAGTATTGTATATGCAATAATAGTTCCTGGTGAAGAGAAGGTAGTAGAGGGTTCCCGTAAACTATTAGATTCTTTCAATGAACTAGTGAGCAACAGAGTTGGAGTTAGTCAAGATGAACTATCATTTAGACTGCCGGGACGTTTTAGAGTACTAGCAGTTGAGAGAGGAGAGGCTGAGCCTATTGAAACATGTGGTTAGCAACGACACGTATATGTACTAAAGTGCAATATTTTTAATATATTAAGTTAGATATATTACTAGCTATAATAAGTTAGTGAATAAGGTGATCACCATGGAGAGAGGAAACAACATTGTTTTTGAAATTATACGCAGACAGCCTGTTGAGGAGCTTGAGGTCGAAATAGTAGAACGCAAGGGATTGGGACATCCAGACTATATAGCTGATTCAGCTAGTGAAGCAGCATCACGCGCTTTGTGTAAATACTATTTGAAAGAATTTGGAACCATTTTACACCATAACCTGGATAAAACTCTACTTGTAGGTGGTCAAGCAAGTCCAAGGTTTGGAGGAGGATACGTAGTCGAGCCTATATATATCATTGTTGCTGGAAGAGCCACTACTGAGGTAAAAACTGAGGATGGATACGTAACTATCCCGTTCGGATCAATAATTGTAAAAGCTGTGAAAGACTGGATTAGAGAAAACTTCAGATATCTCGACCCCGAGGAACACGTTATAGTTGACTATAAGGTCAGGAAGGGTAGCGCAGATCTAGTCTCAATATTTGAAGCAGGAAAGAAGGCGATACCACTAGCTAATGATACAAGCCTCGGTGTAGGTTATGCACCCTTATCAACACTAGAAAAACTAGTACTCGAAACCGAGCGGATGCTTAACTCCAAGGAGTATAAATCGAAAAACCCTGCTGTTGGAGAAGACATTAAGGTTATGGGATTAAGAAGAAATAGGAGCATAAAGCTAACTATAGCAGCAGCTATTATTGATAAACACGTGAGAAACGTGGATGACTATTTGAGTGTTAAGGAGCAGATTAAAGAAGACATTTTAGACTTAGCATCTAAAATTGCTAGCAACTATGATGTCGAAGTATACGTTAATACAGCGGATATGCCTGACAAAGGAGTAGTTTACCTCACCGTCACAGGTACTTCTGCTGAGCACGGCGATGATGGTGCTACTGGTCGTGGAAATAGGGTTAATGGATTAATACCGCCTATGAGACCCATAAGCTTGGAAGCAACAGCTGGCAAGAACCCAGTGAATCATGTTGGTAAAATATACAATGTTGTTGCACAGAAAATAGCTGAAAAGGTATATAGTATTATAGACGAGTTTAAAGAAGTATATGTCGAGATAGTTAGTCAGATTGGAAGGCCGATCAATCAGCCACTCATAGCAGCTATTAGAGCTGTTCCGGATGAGGGTGTTAGTAGTATTCCAAGCAATCTCGTTAACGAAGCTATAGAAATTGCACAGGAAGAACTCAATAACATTACAAGGATAACGAAGGAGATCGTGGAAGGAAAAGTTATGTTATACTAGATTCCTCTCTTTTCAAAAACTTCTTCTTTCTAGATTCTTGATACTCTCTAATGAGCTTCACAATCCTCTTATACTCATCAGTACTATCTAGTTCTCTAACAATGTTCCATAATTCATCGATCTTATCAAACACATCGCTTTTAATAATGACAAAATCATCAAACTCTAAAACAGGTTTCATATATACTATGGGTATTCTAAGTTCTTTGTATAATTCGCCATAGTCTTTACTAGATATTATAGCTACACCGTTATCTTTAAGGATTTTAATAGCTTCGTGATCAATTGGGTATATCTCGTCAACAAACACTGCTTTAACACACGTATCTAAGCACTTCCTAACACTATTAGTACACAAATTATGTATTCTCGGAATCACTGTATACTCTCTTGCAATAATCCCTTTTACAACGTTCTTTAATAACGCAATATTGTGCTTAAGCTTCTCTATATCTCTCTCTTTTTCTTCAATAATTCTCCTTAAATGAGCGTTCTCCTGCTCAATTACATAACACTTACGATCACTAGGCGAGTTGTTATAATGTTTTAATGCCTTTAATTCTGTCTGTAAATAAGAAATCACCATGTCTTTTTCTTTAAGCTTATTTCTCAAATTCCTAATTACTGACTCGAGATAGCTAATTCTATTTGTAAGTTCATTTATTCTTTCACGAAGTTTTTCAACACTATAATTGGAATCACTCACCTGTTTTACGTTATCTCGACGCGCCTTGTTAAGAGTTGTATTAACTATTTTCTCGAGTTCCTCTTCAAACGCCTCGGCAAAACTCTTACCTCGAATTATATCAGCAATTATCTTATCTCGATCAACCTCAAACCCGAGCTCACTTATCTTAGAGTCGATTGATTTTACCTTGTCGATTATATATGTATACGCCTTATATGCTGCTGCAAGTGCGTCTCTTTCATGTGCATCCTGTACCTCTAGCCAGGGATATCTCTCTTTAAGCTTATTAACAATGCTTTGCTTCTCTTCTGTAGTAAGGTCTTGGCCGGGTGTATATAAGACGGCATTTAGACTAGAAGCTAGCTTCCTAACTAATTCAGGAGGATGAGCTGTATCTGTAGCTACTACGACGACTTCTCCGAATTGTATAAGCATCTCGACTATATCTGATCTATCTATATTC
Source organism: Thermoprotei archaeon (assembly GCA_040514375.1). Classification (GTDB taxonomy): domain Archaea; phylum Thermoproteota; class Thermoprotei_A; order Sulfolobales; family Desulfurococcaceae; genus QMWW01. Next base: position 7,362 of record JBEVCI010000037.1, read on the forward strand.
TTCGAGCTATGTACTAATAGGGGTATACCATTTAGGTCTAGTACCGCGATACCTATTGATACACCGGGATCTACTCCGAGTATAAGAGCTTTTCTAGAACTCCTACTAATTTCTCTACGAGGTTCAAAAGCTAGCTTTTCTCTATAGATAGGCTTGATCACTATTTTTACGCTTTTTGTCTTAAGCGGTTTTATCAAACCATATAGTTTATTGCGTGGTGCATAAACTATAAAAACGCTCTTTTCCAAACCACCTTTACTCTTTCGAAATACAAGATCATAGTCAAAACCATTCTCATCAAGTATTTTCCTTACCTCTCGAGTAACACTTAGTATGCCAGCTCTAATACTTCTCCTATAGCGTTCAAAACTCATACCTCCGTGACTAACACTCCTACCCCTAGTAATGATGATCTTCGTTTTCTCCTCAGCTAACTTAACTATAACACCGCCACCACGTGCAGCGACAAGTGCTGCTATATACGCCGTTTTGCTAGGTGTTAATTTTCCACGTATATCTATACCCATGTTACGAGCAACAGTCTTGATATTAATAGCTTCGGGACCCCAGCCAGTTACCTGGACTAATTTGGTGTTTGGCGGTAGTAATTGCATTAGCTTAACTAGCTCGTGAGTATTACTAGCTAGTTCAAATACGTTATCGATAGCTAATATATCAGGCTTATACTCCCATAATAGTCTTATGAGCCTTGTTAATGATACGTCTTCGTAGCTTTGAATAACCTCTTCGCCTCTCAGTAGAACAAGTGAATAGTGCGGCTGCTTACCAGCCTCTGGCGAATATCCTGGTAGAATATCGATACCCGCAACTATTTTCTCGTTATTAGCCATTCTCTCCCCTTACATACTTTAGAGCATCCTCTACGCTAACTTCCACTCCATAGTTTTTCTTAAAGAACCTAATAATATACTCTACATCACGCCTTAATAACTGCTCAGCGCTGGGATCTTCGCGGTAAACGTACTGAGGCCAGTCAATTATATAGGGCATATTATTCTCCACGTCAACTAATACGTTGTATTCGCTCAGATCACCATGGATAATACCAACTTCAACATATGCTTTCCGCAGAGTCTCCAGTATTACGTCTAGGACGCGCTTAGGATCCTCGAGGTCAGGCCTGGTATACAGTTCTACTCCATTAATAAATTCCGTAACTACGACATGTCTATTATAAGCGAGTGGATAGGGGACCGCTGCTTCAACACTATATAGTTCTCTCAGAGCCTTAAACTCTCTTTCAGCAGCTACTTTAGACTGGTGAAACCATGTAAATCTGGGATCTTCACCCCAAGATCTAACTATTCGTGTTCTCCTAAAACTAGTTCTACCTATTCTGAGAAACTTAACAATAACCTCTTTACCACCTGGAGCAAGTCCTTTAAAAATATCGCTCTCTTTACCAACACCTATGCGGTCACCTATAGCTTCCAATACATTCATTTTAACCAGTGCTCGTAAAGCAAGCATATCGAGACCTAAGTATGTCAACCTAAACGCTTTAGTACCAGCAACTGTTACTCTCTTAACAAGCTTTAGGCGGTGAAGCTTCGATAGCGATAAAACTATGTGCGTTTCCGGTATTTTAGCTGTCTTTTCTATAACCTCTAGTGGAACATACTCGTATTTACCAATGTTTTTCTCTAGAGCAGCTAATACCCTAAAATCTCGATCTGTTAATTGCTTATAAATCAACCCTATTTTAACCACGTAAAACACCAATCATAATACTTGCAGAGAATTTTTATTAAATTTATTTAAGTCGCTCTCTCAAGCATTCTACATACTCACACAATAAATGTCATTACCACCATAGTATATTAACACGTGCGGAATAGAAAAGCAGGTTTGAGCGGATTATCCTTAGAACTAGGATTAGCGTTATCAATGTTATCTAGCATTTCGAAGTGCTTGAAAAGCAGAACTCACTATTTATGGCGTTGAACCAGGTAAATATAGTTCAGTTAAAACTGCTAGAGTATTTAGTGGAAAGGAGGTATTCGTGTTTTAACAACTAGTTTCTACGATATCCCTAATAGCTTGTACAAGTTTTTCTATGTGTTCATCTCTAACATGTGGCATAACAACAACTCTAAGCGCATTAAGACTAGGTGCTCTATATAGGTAAATACCTTTCTCCATTAGCCTCTTAAGAAGCTCTTCAGACTTGATAATAGAGTGTTTAAATACTACAATAGGTAGTTGTGGTTTGTAAGCCTGTATACCAGGAATACTGAGTAGTGAGTCATAGAGGTTTATTGCTCTCTTATACATTTCCATAGCTAGCTCCTCATACCCCTCTATACCCATATATTTTATAATAGCCCATATAGCAGCAATACTGCCTCCTGGCCTAGTTCCCAGTAATCCACAATACTCGCCCTGCAGGGTATAAGGCGCTTTAAAGCAAACTACATCTCTAGCTTTTTTCTCACTAAACATTATTGTTCCAGCTGGTATAGGGGCTAACCCATTTTTATGAAAATCGACAGATATACTACTCACACCGTTGTAGAAATACGTATTTACATTAAGATATCCATGTTTGTAGAGAAAAGGTACTATCAAGCCTCCATATGAAGCATCCACGTGTAGAAAAGTGCGTGTATCGTATGCAATATCAGCGATTTGTTTAATAGGATCGACTACGCCTCGCTCAGTTGTTCCAGCAGTAACTACTATAGCGAATGGTTTATATCTTCTAGTATATTCCTCGACAAGGTGATAATCCACAGGTCCAGCTTCTCTAGTAGGTATTTTGACTAGCTTATAACCCAGTAGTTTGCAAGCCTTATCGATCGATACATGCACAGTATCCGGAGCTATAACTATGTTTTCACGGTTACTACTAAGCTGTTTAGCTACGTATAGAGCTAGTATATTTGATTCTGTACCACCACTAGTTACTAGCCCGTATTCCATCTCTCCATAGAGTTTACTCATAAACGAGAATATCTCGTTCTCGAAAAGCTTTAGTGTGTTAAAAAGTGTCTTATCACCATAGTTTGTGTGTATAAAAAGCTGATGAGCATAAACAGCTATTGGATGTGGTTCTGTAGTCATTGATCCCAGTATTGTTCCCTCAGAGTGCTTTGGCGTGACTTTCCAGTATTCTATTAACTCCTTAATAATACTCGTTACCTTTTTGTTACTTAGCGAAATACTTCACCACGAATATTTATTTGAGGAATTTCTCCTCATACTCTTTCAGGTACTTAACACTTGATTGTACATCAATGAAGAGTTCCCGTGCTCTCCTAACATCCTCAAGACTTATTTCTTCGCGTCCATTCATTTGCGCGATTATGCGTGCGGGTTCTAGTAATGATACAGCATATCTCAGACTAGTCTCGGTACCTATTTTAACGAGTTCTTCAAGCGCTTCGTTACTCAGCTTAACTTCTTCTTCCTCGGCTCTAATCTTGATTATTTCCCTTATCTCGTCTGCCGTATATGGCCTGGTTGGTATTATTAATAACCTATCCAACATATCGAGGGGTATACCATGCGGAGATTCTATGTCTGTGCCCCTAATCTTTGCTATTCCGCGATTAGTAGCTAGTATTATTATTGGTGAAAACTCGCTCTCCATAGCACGTGCTAGGAAGCTAAAAGCTTCTATATCAAGCATGTGTGCATCATCAATAAATAATACGCCAGGTACGATCTCGGCTTTCTTTTCACTAATCCATTTCCTCACCATTTCGTCAACTTCACGTCTAACCTCGCTCGGTATTTCTCTCTCGAATGCTAATCCGAATAGACTTATAATTGCTCTCTGAGACGCCAGATGTACATCTAGATCGTGTAGCGTGAATGTTCTAACTATCTCTTTTTCTTTCTTCACCGGTCCCTTGGGCATTTCGAGGAGTCTTCTCGTTTCAACATCGTAGTATCGCGCTTTTTCGATACCCTTAACCTTACCCTCTCTAAATACTCTACCAGTTTCAGCATCGATCCATATAAGGTCTCCTCTACGAATACCCATTTCTAGTATTTGCTGTGTAACCTCTTCAGGCACGGTTAGTGTTAACTCGTCATCCTGAGTAGCTAGTGTGATTTTTGCTTCTACCGGAATAGTCATATATGGTACCCATGGGTGTCTAGCTCTCCTAATTTTGATTTCCTTAACAACACCCTCATACACACGCCTCCTTTCTCTAACCCTAATGCCTATAGCTTTGCGCAGGGCCTCCATTAGTATTTCTGTCTTTTTCTTCTCGCTACTATAGATCTCGGAACCGCTCATAGCAACAAACGGAGTATCTCCACCGAGTTCCCTAGCAATAGCTACTGCTAAAGCAGTTTTACCGGTACCTGGTGGTCCTACTAATAGTATTCCACGTCCAGCTATGCGTCCTTCTCTTATAAGCTCAACAACAATACCTGCAGCTTCACGAGCTTGTGTTTGACCTACAAGTCCGTCAGCTACGGGGATCGCGCGTCCCTTCTCGTCTAAACCGAGCCCGCGTATGTGGCTATGTGCACCTATTCTCCTGCGTCTGCGCTCTTCAACTCTTATCTCGATACCCATAAACAACACCGAAATAACTTGTTTTCTGATTCCCCATTATATATTGATTAAGAAATAATAGGTACCGAGGCTTTAAATACTAGAGTGAGTAGTCAATAGAGGGTTTAGAGTGGATTTGTCCAGTTTTAATAAGGAGTTGTATAAGCTAGTTCAAAACGTATACAAAGAGCTAGAGAATAGACTTGGTCGTTCATATCTTCTAGGTAGTGTCAAGAATAAGCTAGATAGCGTTATAAACGAGTTAAGCAATGCAAGAGAACCAACAATAATTACGCGCGAATTACTTGAAAACTATGTATCAATACGTACTAAGCTATATAGCATATCGAATGCGTTATCAAAACAACATGATTATTCAACCGAGGATCTCCTAAGCCTAGTTGATGATATAGAGCAAAGCCTAAGATCATACCTTATATTATTAAAACGGATATTATTCAAGGAAAGCATTGTACTAGCATTACCAATTATCGCATCGATTATTATTTATTTATTTCAATTATTTATATTTACTTATAAATACGCGATAGTGACGATCACGTATAGTCTATTAGTACTTGTGTCCGTAGCGGCACTCCTTATTAGTAGGAGAAGTTATATTTTATCGTATACTCTCACACTATTAACTGTCATTATAGCAATATATGTAACAATAGTGTATTTGCCATTACAGGAAGTACAGTTATTGTTACTTGTATATGGCTTATTAATAGCTACTATAATCACATACATGCATTCAGTACGAATTACCGGGACATACGCTTACAGGGAAAGAGTTAGAAAAGCTATTGAGGAGATAAATAAGTTCACAGAATCAATCATTAAATCTAGTGAGAAGCTACAAACAAGTACAGTAAGAGAACTCGAAGAGGAAGCTAAGAGATTATTCACTAAATTGTATGGTAATACGGCGGAGCAACTACTTAGTTATAAGCTAAACGTACTGGTTATGCATGGGTATAAGCGCGAAGATGCGTTAAAGAAAATAGTAACTACGCTAAGAGAGATCCTAAAATATAGGTAGCTACTCCTCGTAATAATACTAATATACTACCAAGTATACGAGATAGTATTGGGTGAGATTTGAGTTGTCTAAACCATCCTCTACAAAGAGTAAGGAGATAAAGATTATAACAAAACACGTTGTAACACTACAAGACATCGAAAAAGACCTTAGAAAAATAAAGCTACTTTATATTATGTCCGAGTTTGGAGAAATCAGCGAAAAAGCCCTTCAGTATCTACTCTACGAAATGAAGAACAAGGGATATGACTTGGGCTATAACTTTACAGTCGTTGGTAGAGTGCCTACCAGTAAAGAGCTTTTCAATGACCTAATAGCATTAAAATATACTGGGTTAGTTGAAACCAATGCTATTAGAAAATTAGTTATATCCTCACTCGGAAGAGAATTCCTAGAAAAACACTCTAGTAAGATAAGTGATGAAGAGAAAAATAACATAAAGAATCTGATCGAAGAACTTAGAGTCAAAGTTAAACCAATAGATGTTGAAGTAGAAATGATGTTTAAGAGAGGAAGAAGGCGAAAACTAGTTTAGATAGAAGTTATTGGTGATCTCCGAGTTTCCCTCTCTAACTTCCCCGTTGATAGTATCGGGTTTAATTTGCCCTCTGCTTCAAGCTTTCTTATATGCTCGCTGAATTTTGATGTATGCTCGATATCTAATTCTATTAACTCATAGAATATTTTCCTAAGCTTGCTCCACAGCTCTACAAGCATTTCGCGCGGCATATGGCTAGTAATCATTGGTTCTTTTAACCACTGGTCGAAAGCTTCGATGGTTTTCATCATGTGCTGGAAAGCCATACGCGATAGTATTATCAAATCTAGTCTATCAGCATTTTCGTAGTTTTCTTCAGCTTTCTTAAAAAGCTCCATTACTTCGTATTGTTTCTTAATCCATGTTTCAAGATGTGGAAATAGAGAGCTCATACCCATTCACGCACTCACTAACTACTTACCCATAGATTAGTTGATAATCCTCTTTATAATTTTCCGCTTAAAAACTCTATTCCTCTATTTCATCCGCAATATTGTAGGGTTTTCCCTCAATAAGTACTTCTCTTGGCAACTTATCACGCCATTTCCTAAGAAACTCTTTGTCTTCGCCTTCTCTTCGCTTACTATCACGAAGAATATGTACTATTCCATCACGTATGGGATACCAGTGCTTGCACTTCTCGCAATACAGAACTCCGGTTTTAACTCCTATCGATAAACACTCTTTACACGGATATTCTTTACTTGGTTTAATGTGCTCGTTAAGATAGCCACAGTAGTTTTTACATAATGGCAGTTCTAATCCGCTTACATCGACTTCTTCCTTAGTAGTCTCGAGAGGGATTAGCTTTAGTGGGAAGGCCTTACAGTATATGCATCTTAAGTAATCTAAGCCCCAGTATCTCATCAACCCTATATACCCCTGATTATCTCGAGTACTTTATCGAGGAGTTTCCTAGCTTGGTCCTCTGTACGTGCTTCGAGCATTATCCTTAGTATTGGCTCTGTACCACTAGGTCTGACCAATAGCCAGAAATCGGGAGCTAATACTTTAACACCATCTATCGTCACTTGTCTATACTCTTTAAAAGCTTCTTTAACTGCTTCGACGGCTCTTAATGCGCGTTCACGGGTCATGGGAATTTTTGTTTTAATAGTATACATTTTCGGTAACTCATCATATAATTCTGATAACTTCTTACCTGTTCTAGCTAGCATTTCTAGCATTAGTGCTAGTGTCATACCACCGTCTCTAACAAGTTGATGCGGTGGATACATGAATCCACCGTTTTCCTCGAATCCGCATAGTGCTTCGGGGTCTTTTTGCATAGTACGTGATATATCAATACTACCAACTTTGAGCCACACAACTTCTACTCCATATCCTTTGAGGTAATCCTCGATTATAGTACTTGATGATACTGCTGTATAGATCCTCTTACCTTTATCACCCCTATCTAATAAGTATTTGGAGAGCAATGCTGCAGATCGATCTCCCCATATAACTCTACCCTTATCATCAATAAAGATAGCTCTATCACCATCACCATCGTGGCCTACACCAAAATCAGCTCCAATACTGGTGACTACTTTGGCTGTCTCAGCAAGGGTTTCTGGTGTGGGTTCGGGTTCTCTTCCAGGGAATAATGGGTCTAGTACGCCATTAACTGTATATACTCTAACACCTAGTTCGCGAGCGATTCTCGGAGATGTAAGTGCTGATACGCTATTAGCGGGGTCTACTACTATCCTAAATCCCCTACTCCTGATCAAATCCTTATCAACATGTTTTATAACACCATTTACATACTCGTCTATGACGCTAGGATACGGTTTAACATCGTGTAGTAATGAATTCCATGCAACTCTTCTGAACTTATTCTCGAAGTAAATCTCTTCTATTACTCTTTCCTTTTCTCTTGAAACCTCTATACCATCGCTATCTATTACTTTTATTCCATTGTATTGTGGTGGGTTATGACTAGCAGTAACTATGACTCCACCATCGAAATCAGAGTTTTTAATGACGTATTGTAGAGCAGGAGTTGGCGCTAATCCTCCATCATATACTTTCAAACCAGCTGATAATAGTCCAGCTATTATAGCTGATTTTATCATATCGCCTCCAACGCGTATATCTCTACCAACTAGGATCTTAGAACCTTCTCCGAAGAAGGTGCCTATTGCTTGACCGAGCCGAAGAGCAAACTCGGGCGATAGTTCCTCGTTAACTATTCCTCTAACACCATCTGTTCCAAAAAGCTTACCCAAGGTTTATACACTCCATACTAGTACCTCACTATTCCATAAAAATAGGATAGAGAACAAAAAACTATTCTTCTACTTCCTCGCTATACTCTTCTGTAACTTCTTCTAATAAATCCCTAATATCACGTTCTCCCTCGCGCAGTTTTAAAATAACCTTGTAGCCGCTATCCTCGAGGCGCCGCGATATCTCGATAGCCACGTCTCTAAGCTCGGCTATAATACTGTCCACAGCTTCTTCAACATCCTCACCGCTCTCAATCATATCAGCAAGCACATCACTCAAATCTTCTTCAGGAACAAGTTCTACTATAATTGTTTTCTTAGCACTCTGTATCTTAGCTACTAAGGATATTGGGAGTTCGCTATGAGTACCCTTCACAACACTTTTCTTTTTCTCGCTAATTTCTAGTCCATATCTACTCATAAGATCAGCTATTTCCTCTGCAACACTCACTTCAAACACCACTAGTCACTTACCTAATCCGTTTACACTTATAACTATAAAGTTTTATAGTTTACCAATAGTACACGATTACTATTAGGATGGCAAACCAGTAATTATAGAGAAGTGTAGCTAGATGAAGGTATTACTACTACTTACCAAGAGTAATGCAGAATATGATAAAATAAGAGAGTTACTGAGTAGGATTAATAGCATTAGCCACATATTCATAGCTACCACAAATAGTGATGTAAGATATATTGGTAACTCGATAGCAAAACCATTAAGTAAACTCTATAAAATAGACTTAGTGGTACTCGATAATGCTAACATCGAAGAGAAATCTATGAAAATATACGTATCTATAGCACCAGATATCGTAGTAGATTGTGATAAAGAGAATATATTATATGCTGTAAAAAGTCTCCTCGAAAACGCTGTACTAGATAGAATAAGATGTGGCGAATTAAAATGAATGTGGGAATACCGCTATGGATCGGAAACATTATCAAATACAGCGTGGAGGACCTTATTAGAGAAATAACCAAATCAAATATAGATTATGTCGAGTTCTCGATCGACTACCCATTACCTTATAATGAGGGTTTGTTTAAGAAATCCATTAGTCTTCTCAATAAACTAAGAAACAATAATTTAGAAATAGCTCTACACGCTCCATGGAGAGACCTCGCGATAGCATCGCCTTATGACAGAATAAGACGTGCTTCTATAGAGACTATAATAGAGGCTGTGAAATCCGTAGTTAGTGAAATCAGTATTAGTTACGTAGTTATTCATCCAACCACCTATCAGAGAACAGAAATTAGCAATAGTAAGAGTGTATCTATTAGAGCATTGAGAGAAAGCATTGAGTACATACACAGCTATTTCTCCGATACTGATATATTGATTCTAATAGAGAATCTTAGCAGGGGTTTTAGTAGTTCCATAGATACTCTAGTGGAGATACTGAGCAATATAAAAAACCGCAGAATCGGTTTATGTTTTGACGTTGGCCATTTAAAAGCCTATTATGATAGACATATACGCGAGAGAGGTTATTACGAATCTTTCATTGATTATTATAGGGATATGTTAACCATAATAAAGAACTCTATACCTGATAGAGTCTACACCGTACACGTTCACGGCGCTGTGGATAATATGGAGCATTTACCGCCCAATGAGAGCGATATTGAGTTTAAACAAGTTTATAAGTTATTAGGAGAGATTAATCCACAGTATGTCCTCTTCGAGGTTTTTAAATCCCGTTCAAAAACACTAAGTATTAATGATGTTGTTGAAATAGCAAGAGCTGGTAAGACTTGGCTAATGATCTACGCATCATCGCAATAGGCTTAGACGAGGCCGGAAGAGGGCCTCTAATAGGAGATTTAGCTGTAGGCTTAGTAGCTATACAGAAGGGTAAACTAGGAATACTATCAATTAGAGGGGTAAGAGATAGTAAAGAATTAACACCTCGTCAGAGAGAAGCTCTAATCAAGGATATTATGAGAGAGTCAGTGCTCGTAATGACTACGTATATACCGCCACGGGTTATTGATAAATCTAGACTTAATAAGTTAATAGCATCTACAATGCTTGATATGCTGAAAACTGCATTTATGTTCTTATCTAATATGGGTTATTTCTTTGAAGTATATGTTGATGAAGTAAAAGGGTTTGAAAACTATTTATTGAAGGAACTGAACATGTATAGGGACCTCGTTATAGAGTATCGTATGGAGAGTAATGCTGATAAGAAATACGTAGTTGTATCCGCAGCCAGTATTATAGCAAAATATTACAGAGATCTAAATTTAGAAGCCATCAAGATGATCTATGGCGATACGGGTTCAGGTTATCCAACAGATCCTAAGACTCGGGAGTGGCTTATAGAAACATATAAATTATACAGAGAGCCTCCACCAGTCCTCAGAAGATCTTGGTCAACACTGTTAAGACTGGCACCTAGTTGGTACTATAACCCTAAGAAGGGGCGTAGTATACTAGATTACATGGGGGGCTAATAATATGGTTACCAATTTACCGGCTGAAGCTAAAGCTAAGTGGATTAAGGTTATGGAAGCACGTACTATCGAAGAAAAAATCAGAGCTCTCGAAGAATTCTTATCAGCAGTACCTAAACACAAGGGTACCGCTAATTTAAGGTTATGGGCTACACGAAGACTAGCCGAACTAAGAGAAGAACTAGAAGAAAGAAAGAGAAAGAAGACAGGTAGAGGACCAACATTCTTTATAGAAAAAGAGGGGGCTGCTCAAATAATTGTTTTAGGTTTACCAAATAGTGGTAAAAGCCTCCTCGTAAAGAGACTAACTGGTGCTCGTACGATAGTAGCTGATTATCCTTTTTCAACTAGATTACCCGTACCCGGTATGCTTAGGTATGAAGATATTTACTTTCAATTGGTCGATACTCCGCCTCTTGTCCCGGGATCGGCATATTTTAATCGTATTATAGGTCTTGCAAGAAATAGTGATGCTCTCATAATAGTTCTTGACGCTACTAGTGATATTATTAGAGATTACAATAATATAAAGAATATTTTAAACGATAGAGGTATACTACTCGAGAAACCTCGTGGTAGAGTAGTTATTGAAAAAAGTAGAATAGGTAAGACTGGTATAAGAGTAACGCTTTTAGGTAAACTAGTAGATGCTACACCAGATGATGTGCGCAAACTACTAGAAAGTTACCATATCTATAATGCACATGTAAAAATATACGGCGAGGTAAAACTTGATGATGTAGAACAAGCCATATTCGAGAGCGTAATGTATAAGCCCTCAATAATATTAGTAAACAAGATCGATAAAGCCCCGGAAAAATTAGACGATAACATTAGTTACCTGAAGAAGCTGGCTCCCGAGATACCGGTAATAAAGTGTTCAGCCCTGACCGGTGAAGGGCTCGATGAGATCGGTAGAACGATCTTTAGCATACTCGGCATTATAAGAATTTATACTAAGCAACCGAATGGAAGAATATCCGATAAACCTCTTACATTGAGAGAGGGAGCTACTATTTACGATGTTGCACAAGCTATTCATAAAGACTTTGTAGAAAGATTTCAATATGCTAGAGTATGGGGCCCCTCTGCTAGATATCCGGGTATGAGAGTAGGTCTTAACCATATCCTTAAAGATGGAGATATTGTTGAAATAAGGATAAAGGGCTAGTTGTGATCATCTACGCCTCCTAGCAATAATTCTCACAATGCCTCTGCTAAAGTCTTTCTCAATTTTAAGCGTTGACGGATCTATCTCGCTGGGAAGCTCTATCTCAGTCCTATACTCTCGGTACTTAACTCCCCTACCCCTAAACCACGAGCTAAACTCTAGTTCTTTTCTAAGTCTGCAACTAATCCTCAGTATTTTACCACGTACTTCAACAGATAGGGTATCCAGGTTTGAGTATGGAAGATCTATCACGATTTCTATACGATCCGGATACTCCCTAATACTATGTAGTGGTCTTAGTACACCCTCCGGACTCCACATATCAGTTAAAGATTCTATTTCACGCTCAAATTCTTCGAATAAATCCCTTATTCTTCTTCTAACTCTTTCAAAGAACTCCTCACTAAACATCTTATACCACCCCCTATTGATACATTAATGGTAATTGCATCTCATACCTCTTTTGCATCTCACCCATAGTTCTCTTGGTTTGTAGCATTAACTCCCTGGTTTTGAGCTTTAACAACTCAGCTTCTTCGAGTAATTGTTTGAGATCTATCTCCATATCCAGAATAGTTGATAGCGCTTTTAAAGCCTCAGCGGCAGACTCGGGATCCGGTATATCTAGGAAAGATTCCGCGAATAACACTAGGTTGTTTACGCCCCGTCTCCTAGCTTCCTTGATTATAACCGCATAAGGTCCTACGATAAATCCTTCTTTCAATTCTTCTATACCCGCTTTCTTAGCGAGTTCGCTGGCAGTTGTTGTACTAGCTAACCAGTATACTCGGGGTTTTTGTAGCTGCATTCTATTAGGTACAGCTAATCCAGCTAGTGATATTATATAGCCTATGTTAACGTCTTTCGAATACTCTATAATTGCTTTTGCTAGAGGATATACAGCATTAACAGGAATAGGTATTTCCGATAATAGTACCAGTACACGGCGATCCTCTGAAGCATATAATTGTACAGGGCTCAAGGGTATAGATCTATGGACTACCGAGATATAGGGGAAGAATACTGGTGAATCTATTTCACCAACTAGTTTAAACTTCTTATTAATGACAAGATACCGGGATGCAATAGAACCTACTAGACCAGCATCTGGTAATCCTAGTACTAGATATGTTGGAGCCGGCTCGGTAAAAGGATCATAGTATTCATGGAATACTATGCCATCATACACAATTTCGCGTCGAGGTCTACCAATATAATTAATGGACATATTAGCACCTTGTTTTAGATTTATATAGAATACTGTTTATATGAATATCGCGCAAGTAAAGAAGCATATGGCTCGGCTACCCCAGGGTTTACGCTCACCTCTCGCTTGGCATGACTATCCTCATCGCCTAATAGTAATTTACGAGGAGGTACTAGGATATACTTTACTCTAACCTCCTTATTCGGCTCCGTATTTCTCGTTCCATGCCTTGTATGCTTCTAAGTACTGTGGATCGATGCTTGGTTTTCTACGCTTAATTACTTCTATGAAGTCCTCGGTAGTTATTACTCGCTTACCCATACCTTTTTCATGGTATTCCTCGGCAAGATTTGACTGTACTTCTCTTACTATTTTGAATATATCGTCGGGACTGTAGTTTTCAGTCATATCAGCTAGTTTATCAAAATCAACACCACTAATATCATATGATTGGGCTAGCATGCCAATGTAGTATTCAAATAGCTTCTTTCTAACTGTTCGATCAGGTGGTTTAACGTAGATCCTCTTGTCAAACCTCCTAATGAACCCGATATCCAGCTTCCATGGTTTATTAGTAGCACCTATAACGAATAGTGGTAGTTTTATATCCTCTTTAGCCTTGAGACCATCCATTTCCATTAGGAATTGGTTTCTAACTCTCTTTTCGCCTCCCACCTCGTCACTATATTCTTGAAATAAAGCATCAACTTCATCAATGAATATTATAACGGGCCTACCCGAGCGGGCGGTTTCTCTAGCTTTCTTAAATACGCGAGCAACGTTTTTCTCGGCTTCACCAAGCCATTTCGACATTATAGTCGCTGGGCTAATATTTATAAGAACCGCTCCCACCTCATTAGCTAAAGCCATAGATATGAGCGTTTTTCCGCAGCCTGGAGGACCAAATAATAGTATTCCCTTAGGCCATCCTAAAGGAAATAAATGAGGAGACCTAATTGGATATATAACAGCTCTTTTAAGTGCTCTCTTAACTTCCTCGAGATCTACTAAGTCTTTAAATTTAGGACCACCACTACCATTAAAGATAATAACTTCTACATCATCGCTACTACCATTACTACCACTAGCGGTAACTCGTGTAAGGTTTCTTTCTAAAATCTTAACACGCTCTCTATACTTCCTTATGAGTTCCCTATATACCTGTGCCATACTGTTATCAGGATATAGTTTAAGAAATTTCACGAAAAGATCAATAGCTGCTTTATAATATCTTATAGCCTTCTCATACTCACCCTTTTTATCAGCCGCAACAGCCCTATGAGCATACTCAGTAGCTTTATCAATCAAGTAGTACATCTCCACATGACCTCTAAGTACCCTGTTTCCACGCCAACTTCTACGTGTCTACTTTTTTACTTTGATAACGCCCTCTCGCTCGAGCTCGTTTAGTGCCACGTAGACCATGTGTTTGGGTATGTTATACTTCTTCGCGAAATCGCTTACTACCAAGACACCGCCTTTATTCCTAATCTCCTCTAATAATAACCTCTTGACATCATCAATAGACAGTATCCTTTTACTAATTACAGGGCCACTAGTTCTGCTTGGTAATGGCTTGTTTTGTGGAGGTAATGGTGGTAACCTCTCTTTAACACTCATATCCTTGCTATAACTTCCTAATCGACTAGTCGTTATGGAATCAAGTGAAGAGGCTGCCATGACGCTATTAACTCTTCTCTCAACCTCGATAAGCATTGTTGTTAGCTCTGGTGCTATACGCTCTATCTCCGGCCTGATCATCTCAAGCTCTTGTATTATCTCTGGCAATAGCTTCATAGGCTCTTCAACAGTCATTATAGTCTGTAACCTATACTTTACTCTCATTAAATCAAAGTGCACCTTACTAAACAATGCTATTAAGCTAGCAATATGTTTTGATTCCTCGACGAAGATCTTTTCATATTCTTCCTTACCTTCCTCAGCAAATAACCGAGCTCTCCTCTGATGTTCCTCGTACATATTCTCGAGATTCTTGCGCGTAGATTCGATGAAGTTTAACATTCTATCGATAGTAATCGTTGCTGCATGAATATTCTTAGCAACCGGATCCTTGGATACCCTGAACTTACCTAGTAATCTGAAAAACCACGTGTTACCGAGGGGTGTTGATAAGGACACTCCTACATTCACCCTTTCAGCTACTCGATGAGAATATGTTGCTTAGAAATTCTTTTTAAATAGGAGAAGGGGTAGTATCTAGGAATTACCTATGAAAATAACTATGTAACACTAAAAAACAGTTTATGCTTCTAAAACAACGACCGGGAGTGATTGTTCGGTTCCGCTAACGTCTTGCTTAGCCTCAGTTTTAGCTGGGAGACCTAGTGGCTGCTTTTCTAAAGAATCGATCTTATCTAAATGCTTCCTTAGGCTTTCACGCTCGAGTTCTGTATACTCCATGTGTTTTCTGATCTGATCTGCTGCTTCTCTGTAAGCTTTTTCAGGTATTTCACCTGCTAGATAACTTACCTTTATACTAGTCATAGCCTTTTCGAGTTCAAGCATTATATCCTCTAACTCGTTTAGTCTCTTCTTCAATAGTTCTCTAACATTCTTAGCGTCTTCTTTGGTTTTTACTAGTTCGTCTTCAACCTTTTTCTTAAACTCTTCATAAACATGTTTAGGTACTTCTTTTTTACTAAATAACTCGTTAAGAGCAATCATTCTCTTTCTAAGTCTCTGCAGCCTGTTTTCTATAATTTTTGCTTTATACTCCCATTCGGGTATTAGCACTATATTACCGTTATCAAGTTCAAATCTATCGATACTTATTTCCTTGAACTCGAAATCTCCAAGACTTACCTCTAGACTGGTAACATTACCGTCAGAATCACTGTAGAATCCTATTATAAACCCGACCCTTCTACCATAGGGATCGTTTACGGGCTTACCGAGATAACCCTCTACATCTTCTACTTTTAGCCTAATCATACCCCAAACCCCTTCTATACTCCTACTCCTAGTGGTGTTATCGCTTGCACATTTGGTTATAAGGCGTTAGACTAATTGACAGGATCAGAAGCCCGGTTTCTAGCATCCCCGGAAACGCGTTCCGGGTTCTACGCTTTTAACCCTCATCATCTATGTGGTAATTAGGTGTCCAATTCTTTATCAGTGTTACTCAAAAACTAGTTAGTATTTTGAGGTGAAAAGTATGGGTTTAGAGACACTACAAGAAATTGGAAGTGCTATTGCTAATGCATTAGGTGGTTTAAAAGGTATTGGCGCAGCACTAGTCGTGGCAGGATTAGCAATATTGCTGATAATTGGAGCTTCTATAGGGATATACTTATTTATAAGGCTGATAAAGCAGATACCGAACATGACTATATGGGAGTTTGTAAAGTTCACAGTAATATTCGCCGTAGCACTAGTAGTTATTGGTATCGTATTACCGTGAGCTAGTGGGGCTTACGAGGAAATACCGTAAACCCTGGATAATATGGTTTTTCTAACATAGACTCTATTTCTAGCAACCTGTTATACTTAGCAGTTCTCTCGCCACGCGCTGGTGCACCGGTCTTAATTAATCCGGTTTCAAGCCCTACTGCTAAATCAGCTATAGTTGTATCCTCGGTTTCACCGCTTCTATGACTAATAACAGCTCGATAACCATTTCTACTAGCTGTCTTAACTACCTCTAAAGCCTCGGATAACGTACCTACTTGATTAACCTTAACGAGTACAGCATTACAAGCTCCTATCTTAATACCTTGTTCTAGCCTGTTAGGATTAGTTACGAATAAGTCATCACCAACAATTAGTACTTTGCTGCCGATCTCCCTAGTTAATATGCTAAATCCTTCAAAGTCTTCCTCGTAAAGGGGATCCTCAATGCTGACTATTGGATAGGAATCTATTAGTTCTTTATAGTACTCTATGAGGTCGTCGCGAGTATACTCCTTGCCTTCTACTACGTATACATTACGCTCAACATCGTATAATTGGGAAGAGGCTATATCTAAAGCAAGCGCTATTTCTTCGCCTGGCACATATCCAGCCCTCTTAATAGCTTCAATTAATGCGTCGAGTGCTTCTTCGGCACTCTCCATTGGTGGTGCAAAACCACCCTCATCACCAACATTGGTAGCGCTTAACCCATACTTTTCCTTAAGTAGCTGCTTTAGCTCGTGGTAAACCTCGATACTAGCTCTTAATGCTTCCGAGAAGCTAGAGAACCCGGCTGGGACAATCATGAACTCCTGGAAATCAAGCTTATTCCCAGCATGTACACCACCATTTATTATGTTGAGCATGGGTACCGGTAGTGTATTCGCTCTATATCCACCAATATACATGAATAGTGGTAATTCATAGGTTGAAGCAGCTGCTTTAGCTACTGCAAGGCTCGTCGCTACAATAGCATTACCTCCTATTCTACTCTTATTAGGTGTTCCATCTATTTCTATTAGTTTACTATCAATATCCCATTGCCTTCTAGAATCCATGCCCTTTATTGCGGGAGCTATAACATTGTTGACATTGTCTATTGCTTTTCTAACACCCTTTCCATGGAATTCTTTGCCACCGTCTCTAATTTCTACAGCCTCATATTTACCGGTAGAAGCACCACTTGGCGCTAATGCTACTCCTACTCCAAGACCATTAGTTACTACCCTCACACCTACAGTAGGATTACCCCGTGAGTCTATGGCCATGAATCCCCTTACTTCTTTAATTCTAAAAGCATCATCGTATACATATGTATACGTGTAGTATTCCATACGGTGTACACCATATGTATAGTTTATACTATAGGGTTACAATACTTGTGTTAGGGGTTATATGGGTATTGATTACACTAAAGCTTATTAATAGGGTGAAGAACCATTTTCTATACACATTATTTCCTCTCACGATAAATACTGTTTCATTAGTAATACAAAGCGTGAGGCAAAATTGTATTCTATTAGGCATACTAATCGCTATTCTAGTTTATCTCTACGCTTTTATAAAAATGCGTAAAAGTATTAACCTCTATGAAGTAATAGTTGTACCACTAGTACCACTTACCCTAACGGGGTTACTTAGTGAATAAGTGGTGTGTATAATGTCTATAGAAGCCGGTAAAGTGGTTTGTCCAAAATGTGGTTCTAAAAACATAGATGTCCTAAGGACTTGGCAGCTAGTATCACCGTTTCCCGACAAATACGGGAGAATAACGGTTACTGTTATGGGCGTAATGAAGTGTAAAGATTGTGGCCACCAATGGCGAGGAGTAGTTAGCAAAATCAAAGTTGGTGGTGAAGAGAAACCTAGAGAAGAGGAAAAGGTTGAACGAAGAGTCAAAGAAATCGTACTAGATCTAGAGGATATAGAGGAAGAAGAGTAGCAGACATGAAAATCACTAGTAAACAAACAGTAGCTAAAATAGTAGTATTAATTATTGTCGTAGTCATAGGACTTAATATGCGAACTATATTAGTGTTTTTAACAGGTTCTTCTTCTCCAATAGCTGTTGTTAGAGGATATAGTATGTATCCCCTTCTACGCGAAGGAGATCTGGTATTTGCCTATAAACCACCACCTTATGCTATTCGTGAGGGAGATATTATAATATACAGGAGTGTGCGCGGAGCGCTCATAATTCATCGAGTAGTAGAAGTTAAGGTTATTGATGATAAGTACTACTATGTTACAAAAGGAGATAATAACTCACTCCCTGATTACATGGAGTTTACCGGACCAGGTAAAGTTGGAATACCTTATGATAGGGTCGAGGGCGTCGTCCTAAGTATAGGTGGTTATGCGTTCAAAATTCCTTACTTAGGGTATTTATCAATATGGTATCATGGAGGACGATAAGCTATACAAGTCCTCTATAAAGAGTTTTTATAACTTCTCTAACCCATTTACCAGTTGATTTAAGTCTAGCTATTTGCCTCAAATACTCCTCCCAAGATAGCTCTTCGCGTTTACGCCATTCTTCATATTTTTTCTTAATCTCCTCAAGCGCCATATAGTGATATTTACAGAGGTTATCACGCCATTCTTCCCTATTACAGACAATACATTTACGTGAAGGCTCTATTAATCCATAGCGAATAGCGAGAAGCATACCTATATCATGCTTATACTCATCGAATCTAGTCAAAAGCTGTAGTATAGTTTTACGAGCATCAGCAACAACTTCTTCACGCTTTCTCTGACCAAGCCTTATCTTCTCAAGTTCTTCCTCGAAATAACGTGTAAGACCAACACTTGTGAGTTCTGGGAAGAACTCATCTAATACCTCGATAACTCCAAAACCCAGATCTGTTACCTCTGCACCACCACTCACGTTCTTCAAGTATTTCCTCTTAAATAACAATTCTATTATACGGGCTCGTGTAGCCTCGGTTCCGATACCCACCTCTTCCATCCACTTAAGGATCTTTATCTTAGACATTCTCTCGGGAGGCTTAGTATATGTTTTCCTATAACTGGCTCTCACTATTTCTACTTCTTCACCAATCCTAAACACGGGTATTTTCCTTTCTTCTGGCGCTAGGAATGGATAGTACTTAAACCACCCGATCACAACTGCTTCCTGGCCTGTAGCCTGAAATACTAGCGCTGGATTACTCGGATGTACGAGAACGACTAGTCTATGTGATACTATGGCTTTAGGAGCAAATGCCGCCAGAAACCTCCTAACTATTAGATCATATATTTTCCACTCGTCTTCTGAGAGATCACTCGGTGGTATACCAGTCGGATATATTGCTGGATGTGCAGGGTCTTCCTTCGGCCCTTGTACGGGTTTTAATACACCACGTGTCTCCGATAGTAGTGTACTTACCAGGTTTGAGTATCTAGGTATTTTTGCTAGCTTTTCCATTATGCCACGGTAGTTTAGTGTAGGTGGCAATTTCTGACTATTTGTTCTCGGATAACTTATTAGTGCTTCTAGATACAGCTTTTCAGCAATAGACTGAGTTTTATAAGGACTAAAACCGTATATGCGGGCAGCCTCACTTTGTAGATCACCAAGATTGAATGCAGGTGGCGGAGTATAGCTATATTTCTTCTCTTCAAATTTTTTAACTACCAAGTAACCCGTAGACTTAATCTCCCTGACATACTCTTCAGCTAATCTCCTAGACTCTATGGTAGGTCCTTTATATTCTAGGTGTATACGAATACCGCTTTTCAGGATATCTACTACTAGCGCATACTGCGGCACTGGCACAAATAAATTTCTCTCGATAGCGTTTTCAACAACTCGTTTAAGCGTAGGCGTTTGTACTCTACCAGCACTCAATACGATCTTTTTACCCGTAACCTCGCGTATAGCACTCATTAATGCTCTACTAATGTTTATACCCCATATCCAGTCTAGCTCGTGTCTACACAAACCGGATTCTATCATTTCCCAGTCTAGCTTCGTCAGCTTATTAAACGCCGTCTTCAGCTCATCTGGTGTCAAGCTAGAGAATTTTGCTCTAAAACTCTTCTCCAGATCACCGTGAAACTTTATTATTAAATATCCTATTACAGAGCCCTCAATATCATAATCACACGCGTTAACATAGTAATTAGCTTCTCTACAAAGCTTGCTAAGCAGTTGTAAGAACTTATACGTGTGTTTAGCACTAGGATCGATTAGGTAAAGGGGTTTCCACTCGTACTCAAAAACGGGGTAACCACGCTTATCCGTATCCAATCCATAGAGATGACCAGCAGCTGGTGCTACATATATTGTTAACCCGTCACTCGAAATGACATAGTATGGTATACCATACATTCTCTTTTTAACAGCAGATCTAGATAATGCATAGGCTATCTTATCAGCGGCTTTTGGCTTCTCCGCTATAACAACTACTTTTCCACGAAGACTCCATATTCTCAGAAATTCTTCGCGCAAAGGCCTAGTAACCGCTCTTTTCTCGAGATACTTAGTTTCCGATACTCTAGTTTCTCGGACTTTCTTACTCATGTATTCTCTTAGCCATTCCTCAATAGTCTTCCTAGCTATACTGCCCACCTTTACATACTAGGTATTGGCATTGTCAGTATAACTAGTAAGAGATACGTAACTATATACCTATAGTTAATATCTCTTGAATACTGATTAGCCGGGCCTGGATGAGGTCTTAAACCGAGTATAAGCTTTAGCAGTAACAATACCGTGCCTAAGAATAGGTAATATGTACCTATTTGACCATCTATGAATAGTCCCAGGCTAATAATAAGCACTATTACGACGTATCCTATGCGTTCATATGTTTTCGCACTAAGAAAGGCACGAACTACATGCCCACCATCTAGCTGTCCTATGGGCATTAGGTTTAGGAAAGTAACTATGAATACTACAAATGAAACAAATAGCAAGGGATGCATTATGAGAGTGTATCCCTCTGGAATGCCGCGTATCAGTATTAATAGTGCTAGCGTAAGAGGCATAAAATCAATACCGGAAACTCTGCCCTCCTCCATGAGTTTTTTGACAACATCTATGCTAATGACAGGAGATAGAAATACCGCTATAACACCGATTACTAAACCTGCTAGATAACCTGCAAGTGGACCCATTATTCCCAGTTCTGCTAGTTCTCTACGTGTTGGTGGTAGTGTTTTCATAGTTATAACAGCACCTAACGTACCTATAAAACCGAGTTGAATAGGAGGAGCTGGTAAAAAGAAGGGACCCTCAATAACTACTCCATTTCTCCTCGATACCATTATATGACCGTACTCGTGAAAACCCAGTATTCCCAGGAAAACAACCGTGTAAATAAGAGTATTTAATCCAATAACTCTTAGACCTGCACTATTGATGAGCGAAAAGAAAGCTTCTGATAAGCCATACCCTGTTAAAGCAATAGTAAGTGTAGTTAATACTAATAAAAGAATCCTAATACCTAATTTTCTAGTAGTATTCACGGGTACTAGTCTTAAAATCGGGTTTGTATCTCTAATTTGGAGTGGAAAATAGCTATAGCTACTTACTAATTGTTTGTATAATTGTTTGAAAAAATCGTCATCCAGAGGCTTATCAATGATTAGGTCATAAACCTGCTTATCACCAATATTATATACTCCAACCCGAAGTACTGAGCTTCCAGCTCTTGAGAGTAGTTTCAAGGTATCGCTTATTATCGGGGGATAGTAGTTTTGAGACGGGTAAGAGCTCGTATCCTCCATCCGGTTTCACTCTCTTAACAGTAATTGGAAGCACTCCCTTTAATAACTCTAGCATAGCTACTGCAACAGGATCTTTAGCTGGCGCTTCATCAGGATTAACTAGTGGAGGAGCACCAAGTGCTAGTTGGAGTGCCCGTGCACCAACTATGCGTGCTAATTCGAAGCGAGTAAGCTTCTTATACCATACGCTCCTAACATAATCAGTTGACACAATAACACCCACTTAACACTTACACAAATTTATGAAGAATACGTTATTATGTATTTAAAAAACTTTATTTTTAAAGAAAGGGGAGCTTAGAAGTGGATATTACACGTAGGTTTAGAATTCAGTCCCGGTTCTACCG
>JBEVCI010000038.1:0-8603 GCA_040514375.1 Thermoprotei archaeon
GAAGAGCGCCCGGTTGGCATCCGGGAGGTCCCGGGTTCAAATCCCGGCCGGTCCACCACTTCTTTACACCTCTTAATATGGTTCTTATGATGCCTCTTCTTCAAGTATCCGTAGAACCGGGGATCACCAGCTATAGTTTCCACGATAGAAATTATATCGCTAGCGGTTAGACGAGTCTCCTGTAGAGTGTCTAACAATCTATTAGGGGCTGTTAGACGGTTGTTGGCCTAGAATGCGCTATATTACCCGCAACTCACGAATTGTTAGATAGAAGTTAGGCTTCACGAATAGGTACTTAGTAATTAGCGAAATTTGTAGCATCGAAGAGTATGTTTATTAACCGTCTTAGTAATCATGAGATTCTAGCATTTTGTAGTTGTAATTATAGTTTGGGGGTTGGAAAACTCGCATGTCTAGCAAGAAACCCGATATAAATATCCTTGAACACGAGTTAGTACCAAAACATGAAATATTATCTCCGGAAGAAGCTGAGAAAATATTAAGGAAGTTAAATGTAAAACCATACCAGCTGCCATGGATTTCGATCGAAGACCCCGTTGTTAAAGCTATTGGAGCTAAACCGGGTGATATAATAAGGATTATTCGTAAAAGTCCAACTGCTGGGGTAAGTATAGCCTATAGATATGTAGTTGTTGACACCCCCGCAGCTAGGAAAAAGAGTGGTGAGTAAATATGAGAAAAGGTAGGAGAAAAAGAAAAACTACAGCTAAACAAGAAGAATGGAACCCCTCTCCAGATGATTTATGGACCATTATGAAAAGCTTTTTCCTTGAAAAAGGTCTTGTTAGACAGCATCTCGACAGTTATAACAGGTTTATAGACTATCTATTACCCGAGATTATAAAGGACTTCAGCGAAATCAAGATCACAGAGGGAATTACATTACGAATTACTGGTTATAGAATAGGCAAACCAGTAGCAAAACTAGTAGAGATAGGTGAAGAGAAAGAAGTAACTCCAATGGAGTGTAGACTCCGAAACTTAACATATGCTGCACCGCTTTATGTCAAGATCTCGCTGACCGGCGAAATAACCACCAAAGAATATGAATTCAAACTACTGGATTTACCAGTAATGCTAAAATCAAAAATAGATCCATTAAGTAAAATGGCTGCCGAGGAGTTAATCGAGATCGGCGAGGACCCCAAAGATCCTGGCGGATACTTCATAATAAATGGAAGTGAGCGAGTACTAATCGCACAAGAAGACCTTGCCAGTAATAATATACTAGTAGATGAGGCGAGCGAGGGCTCCTCTGCAACCCATATTGCAAAAGTAATCAGTGTTGCTAAGGGTAGGAGGAGTCAACTTATAATAGAGAGGAGAAAGGACGGAATATTCTACGCTAACATTAGAGGCTATAAGATCCCAGCAATAATATTAATGGCAGCACTAGGGCTTGCTTCTGAATTTGAGATCATCAACGCTGTTAGCTTAAACCCAGAGATCCAAAACTTATTGTTACCTTCAATAATGCAGGCACAAGCTATTTTCCCCAAAATAGAGATCCCACCAGATGCAACGCCAGAGGAAAGAAAGAAGATTGAGGAAGAAGCACGTAGAAAGACTATCGAAGAAGCACTTGACTATATCGGCGCTAGAATAGCGGTTGGCAAACCACGCGAAGAGAGAATACGAAGAGCTAATAGGCTCCTTGACGAATACCTATTGCCACATCTTGGTACAGACTCTTCACAAGAAACTAGGCTTAAAAAAGCATACTTTATAGGGCAAATGATCTGTAAGATAATAGAATTAGCTCTTGGTAGAAGAAAACCTGATGATAAAGATCATTATAGGAATAAGAGATTAAAGCTAGCAGGTGATCTCTTAGCACAGCTTCTACGCTATGTGTTAACAACGTATTTTGTTAAAGAGATGAGAAGCAGTATTGAAAGAACTATTAGCAAGTTCAAGAAACTCGATTTGAGAATGGTGCTCAAACCAGGCATGTTAACTGATAAGATCCTACATGCCATGGCCACAGGCAATTGGCCCGGTGGAAAAACCGGTGTTTCACAGCTATTAGATAGAACTAATCTAATGTCTACACTATCACACTTAAGAAGGGTGGTCTCACCACTTGCCAGAACCCAGCCTCACTTAGCTGCTAGAGAATTACATCCGACACAGTGGGGTAGACTTTGTCCATTTGAGACCCCCGAAGGACAAAACATTGGATTAGTTAAAAACCTGGCTTTAATGGCTTATGTAAGCGTTGGTGTACCGGAGGAGACGGTTGAACCATTACTTTACAAGCTAGGTGTGAAGCCAATTAGAGAACTAATAGAAGAGGCTAGAAAAGCAATTATGGAAGGAAGAGAACCGCCAAGCTACGATGAATGGAGCCGCGTATATTTGAATGGTAGGTTAATAGGATACCATCCGAATGGTTCAGAGCTCGCTAGAGAAATAAGAAGGCTTAGAAGACAAGGTAAGATAAGTAGCGAGGTAAACGTTGCACACATACACGATGAATACTTAAACGAGGTTTACGTGAATACGGATGCAGGTAGAATTAGAAGACCTTTACTTGTCGTTGAAAACGGTAAGTTGAAACTTAAAAAAGAACATATAGAGAAACTAAAAAGAGGAGAATGGACATTCGAAGATCTAGTTAAACATGGTATAGTCGAATACCTAGACCCGGATGAGGAAGAGGATTCTTACATAGCGCTATCACCAGATCAGCTAACACCGGAACACACTCACATGGAGATCTGGACTCCAGCAATAATGGGCATCACAGCAGCTATAATACCATATGCAGAGCACAACCAGAGTCCTAGAAACACCTACGAAGCAGCTATGGCTAAACAAAGCCTAGGAGTATATGCTGCTAACTTCCAGCTCAGAATGGATTCTCGTGGACACTTATTACACTATCCACAAAAACCTCTTGTCAGAACTCACGCTATGGAAGTAATAGGTTATGACGAGAGACCCGCTGGTCAAAACATGGTTGTAGCGGTAATGAGCTTTACAGGCTACAACATCGAAGACGCGCTAATAATGAATAAGAGTAGTGCCGATAGAGGACTGGGTCGAAGCACGTTCTTTAGATTATACTCAACTGTAGAATACAAGTATCCCGGCGGACAAGAAGATAGGATCACAATACCACCAAGCAATGTCAGAGGCTACCGCGGGCCAAGTGCTTACGAGAAGTTAGATGAAGACGGAATAGCTCCTCCAGAAACCTATGTTGAAGGAGGAGAAGTTATTATTGGCAAGATCAGTCCACCGCGATTCTACACAGCATACGAGTACACAGTGGGTACGGGTATTACTAGACAGGATGCTAGCGTTACTGTAAGACATGCTGAAAAAGGCATTGTCGACGTAGTAATGATTACAACAGATAGCGAAGGCAATAAAATGGTGAAGATCAGAGTTAGAGACCTAAGAATACCAGAACTAGGAGACAAATTTGCTAGTAGACATGGACAAAAAGGTGTTCTCGGACTGTTAGTTCCACAGTACGATATGCCTTTCACTGAAGAGGGGATCGTACCAGATTTAATAATTAACCCACACGCATTCCCTTCGAGAATGACAGTGGGCCAACTACTAGAGAGCATTGCAGGTAAAGCAGCAGCCCTAGAGGGCAGGTTCGTAAACGCAACACCATTCTATAAGGAACCCATTGAAAACCTAATGTTGGTTCTCAAAAAACACGGATATTTACCAACCGGCGAAGAGGTAATGTATGACGGAAGAACGGGCGAGCTTATCAAAACATCGATCTTCATAGGAATTGTATATTACCAGAAATTACATCACATGGTTGCCGACAAGATACACGCCAGAGCTACAGGACCTGTCCAGATACTCACTCGACAACCAACAGAGGGCAGATCCAGACAGGGAGGTCTTAGATGGGGTGAAATGGAGGTCGATTGCCTTGTTGGACACGGTGCATCCTACTTACTCAAGGAAACAATGGTTGATAGGAGTGACAAGACAGTAGTATACGTATGTGAACTATGCGGACATATTGGATGGTACGATAGAAATAAAGGAGTATATGTGTGTCCAGTACACGGTGATAAAGGCAAGCTTAGACCCGTAGAAATGAGTTACGCATTTAAACTCCTAATACAAGAGCTCATGAGTATGGGTATAATGCCTAGACTCAGAGTAGGAGATATTGCGAGGGGTTAAATAAATGATTCCCACACGTTTAAAAAGCATTAAATTTGGTCTTCTTTCGCCAGATGAAATAAGGAAGATGAGTGTTACAGCAATAGTAACTAGCGAAGTATATGACAATGACGGAGCACCTATTGATGGTGGAGTCGCTGATAGGAGATTAGGTGCTATAGAACCTCGTGAGATTTGTCCTATATGTGGAAATACACGCGATAACTGTCCTGGACATTTTGGCCACATAGAATTAGCAAAACCAGTAATACACGTTTCCTTCGTGAAGTATATCCACATGTATTTAAAAACCACTTGCAGAGTTTGCGGTAGGATAAAAATAAGTGAACCCGAGAGAAGGAAATACTTAGCGCTACTAGAGGATCTGAAAAGGCTTGGACTATACCACTTAACTAAGAGGTTCCATGAGTATATACAGAAGAAGGCGGCGGCAACAAATAAGTGTCCACACTGTGGCGCTAAACAATACAAAATAAAACTAGATAAGCCACACACATTTTACGAAGAGAGAGAAGAAGGGCTTGTAAAGCTAAACCCTGCTGAAATAAGAGCTAGACTTGAGAAAATACCTGATGACGATGTAAGACTTCTTGGAGGAGATCCTGTAAATGCTAGACCTGAGTGGATGGTACTAACAGTACTACCAGTACCGCCTAGGGCTGTAAGGCCCTCAATATTACTCGAAACCGGTATTAGAAGTGAAGACGATCTAACACATAAACTAGTTGATATCATAAGAATTAACAACAGACTAAAAGAACACATCGAATCCGGAGCACCGAGTGTAATTATCAACGATGAGTGGGAGCTACTACAGTACCACGTCACAACCTATTTTGATAACGAAGTCCCTGGCATACCAGTAGCTAAGCATAGAGGAGGTAAAGCACTAAAGGGAATAGCACAGAGGCTTAAGGGTAAAGAGGGAAGATTTAGAGGAAATCTCAGAGGTAAAAGAGTAGACTTCTCAGCACGTACAGTGATAAGTCCAGATCCGAGTCTTAGTATAAACGAGGTAGGGGTACCCGAGGTAGTCGCTAAGATTCTAACAGTACCGGAAAGGGTTACTCCATGGAATATAGAGGAAATGCGTAAATTAGTATTAAACGGGCCAGATAAGTGGCCTGGCGCTAACTTTGTAATTAAACCAGATGGTAAGAAAATAAGCCTTAAATACGTTGATAGAAAGGCAATTGCTGAGACACTGGCACCTGGATACATTGTCGAGAGACACTTGAAGGATGGAGACATAGTATTATTTAATAGACAGCCGAGCTTGCACAGAATATCAGTTATGGCACACGTAGTAAGAGTATTACCTTATAAGACTTTCAGATTAAACCTTCTAGTATGTCCACCATATAATGCAGACTTCGATGGAGATGAAATGAATCTACATGTACCACAGAGCGAGGAAGCGCGTGCTGAAGCTAGGTTATTAATGCTTGTTGAAAAACATATATTGACCCCAAGATATGGCGGACCAATTATTGGTGGTTTACAAGACTATATCAGTGGAGCTTATTTATTAACGAGTAAATCAACGTTACTAAAACGCGATGATGTAATAGATTTACTTAGTGTTACCGGGTATTTAGGAAAACTACCAGAACCAGCCATACTAAAACCAGGACCTTATTGGACAGGAAAACAACTAATAAGCCTATTCCTACCAAAAGACTTTAACTATACCAGACCAGCAAAAATAGCTAGCGCAACAGCACTGAGATGTATAGACGAAGATTGTCCACATGATAGCATAGTTATAATAAAGAAGGGTGTGATGCTAGAGGGAGTATTAGATAAAGCTAGTATTGGACGCGAAGAACCAGAAAGCTTAGTACACTGGCTAGTTAAAGAATATGGTGAAGACGCTGCACGTATGTTTATGGATAATGTGTATAAAATGTTTCTAAGATTTGCTGAAAAACATGGATTTACAATGAGTTATTCGCATCTCCTATTGCCCAGAGACGCTCAAGAAAAGGTTAGAAAGATAATTGAAGATAAGAGAGAAGAGGTATTCGAATTAATTAGGAAGTATGAAGAAGGAAAACTAGAACCGAGACCCGGTAAAACCCTGGAGGAATCACTAGAAGACTATATTATAGATACTCTCTCAAAGAAGCTATTAGACGAGATAGCTGATGCGATAACACCATATTTTAGCTTAGCAAACCCCGTCATTATAATGGCTCGAACAGGTGCACGTGGAAACCCAGTAAATCTAACACAAATGGCAGCACTATTAGGACAACAAACAATTAGCGGTAGAAGAATAACTAGAGGCTATCTCCACAGGACGCTACCACACTTCAAACCAAAGGACCTAGGTCCGGAAGCACGTGGATTTATCGCACACGGATTCGTTGAAGGCCTTAACCCTGTTGAGCTATTCTTCCACGCAGCTGCTGGTAGAGAGGGATTAACAGATACCGCTGTTAGAACCAGTCAAAGCGGATACATGCAAAGGAGGTTAATAAACGCCCTACAAGACCTAAGAGTAGATTATGACGGAAGCGTTAGAACGCCTTTTGGTGAAGTTGTACAGCTCGTTTACGGAGAAGACGGAGTAGATCCTATGAAGAGTGATCACGGTAAAGCTGTGGATGTAAATAGAGTTATACAGAAAGTTATTGGGTGGAGACTATGAAACCAATAAATAATTTTAGCAAAGTCGAAAAAATACTCGAAGAAAAACTTAGAGGAAAAGTAAGCGAACAGGTATATGAAGAGCTAAAGAGTAAGCTGAAAGAGTACTTTGAAGCCTATGGGTTATACTATGAGGAATTAGAACAAATCATTAGTGAAACAATTAGGAGATATGAACAGAGCATTATAGAGCCCGGTGAAGCCGTAGGGACAGTGGCTGCACAAAGTATTGGCGAACCGTCAACCCAAATGACACTACGAACATTCCACTACGCCGGATTAAGAGAATATAATGTTACACTAGGTCTACCGAGATTAATAGAGATAGTGGATGCTAGGAAAAAACCTGGAACGCCCATTATGGAGATACCACTTGATGAAGAACATAAGTATTCTGAAGAGAAAGCTAAAGAAGTTGCTAGAAGAATTGAGAGTACTACTATCGAAAACGTTGCACAAGAAATTAGTGTAGACCCCTATGAAGGCGTGGTAATCATTCTTGATCCAGAAATGCTAAGCGATAAGGGTGTGACACCACAAATGGTTATCGAAACACTCAAAAAACTCAAGCTAGGAGATATTATATGGAATAAATCAGATCCCTACATTATAAGAATCGCTATTAAACCCGAAAAGATAGATTATACGAAGATAGAGAAGATTAGACTCAAAATAGCTGAAGCTATGATCAAGGGTATTAAGGGTATTAAAAAAGTCATTATACAGAAACGTGGAAATGAGTACGTCTTAGTCGCCGAGGGTAGCAACCTAGCAGAAGTTATGAAAGTGCCCGGCGTAGATTACAGAAGGGTATATACAAATAATATTACTGAAATTGAGGAAATACTTGGTATAGAGGCAGCGCGTGCAGCGATTATTAAAGAAATTAAAAACGTACTTGATGAACAGGGACTTGATGTCGATATAAGGCACATTATGCTACTGGCTGATATAATGACTTGGACTGGTAGAGTAAGACAAGTTGGTAGAATGGGTGTTGCTGGTGAGAAACCGAGTGTATTAGCTAGAGCAACATTCGAGATGACTGTTCAAAAACTCGTAGAAGCAGCTATTAGGGGTGAGGAAGATCCGTTAGCAGGGATAACTGAAAACGTAATTATAGGGCAGCCTGTACCTGTTGGAACAGGTATTGTGGATATATACATGACGCCCTATACTATAAAGACTGAAAAAGAGGGTGAAAAGAGTGAGTGATGTGGAGATAATAAGAGCGTTACAAACCGCTGTTAAAACAGGCCAGGTTGTTTTGGGAACTCGTAGAACTAAGAAATTGGTACTACATGGAAAAGCTAAACTCGTGGTATTAGCTGCTAACGCGCCTCCCGAGGTAAAACGGGATATTAAGTACTATGCAAAATTATCTAATATTCCAATATATGTGTATCCGGGCACTAACATAGAATTGGGAACACTGGCGGGCAAACCATTTGGGGTAGCTGCTATGGCTATAATAGATCCGGGCCAATCAAATATATTAGATCTCGTTAAGAAGCTAAAAAGCGCAGAAGGGTGAAAAATAGGTGGCGAATGAAGCCGAGAAGCCACAAATAAAGCTCACTGCAGAGGAGTTCCGATACATAGCTCTCTTGCATGAATTAACTAATGTATATGTGCGTGACTGTATAGTAGATGAAGAAAATAACAGAATAATATATCTAGTAGATCCTAAAGATATTGGTAGAGCAATAGGTCCACGCGGTATCAATATACAGAGGTTGAGAAGACTTCTTAATAAAGATATAGAG
>JBEVCI010000039.1:0-8566 GCA_040514375.1 Thermoprotei archaeon
GGTTAAGAGACTATTACTACGCGCTCGGAATATTCAACACTACCTCTAGAGCAGAGTATTATCGCGTTATCAAGAGTATTGCTTATGAGGTAAATCCTGTGAGGAGTTTTATTAATTATACACTACAGCTTATCCGAATAAATCTACTTAGCGAATCACTAGTAGAAGAACTATATCCCGTCAAGCAAGCTGGAAAAATTTCTATAGAGGTGCTAAACAGAACGTTCACTAATATTTTGAATTATTTCTACAATAGGTCTCATACCATACCTCCGTCGATACTAACCACTATGAGGCTAGCAGCAGATTATCTATACGAGAACGAAGAACTTGAGTCAATTATAGGATTATACCTAAATGAATTAGTAACTATAATGGCTGAACTAGCACTTGTACATGCTTCAGAATACTATAAAACACCGATGATCTCTAGGATCGAAACTACAACTATTGTAAAAATAGTTATGCCTGATACGCTCTACTACATAATTCTATTAGTTATGTGTATAGGATCATTTATATTGGGGTATAGTATTAGGAAAACGCAGGCATAATCATTTAGTGGATTTAAGGTAATCAAGCAGAGTCCTGGGTTTTTTAGAACTCTCTTTGATCTTGTCATAGACTTCCCTAATTCTGATAAAGTCTCTTTCCAGGCTTCCACGTAGTTTTGGATTATAGAGAGCTGCTGCAGGGTGATACGTAGCTATCAATATAGTCTTGACGCCAAATATCTCTACTTCATATGGTTTACCATGCATAACGCTCATGTTTTTCCATGTTATTCCAGCACTTGTGAATAAGAATCTAGCACTATGACGGCCAAGCGCAATAATTATTTTTGGCTTAATTAGCTGTATCTGCTTAATTAGGTATGGAGAACAAGCCTTGATCTCGTCCTCCTCCGGATCCCTGTTATTAGGTGGTCTACACTTAACAACATTGGTTATGTATACATCCTCTCGCTTAAACCCTATAGATTCTATAAGCTCTGTTAATAACTGCCCTGCAGCACCAACAAAGGGTCTTCCAGTCTCATCCTCGCGTGCACCCGGTGCTTCACCCACAAACATTATCTCCGCGGAAGTATTTCCCTCACCTGGAACAGCGTTTTTTCTATACATGCTTAACTTACATTTTCTACACGATAGTATCTCCTGAACAAGCTTTTCCCACTCTTCATCTAAACTACTCAAACTATCACACCTATGCAGAGACTAGATTTAAAGAGTGATTACCAGACACTAACCTATATAGTGTTCATAGCCTATTTAGTTTCTCTAGGCAAGTATCTCTAGTATGGCTGGGGACTTAACGTGGAATCAGATATAGACATAGCATATGTTGAGACAGGGATAGGGAGTTTACTCGGTATTTACAGACTAGTTCACGGAAAGTACTTAAATAGGAAAAACCTCAACACAGTATTTTTGCGCGATAAACCACTTTTATTAATACTTGATATTGGTTATAGATATCGTGATTTAATACTTGAAGAAATTAGAAGCAGCGATTTGGATAATATAGTTGTTTTCAAGATTAAATTGGGGTTTATAGGAAGGATATTATCTAGGTTTCTAAAGAATCCATTGGATAAGCTAGTACATGATAATGGCATAATAGCTATTTACATACCCCGCGACAAGAATCTTACAAATAACTACACCGGAACTCGAGTAATCCATATTGACCTCAATACCGCTGATCGGGCTAGAGCCCTTTTATCTGGATTACCGCGACCACTAGCTATAATAGCTGAGCCTCTCCGTATAATGAGGTTTGCACTAGTAGGATTTACTGGTTTCTTAGTTAATCTCGCTGTACTGTATGCTGTTAGAAGCCTATTACTGACTTATCTAGACATAGAGATCTCTACAGCATTAGCGACTATGATTAGTTTTGAAACTAGTCTGACATGGAACTTCATACTACATGAACTATGGACTTTCCGCGACTTAAGACTGAGTAGGACTTTACAGAATAGAGTTAAGCGATGGATAAAATACCACTTAGGCTCTATTGGTAGCCTTTTATCGCAAGTATCCATAGTAACATTATTATCAGGATTTATGAACTATCCACTATACTTATCACTACTACTAGGTGTTCTAGTCGGATTAATAGCTAATTACTTGTTAAGCAGGTTTTTTGCATGGAGAGAATAGTTTTAACCCCGTTATAGGATATAACGAGTAGTAGTTTAATTGCTTTGGGGGTTATTCATGGGATTAAAACACGGCAAATACGTATATGTTAAACGTAGTGACGGGTGGTATGTAAAAGTACGTGTATTAAATATTAGATTTAAGAAAACTGGAAAACCAGGCTATGAATTCGATATAAACGATCCAACAAAATATATAGTATTACCGGTAAAGACTAGGGAACCGCCTATAAAAGCCCGAATAGTCAATGCTGAAGACCTGCCCGAAGAAGTTAGAAAACTAGTCTATGAAATTTAGAATCATAATGTAGCACTAAATCGTGATACGCGATGAGTATTGATGATCTTGTAAAAAGGATTAAACAAGAGTTCGAAAAAGTCCTAGTAGATGAAGAAGATGGGTATAAACTATTAACTATTTTTGAAAGGGGTGAGCCTTCATACCTACTCTGCTTATCAACGTTACATACGGGTTATTACTATGGAAAAGTTGTATCGATAAAATCAATAAATATAGTTAGGTGTTACGATCTACTATATTATCCGCTCGGATTATACATCTTTGGAAGAAGTATTGAGGAGTTTTTGTCTAAGCTTAAATCCAAGCTTAAATGGCTTTAATCCTAGATACTACATGACCGAAGAGTTTTATTCACATACGCATTTCTCACATTAACACTAACACTACTATCTCCGAGTTCTGCGATAGCGTAGTAACTTTTCATTGCAGGTCCTGGATTAACAACTAAGCATTTATTCACAATGGTACAAGCACTATATTCGTGCAAATGCCCAGTAATCCATAAGATAGCGCCGTGTTTATCGAGAAATTCCCTAAGTACTTTAGAGCCCACATGTTCACCATTTATTTCATCCATAACCCCATAAATGGGTGCATGTGTAACCACGATCAGATTCTCCCGACTAACATCTTTCACTTTCTCTATAAAGCTTCTGAGGTCTTCCTCACTCCATTCTATAAGCGTATTAAATGGAGTAATGTTACTACCTCCTATACCGAATAACACGTACTTATCAATACAATATCTTCTATTATGTATTCCAATAATTTGGGAATCGAGATACTCTTCGACACTTAGAAGCGATGGATCATCACAATTGCCCGGTACGAATAAAACCGGTTTACCAAGTTCTTCAATAATATCAGCTAATATAGCGAATGCTCTATCCCTACCGGAAAAGTGTGTAATATCACCAGCTACTAAGACGTAATCAATACCACCGATATCTCTAACGCTACTAATTATATTCCTAAGACCGGTTTTCCTCTCATGTATATCGCTCAATATGAGGAACCTAATACTCATATCATCACCTAAGCTATCCTACTTCGAGGCCCGGGCTCGTTATTGAAGAGATTAAAGTTATTAGTTCTGAAAAGAAAGAGTAGTAGATTGGGAAATATGTACTTTATCCGAGGAGCTAATAATGACGAGATCTGAGGTATTGCATGGTATTGAATCTGGCTTCTATAAGATCTTAATACAGAACGATAAGATTAAAACAAGTGATAGTAGAGAATTTCACGTAAAACATCTATATTTAGTTGGTTTTAAAAATGCACAATTAAAAATAGAACCCAATGGTATATATGGAGAAATCTCATACGATTCTGAGCCACAACTAGACCTTCTTGGCGAAGTACTGAGTATTGTCAATGGAAGCGAGCCCGAGATTAGACAAGATTTCATAAATGAAACAGTATCCTCTAAGAAACAAGAATTAATTACAGGATATTCAACACCCTTTATTCTAAAGGTAAACGAAGATAAGACGTTCTTTACCATAATTAACAACAAATACTACACTAGGAGCGATAGTATCGAGCTAAGCATTAATACCGAAAATAGTGGGATACTAAACATTTTAATATATCCTATGAAAATACTGTGGACGTATCTTCCGAGAGCAAGATTTAAGATCGAGCTAAATAGAAACCACGCCTCTATTAGAGTTTCAAGCCCCTAGATCTCCCTAATGGGCTCTATCTTCATCCACGGAAATATAGGTACTGGTGGAAATATCCTCTTATGTCTACTTCTTCTATGCATTTCAAGCACACGATCCACAATGGATCTCGATATACCAGTGTATTCCGGCACTTCGCTTGGTTTTAAACCTTTATCAAACAAGGCATAGAGCACTAGGTCTATCACTTCATATTTTAAACCAAGTTCTTCTTCAGCTAAGTGGCCGATCCAGAAACCCGGACTACTCGGTTTCTCAACTATGTTTTTTGGAAGACCAAGATATGAGGCAAGTCTTCTAACTTGTGTCTTATATAAAGAACCTATGGGTAAGAAATCGGCACCACCATCACCATACTTTGTATAATACCCTATGAGGATCTCACTTCTATCGCCCGTACCGGCTACAAGAGCGTTATATCTGTTAGCATAGTAGTAGAGAATACTCATTCTAATCCTTGCTCTAAGATTACCATTTGAAATACGGTCATTCTTATCAAAAAACGGTAATGCAGTATATGAGTCGAATATATTATTAATCTCAACAATATAGTGCTTTATACCAAAGCTTTTAGCGAGACTTATAGCATCCTCGACATCACGTGGATTGGTAATACGTGTATCAGGCATTATAATGCCAATGACTCTATTACTACCGAGTGCTTTAGCTAGAAGAGCCAATACAGTGGAGGAATCAACACCACCACTTAAACCAACAACTACCTTATCAACACCCGCTTTTTCTATGAGATCTTTCACAAACGCTGATACATGGCGTACAACTTCTTCATAAGGAATACGTAATACATCATTTAGTGTGATACGCCTATTCAATCAACCCACCCTAATAATTAGGAAATGTAATCGCGTATAAATATAAGAGAAGTGATATTTATGTATGATCGTATTTTAAGTCATTTTACAAGATTCTAGATACTCCTTCTTTAAATCCCTTTCATACACTCTACCACGCGGTTTTTCTTCTTTAAATGCTCTACCCTCGTACTTGAGAACCCTGGTATTCGTGTCTAGCCAGCAATCAGGCTCTAACCCGGCTTTAATACATGTCTCTGCAAGAAAAGTCTCCTCATCCCAACAATACTCAATTGGCACAACTGGTAATAGCGTACCTTTGTAAAACCCTTTTTCAACGACCAATCCATCTCTACCGATAACGATTAATTTGGGCAACTTCCATCTATCCCTAATTTTTATTTCTTCCGGAACGGA
Source organism: Thermoprotei archaeon (assembly GCA_040514375.1). Taxonomy (GTDB): domain Archaea; phylum Thermoproteota; class Thermoprotei_A; order Sulfolobales; family Desulfurococcaceae; genus QMWW01. The sequence goes on from JBEVCI010000039.1 coordinate 5,383, forward strand.
CAATACTGTAACCTCGATAACGATGTTATCAAGCTCGTCACGGGTAAGGGGAGGAAACCTCGGATCTGATAGTGCTGCTTCTATAGCAGATCTTATAGTTGATTCGACAAGACTGTATATTGGAGAGAGAAAGCCTATACAACCTCTCAGCGTTAACCTACCATCTGGTAGTATTTTCTCGATAGTAGTGAATGTCATACCAGGTCTTCTCATATACTCGGGAATGTCTTCTGGGGGCTTAATTGTCTTATTATTTAATATTTTCTCTTCAATAGCTCTCCTAGCTAGTCTAACTAGGAATACTCCATCTTCTAGCTTAACTTCTCTCGGATGAACGGGTTTCACTGAATACACCCTTTACAACGCTTCTACTTTTATATTCATCTAATAACTGACGGGCTTTTTCTAATATTTCCTCAATTTTAACCCAGTGACTACCAAGCCAGTATACTTTGCCACATCGTGTACATATCCAGAAATCACTATAAAATCTATAGACTCGGGGTGGAACACGGTCTTTAACTTTTTCTTTAGAAACTTTCCTTAATTCACCATTACATAGGGGGCATCTAGATTTCTCCAAATCTACATAAAGTCTTATTCCGGTGAGAAGAGCTATGTATGCTAGCCTCTCTGCAATATCGTCCACGGCTAGGTATATACTTTTAATACCCTTGTTCAACGCCCTTCTATGTAGTCCTGTATCACGTGTAATTATAACTCGGTTTTCTCTACTAGCAATATTGAGTATTTCCCAGTCTTTGAAATCCCTCCTATAAAGTGTATCGTATCCGAGAATTCTAAGCCATCTCGCAATATTACCAAGCATGGTATCCACTATAAAGCGTGGCTCACTCATACTAGTCATACTAACTCCTCTAATATTAGGCTACTATCCTAGTTATATATAGTGATTAATAAATGCGCTGAATAAGCTGTAAACTAGGCTTGTCTCGCCGTGGTTAAAGCATAGAGTATATCGCGCTCGGTAATAATACCTATGAGTTTCATATCCTTATCAACAACTAGAGCAGAGCTAACGTCGCGATCGAGCATCATTCTTGCAGCATCGCTTAAATCGGTATCAGGACTGACAGTTAGTATTTCTCTAGACATTACCTCAGAAACACTGACACTAAGTGCTTCTCTAATATCGTCACTAGATATTCTCTTAAATAGGCTACGTGGTTCGAAAAACCTTACAATATCCATAACTGTTAGTATACCTACCACAGTATTATTCTCGACTACCGGTAAGCGCCTAAATCCATAGCTGATAACTCTCTTCATTGCTTCTCCAAGTGTCTTATTAACTTCTATTGTCACAACCGGGCTAGACATAACGCTCGATACCTTAATACCGACTTCTACAACTCCATACAAGTACTTAACAATATCGTGTTCCGATACAACACCGTATACTCTATTATCGCGATAAATAACCGGCAGTAATCCGATACCGTGTATAACCATTTTCTCCAGTACACTGGATAGTTTTTCATCTATATAAGCTACTATGGGGTCTCTAATCATGATCGACTCGACGGGTTCTCGATCAAGTGCCGAGTAGATATTATAACCGTGTCGCTCCGATACTATTTTAAATAACTCGCCACCACCAAGATAGTCAATAACATTAGTTGCTAGTAGAAGTCCTTTAAGATAGCCGGCTGATGAAACTACGAGGCTTCTATAGTTCTCAGCCATGATCTTGATAGCTTCTATAATAGGGGTTGTAGGAGATACTTGTAGTGCCGGTTTCTTAGCTATAAGCTCCATATCACTAGTTTCACGGTGTATTCTATCACTAAAGTTTGGTGTACCATCGCTTCTAAGCCATCTATACTCTCTCCTTTTCTTACCTCGACGAGGAGTTGGTATGTGTCCTGGTCTACTCAATCTTCGGTACACCTGTTCTACTCGGTAGCTTCTCCTCGTTGAAGTAATTTATCGAATAGCTCGCTAAGTACTTCTAGCAATTCTCTATCACTAATAATACCTATGAGCTTACCATCCTCTACAACAGGGATATGCGATATATTGTGTTGCAACATGATATTAACTATGTCGACTATACTAGTATCACTAGTAACTGTTATTGGATTTTTCTTCATAATATCTTTCACTTTGAGGTATTTAGCGTCACTAGCTCTATATTTCAAAGCCCAGAGGATATCGCGTTTTGTAACAATACCTACTAACTCGTTTTTCTCATTTACAACAAGTAATGCTCCAATACCCTCGTTAAGAATAGTAGCTAACGCGTCTGAAACGCTTATGTCCGGTTTAACTATGATCGGATCTCTCATTAAATCGCTAGCTTTAAGATAACTAATTGATATCGACATGGTTTATTCACTCACGTAATACCACTAACGACTTCTGGCGCTACCTGCTTATAGTTAATACTGACAAATGCTATATGGCTACCACGGATTAAGACCTTACCATACCTTGCAACCGGTTTTCCATTATTATCGAATTTTACACAATTACTTAGTACAAGGTTCATTGTATGATCAACTAGTTCTAATCTACCAACATACTCTGTACCATCCTTTAGCTTAACCAATATAATCTGATCTATCGCTGATTTTAAGTGTTTTAATGGTGTTGGTGGCTTATTTCTAACCGTAGCCAAGATCCATCACGTATAAAGTACTTCTCTCACAATTCCTTATCTCTAGAACTCGTTATTTAAGGATTTACCCATTACTAGTCCACAGGTAGTAGCAATCTATACTACACCCTATTTTTATAAAACCTCTTTTCTCGAGATATTCTTCATAAACGTCTTTTCTCGGTGTTTTCTCGTGTAATGATAATAATACATAACCAGTATCCCTAACAATTCTTAGCAATTCACCTACAAATTTCGCCGGATCTACGACATTACCTAATACAGTGAAAGCGTAAACAGCGTCTACACTCTGATCAGATAGTGGTAATTCCTCGCCATAACCCCTAATAACGATGACCCTGTGATCAACTAATCTCTTGCTCAGTACTCTAGATAACATTCCAATACTGGGTTCAACGCAAATATATTTATCGAAACGATCGATACCGTGTTTTTCTAAGAACTCGATTAATAGTCCTGTACCGCATCCTATGTCAGCTACTATACTCGGTATTTCAAACCCTAGTTCTAAGAATACGTAGGAATACTTAACGTACTGTTCAT
>JBEVCI010000040.1:0-27765 GCA_040514375.1 Thermoprotei archaeon
AATACCGACTTATCCGATGCCTTGTGTAGAAAGTGATCTGGATATGGTATATTGATCCAGAAGAGGTCGAAATCCTCGTTATCTATTAGCTCTTCTACTAACTCTACATATTGCTCAACAAGAGTAATTCCATTAGAAATCTCGCTATATATATTATCAGAGACATTATGGTATAACAATTTCCTAGCATATCTACTAGCCTTACTTGGATAATATACGATTTTAGGCGTGAAGAAACTATTAGCTATTTGAATAGTATTTTTCACCTTATACAACGGATATGATGGTATAGGATTTATAACAATTGATTTTTTTACCAATAAATCCGAGCATTTCAAATACTCGGGGATGCATTAAGTGCTCCGAGCTAAACAGCACTTGTTCATAGTTTTTCGTGAAATGAATAAAATCATAAATACCATGCTTACCCGGATTCACACCGGTCATAATACTACTCCATGAAGGTGGAGTATTTGGAGGAAATGCATAGATTTTCGAAGAAACTCCTTTAGAGATAATTGATTTAATATTCGGAATTATATGCCTCTTTAACAGCTTATTAAGGTAAGTCCATGAAAGACCATCTAAGCCTATTACTGAGACTCTTCTTCCAGGCACTTCTTTCACCTTTACGTGTCAGTTCTTTTCAAGATTTCGAAATTTATGTTATAGATTATTTATCACGGTATTTCGCTTAAGGATAATAACATCTGTTTAGCAAGCTGTCTGTAATCGAGAGCTCTAGACATATCTCTAGCTCCTTCGAGTATTGTGTTATATAACTCTTTATCACGAACAAGTTTGATCATGGAATTACAGATTTCATCTATTGAATTAATCACATAAACATTTTTGTTTTTAACAAGCCCCTTGAGAGTTGATAGGGAATTCTTAGTCGTTATAACAGGTACGCCTAGTGCTAGTGCTTCAACGAGTTTTATAGAGATACCGTATCCGTGATGTGGCGCGAGAACAGCATATGATTTCTTTATTAATCCTGCTTTTTCCGCTTCAGATAATATTCCAGCGACTCCTACTACGTCACTTTCGCCCTCTCTGATATATTTCTCGGCTATAGGCGATATACTACCCCCTATAACTATTTTATATCCTAGATCTTTTAATGCGTTTTTACATCTAAGGATTTCTCTAAGGAAAATTACATTTGGTTTATGTGGTGATGCGATATATAAGAAGTATTTGTGTTCTTCGAGTCCATATTTTCTAATTATCTGTTTTGAATTAGGCGGTTCTTTTACGATCAGTATTGGAGGAATGTAAATAGAGTTATGAATACCATAAAGCTTTCTAATGAGAATATTATCCCTAAGGGAGATTGTGAGAATCTTGTCCGCATCTGCTAGAACTCTCCTCTCTAGTTCTTCGATATTTCTGCGAGTCTTATTCTTAAATATTCTAACAAGTGAACCAATGTATAGAGATTCAATGTTATGTGTTCGAATGATATGTGGTATCCCATAATATTCTGCGAGAGATTTTCCTAAAAGAGCTGGATATATGGTTTCTGAAACAATTATGTTGGGTTCACCTAGAATCGCGTCTATTAAACTTGCCAAGATGTATGAAAAACTCTTATCTCCATATGTTTCAGCTAGTTTCTTTAAATGATGTGAAATAAGTTCTCCATTACTTATTCTCAAAACAGCCCTTGTGAAAAGTAGCTTAGCAAATACTTGCTTTGGTTCTGGGACTTCGACGTATCTTACTCCATCGATATTAGTTATTCTAACAGTTTTTCTCCTGGGAGTTATTGTAATAATCATGACTCTGTTTTCTTCAGCTATCGATCTATACGTGTCAATTATTACTTTAGAATATCCGCTAAGCGGGGGATATACTGGTCGATGGGTCAGCACGAGTATCCTCATATTAAATTAGTCACCGTCAAGGTATTTACACTATTGCAACAAATCTCATATCATCTATTATTTGTAATTCTCGGCCTTGAATATGTTGTTATACAAGCTCTACAGCTTTTTGATGATTGGCTCCAAAGTTTTATTCCACTCATACACTAATGAGATCTTCCTACAATGTTTACGATTTATTGATAAAACATAATCAATATTGTCATATATCGTTTTTGCAAGGATATTGGGATCATCAGTTCCTATATAGTATCCTATACGATGTTTTTCTATGAATAACCTGGTATAGCTGATCTTGGGTCCAAACGCGATAACAGGTATTCCCGCTGCTAGATAGTCATATATAGTCATTCTTATCGATACCATTATCCACGCATTTCTTACTGCTGGTCGCCCAGCTATACCTATATCTGATGATGCGACTAAGTCTGGTAGTTTCTCCCGAGGTACATAACCATAGAATCGAACGAGATTTTTTACTCCGTATTTTTCAGCTACGTGCATGTAGTATTGGAGATACTTACCCGAGCCAATCACACGGAGTCTTATCTTGTACTTGTATTTCTTATCGAGTATTGCAATTGCTTGTATCAGTTTTTCTAGTCGCTGATACTTCCAATCAAGACTGCCCACAAAAACTAGTGTACATATGGGTTTACATGGTTCTCTATAGAGATTCTTCTCGTACGCCTCCCTATATAACTCGGGGTCTGAACCATTATAAGCTACGTAGACTTTTTTTGCAATTCTATCCTCAATATACTTGGCCATAGCCTCCGTTGTTGAGAATACATAGTCAGATTTGGCAAGACTTTTATACATTGGAGAATAATAAGCTCTATAGATCGCTTTAAATATCTCGCCATATAATGCCTTATACTCATCCGTTATGTCTTGAACATCGGCAATTATAGTTGCTTTTCCACTAAATAACCTAGTTGCTATAATTATAGCTTCTCTAGGAGGATTAGTAGCAATAACTACTTGGGGCTCTATCTTCTTTAACCAATGAAGTAAACTTGGGAAAACTGAGCGTACATATCGCGTAACATTTTTTCTAAGAGATAGAACGCGTATTCTATTAACGACTCTACTATAACCACTACCAATAAGCTCTAACACAAATACTCTATAATCAAGATCACTAAGCATCTTAGATAGATACCATGCCCTAGTAGCAGCCCCGCCAAATGGTGGTGGAAAACGCGTAGTCATTATCAATACGGTCTTCTCATCCATTTCGGTAACAACCCACAATATACGCGATATAAGTTAACAAATATGATTTAATTGCCCAACCACAATAAAACATCTAATAAAAAACTTATTCACAGATTTACCATTACTTGGTAGTAGTACTTGTATTTGAAGAGGAGTGCTTACGGTGGACTATTAGTATGTTTAACACAGTAATGCGTGTTGCCAGAAAGATACTTGGTAGAAAAGGAACATTCATCCTTAGATCAATCATGTCCGAACTAGCATTTCGTCTCAACCTAGTACCTCCTGCTAACACAATTAAACGAGAAAACGGTATATCTGCAATGGTTTGTACATATAATGAGAGTGATTGGATAGAGCCTTCGCTCTTATCTATAAAGGATCTTGTAGATGAGTACGTTGTTGTTGATAGTTCGACGGATGAAACACCAGAGATAATAAAGAGGATCGCTGAAGAACACGATCTAAATCTAAAAATGTATAGAATTCCATGGGGAGATCTTGTTAAAGCAAGAAACCTGGCTTTGCGCGAGTCTAGTTACAGGTGGATTCTACACTGGGATGCCGATTTTATAGCGTCTGATGATATGCCTAGTTTTATAAAAAATTTTATAAAATCGCTTGACGAGAGGAGATACTATCTCGTTTACTGGCCCATGGTTGTTCTTGACGCAGATCTATTTCATCAAAGCCCCAATTTCCCTATCCATATAGAACACTGGTTATTCACCTATAGCCCAGTATTGAGGTATGAATGGGTATCAATGTATGATACGCTGATCGCCCCGCTCAGATACTACAAACCAATATTCATAAACAAATACCTAGGCATGCATTTAAGAACCGTTAGAAACCCGGTGAGATTACTATATAAGAGTCTGTGGTGGAGAATGAGAAGAGAAGGTCTTGAGAGAAAAATGAGTCTTGATGATTACGTGAAGATGAAGATCCGGGAATTATATGGAACAACATCTATCGAAGAAGCTGCTAGAATACATCTACAAGAACTTCTCAAAAAACTCGTCAAATATGATAAGAGCAAATACATAGACTATCCCCGTATTTTGAAAGAGTATGTTAAAAAGAAATACGGTATAGACTTATGATCAGATGCACTGTTAGGCGAAGTATATATGTATGAAAAAATAGCAGTGATCGGCCTGGACGCTCTCTCCTGGGAAATACTAGATATGTTGATCAACGAAGGCTATTTCAGCCATTTGAGCGAAGTATTAGATAATTCGCTTAAAACAAACCTGATCAGCACAACTCCTCCTATTACACCACCTGCTTGGACAAGTATAGCTAGCGGTGTTAACCCGGGTAAACACGGCATCTATAGCTTTTATAATATAGTTAAACATCCGGTTGGATTTAGTTCTAAATTAGTAACTGGTAGAGAAGCTTGTTATCCGAGAATACATGAAATAATGCCTCTCTATAGAAAGAAATGCCTAGTAGCTAATTTACCTGCAACATACCATACACCATCCTATGTTTCCAAATATTGTATTGTTGTATCTGATTGGTTGAGTCCAATAATAAGAGTTAACATTCCTCGGTTTAGTTTTTTAGAAGAAGCGTTTGCGAAAAATTCCACATTAAAACATTTCAAGAAACCGGAAGTTATTTCATCTAAAATAAGTGAAAGAATAGGTTTTATTATAAAAGCACTAATAAATGTAGTAGAAACAATAAAGCTGGAATTGCTTTTTATAATCTTTAGTGAATTCGACTGGGTAATGCATAAAGATATTGACTTCCTTAAAGGTAATGACTTAAATTTGTACAGAGATCTCACAACAAACATTGACGATTTTGTAAATTACTTGAAAAAGCGCGGATACTCGATCATTTTAGTAAGCGATCACGGTTTTAGTATATATAATAAGGCTCTCTATCCTGAAAAAGTCCTTGAAATATATGGGATAAGGAGTGGTGATATAGGGTATTCTTGGAAAAAGAATAGATTTGTAGACAAAATAGCGTCGTTCATAAGGAGACACCCTATCCTGAGAACCGTGGCTAGGAAACTTTTGGTAAAGGTTCGTGGAGAAGCTTCAACTCAGAGAATTATCCCGTACGATTTAGTCCAGGTTCTATTACCTGATCCACATTATATGTTTCTTAGCCCTAATGTAACGAGTAATACCATAAAAGAGATTTTCAAAGAGTATGGTTTTGTACAGGTGTATACAGGTAAAGAGATCTATAAGGGATATTGTACTGATCGTGCTCCTGACATAGTGTTAAAGCCTAGGGGGTATGATGTACTAATAGCTAGGGGTAAACCTGAGCAGCCTTTTAAAGAGGGGATCGAAGTAGCTGATCACAGTTATATTGGTATCTTTAGTGTAGAGGGATTTAATGATGTTAAATGGGATCATGTCTATACATGGGATGTTACACCAGTTATACTTTCGTTACTGGGTTTACCTATTCCTAGTGATACCGATTCTACACTAGAACTAGTTGATCGCCTTGGAATAAAGTATACTTTTGATAATGTAAGAGCTAAATGGTTAATAGCTAATAGGATTTCTAGAATAAGTAGTTAGTCGGAAAAGGTGTGGTACTTGTTTTGAGCGATGCCATTAATAGCGATGAGGTTTTAAGAGAAGCTATAGGTGTTAGAGTAAGATATTCAACTATCGTCAACTATGTTAGCCAGATCTACAGGCTTTTAATCGCTATAGGTTTTACAGTAGTGGTTACACGAAAGCTGAGCGTTGTAGAATATGGTTTATTCACAACTATACTTGGTTTAACAAGCGTTCTGGGAAGTTTCTATAGTGTTTGGTGTTATTGGGCAACGAGATACTATGCTCGTGGTAGAAGAGATCTAGCCTCGACTGCGTTTGGATTAAATCTTTTATATGCTCCAATAGCTTCTCTACTAATGATCTTGCTTGGAACATATTATTCGCGGATCCTCGGTTGGGGATATGAGTTCTTTGTCTTAGGAGCTCTTATACCACTTATTGCATCTGCGAATCAGTCCTTCAGATCTATTGTGAATTCTACTAAGCCATACATAAATGGTAAAACCAGTATTATTAGAGAAACTATCAGGTTTATTGCAGCGTATATATTAGTTGTTATACTATCGTATAAATTATTAGGTGCTGTGCTATCCCTAGTTATTGCTCTCTCCTCAGCGTCTATAGCATACTACGTCTTTATGCGTGGAGAAGGAATAGACATACCTAGACCAGGGATCAGAAGAAAATACTTATTAGTTCTGGTTAAAAATAGCTATATACCTGTTCTGATCACTTTGTACTCTATGTTTACACAGTTTGAGAGACCACTGTTAACAGCCTTAACGGCTTCGACTCTGGCTGCTGCATATCTTGGTGTATCATATATTCCTAGGAGTGTTGTATTACAGAGTACGGGAGCGTTTACATCTGGTCTCTCTGCTAGGCTTTTGCGGATCCCGTCTAAGGAGGATATAGAGGAGGTCCTCAGAATCAGCATGGTTATAAACATTGGAATGGTTTTCTTGTTAATAGTTATGGCTAAGCCTATACTGAGCCTATTTAGATACGAGTATATCGAAGCTTCACTACTGTTTATTCTCTTCAGTATTGAGTCGTTTTTAATGGTCTTAGCTGGGATTTTCTCTTCTATAGCTACTTCTCTAGAAAGAGCTGATCTAGAGGAACACGGCCTAGCACTTATCAACACGCCTCTCTTCAAGATCCCATTAGCAATGTTTCTCAGAGGCTTAGTCTCTATCGTTGCAGCGTCTACTACGGCTGTAGCTCTACTATCTATTGGCGTAGGCGATCCCATATTAATAGCATTACCATTCCCAGTTGCCTGGCTAGTATCATCTATTCCATTCCTACTGTATAGCTATAGGTATGCTAGGTCTAAGATAAGCTTCAGTATTCCATGGAGAGAAGTGGTGGCTTCAATAATAGCTGGTACGGCGGCCTCGATATACCTATACTCCACGGGTGCACCAAACACTGTGATTAGGAGTTTCTGGTCAGATGCATGGGTTGTGGGATTCAACGTGTTTATGGGAGCACTAATATACTTCCTAGTACTACTCCTACTGTCTCCTTGGTTGAGAGGTTTCATAAAGAGATCGATCGAGTATTACTTTGGGAAATAATTCTATAGAAAACGGTATAGCGATTAATTAGCGTAGTGGTTTCTCCTCTATAGTATGCTTGATTATGAGTGCTAGTTTCTTAGCACCACTGGGTATTCTCGGGGGCTTGTTTTTCTCTGCTCTATATACGAGCTCTTCGAGCATAGCTGGTTCTAGTTTTGCGGGATTTATTACCTTAGCGTTGATCTTTCTAGCTAGATAATACGTATCTACGAGAGTACTCGTCATCGGGAGATCAGGGTTATAGGCTATAACTACTGGTTTACCATAAGCAAGAGCTGCTTCTACTGCTGTGAGCCCCTGGTGTGTAATTACTAGTGATGCTCCAGCTATCCATTTATCAATATCGGGGTCAAAACTAAACGCTATCCATTGAGGCTTCTGTTTCCTAATTCTCCGCGGATCGATCCTTCCCGTTTGAACTACGACGTTCTCGAGACTGGTTTTCAATAATATGTTAAATAGTTTCTCGTGCCCCATACTCCCAGTAGTTACTAGTATATACCCCTTATTAGTGGGCTTGTAGACCGGTTCCTCGTATATCGGGCCAACGAGTATTCCGTTTGGATAGTTTTTCTTCTGCTCAATCCAGTGTATAGCTACGGGTATATCTAGGCCTTCGTAGAGTAGTTTAACTGTTTTAGATGCTGTTACAACTCTATCTACGGCTTCGATACATATCACGGGTATTCTATACCGTAGCTTAGCGAGAACTGCTGGTGCGAGACTATGATTAGACCCTGTACACACAACAATATCTACTTCTCTAAGTATATTCCACGAGTCCTTTAGTGCTATTGGTAACCCGGTTATTATCTTATGTATTGGCTCATTGGGATTCCTGGGTTTAAGTGATTGATAAACAATGGGCTTGGATATCCTCTTCTTTATGCGCATAAAACTCCATTTATCGTTTCTCGGAATTAGGAAAACAACATCTTCTGTGGATACGTTAAGGGTTCTAATTAGTTGCTCAGCTACAGCTACAGCATAGCCTGTGTGTCCACCACCACTCGCTACTAATAGTATTTTCAAAAACACACCTCAGATCAGAGCTAGGTAGCGATTTATCTTCACTTACTCCTTGATTAAGTACTGTTATTAATACTTGGAAACATGTGTATTAATACTAGTTGTGATACGACCATGGTTAGTGTGGTCTTGGTTACTGGTGGTGCTGGTTTTATTGGTAGTTGGACTTGTGAACTACTGGTTGAGAAGGGCTATGACGTAGTTATTGTTGATGATTTCTCTTCTGGTAGTATAGAGAATATCGAGCATATTAGGAGCCGGGCTAGGGTAGTGAGAGCTGATATACGTGACTACGATAGAGTAGAGGAGATTGTTAGAAAATATAGACCAGACGCAGTTATTCACTTAGCTGCACGTGTTAGTGTTGAGGAAGTCGGTAGTGATCCCCGTACGGGATACGATGTGAATGTAACGGGTACTCTTAATCTCCTCGAAGTTTCTAGGAAATACGATGTGGATCGGTTCATATATGCTTCTAGTGCTGCTGTTTATGGTGAGCCAGTCGAGTTACCGGTAAAGGAGAATCATCCATTAAAACCAGTGAGTATCTATGGTGCAACAAAACTAGCTGGTGAAGTACTTGTTCATGCTTATCACGGAAACTATGGTTTATCAACTATAGCTTTGAGATACTTCAACGTCTATGGCCCGAGAATGAGGTCTGGCCCATACGCTGGTGTAGTATACAAGTTCTTAGAAGCAGTACTACTCGGAAAACCACTAGTAATATATGGTGATGGAGAGCAAACAAGGGATTTCATATACGTATCTGATGTAGCAAGAGCTAACCTATATGCATTGGAGAAAAGCGTGACTGGTGCGTATAATATTGGTACGGGTAAAGCCGTCTCGATAAACGATCTAGCGAAAACAGTTATATCGCTAATAGGTAACAGGAACGTGCCAATTATATACGAGAAGCCTAGGAGGGGAGATATAAGACACAGCTGTGCAGATATAACGAGAGCGGTTAGAGACTTGGGTTGGAAACCAGAAGTAGATTTATTAACAGGACTCAAGATCACATTAAAGTATATTAAAACACGCTTATCTAGGAGTAACTGAGTTGTAGAGATATGATAGTGGTTTATATGCTGTGCTGTGGTCTCTGGTAAGCTGTGCTGGATAGGGTTTATGAGATGGGTTTGGATAGGGGTGTTGAAGAAGCTGTTTCTGGTGGTTTATGGGTTTTCATGGGAAATCTAGCTGTTTCTCTAGCTGGTTTCTTTTACTGGATCATATTGTCTCGTATTGTAGGAGTTGAGAGCGTAGGTGTTGCTTCAGCAGTTGTTAGTTCAGCGAGTATTGCGGTTATGCTTGTAAGTGCTGGTCTTAACTATGCCGTGATAAGAGAGGTTGCAGGATCTGGTCCCCGCTCCTTAGTAGCATCTATTATTATGGCTCTTATCCTGGGATTAGTAGGGGTACTTATTGTTCAACCACTAGTAGCGGGTATCGGGTATAACTGGTTGGTAGTATATGCTTCATCACTAGCTTTCCTAAATATTCTAAGCCTCATACCCTTATCTTCACTCATAGGTTTTGAAGAGTTCAAGAAATACTCTATGCTAACAATCACGGGCTCTATTGCAAAACTCTCTGTTGGAATAGTTCTCGCACTACTCGGTTTCGGGGTCTTATCACCCATACTCGGATACCTAGCTTATCCACTAACTATAGTAATCGTTGGCTCGATGCTCCTATATGATAGGATCAGGGGCTTTTTCTCTACAAGTTTCTCTGATTTGAAAAGCGTTTTTCTACTAATGATCTCTAACTACCCCTATGTCTTCTCTAACCAGTTAGTTATAATGCTTAGTGTATACTTATCAGCTCTAGTTATAGGTAAACCGGTATCTACCGGTATACTCTACATATCATTCATGATCATAACAGCCGTAGCAGCGATACCCATTGCTATACTTAGTGCATCACTACCTATTAGTACTAGGAGGAATAGTGATCCCTTTGATGAAGCATTTAGAATAAGCTTAGCATTGTCGACTCCCCTTATAGTAGTAATTGCTTCTATGCCGAGAGAACTGTTAGGGATAATAAACCCCGAGCTAGTGAGTGGAGCACCTCTAATCGAGCTACTAGTACTATCTTATGCACCCCTAGTATTCCTATCAATGTCTATTACAAGGTTTAATAAGGAAAAGAGACTAGGTAGGATCAGCTTAATAGGCATAACTAGGCTTTTAGCACTACTACTCCCCTTCCCAGTACTCGTAGGAAGACTCGGTGTTATAGGTATTGCTCTGGCTTACCTAGTATCAACTATTGCTTCCTCACTAGTAGCTATAATGTTTCACAGAAACTCTGCTCTATTAATGCTTATCTTCTGGTGTATACACGCACTCCCAGTTACTATTTACTACCTTGGCTTATTCAATGAATTAGTTAACACTATAGTAATGCTTATCTCGGCAATACTGATAATGCACTTCTCTGGATTATTTAAGCTAGAAGAATATACTAGGATAGCCCGGGTAATGCTCAGATCTATTTCTGAGGTGTAGGTTTTGTGGAGAATACTCCCGAGTATGGTAAAGACCGAGTTTTCAAAAATAACGGGATATGCTAATGGCTTACTACTATATTCCCTAATACTAACTCTATTACTTCTCCCGCTACACCCACTAGAGCTATTACTACTAGCTGTTATACTAGTATACGCTAGTATTAAGCTGGGTAAACTAGTATTGTTTTACGTGGTATCAGTTGTCTATGCAATTTTATCATTTACGATAATCTATGCTGGGTTCTTCTTCTTAGCGATATACGTGTTGTTGCTAATAGCTTATAGTAAGCGGTACTACTTATTAGCTGGAGCAATAGCTATCTCTGTGGTTTCATACATTGTTCTAGGCTATTCCGCGTGGATTAGTGACTACTATAGTGTATTAGCGGGTTACGTAGCTGGTGAGAGCTACGAGGTTGTGGGAATACACCTAGTAGTATTATCATTTGTCGCGGTCTACACGCTTATGTATACGCCTTATTTCAGAGTAACAAGGATAGGGAGTCATATAGTGGGGAATCCAGAGGCTTATCCCGTAGCACTATTCATACTCTTACTAATATGTGCAGCAGTACTCCTCGCGTTTGGTAATGAGTATATGGCTAATAAGTATGCTGAACTAGCTTATTATAGCCTAGTAATAGGGGTTATTCTAGCACTAAAACACACCTTGGAAGAGAGGGAAAGGGGTTCTACGGAGTAAGCGGTAGTTCTGGAACTATAGAGTATAGTTTCCACAAACTAATACCAAGAAGCGATACTATCAACATGACCCTCGTACTGGGTCTGACTCTACATAACCCATAACCAGCTAGTAATGTGAATGGAGCATTAAGTATTAATCTATAGGTAAAAATGTTCCAGGATATAAAGACTGGTATAAGTGATAGTGTTATTGATAAACCAAGTAATGGAGACCCCATAGCACAGAGTCCTATTAGTGAGATCATGTAGAATAATGGGTTATTGAGTGTTCCACCAGTATATATCGTAGTGTAGAAGTGGATGCTATCGAGATAAGGCATAGGCTTTAGTGCTGATACAGCTGTTCCCGTTACCGTTACTGCTGAATACATGTTGAACAATAGGTTTTTAGATAAATCAATAGCATATCCAGCTACTAAGACATAGATTAGTAGCTTATCTCTCCACTCTAGCTCTATTTTCCCGAGTCTCCAGCTAATAATCCTAGACACCGCGTATCCTGTGAGAATAAACGTATATTGTGTCCACGTCCACTCATGTATAAACATTATGGTTATGAATAATAGTGATCCGAGTAATGCTTCTCTTCTAGAACCTAGTAAAAAGTAGAGTGATAAGTATACGAGTGATATAGCGAATAGATTTGCTTGAAAACCACCATATATGAAGGAGAGGAATATGGGTGAAAACGGCGTTACTAATGCTACGTATCCAGCAGCTCTATTTCCTAGCACTCTCTTTGCTAACATGTATACCGAGAAGGTATAGAGTGGGAATAGGAATATGTTGTGGTAAACCGCTATAGCTCTGGGTTCAACGCGTGTAACAAGCCATACAGTATATAGTAGTATTAGGTAGAGTGGTCTATCGGATCTGGTGAAGAGTACTGAGTAATCTCCCTCTACCATATCTTGTAGCCACTTATTATAGTACACCCAATCAGTATTTACGGGGTGGAGATCGGGGTTTAGTGTTGGAGCATATGGTATTACACCCATAGCTATAGAGAAGAGTATTCCAACTAGTAAGTACTTATCAGAAAACCTACCAGCTCCTCTATTGATCTCCTCCTCTTTATTCCTACTTCGGGAATAGCTTAGTTTCCACGGAAATAGGGGTACGAGGGCTTCTAGTATCCTAGGTCTACGCCTTAGTATACCCATATTGGTAAGTATTGAGAGGAAACCATATATCGCGATCAAAGCCATTACTAGGGGTATTAAAAACCACAGGTAATACGTTAACACAGCGTTAACATATACTGGTATAGCGAACCAAGGATAAGACCCTGTGAACAGTTTTACAGCGAGGTAGGCGATCTTGATCAACTCGAAAATAGTGAGTGTGGCTAATACACCCCAGATGGTATCCCTTAAGATCTTCTTCTTAGTGAAAATAATGAATAGGATAACTACTATTATAGCTCCGGTATAGGTTAGTATATGTGGATTTACTGCGAAATGGAGGAGTAGTAGCCCGGTAAGAGATAGTAGTGTTAGTAAGTACCATATTCTTTCACGATAAAGGAGTGCTCCTAGAACAGCTATGGATAATAGTATTGTCCATAGTATGAGCTGATCTAGGTGAAATACTCCAGTGAACAAGTAGTTGTCTACACCAACTACGGAGACACGGCTAACTGTCACAACAATACCTAGTCTATGGAGATAAGGTATATCCATAAGTAATATAGTTAGAGCTAAGCCATAGAGAATACCAAGAGCTTTCTCCAACTCATTCCAAGGCGATTTGATACCCAACTTCTTTCATATCCTCGAATATATCTCGTTCTATTAATAGTTCGACGAAGTGCTATGGTATAATAGCATAAATACACATCACGGATTTAAATAACTCGGTATGCTTTACTACTACTGTAATTTATGGAAGCAAGTTTTTTATACTATGTCGTACTGATAATATTAGTGTAGTCGGTTTTGATCACGGTGTTTTTGGCGTGGATCTAGGTAAAAGAGATTATTTAGCGGGAGCAGTAGTAGCCCTAGTAGTTGCTAGTATAGTTGGTATTCTAGTACTTGCTTCCCCCTCATATAACCCGGGTTTGAATGCTTTTCCCTTCTCTGGTGATTACTACTATTACTACTACTACACAACTACAACGACAGCTACTACAACTGCTACTACAACGGTTACTACAACTACGACAGAAACAGTTACAGAGACTACTACGGAGACTATAACCCAAACCACTACCGAGACGGTTACCGAGACGGCTACTGAAACTACTACGGAGACTGTGCCTGTTACTGAGACTGTGACAGAGACTCAAACTACTACACAGACTGTAGAGGTACCGGTAACAGAGACTAAGACCGTGACTCAAACCCAGCCAGTTACAACTACCGAGACTGTTACGGAGACGGAGACAGAGACAGTAACTACAGCGAAGACAGAGACTCAGACAAGAACCCTGACAAGAACCGAGACTGTTGAGAAACCAGTTACCGAGACTACGACAAAGACTAGGGTAGAAACTACTACGAGAACAATAGTTTCACCAACAACCGCGACTACAACAGTAACAGAAGTAAATGTACCACTAACAGTAGGGATCGCGATAGTAATGCTAGTAATCGGACTACTAATAGGCTATCTACTCCTAAAGAGAAAACCAGCACCAGCCTAGCATAAAAACCAATAAGTTCGAAGTCGTAGAGACCCTCGTTACGGTTTTTTATCAGAGTATTACATAGTGTTCCTTTAAACCACTATATCGAAGAGCTTATGACCACAAGTAACTGTAGGTACTATGTTATAGCCCACTCTTATCTAGTTCAAGCCTGTGCTGGGGAGAATTATCTTTTCTCAAAGAGTGTTTTTAGTATGTTTATGAGTGTTTTGAGACCCAGTACTCTAATCGTAGCTTTTAGTGTTTCAACTAGTGCTTTTCCTAAATCAGCCCGTGGCATTAGATCCCTCATACCTCTGTCAACTTTTCTGAAACTCACGCCTCTAATAACAGCTACTGGTATTCCCTCCCCGGTTTGCTTCATTACGAGTGCTGCAGCTGCACATAGCTCGTGAGCTATTAGGTCTACTCCACCATATTTAGGCTTACCATATAGGTCTAGAGCACCGAAATGCCTATCTACCGGGTCTAGGCCCCAACAACCCCTAGCAAAATCCATTGAACCACCTAGGAACAACTCTGTATCACAGATTACAACGGGTATATAACTACCAGTTAGTTTCCTTATCTTTTCATGGATCTTCCTAGCTTCTTCATCGTGGTTTCTAGGAGGTACTACATATACTCCCGGAGGAGCATTTGATGAATCAATACCAGAGTCGCTCCACAACATACCCTCTTTCTCGACTACGAAGAAATAGGGGTATTCATCGAGAAGCTTCTTGGCTACTTCGGCGTTTTCCGCAAGACTAGTTAAGTCTACCACTCCCTTATCAACAAGCTCTCTGATAGGTACTACGGCAACCACACGATCACACTCTCTCAAGACTAGTTCAACAAACCTAGGATCTAGGCCTGTTTTCTTCGAGATACTCAATGCTTGTCTAGAGGGTTTGATAGAGTCTATGCTAACTAGTAAACCCAGAGATTTCGAGACTATTTTCTGAGTTATAACGAGTATATCTCCATCAACAAATTCTACGCCCTGGCTCCTAGCACTCTTAACAATTACCTCGGCAAGATCATCGCCAGGCCTAATAAGGGGCAACCTAATACCTATTACCTCGATCCTCACGACACCACCACAAAACAACATACTCTATTCAGTGCTTTAGAGATTACCGTAGCCCTCAAGTTAAACAATACAAGAACTCGCTACCTAGACTCTTCGAACCCAACCCAGCACTCTCCTTTAAGAACATGTTTTACTAAAAAGAAAGAAAGCATCAATAACGTTCACGATCCTCCATTACAAGCCTAGTTGCTTATCCTCCTGGATTCTCCTGAAAGCTCTTCTAAAACGCGATCTATTTCATTGAGAACTCTGGTAATTAAATTAGCGGCTAAGTATTACTAACACTACTCCTAGCAGAGATCTCTATTATACAATTATACAATACTTTAAAGACACAGCTACTAATTCAGAGCACTAGCTTAGATACTCAATTATTTCCTACAACGCTTTGGAGTACTTAATGAGGGTCTAATATTTCCTCGATTGGCGTGTTCGCTTAGTTTTTCTAATACATTCAGCGTGGCCCCAGAGACTAAACGCTCTATAGAGTTTAGCTTTTATTTCTTTCCACTCCTCGTCTTTATGAGTTATTAAAACGGGTTCTCCACATACACAGCACGGGATTGTGAATAATGCTACTTCGAGATTCTTTAAACCACGTACTTCAGCTCTCCTTCGTAGAAGAAAGTGGAAAGTATGGGGAGAGTCAATGAAGAAATCCAGGGCTATATGAAGACCTTCTAATAATCCTTTCCGGAATAAACGGTATTTTTTCCTAATTGCTGTGAGTAGTAATTCCTTGACAGTCATACCCCTTTCCTCGGCTTCCCGCTTGATCCACTCGTATTCTTCTTTATTGAAGTATATTGTTATTGATGGGTGTTCTCTCCTCCACCTCTGGTAATACGTTTCCTTCTTCTTTCTCCTAGGCATACCACCCCTCTAACGTATCATTGCCAAGTTGCTTTTATAGTTGCGGACACGGATTAATGGTGTTGTTTAAGTAATATTTGAGTAATATTTAGGTAATGTTTAAGTAACGTTTGGGTAGTGTTTGTACAAGAGAAAACAACGGACTAAGTGTACAGCCCTCTTTCCACTAAGAAACAACACGGTAGACCCCCTAGTAGTTTTTAATGCAACTTCAAGGAAACAGGAGAAGAGAAAACACCTAATACAGAAACACTAAATCCCCTCCTAGGATAACGCCAGCTATACCGCTTCAAAGCTATTCTATAGATTAAGAATTAAGAAACGAGTCGCTGTTCCAGCTATACTAGTTCTAGCTCTGCTCACAATCTATGTAGTATTATTAGCTCTAAAACCACTTAGAAAAGAAGTGCTCTAAAACATTAGTGAGAACGATAATAGTTAGCTTCTAGCACGATATTCGTCAAATGAAAATAGAGGATGCCTACAAGGAATCAAAACACGACAACAAACAAGCTAGTCAGGAGAAACCATTTTAATTACAGCACCAGAAAATAAAGACACTCGATAAGTAGTTACTTATCCCCGTTAGAGATCCCAATATAAGGAACATGAAGAATCCACTAAGGAGAAAGTCTGTTTTCTTTTCCGATCTTGGAATCTGGAGTGCACTAAAATATATTTCTTAGGTATTGGATTCTTAGAATCTTCTAGGGATGTGTTGTTGTCTAACCCTGATACTATACTAATATGGTTGAACTATAATAGCTCAAAGATTCTCGATATAGTATTAGCATCGTTAAGGAGTATAGCTGATTTAAACTACGATAATTATCTTCTATTAATAGTTGATAATGGTTCCACGGATAAAAGCATAGATAAGATACAGCAATTCGTAGATCAGAACCCCGAGCTTAGGAAAAAGAGTAAGATACTCAAACTTAACAGTAATCTTGGTTTTACAGGAGCACATAATATAGCGTGGAGGTACATCTTATCGAAGTATCCTGACGCTAGGTTCCTAGTTCTTGTAAATAATGATGCTGTGCTTCATAGAGAAAGTCTTCGTCTTCTTATCGAGCTACTCGAATATATGCCTCGAACATGTGGTGTTCAGGGAATAATCGAATTAAGGGATACAAAACTCGTTGATAGCTTTGGGTTCTACATGGATGAGCTTCTCAACGTGCATCCATTTATGCGGCTTAGAAAATTAGAAGAAGTACCTCGTAAGTGCTTCGCAGTAACGTATGTCACTGGTGCTTATTCTGTTTATAAGATTAACGCTTTAAAAACTATAGCTCTTAGAAACGGAGATCTCTTTCCATCACAGGCATTTGCTTACTATGATGATGTTCTGCTAGGTATTTCGGCTTATATTAACGGACTCAATGTAGTTGCAGTACCAGTTGCAACCGCGAAGCATTTTGTATCATTAACGTTTCGTATCCTCGGTACTCGAAATTATTTTGATCTACGCTCTTATATAGCCAGAACAATTCTTCATAGCACGAGATACCGTCCCATACCGATATTATACGCTATTAGAACAGCGCTGAAACGAGCTATTTTCGCGCTCAGGACTAGTTTTAGAGAAGCAAAGCCAATTATGCGAAGCATTGTTGATGGAATAGTTCTTGCTAATAGAATTAAACAGGCATATGGATTAAAAACGAGACCGGAAGATGTAGCTAAAATACCAATGTTGACTATAAATCTGAGGAATGCACTAGAATCGCTAGCAAGCTATAGATCTGTAACACGCATGTTGATAGAATACCTAGAACAAGATCTTGCGCAAAGATACGGCTTCAAATGCGTCTAAGGCAATACTGGAAGCTTTAAAATGAGGAAAAGCTTTCTACTAACTTGTTATAACCGCAAACAATTATATTGGGTATCCAAAGTTCGTTTCTGCTTCTTTGAGTAGTGGACACTTCTTATCTTTCTCGCTTAGGATCACTCCTTCTTTTATTGGCCAGGAAATGCCTATCTCTGGATCATCCCACTTTACGCACCTCTCTAGTTGTGGATTATACTCTTTGGTTACAAGGTATAGGAGATAGGTGTCTTCCAATGCCTGGAATCCGTGTGCAAATCCTGGCGGTATCCAAAGGGCTTGCCCTGGCTCTAAAACAACGCCAACATATTTACCAAACCATGGAGAATTCTTCCTAATATCTACAGCAACATCATATACTTTACCATTGATGACATATACTAGCTTACCCTGTTCAGCAGGCTTAAGCTGATAGTGAAGACCTCTCACAACACCCTTTCTAGAAAAGCTCAAATTTGATTGAACAAAATCGTATGGAATACCACCGGCTAAGAAATCAGTTCTTTTATACAACTCGGCAAAGAACCCCCTCTGATCAGGAAACATAACGTATTCAATAAGAATAATATCGGGGATTTCTAGGCGCTTAAAGGATTTGAAAGGCATTCAGAATCACCTAACTTCTTTTAGGTATGTTTCGACAAAATGCTTAACGCATTCTTCTTGGCTAGGCATATCAAGTTTAAGACTCTTAGCATATGAGGTATCTAGGCTTGAATCTCTTGGTCTTCTAGCAACTAATCTAAGATTGTTCATTGTTGTGGGCTTTACAAGCTCTTCATTGACACCCAGAGTTCTTGCTAAAAGTGTTGCAAATTCGTATCTATTCATTCTCTGTCCAGCAATGTGGATAATGCCATGGATTTTCTTTTCAATCGCTTTAGTTATTCTCTCTGATAAGAAGTATACATATGTTGGCGATAGATACTGATCGATAAATGCTGTAACCTCTTCTTTTCGCATGAGTTTTTCCAGAGCATTAACACCAAAGTTTTTCTTTCCCGTAGGGCTATAGCCATACAAACCGCTAACTCGAATAACGAGGCTATGTTCTTCGTCAAGGATGTTTTGCGCAGCTATTTCTCCAAGGAGTTTCGTTAATCCGTAGAAGTTGATTGGATTAGGAACATCGTTTTCTCTGTATAGTCCCTTCTCACCGTCAAATACGTAGTCCGTGGATATGTAGATCATGAAACCGCTTTGTTTAGCTACCTGTTTGGCTATTACCTTTGTAGCTATGTAGTTAACTACATATGCTTTCTGTTTATTCTTTTCACAGCCATCAACATCAGTATATGCGGCAGAATGGATAACTATGTCGGGTTTTACAGAGTTAAAAACATCTATTATTTCAGTAGTATTCTCAAGGTTTAGCCTTAACCACTTAACACCATCTACAGATGGTGGTTCATGACTATGGTACGTAGCATAAACACTGTATCCCTTAGTACTGAGCACCTTGAGTAGATTGTACCCGAGAAGTCCTGTTCCTCCTGTTACAAAAATCTTCATGGTATTCACCATGGTGTATCAGCTAAGACGTATTTCTCATCTATCAATGGCTGCCACCACCACCTATTTTTGAGATACCAATCGATGGTTATTCTAAGGCCTTGATCTAGCGTTATTTGGGGTTTCCAACCAAGATCTCTAACCTTATCGCATTTCATAGCATATCTCCTATCCTCGCCAGGTCTAGGTTTTGCATATATAACAAAGTTTTCCGGCATATTCATGATCTTAAGAATCCTGGTCACGATCTCCTTTACTGAAGCAAACATATGTCCACAGATATTATAGATCTCCCCATCAGAACCCTTCTCAAGAACTGTAACAATAGCTTTTGCGGTATCCTCTACATAGAGCCAATCCCTAACTTGAGAACCATCACCATAGATAACAGCTGGCTTGTTATGTAAAAGACGAATAATTGTTCTAGGAATAAGTTTTTCAGGATGTTGATAAGGACCATAGTTATTACAGGGTCTTACAATCCTATATCTAACTCCATAGGTTTTGCCATAGGCTTTAATCAAGAGATCTCCAGATGCTTTTGAAGCTGAGTAAGGACTTGATGGATTGAGAGGATCATCTTCAGCAGCATACCTATTCGTACCCCAGAGATCGCCGTAGACCTCGTCCGTGGATACATGCAGAAATAGTACATCGTATTTCGAAGATCTTATAACTTCGAGAATCGTGAATACACCAAGTATGTTTGTTCTTATGAATGGTGCTGGCTCATTTATAGATCTATCGACATGTGTTTCAGCAGCAAAATTCACGATAACATCAGGCTGAAACTCTTCTACAACTTTTTTAAACATCTCCTCATCAGCTATATCGCCGCGAATAAACTTGATTCTATCCATAACATTGCTTAGGTTCTCAATCCTACCAGCATACGTAAGCTTATCATATACAAGAACTTCCCAACCAAGGCTGTTAACTATGTATCTAATAAAATTGCTTCCAATAAAACCAGCACCGCCAGCTACAAGGAGTCTCAGAGCATAATCACCTCTACAACATGATAGTGCTGTAGTCAGATATAACGAGCTTGATATCTCCATAGACTTCTTTAGAGCATCTAACAATACTTTTAGAACCAATAACACTATCAATAAGCCTAGCTCTGTTCAGATCAATTTCACTACTCTCTAATATGATCGATCTCGATATACTTCCAGATAGAATTTTCGATCCCTGCTCAATAGAGACATAGTGTTCTACCCTGGCATCCCCTTCAATAACAGCTCCCCGGCCTATGTATGCAGGTCCGTGAACAACACCTCTAACAACAGCATCTTTCTCAACAATTATGCGCCCCTTTACCTCGCCCTCAACCTCGCCTTCAATTCTAGGCTCAGCTCTGTCTAAGAGAAGGTAGACAGCATCTAAAAGACCCTCATACGTGCCAACATCCTTCCACCAGCCAGAAACAATACTGTATGTAACCCTGTACCCATTATCTATAAACCACTGGATAAGCTCTGTGATCTCGTATTCACCACGCCAAGAAGGCTTCAACGTACTGAAAGCCCTAGCCACGAGGTCGGGATCTCTAAACATATAGACACCAACAACAGCAAGATCAGATATTGGTTCCCTAGGCTTCTCGACAAGCTTAATAATCTCTCCATCTCTGAGAACAGCGACACCGAAATGCCTAGGATCTCTGACTCTAGCTAACAAGATGTGTACATCACTACCGTTCTCAAGCCATGTCTTGACATGATTCTTAATTCCATCACTAAGAATGTTATCACCCAAATAAACAATAAATTCTCTATCGAGAAAATCCTCCTCAATAGCCCTATAAATAGCATGTGCAATACCAAGCCTACGCTCCTGAACGACATAGGTAAACCTAGCGTTGAATTCAGAGCCATTACCAAGAACCTCCTTTATCATATCGCCAAAATAGCCAACAACAATACCGATATCCACAATACCGACAGATACCAGATCCTCGACACCATACTGGACCATAGGCTTGCCAAGCAAAGGAATAAGGTGTTTAGGTCTCGAAAAGGTGAATGGTCTAAGCCTAGAACCCTCACCAGCAGCAAGAACAAGACCCTTCATAAACAACCTCCACGTTATCAGATAATTAGCTTATAATGTAATAAAATTTTGAGTTCTAGTTGTCATAATGACTTCGCCAGAAAATATCTTTCCAGTATGTTTAAAATGGATGGTAATCCTCCCTAAGGATAAGCTTAGCATCATAGAGTAGCTTAATCAGTAAGACAGTATTCTTAAGCTGAAAGGTGTGTCATTGTATGAGGAGAGATGATATTTTACGCAATCTACTAGTTGCTGTATCAGGAATCATTTATGGATAAAACCGTGAGATACAACCCCAAAAGCTGATTAGGTTCATTCTTAAACGTTATTTAGTAGTTACATTAATTCCTCATGTGATTTTTCTACGGAGCTTTTCCATTTTCTTAGCCAATTTAAGCTTAACATAGTAGGAGTTATCAACATATCTAGGGCTCCTTTTAGCATAGTTGCTACCTGGATCGAAGATCTCGATTAATACGCGTCCATCCATAATGTCAGGAATTGGGAGTTTAAGTATATGAAGGATAGTAGGTGCGATATCAAGTATCGAAATCTTGTCTATACTGGTACCACGCTTTATATCTTCTCCGTAAGCTAAAAATATTCCATAAGGTCTATGGGAACCCGTATGCCTAGGGGAGTAGGGAGCATCAAGATATATAAATCTCTTGTCCGGATCCTTTACGATAACACAGCTCCAATTATTAATTGTAAATACCGCATCAGGTAGATAGCGAAGTTTATCACCATGATAAAGATCCTTAACCCTCCATATAGTTACTTTGAGATCGTCCTTAACTCTCTTAAGAGATTCCGAAAGCTCTTTACTAAATCTCTCAATTAGTTCTTCAACATCATTGTCTTGTTTAGGATTTATATGTATGGCTCCGAAAGGAATAGTATAGTCTAATACGATGACTCTGCTTCTCTCAACATCAAAGATCATTGAAGGAGATGAGAGACTGAAGCCGCGCTCCTTAGCCTTTCTACGTAGTTTTTGCGGAACTATTCTATGAAGTTTAAGCCTGATAATAGTCTTCAGCATAAGCTTTATCAATTTTTTCTTTATTGTTTCTTTTATAGGTTCTGCATAGCCGTGTTCTATAACCCATTTACCAAGGTTGAATACACCCCACTGAGATCCAAAACCATGATCGGAAACTATGAAGACGACATCATAGGTCTCGATGACCTCACCAATGTATTCATCTAATATTTGCCAGAACTCAGCAAATCTTCTCTTATACCTTGAAGCTTTTTCATTACCTGGATACCATGGATAGCTAGGATCGATGTAGTGCCACATCCTATGTTGAAGCCAGTCAGTATAGGAGAATACGTCTACAAATAAATTCCATTTCATCTTCATGAAGTATTCTGAAATCCTAAGCTTTCTTTCAACAGCCCCCGACAAATCTTCAAGAAATAATTCGATATCATTATACTTTTCTAAGTGGTAGTTTACAAAGATATCGTAATCCCCGGCAACAACACTCCTAAGCTTCTCAACAAGTTCGGGAGGGTATGTTGAGACCTTATTACTCCACGAGGAAACCATAATACCATTGACGGGATAAGCAGGGTAAAGCGTAGGATAATCTAGAACAGCGACCCTTAGCCCATGAAGTGAGCAGAAATCCCACAACGATCTATCCTTGTAATCCTCGGCTGATACTGGCTCAAGAACCCAGTTCCCTACGTGTTTAAAGAAATCAATGATGCCAGTCTTACCCGGGTTGAGACCTGTAGCAAGCGAAAGCCAAGCACCGCCGGTAACAGGGGGAATGTTAGATTTAAGATCACCGTAGACACCGCTATCAACTAGTCTTTTCAAGTTAGGTATATAACCCTCCCTAATAAGCCATCTCAAGACATTCCAAGAACCGCCATCAACACCTATGAGAGCTACAGATAGGTTTTCACTCCTCATAGTGATACCCCCACAGACCTAAAGACTATTTATTAAAGCCCTTTAAGATAAGATTGAGTATTGTATTTAAGTAAATCATTGTTTTGCATCTATTATTAAGGAAATGCGGAGATGTTAAGTCGTATTCTTTTATCTTGGACTTAATTTTATCTCTCTCCATAGTTAAACGTAGCTACCAAGTGATGACGTAGCTTAGATGTGTAATTCGCTAAGTTCTATGGGTACCACTCATGCTTACTATCTAACAAATGCAAGTTGAAACCACGTCTTTTGAGTAATCGATATAGGGTTTTAGGATTCGTTCTAAGTTTAATTATTTTTTCAGGATGAATTTCCAAAATGATGTGTTTACACCTATTTAGATATTCACCAAAACCTTCTAGGACAAGATATTCAGAATCCTCAACATCTATCTTTACGACATCTACTTCGCTAATACCTAAATTCTCGATAAGGTTGTCGAATCTCTCTAACTGTACATACTCACCACATTTAGCTTGAGCGGGTTCTACAACTAGTATGTTTTCACCAGTCATTCTACCTCTCGGAATGCCTAAATATGCTATTCCACTTCTATCAGCAAGCGCTACTTTAAACAACTTCGCTTTTCTTAGCCTATTTATCAATACATTGAGTCTAAGAACCCTAAAATTATAAGTGTTGGGCCCAAAGCTAAGAACAATGCCTTTAGGACCTACTCTTATAGCTGCGATAAGAGTGTAGAACCCAAAATGAGCACCCACATCAGCTACGATACCATACTCCTTGATAATTAGGGAAAAATAGCTGCTAAGCCATCAACTCGGTTCTGGTGCTATATTTTCTTGTTGTGCACAGAAGAAAGCCTGTGTCGAGTCTGATGGGTTAAATATATAGAGCTGGCCTCTATCAATTTTAGCTAATGTTAATCCCTTTGGAATCAATAGCGTGTAAATGTAGCTCTTGAAAGCATTAACTAACCTTGTGCCGGCAAACCTAAATAGAACAGTCACTCTAATGACCCCCACTAATAGCTTTATACACTTTAAGATGCATCAGAGCAGATCTCTCCTACGTAGAGTATCTCGATCTTTGAATTCCTCTTCTTTGCAACTCCTTCCTTAGGGCATCGTCCACAAGCAATTTATAAATTGCTAATGTGAGGTCTCTCACACTGAAGGGATCTACTGAAAGTGCATCATCATCAGCTATCTCGCGACATGCAAATGTATTTGGGGTCGCAACAGAGGTACCCGAGAGGAGCAATCAAACTATAACACAGCCAAGAAAATAAAGATATACAACATAAAGACTTACTAAGCTAGGGACATATATAAGGAAGATCGAAGAACTAATTGGGAGATAAACTCTAAAAGCTCTGCAAACACTCTCTGCAACAATTCTTCTCTTCAAAAATCTGGACACAGACCTAGCCCACTCCTCTAGCCATAGAGCCCACCTATCGCCTCTACCCTTCTTCCAGTCCCACACGAGGTAGAAGACACATAGAGCGAAGGTGGTAACAGAGATCTTCAACCCGAGCTCAAACCAGTCCTGGGGAACATACCTGATAACAATAGTAAGATTACTAGTTTCATTGTCTAGAAAATACTAATAATGTATTAATAATGCCGCAGAGAGAATAAGCTTTAAGGGATTATATGTGGCAAAGTTCGTATTTATCTTACCTTGAGCTAATGATAGAGTTCATACAATGTTCTGTAAATCCTCACATATTTTTCTACCGCTTTACTGAGCCTATGGTGTTCATAAGCATAATTGAAGGCATTTACGCCAAGCTTTTTACGTAGATTTTCATCCTCAAACAACATCCTTATCGTCTGAGCCAAAGAGCGAACATCACCATACCTAAATACAAGGCCATTAAACATGTGTTGAACTGTTCTACCAATGAAGTTTGCAGTATCCGATATTATAACGGGAGTTGATTGAGACATTGCCTCTAAAATAGATATGGGTTGCCCTTCAATGTGGTATGAGGGTAATACAAAGGCTAATGCATATCTTTCAAGGGTGAGTATCAATCTTTTGTCGACAAAACCTAGATACATAATGCTCCTTTCTATATTATACTTTCTTGCAAGAGCTAAACATTGATCCAGATAGCCTTCGTCGGGACCTATTATTACGTATTTTATGTTTATTCCTTGATTATGTAGATCAGCTATCGCTTTAATAGCTTGATGGATGCCTTTACTGTGATGAATCCTAGCTACCGTTATTATGTACTTGAATGGTACAAGACCGAGCTGTCCCAGAATAGTTTCAGACTCTTGGGGTTTGAATTCAAAGTAGCTACCCGGAATAAAGTTCTCTATAATTATAACTTTGTGAGGCGCTATACCTATTGTTATAAGTGCTTTTCTTTCCAGTTCTGAAAGCGTAATAACTATGTTAACGTATCTTTTAATTAGCTTAATTGAAAGATTACTAAATAATATACGCTTTAATACTGCCTTCAAACCGTGTTTCAATAAAGTTGTCGCATAATATGAAGAAAATAGTGTACCGTGTGTTGTTAGTACAATAGGATTTTTTGTCTTAGCTAATTGAGCTAGAATAGTTGGAGTAAAAAGCTCTGCGTGGCCATGTATATTGTATATTTTCCTAACATCATTTTGTATGTTTAATAGTCTCATATGAAGAGGTGCAAAAGGTGTGAGTGTTCTCTCAAACAGTACGTCAACATTTAAGCTTTTAAGCTTTAAGTTTGAAAGAGGAAGGGCAATTCTTCGGTTGCCAATAAATACTATGTTATCAGCATGAATCTCAACCTCCAATCCACGTCTGTAAAGAGCGTATGCTAAATAAAGTACTTGATTTATTATGCCTCCCATTGCTGGATAGAATCGTGTTAAAACAAATGCTATTTTCATTTACTCACCTCTTGATAATACTCTCGACCCGATCTTAGGATGGCTAAATATCTAATGGTAATGAATACCAAGATATAAGTGGTTACAACAAGCCATAGAGCTAGAGACACGGCTCGGGCAATTATAACTAGTGTTGAAGGGTTGTACAGTATTTCAAAGTTGTAAGTGCCTTTGTGCTGTATTACGTAGCCATGAAGAACATATAGCGTTTTAACGGGCAACAATGTTTCATTATTAATTTTCATAATGAATTCATCAGGTAACCTCATAGGCCAAGCAAAAACTAGAACACATGGTGAAGTAGAGCATGAAATCTTGCCAGCTACAATTACATTTTGCCTCAGCTTATATTGCCATTCAATATAGTTTCTATAAGTTAGATTCCTACCGATATTAGTAAACTTTAAAGAGAATGGATTTATATTTAAAATTAAGCCGTCCTTTGGCGGGTTAAAAGGATTCGTGACAATACGCTGAAGTTCTTGCCTGCTTAGAGTACGGTTATATAGCATGAATGCCAATACATAACCCTTAAAGAAAGCTACCCTATCTCCTCTACACCCGATTGTTAAGGGTACATCCGGTTGTTCTATTAAAGAGCCGATAAATGTTGTATTCCTCAGTTCTCCATTCAATACTAGTGCCATATGTGTACCATTATACATTAGACCGTATAGATCATAGCTACCGATCTTTGGTCTGACGTGAGAGTCAATTATTATAAGACCCTTCTCTGTATTAGCAAAAGCTTTAACGCTATTACCTACAGTTGCCCACCATAATGCCCATTCCCTTTTGCTTGGAGGTACATCCTTGGCGATAAATATTTGGGCTGGCGAGCCCTCTGGTTTAAGAAGAATAAGTACAGTGAAGTTTTTATCGATTGTACTGTAAATTAATGAGCCTTTTACCTCTATATAATCGTCGATTCCATCAAAGTAGAAGCCTTTGGGACTCCACTTTACTCCGTGAAATATCAATGTGAAGTTATTGTATTGAATCGTTACATTTTGGATATAAAAATGTACTTCGGGCAGGGAAGGGAATATTAGCTTAAGACTTTCAATAGGTAGTACTGATATTAGATCAATACGTACACCATCACAGTTACTGTGAATGTTAAGTACTAAAGTAGCATTATCACTGTCAAGCCTTAAAGCATAGATATCGTAAAACCAGCCATAGGTATCATCGGATTTCGCTATCTCTATTAAGTGGACATTTCCGTGTACGACATTTAACGAGATATTCATATCCATAGGCTCTCTTGCCTTATATCTCAAAATCAACAAATAGTTACCTTTTTTTATCATATTGAGGGATAGCGATATACTTGCGTTCTTATGCATAGTAAGAACTCCTAGTGATGGATCCGATATCGCATTCTTAACCTTTTGAACTTCCGCATATCCAAGAATCTTATCAGCATAGGCATCAGGCTCATACACATATATAAC
>JBEVCI010000041.1:0-139077 GCA_040514375.1 Thermoprotei archaeon
TTACTGAAGCGACTCTATGGGTTTTGGGGGTTTTCTGGACTCTCTTACTCATATATAAGGGGTTTGATACCCGTAGAATTTTATTTAGTTTTTCTCTAACATTTATAGTAATCGTGTCGATAATATATGACTCGATAATACTGATCGTGTATATAACGGGGCTGCCGCGTGCAATAGCATTTGCAACACTACCATTAGTTATAGCGGGTATAACGGGTTATTTCAAAGACATAGTCATAGCTAGTATAAGGGCTCGCAGAAAAATAGGTATATATGTACCACTGAGTAAGAGGTTTAAGACAACAGTTTATAAGCTAGACCCTATTATGTGGGTATTCGTTATATTAGGGTTAACGATACTAGTAGTATTCCTAATAACACCACTAGCACTAGTACTTTATCACGCATTCGAAGTACCGCCGGGAACACCACTCTATGAGAATTTCCGAAGAATATTCTTATCACACCTAGATAGCCCCTTCCATATCAGTAGATATGTTAGGCTCAGTGTAAAGGGAACGCCGTGGCGCTTAATACAAACACCGGGCGGTGATAAGATCCTACTAGTAACTGGTGTTAACTACGGAGTACTACTGAATAGCTTAATTAATGCTGCAATGGTAACTAGTGTAGCTACCGTTCTGGGTACTATAGTGGGATTTGTACTAGCTAGGTATAGTTTCCCAGGCAGAAACATTGTTAGAATACTGGCCATGATCCCTTTATTCGTAACACCATTTGTAAACGCTTATGTAATAAAAGTACTGTTTAGTCCCGAAGGACCTATATCAATGATTACACAAGCACTCTTTGGTTGGAAGATAAGGATCGATAGCTTAGCCGGAGTAGCGCTTGCACAGATTATGGCTTTCTATCCCATAGTATACCTAAATGCTTACTCGAGTTTCTTAAACCTAGACCCTAGTATGGAGGAACAAGGTGAAAATTTAGGTGCTCGTGGACTCAAACTATTCTTTACAGTAACACTGCCACTAGCACTACCGGGCATAATTGCTGGTTCAATAATAGTATTTATATTCAGCCTCGAAGACTTGGGAGCACCCATTATATTCCAAGAGGAGAACCTGATAAGCTACCAGATCTATAGTAGCTTCGTAACAGAACAGGGTATCGTATCACCAGAAATAGCTGCTCTAGGCATAGTACTCTTACTACTAGCAGCTGCTGGTTTCATTGCTATACGTAGCTATGTTAGTATGAGAAGCTATGCAATGATCAGCCGTGGTGGTAGATGGATCCTCAGAGAACACAGACTAGGACTCATCGGTAAGTTACTAGTATATCTACTACTCGTACCACTCATAATATTTACCGCACTACCACAAATAGGCGTAATACTGCTAGCATTTAACATAATGCCGCCTTACGGGTTCCAACTAGATTTTACAAGAACAACGCCAGAATACTTTATAACACTCTTTAGAAACCCCGATGTATTCCTATATATCCGGAATACACTAACATACGCGACACTAGCAACAATACTAGCTACTATAATCGCTATAATGGTAGCATATAGTGTTAGTCGTGTAAAGATAAGAGGATTAACATCACTAATAGATACACTAGCGACAATACCACTAGCTGTACCGGGTCTAGTAATTGCTCTAGGATACTTCTACTTCTTCGCTGGATTACCCTCATTTCTGGGACAAATTCCATGGATAGGACCATATCTACGAGATGCTGTAATGCCTTTAAACCCGGTATCCGGTCCTACTACGTTTCAGGCATGGATAGTACTTATAATAGCATATAGTATTCGAAAATTACCATTTGTAGTTAGGTCTGTTTATGCTGGTTTCCAGCAAGTTCACGAAGCACTCGAGGAAGCAGCACTTAATCTAGGAGCGTCTAGGTCTAGGGTGATCTTTGGTGTAATACTACCATTTATAGCAACGTATATTGTTAGTGGTGCGGTAATAGGCTTTATATACATGAGTACGGAGGTTAGTACGAGTATTACTATCGGTGGCCTAAGACCAGACCAAGCACCAATGACGTTTTACATGATGAACATGTATAAAGGCCATACAGTATATGGTGTACAAATAGCTGCTAGTATGGGTGTATTATTAATACTATTCCAGCTCATGGCTATATTCCTTATAGTTGTCGTATTTAAGCAGAGATATGCATTTATAGGTGCATAGTAGAGGTGTAGAGAGTGACTCGTGTAAGGCTTGAGAATGTTACTAAGGTATACGGCTCAGTAGTAGCTGTTGATAACGTGTCATTCGAGGTAGAGTCTGGCGAGCTTTTCACACTCCTAGGACCTAGTGGTTGTGGTAAAACAACAACGCTTAGAATAATAGCTGGTTTCGAAATACCAGAGAAGGGTAGAGTATACTTTGATGACGAAGATGTTACTTTTCTCAAACCATATAAGCGTAATACAGCTATGGTATTCCAAAATTATGCACTATGGCCTCACATGACCGTATACGAGAACATAGCTTATGGTCTTAAGATTAGGAGGCGTGAACTAGGTTTAACCGAGGATGAAATAAGGAGACGAGTTAAATGGGTACTCGAACTAGTTAAACTAGAGGGTCTCGAGTACCGTTATCCTCTACAACTTAGTGGTGGACAACAACAACGCGTAGCACTTGCACGAGCACTAGTCGTTGAACCCCGTGTACTACTCCTTGATGAGCCTCTTAGCAATCTTGATGCTAAACTACGTATTGAGATGAGAGAAGAAATCAAGAGGCTACAGAAGAAGCTTGGTATAACAACAATATATGTTACACACGACCAGGTAGAAGCTATGAGCATTAGTGATAGGATCGCGATCATGAACAGGGGCAGGCTCATACAGTACGGGCCACCACACGAGGTATACTTTAAACCCAATAGCTTATTCGTAGCGGATTTCCTGGGAAGAAGTAATATACTATACGGAGAACTAGTGGAGAAGAAAGACGAGTATGTGGTTGTACGTGTACCAGGTCTTGACAAAGACTTAGTGGGTGTACCAACAGTTAAAGACTTACCACGTAAAGTAGCTGTAGTTATTCGGCCCGAAACAGTAAGACTAGTAACTGATAAGAAGGCAGTAGCTTCTATGGATAATGTGTTGAGTGGACGTGTTGATATAGCAATGTTTCTCGGAGATAAGATCGAGGCTAGACTCAAAATAGGTAGAGAAGGGCTTGTGATCTACCTACCCAATACAATGAGTGTATCACCCGGTATGGAGCTAACCATAAGGTTACCGCCAGAAAATACAATAGTAGTACCAGCTATTGGCGAGAAAGCCTATGAGCAATAAACCCTCTAATCCACGCCTGGTGCTTACATATTGAGTTTTCCTAAGAGTATGAAGAGAGTTTCTTTCGAGGAATACCTCGAATACATAAAAAAGAACGATAAGGTAGTTGTAGAGGATCAGGTTATTGAGCTAAAGCCAATAAAGAGGATTAGATTACTACCCACTGCTGAAGAACTAATGGATGTTTCAACAACGGTTTGGAGTTTTCCTAAACGTGGTAGTTGGGCTACACATCGCGGTAATTATAGGGGTAATTGGGCACCACAAATACCACGCGCACTAATTCTAATGTATACTAAGCCGGGTGATACAGTACTAGATCCGATGATAGGCTCTGGCACGACATGTATTGAAGCAAAACTACTCGGGAGAAACTGTATAGGAGTTGATATAAACTATGATGCTGTAATACTAACTCTACACAGGCTCTACGAGTTAGAGAAAATACTTAGAAATAGAGAGAAACTCGAAAAATACGTTAGAGAACTAGGTATGGATATAACTACTGATGATATACTCAGTGCACGTGTAGAGATTTATTATGGAGATGCGCGAAACCTAGATAAAATAGCTAGTAACTCTATTGATTTAATAGCAACACATCCACCTTATCTCAACATTATAAGATATGGCGCAAGAGAGAAGATAGAGGGAGATTTATCTAGAACATCTAGTTTAGAAGAATACCTTTTACTATTTAGTCAAGTTAGTAGAGAAATGTATAGGGTTTTAAAACCCGGTCGTTACCTCGGTATATTAGTTGGTGATACCCGTATACATAAACACTATGTACCAATAACACACTATGTTCTACAAGTACTTCTACACACAGGATTTATACTAAAGGAAGAGGTTATCAAGATACAGCACAAGATGAAGACTACTCGCGAAGTATGGTCTAAACTTAGAGAAAGAGATTTCTTACTGATTTATCACGAAAAGCTATACATAATGCGTAAGCCACTAGAGAACAAAGAGTATACACTATATAAGTATAGTTCTAAACAGGATTTCTTAAAATTAGATATCTAGGTTTGATAGATATGGAGAAAAACGTAGTAGTAACCGGTTTTGACTGGTATCGTGGAAAAGACTATACTATATACCATCCAAACCCTTCCGGATTAATAGCTTCGATACTCAATGACAAACTCATTAGCGGCTATAGAGTTTATGGAAGGATTTTCCGAGTAAATTATAGTGCTATAAAAGAGCTGTGGAAAATCCTCGAAGAATTAAAGCCGGAGATCGTTATCGGTCTCGGTCTTAGTCCGCGCATAGATAAACCCTACTTAGAACTAGCTGCTGTAAACTATGGCTATAGTGATATCAACGAATATAAGGGGTTTCTTTGGAAAGGAAAACCTCTAGTAGTTAATATCCAAGTGGATTTTGAGAAGCTAATAGAGTATCTCAAGGAAAAGGGATTTGATATACGTCCCTCTAATACTCTCGGATTATATCTCTGTAATGCAGTAGCCTATACGATATATCTGTATGCGTTAGAGAATAGAGCAAAAGCCGTTTTTCTGCATATACCTCCAGTAGGAGATCTTAGGATTAGGCTTAGATTACCACTACGTATTAGTTATGGTCTCTACGAGCTAGTAGAACTGGTTAAAAGCATTATAGAGTACTTCGCGAGTAACAGCTAATTTCTAGGTACCATGGTAAATAACGTTATTATGGAGCATGTATTTAGTAAGATATAGATGGTATCGGGGGGATTACTACGCAAGCGATTATCTACGCAATGCTCATTAATAGCGTATACCTACAAGTAATCGAGATGCTACCCGGTATAATATTCCTGGTGATACTGCTGATCATATTCTTATCGATGAGCATTAAGATTGTTAGAGAATATGAAAGAGCAGTAATATTCCGCCTCGGTAGACTACTAGGTGCTAAAGGCCCTGGATTATTCTTTATAATACCCTTTGTTGACAACTTCATAAAAGTTGATCTACGAATAACAGCTGTTGACGTGCCTGAACAACAGATAATAACCAAGGATAACGTAACCGTTGGCGTTGATGCTGTTGTGTACTATCGCGTATTTGACCCAGTACTAGCAGTAACTCGCGTAGAGAACTACCATTACGCGGTATTAATGCTTGCACAAACAACACTCCGCGATATAATTGGACAAGTAGAACTAGATGATCTCCTATCTAGGAGAGAAGAAATCAATAAGAAGCTACAACAAATACTAGACGAGGTAACTGATCCGTGGGGTATAAAAATAACAGCTGTAACACTGAAACAAGTAAGACTACCAGAAGCTATGCTTAGAGCTATGGCTAAACAAGCAGAAGCCGAGAGGTGGAGAAGAGCTAAGATAATAGAAGCTGAGGGTGAGAGACAAGCAGCACAAATACTTGGTGAAGCAGCTAAGATCTATGAGGAGAGACCGGCAGCACTAAGATTACGTGAACTCCATACACTGGTAGAAATTGCTAGGGAGAAGAATATGGTAATAATAACCCCTACATCACTAGGTATTGATACAAGCCTACTCGGCACAGTACTTGGTGTTTCAAGGGCAAAAACCGGTAGTGAGAGTCGTGGTTAAACACGGATACATCTATATATTATTGTTTTTCATACTCATACTCTTATTCAACCCCTCTATACCTGTATATTCGCAGAGCAGTAACTACGTAGTTGTGATTAGGATAAATGGCGGGATCTATTATGGCGTGGAGCACTTAGTTAGCGAGGCAATCGAAGAAGCTGAGAGACTCGATGCACCACTATTAATGATATTCGATACTCCCGGAGGATTACTAGATGTTACCGATGAGATCATAAAGGAAATTAGAAACAGCAACGTACCGGTAATAGGCTATGTATACCCCACAGGAGCACAAGCATGGAGTGCTGGAACACTACTACTAATGGCTACGCACATAGCCGCTATGGCTCCAGGAACACTCATTGGTGCTGCACAGCCGGTGATCTACGACCCTACTAGTGGTACCTATAAACCGATTAACGAGTCTAAGATAATAAACCCGATCGTAGGAATCATAACCGGGTTAGCCAAAGACCGTGGTAGGAACATTACAGCTGCTAAGCTATTTGTTCTCGAGAACCTCTACCTAGATGAAGAACAGGCTCTCAAGTATCACGTAATAGAGGTTATTGCTAAGAATATCGACGAGTTGTTGGAGAAGATTAATGGGTGGACCGTAGTACTTGATACTGGTAGAAACTATACACTACACACACTAAACGCTAGGATTATAGAGTATAGTGGTAGTTTGAGAGTACATGTCATAAGAGCATTAAGCGACCCAATAGTCAATAGCCTCATAGCAACAATTGGCGTATTACTACTGATCTTCGGCGTACTCAGTGGGCACTATCCCGTAATACCGCTAGGTGCTGGTCTTATAATACTATCGCTACTCGGTACCGGTTTCTCAGCAAATACCGTGAGCATACTCCTCATACTCATTGGTGCTACAGCACTGGGTATAGAACTCGTAACACCCGGTTTCGGAATACTAGGTTTTACAGGAGTACTCCTAATAGCGATCTCGATCGCACTATTACCAATACTGAATCCTTCATACCTAGTCGCACCCAGCTACCAAGCAATGCTGTTCTGGATAGGTGTTTCTATAGGACTGGGTCTGGGCGGATTTACTGGTTTTGCTCTCTACAAAGTTATTAAAGCAAAGAAACAGCCAGTAAAAATTAAAACTATACCGATCGGATTAACAGGTAAAGCTATAGAAGATATACCCAAGGATTCAACGGGTTTCATACTAGTTGAGGGTGAGTACTGGAGAGCCCGAGCAGTAGAAGACGTATCTCGTGACGATAAAGTAGTAGTGATTGGAAAGGAGGGTTCTCTGCTAATCATTAGAAAAGCAAGAGAAGACACAAGCACAACCTAATCATAATCCCACTATTAGTCATTCTAGCTAGAAATACTACTTAATCACAGAAACTGTAAGAGAAGAACCTATACTTATGCAATAAATTTTTACAAATACAACGAAACAGTTCTTTCTGCAACTAACCCTGTGTTAGTTAGGGAGTGTGACTAGCTCGGTAGTATCCACTCATTATCTTTTTTAATAACAACTATTCTACGTGTTCTGAGCCTGCCATGTTCCAGTTCATAGTGTTCTATACTAAGCTTATCGTTACTTACTTCGATAATCATCATACTGGGTTTCATAGACCCTCCTCCACCACCCCATACACCAGTAAGAGATCCAGGGTTTACTAACAATATGTTACGAGTAGTACCGTGTTTTATGAAGGGACTATGTGTATGTCCAGTTAGCAATACATCTACGCCTAGACTAGAAGCTATTCTGGTTAAACCTACGGGGTTTCCCCGAGGATATACTCCATCGCCGTGGTGAACACCGAATCTGATATTGTCTGCGTTAAAAACTCTTGTACGTGGTAGTGGTAAATAATCCATATTACCCGTTACATAGTGTATTTCACGACCCAGTTTCTTAAACCACTCTAATACTTCTTTACCAGTAAAATCTCCTGTGAAAACAGCTATATCCCAGGGTTTGCCAGACTCTATGGCTTCGAGTAATTGACTCGGTATCCTATCAGCTCGATCGGGTATGTGAGTATCTCCTATGACTAGGATATACACGATAACCGCCCTCCTGCAACATAAGATCGCTAGTATACTCTTCAAACTTAGATACTATTTCTCCATAGAACTTATTATAGTCTAGTAGTATCGGGGTTTTAATAGCTTTAGCGAGTGATTCGTAACACATATTCCGAATATCGAGATGAGGATAAATTATCTCCAATAAACCAGCTGATAAATACCCCTTACCTTTCTCTTTACCAAGTACCTTAT
The DNA here is from genome assembly GCA_040514375.1 of Thermoprotei archaeon. Classification (GTDB taxonomy): domain Archaea; phylum Thermoproteota; class Thermoprotei_A; order Sulfolobales; family Desulfurococcaceae; genus QMWW01. The sequence continues at coordinate 8,148 of JBEVCI010000041.1, forward strand.
TCCTATACACTTTCTTAATTCTTATACGTGGTTTACACTTCCTAACAGTATAGTGTACTAATGGCTTTACAACCATTAACTCAAGACCGCTCCTGCCATAGTGTACTATCAGTACTAGCTTGTTATCAAGTAGAGCTACTACTGGTACCTCTCTAGAAGGAATAGCCCATTTAACAATATGCCTACTTAGCGCTCTAAGTAAATTCTTGATATATGTTATATCAGCACGAGTTAATCTACGAGGATACAGTCCCGAGAACCTTAGTATTAGCTCAGTGAATAGCGATATCGTTATCGCTAAAAAGATAGAACCTACTGGTAGTATACCAGCTGATTCTAGGAGTGTAAACGAGAGAAACACAATAACATATGCCAGTAAGGCTACTGGATAGTATTTCCAGTAACTGCCAGCAAAGTTGATATATGCAGGGTTTCTAACTCCTTCTATAATCCACCATTTCTCCACGTATCAATACACCTTATAATGGGAATAGTATGCATGGTCAGCCGGGTATGTTTAGATCATCCCTTCGAGTCTCTCCGGGAGTAATTCATCACTCCACTATAATAGTTCTTCAATAACCCTAAAATACTGTATATTGTACGGTGTTGGAAGAAGAATGTATACAAGTCCCCGATAGTTAAACCTAGTATAACACTTCAACACCGTCTCAGCCAGCGAACCACCCCTTTCAATATATCCGCCCAGAAATTCTCTCAATCGAGGCTTTATCTCTACTAGTGCTCTTAACGGTTTCTTACTTATGAACCCATATATGGATGTTACAGTAAATACTATTATATCCCAATACATAAACCCATAATCGCTGGTTTTTATCGCTTGTTCAGAATCTACTACTATATATCCATCGCTGGTTTTTACAAAGTTCTGGAACTTGGTATCCCCAAGCGCGTATCCATAACTATGTATACGAGCTAAGAGCTCACCAATATGCCTATACTCTATGGGATCGGATACCGGGTCGAATACTACTCCTTCAACATATTCTCTAACAATAGATTTTCCGATCCAGTCTCTAAGGATCACCCGTGGCAAGCCGAGATAGTCCTTTAATTCGTCTATAAATTCTAGTTCACGCTTCATCCTCAGCAACGGATCCGCTGTATAGGGATAAACCTTAGTTGTTATACCAGCTACTTTTATGAAAAACCACTTGATAATACCGACTTCGCGATTATAGCTTTTGTAAACATAGCGCCTGCCATTTATATTGAGGATTCTTGCCTGTGAAAATGCTGTATCCAGTAGTTTTACTATATCTGGGAACTTGCTACTCATTACTAATCAACATAACTATAGCTAGAGTTCTTCGCTAACTTCTTCTGGCAGGTTTAATAACCTTTTTCCAGCAACTACTTGATCAATACTATGGATAACACCACCCATTTTCTCGATCAGATCCCTAACACTCATGTAGTCTATATCTTCGCCTTCTACAACAATTATGAGTGTTTGTGTCTCAGCATCTATTTCTTTCACAGTTACATTAACAGCATCTACGCCAGGAACTTTTGAGAGACTTTCAGCGAATTCGACTATTGATATCTTATTAGGTATTAATACGTCTAATACTAACCGTTTTATCAACTCTTGGTAATCACCTATGAATAATACTTAGGAGAACCAGCTTTTAAGTATTTCAAGCATACATGATAGTTAACTCTTATAAGGCTTTACAAAGCTATATGGTGTTATAGTCCATAGTTTAGGGTGTATGAGTATGCCGGAGAGGATAAAATTACCAGATGATGTAAAGCCTCCTGAACCACTTGTAAAAAGACCTATACTTAGGGAACACGGTGGTGTTGACCAGGGTCTTAGAGTGGGTAAGGGATTTAGTAAGGGAGAACTAGAAGCTGTTGGTCTAGATTTTAAGAAAGCATTGAAACTAGGACTTAAAATTGATAAGAGAAGAAGAAGTGTTCATGAGTGGAACATTAAGGCTCTAAAAGAGTTTATAGAAAAACTACGAGAGAGAGGTATCAGGATCTAGTACTAGTATAAGTATTAGAGAATGGGGTGCCCAGGGGAGTCCCCCCTAATCATCCCAACCCCCGCTGCCAACGGGGTGTCCTAGGGGTCGGCGCGCATCTATACTATATACTTGTAGAAGCCTATAAAGATTTCCCGATGATCAGCGTGTTTGAGACAGAGTTTCCATAGCTACATTATCGGGATTTTGGAATTTTCGTCTCCGTTCCTTAAAAACATATCTATGATCACATACCGATCTCCGATTACATAAGAGAAATATATGGACGAAATCTATAGAAATTTCAATAGTTTTTCTAAAAAGGTGTAAATATTGAACATTCCAGCAATATTGCCAGATACTATGAGTATTAGGCGAGAAGGGAATACTATAATAATTGATTTCCGTCCAAAATCACGGGTTGTCTCATTCAAGATACGTGATGATTTAGTGAGAAAACTAGATACTCTAATAGAAATACACTGCCTTGGCAGCAGGAGTAGGTTATTGAAAAAACTCGTTGAAGCACTAGTAAATCTGCTTGATGAAACCAGGAATGGCACTATTAGAGATATCTCTCTAGAAGCAAGCTATGTAGAGGGTTCTGAGGAAAAAACTGTTAGAGTATCAATTAGGTTATAGTCTTTTTAGTTTTCACTTCTAGTACTTACCAGCTTTAATACCTTCAACAATCATTTTAACAATATCTGCTGGTAAGCTAATCTGATGAGCGAGCTGTTCAATGGGTATATCTGGGCCAAGTTCTTCGAGAGCCTTTTTAACGGCTGTTATAGCCTCTATATAGTATACACGCCTACTAATTCTCTTCCTAGCAACAATACCGAGTCTATTAAGCTCTGCTAGATAGCGAGACTCGATAGTACGTGGTCTACCAGTGCGCTTCGATAAATCATCGGCTGTAGCTTCTTTGAGTTCAATAACCGCTTTGAGCGTTCTCCAAAGAGGTGGTGAGAGAATTATACCACGTTTCATAAGGAATCTAATATCATATATCCCACAATACTCTTCACTCACAACTATACACCAATAACATATTTCTTTACTACAATCAGTTAATAATACCATTGAATAGCTTATAAATCTTTTGTTATGTTCGTATAAGTGTTTAAATGTATTGAAACTAGTTGAGTAGTATCGAACATAGCATGTATTTAGATTACATGTTTCCAATAGATCTATTTAATTTCCTAAACTCGAAAAATAATTCAATACTAAAAGGGGTTGGGATATATAACCTGTAAATATAGTGAAACCACGAATAGCGATGAGCAGTATTAGCGGTTTTGGTGATCCGTTTGAAGCCTATTTATAAGTGTAGAGTATGTGGAGAATATACCGAGGATAGAATACACTGTGGTAGTGAAGCAGAGCTTTTCCTAGATGGTACTAAACGCTTAATGCTTAGCAAACTACTTAGTGGTATACTAAGACATTTTCCACATGAAATAGGAATCAAGCTAGAACCGGGTGGTTGGGCTAGAATAGAAGATATTGTAAAAGGGATTAGGGAAAAGTGGCGGAATAAAGAACTTTATCAATGGGTTAGACCAGAACACGTATATGCTGTTGCAATACTAGATCCTAAGGGTAGGTTTGAACTATCTGGTAATAAAATACGAGCTAGATACGGTCACAGTATAAGAGTAAATATTAGCTATACAGAGATACGCGTAGATAAGCCACTATATCACGGTACCTCCAGAGAAAACCTAGAACCTATTCTAAAAGAGGGTATTAGGTCTATGAAGAGATTATATGTACACCTGACGATAGACCCCCTATTAGCACTCGAAACTGGTAAACGCCACGGAAAACCAGTAGTTCTAACAATAAGTCCCGAATGCCTATCAAGACACGGTATCAAGGTCTATAAAGCAACAGATAAGATTTTCCTCGTAGAATATGTACCGCCGGATTGTATCATCGGAGTTAAAGAGTATTAACGTTATAGTAATTCTAACGATACAAAGTACGGTATAGTTGTATAAAAGAAAGTGGACCGGCCGGGATTTGAACCCGGGACCTCCGCCTAACCCGACCCCGGTATAGAGGGGTGTGCGAGGGCGGCGCTCTTCCAGGCTGAGCTACCGGCCCACCTGTTTTAGCTAGTTAATGCATATTTCCCCTAAATGTTTTTCAACCCAGACTCCTCACCTAAATATCCAGCCATAACCCTACTTAGCGTATCAATAGTTGTTTTAGATGGTTCTAGCACCTGATTTACAATACCACACATATTCTCCTCGCCAGGTCTACCACATAGAGACATTAATAGCGTTATAAACAACCTGATCTCCTTATAGGATTCTAGTGCTATATCGGGTTTGTCGCTAGAAATCAGTAGTATTTCTTCAACAGTATTTCTTAGTAAATCCCTTAACCCCTCTACCAGAGACTCGTTTTCTGCAAGTACTTTAGCAGGATATTCTAGAGGGATTGATACGAGAAGCTCTGACTTAAACATAAGAAGTTTATCATTACCCCTAATCATTGACATTTCACGAAGTAGCCTTGCTAACATGCTAACTCCTAATGTTCTAATAGGGCCATGTATCATGGCTCTATATAATTCTCGATACTCATCATCACTCAGTTTCTCTGCAGCTTTTTTGAGAAGCTCTAGTATTACTTGGTACTGCAGCTCTTCCATCCCAATTAATACTAGTGATTCAAGCAGTGTTAACAATCCGAGTGCATAGTTATAGTTTCTACTAATAGCTTTGAGTATGTTATCGGATCTAACTAATTCACTTAATATACGCTTATCCGTGAAAACATGACTAAATATTTGTTTATAGGCATCTAGTGGTAATTGGCTTCTAAGAGCACGTATAAACTCTATAGCATTGTACAGCTCGTCTTGGTCACTGCTTCTAAGCGCGCTCCTGATATAGTCGATGACCTCGGCTAGATCATATACTCTATCCTTAAACCTAGTAGCTGCTTGCCAGGGATCATTTCGGAGATCCTCGCGAAGACCCAAACCTAGCTACACCAAGCAGAGTCTTTACTAGAACTCCTCTAAACAAACCCTATTAACTCTCACGCCGATGGGTATTCGTAGAGCCCTTGAATAAACCATTAAAGCCATTTTCTCTAATCTCTTATCCCTAATCCCGCTCAATACGTAATCTAGTGGAATACCCATCATAGAAGATAACAGTAGAGCTAGATAAACAGGATCCCATTCATCCACCTTAATTACTCTATGGTTTTCGCCGGTGTATTCTCTTGTAATAACTAATACTGAATCACAACCCTCCGCTATCCCAGCATATTCTCTCACAACAACGTAATCGGGACACTTACTGGCAGATACATTGTTACATTCCTTATTCATTAGGACACGGGTATAATTGTAATCACTACGTGTACCGCATACTTTGTAACCAATGTTGTTGAATATAGGAACTAAGAACTCGAGTATTTTCTCTACGAATGATTCTTCCTCGTAGAAATCAATAGTGATTATACACATTCAAAGCACCAGCTAGTAGTGGGGTGTCAGCGGGTAGTCCCTGCAACCACATCCTCGGGGATTCGGTTGCGTCATCACTCTTCATCCAGATAGTCCCTATGGTAGAAAACATTATTTAGTTTAACCGTGTTATCGTATAACTACAGTATAGCATTGCTAGTGGAGTGGGTCGTAAATTGTTCATAGAAATCAGATGGCATGGCCGTGGCGGACAAGGTGTTTGGACAGCCTCTAACCTATTAGCAATGGCTGCTGCACTAGAGGGTAAGCACGTTCAAAGTTTCCCAGCATTTGGACCAGAGAGATCCGGTGCACCAGTACTAGCATTTACCCGTATTAGCGACGAACCCATAGAAGTACACAGTATGGTTTACGAGCCAGACGTTGTAGTAGTACTTGACTATACGCTACTCGGTAGCAGAGCTATTACTGAAGGTCTTAAGAAAAACGGTATAGTAATCAGTAATTATGAGGGAGATCCAAGCAAAGCGCGTGAAGTAATAGGCGTGGGTAAGGAGAATAAAGTATATATCACACCAGCATCACGCCTAGCTCTAGAGATACTAAAGAGACCAATAACCAATACTGCAATGCTCGGAGCACTTGTAAAAGCAGTACCAGTTGTTAAACTAGAATCTGTATTTAAAGCTATAGAAGAGAGATTCCCAGGCCCTCTTGCCGAGAAAAACATAGAATTAGTTAAAAGAGCTTATGAAGAAACCCGGGAGGTGTAAAACCCGTGTCCGAGCTCCGTGGCTGGCGTGAACTCCCTATCGGTGCCGTAGCGTACAGGTTATCTACAGACTACAAGACCGGTGACTGGAGAGCATTAAGACCAGTAATAGACTATAACAAGTGTACTAAGTGTATGTTGTGTTGGATCTATTGTCCTGATATGGCTGTTATATGGGATGGCGAGAAGATCGTATTCAACTACGACTACTGTAAGGGATGTGGTATTTGTGCACACGAGTGCCCAGTTAAAGCTATTGAAATGAAGCCCGAGTATGAAGTTGGGTGAAAAGAAATGACTGAGCAAATCCCACAAATTCCTCCCGAGAAGCAGATCCTCCTAACAGTTAACGGTGACGAAGCAGTAGCATGGGCTGTTAAACAGAGTCTAGTAGACGTTGTTGCAGCATATCCTATTACTCCACAAACAATCATTGTAGAGAGATTCTCGGAATTCGTAGCTAATGGTGAAGTACACACAGAATTCGTAGCTGTAGAGTCCGAGCACTCAGCTATGAGCGCATGTGTTGGTGCAGCAGCAGCTGGTGCCCGTGCATTCACAGCAACTTCTGCTAATGGATTAGCACTTATGTGGGAAATACTATACATTGCTGCTAGTCTAAGACTCCCTATTGTACTAGCTGTTGTTAACCGTGCTCTCTCAGCACCTATTAACATACACTGTGACCACAACGATGCTTACGGCATGCGTGATGCCGGGTGGGTCCAGCTCTTTGTAGAGAATGTACAAGAAGCATATGATACAACTATACAAGCATTCAAAATAGCAGAAGATGAAAGAGTACTATTACCAGTAGCTGTTAACCTAGACGGATTCTTCCTAAGCCATACACTAGAAGATATCAGAATACTACCAGACGAGGTTGTACACAAGTTCCTCGGCGGCTACAGGAAGGTCCCGAAGGTCAAAGTGGATTACTTCGATGAAAAAGTACCATTAATGCTAAACCCCGCTAGACCACTCACATTCGGCCCGCTAGACCTTTACGACTACTATTTCGAGCACAAAATGCACCAAGTAGAAGCTATGAAACACGTACCAGAAGTTGTACGTGAAGTTAATGAAGAGTGGTATAAGCTGAGTGGTAGGAAATACGGTGATGGAGTACTAGATCCCTACGCTGTAGAAGACGCGGATGTAATCGTAACAGTACTGGGTAGTACAGCTGGTACGGTGCGAACCGTTGTCAAGAAACTAAGAAGAGAAGGACACAAAGTCGGTATGGTAAGGATCAGGATGTTTAGACCATTCCCACACAAGGAACTCGCAGAAATACTAAAGGGAGCTAAGGTTGTTGGCGTAATGGATCGCGGCATAAGCTTTGGTAGTTATGGACAAAGCTTCCTCGAAATAAACACCTCACTATACAATGTAAAGGAGAAGCCAATACTAGTAAATTACGTTTACGGACTAGGCGGTAGAGATGCGTCACCAGAACTTATCGAGAAAATGTTCAGAGAACTACTAGAAATCGCTGAGAAGGGATACACAGAGGAGAGGATCAGGTTCTTGGGCGTAAGAGAGTAAAGAGGTGTATATGTATATGGCTACTCAAACCCTACCCCAAGTCCCGGTTAAAAAAGGCGAACCACCTTATAAACTATGGATATACGAGCCTGGCTGGAAGGGTAAAGAACCACTAATACTTAATCCGAGAGAACTAGCTGAAAAGAAGAGACCAGCACTACTACCTGGTCATAGATTATGTGCTGGATGTGCTGCACCCATAATCGTTAAACTAGCGAGTTTCGCGTTCCGTGGACCCACAATAGTTGTTACAGCTACTGGTTGTCTCGAAGTAGCTACAACGATATTCCCATATACGAGCTGGGCAGTACCATGGATACACAATGCATTCGAAAACGCTGCTTCAACAGCATCTGGTATAGAAGCGGCTATTAAGGCTATGAAGAGAACCGGTAGATTACCATACGAGGATGTAGATGTAGTCGTATTTGCTGGTGATGGTGGTACATTCGATATAGGATTCCAAGCACTAAGCGGTATGGCTGAGAGAGGACACAAGGTACTCTACATACTCTATGATAATGAAGCCTATATGAATACCGGTATTCAGAGAAGTGGTGGTACACCTAAATATGCGTGGACAACAACAAGTCCTGTAGGCAAGGTATTACCGGGTAAGATGCAGCACAAGAAACCAATAGCAGATATCATGGTAGCACATAGAATACCATATGTAGCAACAGCAACACCAGCGCACTGGATAGACTTTATAAGAAAAGTTAGGAAGGGACTAGACGCTAATGGACCAGCATTCATACACGCGCTTAGCAGCTGTGATCGTGGGTGGAGACACGATATAAGCCTTGCAATAGAGATTTCCAAGAGAGCTGTAGATACTTGTTACTTCCCACTCTGGGAATGGACACCAGAAACAGGATACATGTTAACCGATAGAAGCTTAGCAATAGCTAGGAACCCTAAGCTAAAACAACCTATCGAGAAGTTCTTAGAACTACAGGGTAGATTCCGCCACCTCCTAAGACCCGAGAACAGACACCTCGTAAAAGAGCTACAAGAATACGTAGACGCTATGTGGGAAGACCTATTAAGAAGAGCTAGTAATGCTCCCAAGTAAAAACCTTTTTTAACTTTCTTTCACTTCCTCTCATCGGTGTTCACTAAGCTTGTCCCTAGAAGAGCTATATAGAGAGCTTTGTAAAATCCTCAGAAATAAAACAATGATTGCTTGTGTTGGTAGCCCGCTTAGATCCGATGATCAGGCTGGACTTTTATTGTATAACCTGCTTAAAGATAAGGGATTACCCATAGTCGAGTGCGAATACGGGCTTGAAAACTGTATGTTAGAGATAAGCGAATACAAGCCCGAGAAACTCCTGATCATAGATGCTGTATACTCTGAGAAACTAGAACCCGGAGATCTCGTTTTATTAGATGAGAACTCTATTAGAGAAGAACTACCAGTTACTTCTACACATAATATTCCACTCAAACAAGTACTAGCACTGCTAAAGCACGTAGCTGGTGTTAAAGAGATATACTTGCTAGGGGTTCAAGTTAAGAGTATAGAACTTGGCGACAGAGTCTCACCCGAGGTTTGTGAATCTATCAAGAAACTAGCCATAGTGCTGGAAAAAACATATAGGGAGTGTAGAAAGGGGGATTAAACAGATTTAGTCGCTAGAACCTCTATTGGAACCGGGGAGTTTCAATATATTTATAAAGCTAATACCCAGTTAACCCCCACTATGAATCCTCTGCACTAGAGTGTGCTTTTATAGTGAATTCTTGTCCAGAACTCTCTTCTCCTAACCGGGTTCCAGTTAATGAGTGGCCGATAATAGCCAATAATTCTGCTCCATATAGTTGTATTACTTCCACAGTATGGGCACTTGGAATACAAACCGGTTAACGCTCTATTGCACTTCTCACAATAGCTTATAGCCGGGGTATAGCTCCAATATATGAGTTCTGTATTCTCAGTTAACCTCTTAGTAAGCTTAGCTAGTGCTTCTGGATCAGGCTCTTCTCCTAGAAAGATATGCATCATAACACCACCGGTAAAGTATTTCTGGAGATAAGACTCTCCCTCGATTCTCTCGGTTAGTGGTAGATCAGCATAGTATGGAATAATACTGCTACTATAGAATGGCGTATCAGCCGAGTACATGTACTCTCCGATATCCTTATACTTAGCTAGGTCTTTTTCAGCAAGTTTTACAGCAGCTGTTTCGCCTGGAACTTCTTCTACATTAAATGGATAGCCGTGCTCTATACCCCACTCACGCGTTGTTTTTACAATAAACTCTAGTATATTCTTCATAATTTTGAGCGCGTATAGGAATTTATCTCTACTAGGTTCTTTCCAAAGCTTTGGATCACCCATTAGTATAGCAGCCGCTTCGGGTAACCCGATAATGCCTACTGTGTTAAAGAAGGGTGATTCCGCTAACATGAATACCTCGGGTATATACTCGAGAGGCATACTATATAGTTGTGGATACTGCCTCGATAATCTATGATATCTCTCACGCATCCACTTGAGAGCTTCCTTAACAATACCAAGTATTTCACCGAGCTTCTCGTAGAAGATATCATCTTCGTCGCGAGACTCCCAAGCTATTTTAGGTAAGTTTACTGTTACTACACCAATACTACCAGTTATATCAGGTAATGCCCATAAACCACCGCTTCTAATAGACTCGATCCTACGAATAATTTCTTCCCTATATTCTTCTAGATCGGTCTTCGAGAGCCTATACTGCCTAAGTTCTACAAGATACCGGCGATCAATACTAATCCTGCAACACATAGCAAAAGCCGCATCTGGATCAACCATTCTAGTATTCAACCAGTAAAAACTGCCGCGACGCGCAGCCGTTTTAAATACCATTTCGAATAGCTCTGGATCATCGTAGAGTAACTTACTAGTAGTCATTAGTGTTGGTATGGGAAATGTAAATGGTAAACCCTTACCATCGCCCTCGTATAGGTTACTAGCTAGTGCTTTAACGAATACTACTGCTTCATCAAGATAAGTACCAAGAGGATCTTCCTCAACACCGCCGTATACGGCTTTATCGCCTTTCAACATTTCACGTGCAGCATCAAGTACTATCGTGAAATTAGTAAATGGTGTTTGCATACCAATTCTCGTTGGGAAATTCAAGTTGAAAAGCATTCTCTGAATTTCCTGTTTAACCTCGGAAAACCCTAGTTTATCCCTCCTAATGAATACCCCGGCATATAGCTCTACAGCATTAACTGATTGAGCACCAGAGAAATACTGTTGCATCGAAGAGAGATAGTTTACGAGGTGATCAACATAGGTATTGAAGTGCTTAGCGGGTTTAGAGTATACCGTGGGTGTTTTGAGTCCTTTTAATAAGAACCTCCTAATGCTGTGTCCACAACAATAAGGAACGAATAAACTATATGGAAGTTTATGCACATAGATATAGCCATCACTATGAAGCCTATAAACATTCTCCGGTAAAACACGAGATACTATGCTCTCTAGCGATTTATCCATAACATAGTTAAACAAACCCGTAGGACTAGCGTATTTGTTAGCATTATCGAATACATCAAAAACACTAGCTTCTAGATACTCTTTAACATATTTTTCAACACTAGACAATGTTCTATTACCACCATTTTTTAACCACTACTTTACACCCTATTATCGCTTCTATGGAATCCCTAACACTAGCAAGCTCTTCGTCACGTGGAAAACAATACTTCCTAGACCATTCCCTATCTCGAGGATTTACAAGGGGTTCGCCTATAAGTGGGTTAACCACTACGTAGAGCCTGTTAATACGCTTTAGCGATGATGCGATCTCGTCTAAGTATCTATCTAGGTATTTACGTGTTAGTTCACGTGCTACAGGTATTCTAAGCTCAACAACTACATCATAATCACCGAGTATTTTCAGCGATATCTTAAACCTATCCCAATAACTCCTCCACGCATTCCCCATACCAGTTAGTTCTTCGAATGGAATCTTCAAATCGAGAGCAACGTGTTCAACCACACCCGTTCTAAGCAGTTTTTCGAGCTCACTCGGTAGTGTAGCATTAGTATTAACACTATTACGTAAACCCATTCGACGAGTCTCGCTATAGAGGGAAAGCAATGCGTCGACCTGTAATAATGGTTCACCACCAGTTACGTGGAAATAATCAACAAGCATAGAACTCTCTCTAACCCATTCAATAACTCTATCTATCTCTACAAGTTCACAGTACCTCGGATCGGCGGTAGCAATTAACCAGTTGTGGCAAAAAGGACATTTCAAATTACAACCACAAACCCATAAAACAGACGAGGGATGACCGTGAACATCGATAAGCGATAACTCCTTAAAACCAGCAACTAATATCTTCATGTTATCACGTATCACATAGGGATACCGGGTATCCTAGCTGATACCTAAGTGAAAAACGTTCTAATATCCTAGTCTCTTCTCTGATGTAAAGGTATGTATTCTCATAAACGGGGTCTTCCGATTATAGTAGTGAATCGTGGTTAGTTTAGTGAAATATTTTTAGTACGAGACCATTATATCTGGAATACTGTTGTTTACCGCTTAGTTAGAGAAGCAGTGCTGCTATGACTACTAGGGGGTTATTAGTGTGGTTAGTGAGTTGCTGTATCTATTAGTAGGTTTTATAGCTACATTACTTGGTTCTATGAGTGGTCTTGGTGGAGGTTTTCTAGTAGTACCTACTCTCTACTATCTTGGTGTTCAACCTCAGCTAGTTGTTGGTTCTACTAAGTTTATGGTTTTTGTAAACAGCGTTGTTAGTAGCTATAGGTATTTTAGAAAACGTGTTAGATTCCCCATTAAGTTGTATTTATTCATAGTTATTCCGATGATGATTACTGCGTATTATGGAGCTTACCTAGCTGCTATACTACCTGTTAAACAATTATTGCTAGCTATTGGATTAGTACTACTCGCTGGTTCTATAAGAATGATAGTAGCTGGAAGCAAGAGAAGAGATAATCCCGATGAAAAGAGGGATAAGGAGAGTAATAGGTGGTACTTAGGGGCTTTATCGGGTACTCTAGCTGGTTTAGTAGCTGGTATCTCGGGGCTTGGTGGTGGAGTTGTCAATATGCCTATGTTTATCTACGTACTAAGACTTGACCCCCTTATAGCAGTATCTCTGTCAATGGCTGTTATACTACCCTCAGCACTAGTATCCACTACGAGGCATGTAGTCGATGGTATTATAAACTGGGGGATAGCAATACCCCTTAGTATCGGTGCTATCATAGGTGCTTTTATCGGACCACACATAGCAGTAAATATACCGAGAACAACTCTTAGAAGAATAATAGGCGCTCTGATACTCATAGCGTCTATCAGGATCCTACTTAATGCGCTAACATAACTCAAAGCGGTACTCAATATAGTATTTTATCCAATAACACCCATCAATACTATGCTGTTTAGAACGTGTCCACATTGGATAGTTACTGTATTACCCTATACCTACTATAACCATACTTTGATACTAGTGCTTCATACTCGCGCTTGCCTAGAACCGTTAATATCTCTATATAGCTACCACGATAAGCATATACGATCGCAAAACCCCTCTGATCAACAGCTATGTACACGTCATTCCACTTATCGTAAACATGTTGTACAGGATTTTCAAGAGCTTCTAGAACCTGCTCCTCGTTAATATCACGTTCTCTCATCCGAGTCCTAGCGTGTTTTGTAAATACTATTTTCTCAAACAATACTGTATAGCCCTGATCATTCACTAACATAACCCTGTAGCTTTAACAAGTGTTTGGGAGGATTAACCGCTAGTGCCAATGCACCATACAGTACAACGTCTTCTCCCAGCGGTGTTGGCTTAATCAGCGGCTTGACTGTTACTAAGTGTTGTGATACTCCTTTAACTATTGGCTCGTAGAGAATGTCCTGGTTATAGAGAAACACGGGACCCCCAATAGTTACTACCTCGGGATCATATACATTTATGACGGTTGATAGCCCCGCTATAGAAGCGTTTATAACTTCATCAACAACTCTTTTAGCGAATAAATCGCCTCTCCTATAATAGTCGAATAGTCTCTTAGCATCAATAACTCCATTAATAGTCTCTATATAAGCATCCGTAACAGGTCCTTTATACTCGTCAGCTAATATCCTAGCTAATCTCGGAATACCGGAACCACTAGCATATGCTTCCCAATGACCAAATCCACCACAACCACAGCGTACCTTACTATCATACTTTACCACTATATGTCCGATTTCATGAGCATTACCCATTTTACCAATTAATAGGTGATTATCAACAATAACGCCACCACCTAAACCAGTACTCATCGTTATATAGACTACATTTGAGAATCCCTTACCAGCACCATAATAGTACTCGCCATAAGCACCAGCAACAGCATCATTCAATACATATACTGGTTTACTAAAGTATTCTCTAAGTGGTTCTAATAACTCAAAGTTCCTAATCGGTAAATTAGGAGTATTAACAACTCTGCCTCTACGAATATCAAGCGGTCCAATACTAGCTATTCCTATTGCTTTAACTCGCTCTATGAAGCCACTATAGTAGTCTTCAACTGTTTTAATAATGGCATTAGCAACAGCATCTTCACCGCCACTACGCGGAGTCCTGAAAACTTTTTTATCAAGTATCTTACCACGTGTACCGATTCCTACACGCGTATTAGTAGCACCAACATCAACTACCAAGTATAGCTCGTCCACGTCATCGACACCATAAAACCCCGTTCTATAAGTAAGTTAATGGAACAATCCTCATAAAAGACTTAGCAATAGAGATAACGAATATGAAAGAAGGCTATTAACTGGTATTTAGAAGGAATAGTAGGAGAAGAAAAGTCTTAATAAAGTACTTTATTCTCTACCAAGCATTCTCTTGAGTTCTCTGATCCTCTCCTCTACACCCTTTAACTCTTCCTGTAATTCCCCTATTTCCTCTTCCAATACCTTCTTATAATCCTCGAGATACCTCAGCTCCATCTCAGGATCAGTCGGTGGCGGTGGGTAATAGGGATAATAAGGCGGTGAGTAGTATGGCGGCGGTGGTGGAGGCGGGTAATACCATCCCCACATTCTACCCCATCTCCTCCAGCCATACCTATAGCCATATGGTGGTTTCTCTTCACTCATAACCTATCACCATGCATAAATATATGGAAAGTATGGATAATATGGTATTAGTCTATAATACCACCAGCTCCACGGATATGGCGGGGATACCCACCAAGGCCACCATATTCTAGGCCAATACCACCATGTCCATGCATAATACGGATGATGCCAGTAAGGCCATAGATAATACCAGCACCAACCTCTACCAAATATCCATCCGGGTCTCAGCGGTGGTGGTAAATGACTCCACGGACCTCTACCTGGATAGGGTCCGCTCCAACCCCATCTCCAACCCATCTAAATCACCGTTTTTGAGATATGTCTCAGAAATATATAAACCTTACTCGATCCTTACACGGAGAGGACGACCAGAAACGAGGGCTTCTACGACTTTTCTCCTACCATTATCTAGTATTCTCCAAAAAGTACCCCGTGAAATACCCATTATACTAGCTGCTTCGTCAATACTCTTCTTCTCGATATACATAAGACGAAGAGCTTCTAACTCATCAGGGTAGATATCTATGGTATTACTGATATTAGCACTACTGGGTGATACTGGGACAAAGATCAACTCTTTATAATCACGACTAATAAATCGCGGAATCATTGGTCTACCGCGGCCAAATCTATGTCGATGCCTATATGGTCCACAAGGCTTATTCAAAGCTTCCTCCCACGTACTTCTCTGCAAGGCGCTCTTCTCGAATACTTTAATACCCTAACTTAAAATAATACGAGCCAGTATTTATAATAAGTACACACCCCCACCCTATCAGTATTTGGAGAATAGGATATAGATTACACATTACTAATTACTAGCTACATTAACACTTACTGGTGCGACTGTTCAAATACTCGAATATACCGGGTAACCCTAAATGCCTTAAGATTAAGTCTTAAGGTAGTCTTATTTCATGCATACTTTGGGAATAGGGGATATTTGTGAAAACTATTACTTTGAGTGATCTAGAAAGCTTGTTGGAAAGACTTAGGGGTAGGAGTTATAAAGCGTATAAGATGTTGAAACAATACGTTATAGACTATAAGTGGTTTAAAGCACGTTTTACAATAATCCAAGGAGATCCTCATGCACCACCGTCTGTAATCGAGATCGTTGTTCCAGGCAGTACTCATAAGCTCCCAAGTACGTTTTTGAAAAGAGAGAATATTATTCCGTTGAGCGATTATCTCTATAGAAGACTATACAAGTCGCTGATTAGTGTTAGGGAGAAGTGTGGTTCTGGTTATAGTTGTTATCTTGGAATACCAAGGCCAAGCCCCGTTATAATACCGCGAAGTGCTGTATGGATTAGGGGAGACGAGATTATTATGAGAATACATGTTGGGTTGCCAGCTCGTGGACGTAAAATACTAGCTCGTAAATGTTACGAGTTACTAACAACAAAGGTGTCAAGTGCTCTTTCATTTATTAAACACCTAGATAACTTTATTGATGATATCAGAGAACATCTTAGCCTATACCACGATCACATGTATCTGAAGAAATATGTTAGGGAAAATAATGGATTAGCATTTATAGCCGACAATAGCATTCTACCACGCGAATCGAGTTTATCGGATAAACCACTAGTTAATGCAATACCCTATACTTCTCCACCAGAACTCCGAGTTTCTATAAAATTACCGAGTGGCAGGACCATAACGGGTTCTCTCATTAAACGCGGACTCGTAGTAGTTACTGGTGGTGGTTATCATGGTAAAACAACACTATTAGAATCACTAGCTGAAGCGATATATCCGCACATACGTGGTGATGGTAGAGAATATGTTGCCTCGCTAGACAAGACGATATACGTACAAGCTGAGGATGGGCGTATTGTTAACTGTGTCGACATATCAAGTTTTATAGAAAAACTACCGGGAAATACCCCTACTACTTGTTTCTCATCACTAGATGCTAGCGGATCAACTAGTATGGCTGCTTCACTTAGTGAAGCTATTGAACTAGGTGTTGATGCTATACTTATCGACGAAGATACTAGTGCTACTAACTTATTATATAAAGACAAGTTTATAGCCGAGATCATCCCGGAAGAACCCATAAGAACACTAGCTGAGCAAGCTCGTAGCATGATCTCCAAGACTGGGATAGGATTCGTTATAGTATCTAGCGCGTCATCAGCGTATATACCACTAGCTGATACCGTGATCATTATGCATAACTATAAACCGCTATTATATAAGAAAAGGAGTATATCGCCAAACTATATCATACAAGAAACCGAGTTTAGAAATCCGCGTACTAGGATATTCGATGGTATTAGAGGACTTGAGCGCGTAAAATCTCGTGGCTATAAACTTGTTCTAAGATACCACGATGGCACAGTGTTTGAGCTTGATACAAGTATTAATAAAAGAATCGTGGAGAGAGGACAGGTAGAGTATATTGGGAGAGCGATCACATACGCTAATAAGTACTTGAAAGGATTCGAAACGAAGAGATTAGCTGAAGAGATTGACATAGTATTTGAGAAGAGGGGATTCGAGGCATTCGGTAAACCAGTACCGCCAACACTCTCGTGGATTAGTGGCTTAGACGTCGCATGGGCGATTAACCGAGTATATAACGCCGTTTTTAGACACGCGTTTCACTGAGTGAACGTGTTTTCACCATATACCCGCAAGACCCAGTACTAAGCCTATTAGAGCTGATACTAGTATCGCTAATAGTGGATGTATCCTAAACACTTGTACGGATACAATTACAAAGACAGCTATTAGTATCATTGCTATTACTTGTGGAGTCTTTGGTAAAGACTCGTATACTCCTTTTACAGTAGTTAGTAGTGCTAGTACGAGTAATCCTATAATAGCTGATTTAAGCCCGTTGAGAACAGCTTGTACAAACCTATTGGTGATATAGCCTGTTATAGCATAGACTATGAGAGAGATAATTGTGAACGGTGGTAATACTACACCAAGAGTAGCTACCGCGGCTCCAATAGGACCAGCTAGTTTAAAACCAACATACGTAGCAGCGTTAACAGCTACAGGTCCCGGTGTCGAACCAGCAATAGCTACTAGGTTTAAATACTCAGAGTCGGAAAGCCATTTTGCATCTTCGACTAGCTCCCTATAAATAATTGGTAATATGGCCCAACCACCGCCAAACCCGACTATACCTATTTTGAGAAATCTAGTAAATAGATCGACTAAAAGCAGGAGATTCAATTCAGAAACCCCCTATAACTATCCTAAGCCATGGTACACTATGCCATAATATGATGCTAAGCCGCGCTTAAAACCTAACCTATTCTCTCGATCTCCTCATAAATACTCCTTATCTCTTTGAAAGGATATATTTCAACCAAACCCTCTCTAGTAACTAGTACTAAGACGGGTTTTACTACTCGTCCATTACTTATACAATTACCAGCTCTATATCTCAGTAACTTATATATCAACGTAAAGTCTCCACGTATTTTCACATTCTTCTTATCAGCTTCTCTGACCAGGATCGATGGTATTTCTACTAGCTTAGTACCAGGTCTTATTATGAGTTTAACCTTTGAAGACAAAAGATTATAGACTAGCAGTGTTGTTTCAGCCCTTCTAATATTCTCTAAGGCTCTTTTCTCGATAACTGCTACTGTTTGGTGAGAAACACCAAGCTTAGAAGCTGTTTCGCGGAGACTGTATCCTAGGATACGGTATTTCAGGACTCTTACCTGACTGAGTGTAAGGAAGCCGTATTTCATTGTCAAACACCTTAATATGACAATATTGTTAAGTAACGCTTTTAATCCTTGCTACACGTTTTTGATGTCATAAAGGCGGATATGACATGAATAAGCGATTAGTACTGCTTGTAGCGGTTTTTGTTATAGCCGCATTAGTGATCTCTTTATTATATATACACTTGCAGCATGGACGATACAAAGAAATAACTGTTAGATTCGCGGTAGAGTTTAATACTCATTCATCAGCTTTCTGGGTAGCACTAGATAAGGGATTTTTCAAGGAAGAAGGTATTAGGGTTGAGTATAAGGTTTACTCCACGGGATTAGAGTTAGCAGCAGCTCTTCTACGTGGTGAGTTTGATTTTGCTATTGCATGTATAGGTCCCTTACTAATTGTTCGTGAGAAGGGTGTACCAGTAAAGCTGGTTGCAATGATGCATAATCACGGATACGCTATACTCACTAGCCCTAAACACAATATAACAAATTTCGAAGAAGTAAGAAATGGTAAAGCTACAGCTTCTGGCCCCGGATCTCCTACATGGCTTATCCTAGAACTAGCTATGAGAAAATACAACGTGTCTTCCCTTAGTATACAGCGAACACCACCATTTATAGCTACTACTATGCTTCTCACCGGCAAAACCGATATAGCTAGTCTTCCCGAACACTATGTTTCACTAGCTGAATCTATGGGTGCACACGTTATACTAACTAGTCGAGAGATATGGCCAGACATGCCAGGTAGTGGCCTAGCTGTTCGAGAAGAATATCTAGAAAAATACTTCGACATAGTACTAGCTGTTACACGTGCTCTCGCAAAAGCTGTAGAATACATAAATGAATACCCAGATGAAGCTGCAAAAATAGTAGCAAAATACCTTGCAACTGATGTAGGAATTATAGAGAATTCTCTACAAAATATGGTGTTCGATATACGTATAGATGAGGGAGAGATCGAGAAGTATATTACTTATCTCGTCGAGCTGGGCGCACTTTCTCATAGAATCAGCGTTTCCGAGTTTATTGATAAAAGGGTGTTGAATAGCATTGAGTATGGATAACAAACTACTCCTCCGAGTACTACTACCACTAGGCATCTTAACAACGCTATGGTATACTATAAGCTTAGTATATAGCTCGCCTCTAATACCGAGTCCACGCGAAGTACTACTAGCTCTCATAGATCTGTTCTACAAACACAACCTGTTAAGCCACTTAATAACCACGCTATTGAGAGTACTAGCTGGTTTTTCTCTGGGAATAATAACTGGTATTGCCATCGGAATAACTACTATCTTATCGAAAATAATACGAGACACTGTTTACCCAGTTATAGCTTTCATAGCAGTTACTCCTTCCTTCGCGTTTATACCACTACTAATGATCTGGATTGGTTTAAACGATCTATTACCCATAACCGTTGTAGCAATATGTGTTGGATTCCCATTAGCATATGCCATAGTCAGTGGTGCTAAGTCCGTAGACCGGGATATACTAGATGTTGCTTTAACGCTTGGTTTACATAGCTGGAAACTAGTACGCTATATAGTATTACCGCTAGTACTAACACATATAGCATCACTACTAAAACTTGAAGCTGGTCATAGTTGGAGACTAGTATTTGTTACTGAATACCTCGCTCTTAGTAGTGGTCTTGGGTATTTGATGGTTCAAGCATATTCGCTAATCCGCGTTGACGAGATCATAGCATTGATCATATTATTGGGCATATTAGCACTAGCGATACAGTACTTTATAGAGTATATTGAGTCCAAGATCACGTCTAAATGGGGATATAGAGGTCTGGGTAAGTATGGTCAGTATTAGACTTGTTAACGTATCTAACTACGTGTTAAGGAATATTAATTTAGAGATACCGGACAGATCTGTTTTAACTATTGTAGGCCCTAATGGTGCAGGTAAAACAACGCTACTACGTGTAATAGCAGGTTTAACACAATATAGTGGTAATGTATACTTCGATAACAAAAGCGTCGATAATATTCCTCCATGGAGTAGGCGCATCGGCTATCTACCACAGTCTATAGCCCTCTTTCCACACATGACAGTACTAGATAATGTCTTAATAGGGCTTAGAGCACGTGGTATATCACTAAATATCGCTATAGAGAAAGCAAGAGAGTATATGGAGCTTCTCGGCATATACGAGCTACGCGATAGGTATCCACATAGTCTCAGTGGTGGTGAGAAAAAGAAAGTAGCACTAGCACGAATACTAGCTATAGAGCCGGAGATACTCCTTCTTGACGAGCCCTTTGCAGGGCTACATCCTGACCAGAGGCTTAATCTCCTAACTATTCTTCAAAACTATGTGAGGAGGGGCCGCGTAACGACTATTATAGTTTCACATGAGATCGATGAAGCCATTAAGATGAGTACACACTATGCGCTCATGATTAATGGGCATGTACTATATAGTGGAGGATTAAAGGGGTTTATAGAGAGTATGGGAAAATATATGAACTACTTAAACGTTTTAGAATGTAAACCTGTTTCACTACTAGCTAAAGGGTTATTATTGACCGAGTGTAACGAGTTAGAGCTAGTAGTGCCTAGTATCGATCCCAGCTATTTTAGAAACAGAATACTCGTATCGATACCTAGTGATCACGTAGTAGTACATGAAAAACCATGCAGTAGAACAAACTGCTTCGAAGGTATAGTAACTAGTGTTCGCGAAGGATATGTACACATACTGATCGGTAATACAGAGTTAAAAGCAGTAGCTAATGGACTAAGTCCAGGCAGTAGTGTCTACGTGGAATTACCAATAAGTAGTTTAAGGGTTTATAGTATTGAGTAATACCAGTAGTATCGCTAAGATATATACCGAGATCCTCAAATCGCTATTCCTTAAACTAATTCCTGAGTACGAGATCGAGCTGGACTCCATAATCGAGTGTATACCCGTTTCCGGAAGAGATCTTGGAATCGTTGGAGACGACTACGCTCTTCTCCGTGGACCAGAGATAATGTTAACATGCAAATACGGTAAAGGGGTTGGACAAGTATTTACCGTAGCACCGAGAAATTACAGAGGCAGTATTAGGAATATTATAGAAAGAGATTTAACAAGTATTGCATGGTCAAGCCTTTTCCACGCAGTATTAAATGCTATTCTTAATCACTTAGGACTAATAGATAGAACGCTACACTGTAGTAAAAACGAGCCTCTATTATGTGGTTACAAAATGACACACTACCTTTATAGTGAACACGGTATTACTAGAATACTACATATAGGCTACCAGCCCGGACACGTCGAAGAATTATACACGATATATCGTGATAACTTACTAGTAACAGATCTTCGAAGCGATACCGTTTGGAATAGGAAGCGAGGCATACTCATCATCGACGGTAATCTCAATAAATACTTTATACAGCACAGCGATGTAGTACTCCTAACAGCTAGTGCATTAGTAAATAACACTGGATGGGAGATCGTAGAGTATGCTAGACTATACTATAAGCCCGTCATAATATATGGCGTATCGGCTACCGGTGCTGTATACCTACTCAGAGAAAATAAAATTCTGGATATTAGGCTATACTGTCCCTATGCACGCAAACCCTAGAAACGGCTACTAGACGAATACGTCATCGATTCTATGTAATAATTCACAGAGACTGCTATAGTCCTTTCCAGGCTTAATATACTTGATCTCTCCAATACTGTGTAGTAGCTGCTGATAGTGTTTTTCGTTATCATCTATAAGCACTATTTCACAGGGCTTAATCACTTCATTAGTCCTTGCTGAAACCTCTTCTAATACCTTTCTTGCTACTAAGTGCTTCTCCGGCGTATACTCTATACCGTGAAAATCGAAATATCTATTCAAGCTCAATACCTTCAGTATCTCGAGAACTATTACTGGGTTATTCCAGCTAAGAGAAGAAACCAGTATACCTCGTTTACGCAGCTCTCCTAAGAACTCCCGTACACAAGGGTATAGACAGAGGCTTTCACCAGTACTATCAACGATACAGTCTCTGCTAACTCTCCTGAATGGTGGTTTAAGCCTACTAGCATCCCAGTGATCCCATATAGTCAAGTCTAGGTCAATAAATACGAGTTTAATAACCATACCGTGAAGCCCTGAGTGTTCATACTTCGATAAGCAGAGGTATACCCGATACTCTACTGAGTACTTGGTTATAGTACTTATTGTAGAGTTCTATAAGCTTGTCTCTAAACTCTGGTGGTAGTTTATCGTCTTCAATAAGGTGCTCTATACTTGTTAGTAAGTGTATACACTCTAGGTTATCCTCACTACAGAGTTTTTCAACGAGATCATATGTTACTTCGATAAATCCCTTTAGTACTATTTTCTGGTTTAACAGATAGCCCAGCTTAGTGAGCTCAATACCGTGTTCTCTAAGCCAGTCCATAACTAGTATCTCGCGAGCTAAGAGGTAGTCATTCGAGAGAATCACACCTATATCTATGCCGTGTACCTGAGGAGCCGATAGATGTTCAAGTAGTTCTTCTAGGGATGCTTCAACATTGTATCCCAACTTGTGTAAAATCTTAGTAGCGCGTCTTAATCTCTTGGATAGTTCTCTCCTAGTAAACTTCAAGAAAACCCCTACTAATAATATGAGAAGTATAGTTTAAGAAAAAGAGGATTTGGTAAAACAATTACTTTATCTTTTCACCATGTAGCTTCTTTAGGAACTCTGCCTCTACTTTCTCGCTAAATGCTTTAACTAGTTTTACGGCATTCTCCATATCAGTGAGATCAACTACTTCGACAGGACTGTGTATATAGCGTGCTGGTATTGATATAGTTGTTGCTGGAACACCCTCTTTATTCAATGCTATGATAGAAGCATCAGTAGTACCACCAGCGAGCACTTCTAACTGATAAGGTATCTTTTCAGACTCCGCGATCTCCACCAGTTTATCGACTAGCCTGCGATTAGATATTAAGCCCGTAGCAGCACGTCCATCAACAATCTTTATAGCCGGTCCCTTACCCAGTTGTGTAAACCATAGGTGCTTAGGTGTATCTGGTACATCGCTTGCTATTGTCACATCAAGTGCTATTGCAGCATCAGGTGATATAGCAAACGCTGCTGTACGTGCACCCTTAAGCCCGACTTCTTCCTGTACAGTAGCTACAGCATATATGTCAACACCCGGTTTCTCGATCAGCTCAAAAGCCTTTAGTAGTACTGCTAAGCCTGATCTATCGTCAAGAGCTTTCCCAGTAACACGGTTGTTGCCGTGCCTTGTTAGTTCTCTATCATATACTACTATATCGCCGATTCTAACGCCCATTTTCTCGGCTTCTTCCCTCGAAGAAGCTCCTATATCGATGAATATATCCTTGAACTCTGGTATTTTCTCGAGCTCTTCCTTCTTGAGTATGTGTGGTGGTTTTAAACCAACAACTCCTCTCAATACGTTACCGGTTCTAGTCTTGATCCTTACTTTCTGGTAAATCACTGTTCTCTCGGGAATACCACCAATCGGTACTACTCTAAGAAAACCATTATCATCTATATGTGATACAAACATTCCGATCTCGTCCATGTGAGCTGCAAGCATTAGCTTAGCTTCTCCACCACCTTTTTTAACAGCAATAACATTACCAAGAGTATCTGTCCAAAGCTGGTCCGCTGTTTTCTTAAATTCTTCAATAACTATTTCGCGTACTTCATCCTCGTAACCACTAGGACCTATAGCATCACATAATTTCTTGAGTAGGGAATATATCTCGTCTCTAAGACTAGACAATGCACTCCACCATATTAGGCTGTATACCATAACACTAGTATATGTGGAAGAAAATATAACTACTACCAGTAGCTACTACTGAATAATTATCTGGATTAATAGGGTATAACAATGAGAATCAATACCAGGGTTATAAGGATAGATCCCGAGAGGATTGACCACAAGTTAGTAGAATATGCTGCTAGAGTACTTAGAGAGGGCGGACTAGTAGCTTTTCCTACAGAGACTGTTTATGGGCTCGGAGCACTAATTAGTAAACCCGATGCTGTTAAGAGGATTTTCGAAGTTAAGGGTAGACCACCAGATAATCCACTCAT
Organism: Thermoprotei archaeon; assembly: GCA_040514375.1. Classification (GTDB taxonomy): domain Archaea; phylum Thermoproteota; class Thermoprotei_A; order Sulfolobales; family Desulfurococcaceae; genus QMWW01. Next base: position 32,831 of record JBEVCI010000041.1, read on the forward strand.
AGTACACGTTACGGGTATAGAGATGTTTCTCGAATTAGTTCGCGAACCACCCGAAGAAGTTATTAGACTAGCTGAAAAACTCTGGCCAGGCCCATTTACAATTGTTTGGTGGAAAAAACCAGTAGTACCAGACATAGTTACTGCTGGATTGCCAAAAGTGGCCGTGCGATCACCAGCACACCCTGTTGCTCTAAAGCTAATAGAGTACGCTGAAACAGCAATTGCGGCACCAAGTGCTAATAGATCTGGTAAGCCCTCGCCAACGAGAGCAGAACACGTTATAGATGATCTATATGGTCTTATAGAAGTAATAATAGATTCTGGCGAAACACTACACGGTGTGGAATCAACAGTTATAGATTTTACACATGATCCTCCACGCTTACTGAGACCAGGTGCTCTTCCCATCGAAGAAGTAGAGAAATTACTTGGGAAGAAGATCGAGGTACCAGATTTTGCTAGGGGGATTAGCGAGGCGGAGAGAGCGGAAGCTCCCGGTATGAAGTATCGCCACTATGCACCAGAGGCCCGTCTTGTAGTAGTAGAAACTAGTGATTACAATACTGGGTTAGCAAATCTAGTTAACCGTATCCGCGAAGTAGTAGCTCGTGCAAAGAATAGGTATAGGAGAATAGCAATACTGTGTAGTAGCGAGACTTGTAGCGAATACCAAGACCTAGGAGTTACATTAATCGAGATTGGTAGTAGGAAAAACTTATTCACTATAGCTAAGAAACTATTTGCAGCATTACGAGAACTAGACAAGCTAGGGATAGAATACGCGATTGCAGAAGGAGTAGAAGAAAAAGGATTAGGACTGGCAATCATGAATAGATTGCGCAAAGCTAGTGGTAGGAACATTATTAGAGTATGAAACACTAAGAACTACGTGTATTATTAAACAATAATCTATTAACCCGGTTCTAGCACAATTTTATGAATACTTGTCCTACGAACTACAACTATGATGGAAGTACATTGTTAAGGATATAGTTTCACGAATTTCTTCACGAATTTCTTATACCACTGGAAACCCTTATTGTCAACAAGATGTATTTCCACTGGTGCATCAAATCCTATAACACGGTATACTTCCGAGATTATTCTTGAACGTTCAGATATCTTCTTTGGTGTCTCATCCGATACTACTAGTATGTCTATATCACTAGCCATTGTATAATCATCTTCAGCTACTGAGCCAAATAAGTAGATCTCGTAGCTACTAAAGAACTTATCAAGCACGCTCCTAATCATCTGAACAACTCTATCTAGGTTCTCAAAATACCATTTCCTCTTCTCGATGTACTCTCTATTAAGCCAGATCTCATTCATTGTTATTCGGCTCCTAGTTTCTCGAAAACTTTCTTAGCGAAAACCAGCATGTTCTCTACTTCCTTTTTCTCAAACTCTACCGGTAAATATCTCGCAGTAATATATGCGCTCTCGAGATCACCAATTATATTTATGTTTTCGAGGTAGAAACTCTCAAGATCACTATCACGCGTAGCCTCTATTAAGGCTCTGAAGAGCCTTCTAATAGAATGTGTTCTGGGATAACTCCCGGCCACTACTAATAGCTTGTATTTCAGAAGTAACTGTACTGCTTGTTCGAGATTAAATGCAGCTAGATCATACAATCCCCTATTATACAGATACTCAGCATTCTCGAGAAAAGCTCTAGCTCTCTTTAGTAGGAATATAGCCTCAGATCTTCTAACCATTTCTATTCTCCAAAGCAACGTGTGTTCTGAACAATTACTAAGAGTAATCTGTGATTAATTCTTAACGGATTAAATAACTATTGATCAATGTGACGCGTTTTTCGTTTCCGAGAATTCGCTCCAATGGATTATGGTGATGGCCGAGTTAAAAAGGGAAAAGTTTAAAGTAAGGTTTATGCATTAGTATAGTTAGGATAACTAAATTGGTGGTTTAGTATGGCCAAACTCCATGAGTTGATCTATTCACCTGAGAGAGCTAGTGGTGAAGCAGTATCCAAGATTGAAGCACATACGCCAAAGATTGAAGCACCAGATAAAGTGAAAGCCGATGAACCATTCGAGATTAGAGTATGGGTTGGACCACACCCTAATACGGTGGAACACTCTATTAGATGGATAGAAGTATACTTCGAAGAAGACGGGAGGTCGTTCAATCCCTATCTACTAGCTAGGTTTATGCCAGAACCCGGTATTACAGAACCAGACCTAAGAATTCGAGTCAGACTCAAGAAGTCTGGAACAATTCATGCAATAGAATATTGCAACTTACACGGATTATGGGAGAATAGTAAAAGGATAGAAGTAGAGTAGGTTTTTCTCTCATATCCCTTGTTTGTTCCTATAAGGTGTTTTCAATGAATAAAGACTCATTGAAAAAGATACTCGATGAAGCCGTTGAGATTTATAATAAGTTTAGAGCGCCAGAAGCTGTTGCTGAAATTACAGAGATAAAGAATAATAGAGTCAAGGTTAGGTTTAGAGGTAGTTTCTGTAGAACTTGTGGAATACGTGATTGGGTCGAAGACTTTAAATACGTCCTTATGAATCTTGGAGTAGATAATGAGCTCATAGAATACATCGAACCCAATGATCCAGAGATAGACGAGCGCATTGGTGTCTTTGAAATAAGAAAAGAGGGTGACTAAAACTATGAACATTGACGAAATAGATATGAAAATACTTAAAATACTAAGTAAAAATGCGCGCACTCCTTATAATGAGATAGCTAGAGAAGTCGGATTAAGCGATGTAGCTATTATAAAGCGGGTTAAGAAACTAGAGAAGAGGGGTATTATAAAGCGTTATACAATACTCGTAGATCCCGCAAAACTCGGGTATACCAAAGTCAGTATAACGGGTGTAAACGTAGGACCAGATGCACTACTAAAGGTTGTCGAGGAGCTAAAGAAGAGAGAATACGTCAAATTCATAGCAGTAACGAGTGGTGATCATCCAATAATAACCGTTATATGGGCTCGAGATAGCGAGGAATTAACTAGGATACATAAAGAGCTAGAATCAATACCTGGAGTAACAAAGGTTTATCCAGCAATAATACTAGATACTGTAAAAGAATACGAAGTACCATAAATACACAGATTACCTCAAATTCTTTTTGAATGTATTTTACCAGACCCTTTTATACAAAATACGAATAAAGTATATTACCTAGAGCCCTAGAACCGTTGATCCCCTGTTGTACCGCTATTTATGAATTACTAAAAATGCTCCAACAGATGCTTCCTCACATTCCCGGCATTTAATAAGGCCTGTGCCGTGTCACATTGATCCAAAATAATATGTCTTGTATAATCGTATACCGATATCTTAACGTATTCCTGATCCTGAGGAGAGGGTTTAATTTAAGCTTATGTTGTCATTATTAAAAACAGTATAAGATTTTTAAGTACATAATCAGGATAGAGACAAAATATTTTACTCGATAAAACTAAGAACTATATTGTGTAAGGTACTGGAATCTGTAGTACAGGGGTATGATCTTATGACCACTCTTGTTGATATTCTTGCCTGGATTGGTACAAACCTCATCGGACAGCCCATTATACTATTGGGTATAGTAGGGTTCATAGGTCTGTGGATCCAGAAAAAACCTATAAGCGATATACTGACAAGCACCTTTAAAATTATGATCGGAGTCGGCATGATGATTGCTGGAGCAACTCTATTCGTACAAGAACTTCTAAACTTCCAAAACCTTATAGGCAGTGCAGCTGGTATACAGCCAAAATACCCCCCTGGGTACATTAGCTTAAATGATCTTATAGCTAATTTTGGAAGCTATGCAGCAATCATAATGACCATAGGCTTTATAATTCACCTGATAATAGCTTACGTAACACCACTTAAATTCGTGTATTTAACAGGACACCTAATGTGGTGGGTTTCCCTAACAGTTACAGCGACATTGTTAACTATAAATCCGAATATGCCTCCGTGGATGATAATTGGCATAGGCTCTATTGTTATGGCTCTCTATTGGAGTATACAGCCTGCTTATATTCATGGAGCAATGAGAGCAGTTATGCAAAGCGATGAAATCGCGTATGGCCATACCAGTTCGTTCGCTGCATGGCTAGCGTTCAAATTAGGAAAATTTGTTGGTAAACCCGAAGAGAGTACTGAGGCTATTAAATTCCCGAAGGGACTTGAATTCTTCAAGGACTACGCAGTAAGCACAGCTATAATACTAGGCCTAATAATGATAATTGCTGCAATTGTGGGTTGGTTTATAAACCCGACTGCTGCGCAAGAACTAGCAGGTGATCTCAATCCGATCGTATGGGCGTTTATAAGAGGAATATACTTTGCAATCTCCATAGTAGTTCTACTAACTGGAGTAAGAATGTTTATAGCAGAGATAGTTCCAGCATTTAGAGGTATAGCTACAAGAGTTATACCAGGTGTTAGACCAGCACTAGATTGTCCAGTAGTATTCCCAAGAGCCCCAACTGCTGTAATTATAGGATTCATTAGCGGATTAATAGTATTCTTGATATTCATGGGCATATTTATAGCAACGGGATTCGCAATAATAGTACCACCGATGATCATGTTATTCTTCCCAGGAGGTGCAGCAGCAGTCTTCGGAAATACTTCTGGAGGCTGGAAAGGCGCAATACTCGGAGGAGCAATCAACGGTGCAATCCTAGCAATTGGTCAAGCACTAACCCTACCAGCACTAACATATGGACCGGAGTTAGCCACATTAGCGGATCCAGACTGGTACATCATTATATGGCTCCTAAAAGGTCTATTGGGCCCGTTCCTGGGATCGTAAGGTAATTCAAAACTTTTTTCACCATCTTTACTCTAACAATAGATATTGAGTAGACTCTAAAGGGTGATTGACACGACCAAGTATAGATATAAGCTTGATAGACCTCTCAGAATACTAACTGTATGTGGAGTTGGACAGGGTAGTTCACTTATTATGAAGATGTTTGTAGAGGATGTATTAAAGGAACTAGGTGTACCAGCGAAAGTCGAGATAGCTGAGATCCTTACTGCAAAAGCCGCGAACGCTGATGTGATTGTAGCGTCAGTAATACACGAGCCAGAATTGAGAGATGCAGCTAAGATAGTTATAGGCTTAAAGAATCTTGTAGACAAAAACGAGATGAGAGAAAAGATAAGTAAAGCTTTCCTCGAACACGGCATAATCGAGCCAATCGAATAAAACCACGTCTAGACAATAACTAAAAACCCTAATACTAATAAAGCTACTAGACAAGATGCTACAGATTATACTATCAAGACCCTTAAATCCGGCTTAACTAAAGTGTTCCGGTAGAAACTACAACCTCAAAATTAGTATTCCCCGAAGAGTGTACGTAGATTTTTCAATATCGAACTACCTAAGAGCCATTAGAGTACTCATCCGGTTCAAATTACATGTGCAACACAACCATTATTATACGCTCTCGGTAAATACCTTATTGAATGATAGAATGAATAGCTTTGGTGATATTGTATGGGAGGTATATTCGGAATAATTTGTAGAGATACAGTTCCTAAGGGAGCTTTACTTGAGGGTTTAAAAAGACTTATCTATAGAGGTTATGATGGAGCTGGTTATGCTTATCTTGATAGAGAGGGTAAGATCGTCATTAGGAAAGCTCCAGGACACTTAGACGAGGTTTCTAAGAGAATAGATTTTGCAAATATTCCTTCAGACATAGTTTTAGGTCACACGAGATATGCTAGTCGTGGATGGCCTGTACTCGAAAATACACATCCTCTAAGTGATTGTAAGAATAAAGTAGCTGTTGTAGGAGACGGTTTTATCGAAAACTACGAGGATATTAAGAAGGAACTAACCAGAAGAGGACATATATTCACATCTAGAACTGATATGGAAATATACGCTCACTTATTAGAGGAAGCCGTTGATCAGGGAAGCCAGGAAATCATTAAACAGTTGATAAAATACTCACGCATACTTAATGGAACATTTGCTATTGCATCCCTTATAGAGGGTTTAAAGAAACTCTATATTGTTCAGAAGGGACAACCACTAGTTATTGGAGTTAGAAGTGATGAAAAATGCGTATATGTATCGAGTGATATACCTAGCTTATATGGTTTTGCCGAAGAAGCAATTGTATTGAGTGAGAATTCTGTGGCAGAAGTTGGTTTAGAAGAAATAAGAGTCTATGACATTATCTCGGGAGATCAGGTGCCAATAAACCAGCTTCTACGCAAACGTGTGAAATACCCCGCTGAGGTTGTGGGTAAAGCGGGTTATCCCCACTACATGTTGAAAGAGATCATGGAAATCCCCGATGCTATTATCAGAACAACGTACTCATTAATGGAGAAATACCTTAGACTAGCATCAATGATCCTCTATGGTGCTAAGAACATATACATTATCGGCAATGGTACTAGTCTTCACGCAGGATACGTAGCATCTTATTATTTCACCGAAATGGCTGGTTTGAACGTTAGTGCTGTGAGCGCAGCTGAGTTCCCCTATTATGCCTTAGAAAACGTAAGTACAGGCACAGTAGTTATAGCAATTAGTCAAAGCGGTGAAACAAGCGATGTAATCAATAGTATCAAGCTCGCTAAACAACGAGGAGCGGTAATAATAGGTGTTACAAATGTTATTGGTTCGAGACTAACACTTGAATCAAACGTCTATCTACCCATAGGAGCTGGTCCAGAAATAGCTGTTCCCGCAACTAAGACTTTTGTATCAACACTAGTAGCAATGGCTATGCTAAGTGGATACACGGGAATGTACACGGGTAACATGACACGTAATGAGTACGAAGATCTCGTCAAAAACATAAGAAGTCATGCCGAGGTGTTGAGAAGAGAATTACCGAGATATTTTGAAGAAACAAAAACCCTAGCAGAGAAGCTCTATGGTTGGAAAGACCTATACGTTGTTGGAAGCGGTATAAATTATCCGATTGCTCTCGAAGCCGCACTTAAACTAAAAGAAGCTTCCATTATTCACGCTGAAGGAGTACAGCTCGGAGAACTAAGACATGGACCAATGGTTCTAATAAGAAAGAACTATCCAGTTATAGTAATTAAGCCGATCGAGGAACAAGCAGTAGAACTGTATGACAAGGTAGCTAAAGAAATACTAAACAAGCAGGGATTGCTAATTACTATATCAACGGATGGCAAAGGATATGGTGAAGTTATAAACGTTGTTTCTACAAACTGGTACCTATCCCCAATGACAACTATTATACCACTACAATTACTAGCATATCATCTAGGAGTAAAATATGGACATCCAATAGACACGCCACCGGGTTTAGCTAAAGCCATTACTACATGATCGCATAAACATGATTATTTTTATCAATGCCACATTTCTAAAGCATGCTAAAAACCCGCTAGGAAATCTTTTCGACTCGCTGCTACACTATCAAATAATTAAAACACGTTGAATTATAAGATCAAATCCCTCTATTACTAGAGCGTTATTTCCCTAATAATGGATAGTATAAGTAATATTGCGCCTATGAGAGCTAGTTTTATGCCCCAGACCACCTTATCTCTGCCTATGAGGCTTCCGAGATAATATCCTAGAGCAAAGAGCGTTACTACAACAATTGCTATGGATACTACTACTGCTACTAGTACATCGATCAAGCCGTATACCGAGAATAGAAATGGTATTGATGCTATTAGGGGAAACAACAGTGCTCCTAGAGCTGACCAGAAAGCAACATAGAGAGCAACTACTCTTGGAGCTTTACCAAGTAAACTACTACTAATATCTTTCAGTAAATGTTTACTAACTTCTCTTAACTCAATCCTACGCTCAGCCTCTTCGACAAAGAAGGTAGCCAAGAAATTACTTAATAGGCTAACCGATAACGCTAAACCAATACCAGTAGCTAGGTATTCAACAGGATTCTCATTACCAGCGAATAAATTACCTAGAACCGCACCGGAATAAGCTAGTAATGAATCAATCGAATTCGTGACAAACATTCTACGAGCAACACTTCTAACATCATCCGTTATAAACAATTCCATGAACTTTCCAAAGGATATTCTATTACTCTCTGAGCTATCACGATTCATAAGATAAAAACACCCAAAACCCTGCTCTCGAAGCACTCGCACCTATGAAACGGATATAGGCTCATTAGTGTTATTTATACTAAACTTATAGATATGGATAAAACACGATATATTATCTCAATAGCTGGATATGACCCCTACCTAGGGGAACGCATTAATACGTTACCATGTTCTTCGGTGAAATAGCTTGATCGATTATAGGATATTCGGTATTAAACCCTCAAATATTATTTCGTCGCTCTGTTATTCGGTATTTAAACTAGAACCGTATAGTAGTTGTAGCTACAACTGTATATACTGTTATGCGCGATGGTATAGAGGAGAGGAACTAGTTACCACTGCTAAGTTATTATGGCTATGGAGCAAAATAGCTAGTAAACTAGCAAAGATAGAGGCGCCAAAACCCTATTTCCGATTATCAACACTCGTAGAACCCTTTCAAGAACTAGAGGAAAAACATATGGTTAGCTATAAGTTACTCGAAACCGCGTATATTAGCAATATACCAGTAGTAGTGAATACTAAGTCTACTCTGCTGACAAAGCCTCCGTGGATCGACCTATTAGTTAAGATGAGTGAGAAGAAACTAGTACTCGTACAGTATACCGTATTGACGAGTAATAGCGAAATCGCCGAGAAACTCGAGTCACGTGCACCACCGCCCGATAAGAGGCTACAATCCATAGAAAAACTTATTGAAAACAATATACCGGTTGTTATTAGGATCCAGCCTCTAATACCTGGTCTTGAGGAACAACACGCTCAGCTTCTCCGAGAATTACCCAGTGGTGTTAAGGGTATTATAACAGAATCTCTACGAGCTAGTATCGAAGACCTCTATGCAGTATCCAGGATACTAGGACTCGACCTAAAAGAGTACACTACCAAATATGATTGGAGACCATATACTACTAGGGCTGAAAACCTGTATAGACCCGGTGATAATTGGGTTTCGCGAGTAACCAGTGAGATCATGAGATTAGCTAAATCCCGTGGGTTAGTTTATAGTAGTTGTAAAGACACTCCATTAATTATGAGAAGCGATTGTTGCTTATTCTGGCTAACAGGTAATAACGGATATGGTGTGCGAGAAACTATACGCGAGAAACTATATCAAGTTAAGACTTGTGGTGTTAGAATCATATCTAAGCAAATGTATAGTGATTACCCTAATCCTGTGAGAAAGATACTGAGACTGCACAATAATAAGCTCGAGAAAATACTCCGAGATGAGAACTTATTACGAGAACTGTTAAGCTCTGTGGGGATCAGTAGCGGCCTTTCTCCACACTCCAATAGTGCTTCGGACCGCTGAAAGCTCATCACTACTAGAACTATTACTGTGTAGAGGGTGTTAAGCTTTACCAATATTATCTTCTCATAGCGGTACACTAAATGTTTGTTTAACAACTCTAAATGCTATACTTGTGCGAGTCTGCTTGATATAGGGGTTCTTCAACAAAGTCTTAACAAACCGGTCTAACTCGCTAATACTCTTAAAAACAGCTACTATAGCCACGTCGAACTCGCCCGTAATATCCAATACCATTTGAACATTAGGATGTTTAGCAACTTCTCTTTCTACTTCAATAATATGTTTACCATCTACATTAGCTAGTATAAGAGCTTTTATTGTATAGCCAAGTTTCTCCTCATCGAGCACGGCTGTAAAACCACGTATAATACCGTGTCTCACGAGTCTTTTAACACGATCATGGAGAGTAGAAGCTGGTATTCCAAGTTTTCTAGATAACTCACGTATACTAATTCGCGCATTCTTCGTCAACTCTCTTAGCAGGAATCTGTCCAGATCATCTAATACGTTGAGCAAGCAATGTACACCTATACATATTAGATATTTGTACAGTATACGGTATTATTACCGAAATTACTTAAATACTTTCCGTACAAGCCTTATACCCAAATATATGTTAGTGAAACAGGTGTTGTAGCAATGACTACTAAAACTAGGATAATGCTTCTATACACGGACTTAGCAGGTGTTCTACGCGGTGTTGAAAAACCATATAACAGGGAGAGCGATGACATTAACGCACTATTCGATGCTAGTAGTGTATATGGATTCGAAGAAATCGAAAACAGTGATCTAGAGCTCAGACTACCACGTGATAGAGTTAAGCAATTACCATGGGATAGGAATACATACGCTGGTATAGCGAGCATATACCGTGCTAGCGGTGAGCGATACATTAAAGACCCGAGGTTTATAGCAGAAAGAGCACGTGATTATATCGAGAACCTCGGATACAGAGTATATATTGGTGTTGAACTAGAATTCTTTCTCTTCAAAAACATAGAACTCACGATAAACTATGACAAACAACTCCTCAAGATCACGGCACCGGAGATCAGATCGAGTTATACAATACCACCTCGAAAAGGGTATCAGGTCGTTAATCCCGTAGATGAAGTAGCTGAAATCAGGAAAAAGATCATTGATGCTATAGAAGAGCTTGGATACCGCGTTGTTAAAAGTCATCACGAAGTAGCTAGTAGTGGACAAGTAGAAGTAACGCTTAACCACATGAAACTACTAGATACGTGTGACGCTATAGTATGGTCTAAATACAGTTCTAGAAACACAGCATGGAGACATGGCTATACAGTAGTATTCCTACCAAAGCCCCTACCGAGCGATAATGGTTCTGGTATGCATATGCACATAAGTCTACACGATTTAAATAGCGAGAAGAACCTATTCATAGACTCTAGTAACGAGTATGGATTATCTGATGCCGCTAGGTACTTTATAGGAGGTCTAATCGAGCACGGGAGGAGCTTATCGGCCCTAGTATCGCCAACCGTTAATAGCTATAAGAGGTTAATCCCTGGTTTCGAAGCGCCAACTACGCTTGCGTGGGGTATTGGTAATCGCAGCGTAGCTATAAGAATACCCAGTCTACGAAGTAGTAAGAAAATAGAGTACAGACCACCAGACCCTATGGCAAACCCCTATTTAGCAATACCAGCTATTATACTAGCTGGACTAGATGGTATTAAAAAGAAGATCGAACCACCACCCCCATTAAGTGATAATGCTTACAAATACTCGATAAGAGAACTAGAAAAAATGGGGTACAAATCACTACCACGTAGTCTAGACGAAGCACTAGACGAGCTAGAATGTGATCACGAGTATCTTAAACCAGTATTCCCGAAAGAAGTAATAGAGTCCTACATAGAGATTAAACGCAGAGAAGCAAGAGAACTACAGTCAATACCAAGCCCTGCCGAATACCAATACTACATGTACTGGTAAACCACACAACCACAACCCAACTAAACACATACTACCCGATAAAACCCCGATACCCCGATATAGTAACGGGGGTTACCTCTAATTTGCAGCCCCTATCCTTATTGTAAACTAGGGAGTTTACAATAAATATAAGAAACAAAGTAGTTTTCCTATAAACCCCCGTCATGAAGGGGGTTTATGGTAAAATATATTAAAATAGGGATGAAACCGGGGAGTTTCAGCGGGGATTATACCGAGTGATCTTTCAATTAAAGCCCCTTTATGTCGAGTACCGGTTTATTGTTTCCATTTTCTATCAAAGTATATGCTTTTTGCTTTAGCTGATAGTGGTATTCCGTAAATGATATCCGCGTCTAGGAGTCTTAGTTCTTGAGCTGCTACTCCGATACTATACATTATCCTGTTATCTACGTTGTGTATTGACGCGGTTTTAACAGCTGATCCCAGTGCTATTCCTAGATTAACTATTGAGTTTACAACGTTAGCGTCGATCTTCAATTTCTCCGGAGTCTTGATTCCTATATCTACTAGTTTACAGCCTATAAGAACAACTACATCGCTCTCGCGGACATTTTGTGCATCTCGTTTAAAGAACTCCCCGTATTTATCAGCTAGTTCTTCCATCTTGGAAGCTAGTCTCTCCAGCTCTTCGCGTTTATCTAGTATAGCAGACACGATATTATCTACACCACGAGCCTTTGGAGCAGTCTTAGCTGAAATAACCATTAATCGAGCTACATCTAATACTCCACTACGAATAGCTTCTCGCTCCTCGATCAAGGCGTTCACCCATATACTTAGATCCTATGCTTTACTATTTAGCCTCGCCGCTATATCAGTATATATACTGGGTAGTTTCTCTAGGTCAGGGATTAAGACGTATTCGTTATCGCCATGTATATTACCGCCACGTGGCCCAAAATCTATGATCTCGATACCCATGTCTGTAAAGTATCTTGAATCACTAGCACCAGCTCCCTCTAGTACTCCGGGCTCGTAACCGTGTTTTTCGAGAACCTCGTTAGTGATCCTGACAATAGTAGAATCAGGAGGTGTATACAGGTAGGATCCGGGTCCGGTACGAACCTCTACATAAGCCTCTGGTAGTAATTCCTTAAGAGTGTCTGTGAAGGCTTCTTCTACGTCTTCCCGTAAACTCATAGCTCTAACATCGAGGAATAGTATGTGTTCATCATCCTCTCTTATATACATGTTAGGAGTGATTGATACACCATATTCGCTGAAAGCCCTTGTTCTAACAAGTGTTCTCGTTAATGGGATGAGGTTTTTGAGTAGCTTCGTGAGCCCCACATCAACTTCTTCCTCGGTATCGCTAGAACTGAGTTCAACATAGGTTATCTCGGCTTCTGGTGGTATAACGTTTGATTTAACAAATTCTCCCCTAAGCTCTTTCACGTATACGTTGTTTTCTCGTATAAATGTAGAGATTGATAGCAATGGGTGAGAATCAACACCTGCTAGGAAATACGCTGCGTGTGCTCTCTGCCCAATAGGGTAATAGGCTTTTGTTTTAAGAGTTTTAACAACTCCTCTTACACGCTTCTTCTCGGATTTAACCCGGATCATTACACTGAATGCTTTTCTCCTTCTAATAATGGGTTTCATACCACTACCATCGCCGTTAATTAGGTATTTTATCGGTATTTTCTCGCCCTGATCTTATCAGCTATAACTAGTGCACCATTCCTACCACCTATTTCTTCATCGCCCGTGAAAGCATAGTACACGGGTATTTCGCGTTGAGCGAGTTCCCGTAGAGCAATCATTATTGAGGCGACGTTTGACTTATCGTCTAATGCTCCTCTACCATACGCTTTATCACCAACTATAGTTAGCCTGAACGGGTCATAGATCCAGTTCCTATGTACAACCGGTACTGTGTCAAAGTGTGCGATAAACATTAAGTGTGGCTCTTTGCCGGTAAACCCGTAGACCGTGTAGTAGCCGTTAACCTCTAGTATGTAGGCGTCAACGCTATTTTCACGAAGCCATTCACGTATAACCTCTGCAGCTTCACGCGGGGGTTTTACTCCTCTAATCGGGTCGTTAACAGTATTGAGGGATACTAGCTCTGCAAGCAAACTGATTACCTCGCTTCTCCCCGAGGACACTTCTCCTTAATCACCTCTATAGCTTGGTTTGTTTGCGTACAGTACTATTTTTACGACATTAACGGCTATATCAAGCATGTTCACAACATTTAAATATTATCACGAGTATATGGCTATATCTGCTAAGTATTTCAAGGTTGCGAATTTGATTACTAGAAAAATACTGTTTGCATCACTAGTTATTAGTTCGATTTACTGTTTAATTGTTTTGCTTGTCTCCTATATCTTAATGTTTCCAGGTTTTGGAGCCGTAATACTCCCACAGCCATTCATTAAAGTAGTTATAGGTAGATGGACTATAGTCTATGATCCTTTTAACCTCTATGGAGTTCTCTGGTTTTTCTACATGTTGTTGATACACTTAGCGGTTCTCAAGACCGTGTATATGAGGAGCTGTTGCTGGAGAGCATACATTATCGGAGTACTCATCATATATGTGGTCAATCTTGCTCTCGTACTACTAGGTTTTAGTGATCCAGGATTCAGAGACCTCGTAATAATATATGACATAAGGTATCTGGGCACTTTACTAGGCTATACAGTCACTCTTCTCATAGAATACACTGGTGTTAAAGTTCTAGCAAAGTTATTTAAGGGTACGGAACTCTGGGGGTAGTAGTTAATTTACTGAGTATTTCTTACTTATACTTGGAGTAAAGCTTTACTATACGTTGATAAAGCTCTTTAGACAGTAGTTGAAGAACTATTCTATATTACCTCCCATAGCGATAAACGGGTAAAGGATATTGTAGTACTAGGGCAGAGAGTAGCTGAATCGGTGACTATGCATGGCTAGGAAGAGAATCGAGCTGAATTGGCGCGATATTGCCATATTGATCGAGGCTGTTAAGCGTGCTGAGGAGATCAAGCCTGTACAACAAGCTAAGAGAGATGTTTTTAGTAAATATGGTATACTTGGTACCGACCGTGATCCGGAGCTTACAGCACTATTCTATGAAACCATGCTGAGGCTGGGATTACTCGATAGAATTATAGAGGAACTTAGTGGTACTAACCCGTATCTACTAGATCCTAAGCTTAGAGCTGCACTCCGTGTATTCATTTACTTAGAGAAGTATGGTAGGAAGAAGATCTGGTATACTAACCGTATGGAAGCTATTAAGCGCGTATCCGCGTGGTTATCCAAACACGTACACCCATATACTGGCATGTGGTTTATGAAAACAGTGCTCAAACTACCGGAGTACGAGTTTAAACCATGTAATCGCGAAGAAGAGCTTATGGAGAAATACCTCCTACCACCATGGTATATTAGAAAGATAATAGATCTCGTAGGTGAGGAGGAGGCTATCAAGATCTTCAAAGCTTTCCTCAAGAGACCCAAGATCAGTATCCGCGTGAATACCCTTAAAGCTAGTGTTGAAGAAGTAGTCGAGGAACTTAAACGCGAGGGTAAAGAACCGGAGATCTCCAAGATTGTTCCTACGGTGATAAGATTTGAAGGCCCCTATAATTTTGATAAGTCAAAGCTCTTTCATGAGGGTAAGATTATTATCCAGGAAGAACCAGCTGCACTTGCATCTATAATTCTTAATCCACAACCTGGTGAAACAGTTGTTGATCTAGCAGCTGCTCCCGGTGGTAAAACCGAGCATATGGCTGAGCTTATGAAAAACCAGGGTATTATTTATGCTTTTGATATTGATGAGAAGAGGATGGAGAGACTAGAGATGATTATGAGGAGAGCTGGTATTAAGATCGTTAAGACTTTTCTACGCGATGCACGTGAAGCACCACGTATTCTTGGAGAGGAAATTGCTGATCGCGTATTAGTCGATGCACCGTGTACTAGTGATGGCACGTTGATGAAAAACCCTGATCTAAGGTGGAGAATGCGGGAGGAAGAAGTACCTAAGCTTGCACAGCTACAGTATGAGATGCTTAAAGCAGCTGTTAAGCTAGTTAAACCCGGTGGATACATACTATACACAACGTGTACCCTGCTACGTGAAGAGGATGAGAATGTAGTAGAACGAATACTCAGGAAAGAGGGTGATAAGATAGAGCTTGTACCACTAAATGGACCCTATGACCCCGGATTCTACCCAGGTACTATGCGTGTATGGCCACACAAACACAGTACCATAGGCTTCTTTTACGCATTATTTAGAAAGAAGGAGAAAAGATAAAAATTGCTCTTCTCGAGAAGGAGTATCTATATCCTGATCTGAGATATTACACGAAAACGATAAACAAGGCGTTAATCCTTCTTAGAGGACTCGGTGCACTCCTTACATGACTTCTCTGTTGTAGGAGTTAAGGCGCTACCTAGTAGGAGAGAAAATACGAGAATCCATAATATGAGGGAAACGAGAATATTGTTCATCACGAGAAACATAAATCCCAGAAGTGCTACAGCCCAACCCAGTCTCCATAAGTCAACCACAAACTAACACCGCACATAATATTGTTAACTCTAGCTCTACCACATATCAATACTCAATAATAAATATGATTTTAAAATAGGTAGCGAGTATAATACTGGAGCTTATTGAATAGTCTTTGTCTAGGAAGTTTTGCCGAGCTAGTTATTTAAATTATATCGTTATACTTCTATCTACAATAAAACCGTGTTTGTGGCTGGGATTTTGGAGTATTTACTCGAATTGGTACCAAGAAATAGGGATATGGTTGACGAGATAGTATCTCGTGGAAAAGACTTCTTCAAATACTATACCATACCCGAAGGGCCAGGGGGGTATCCAGGAATATTTAGTGTTGCTACAGCAATGTATATTAAGCTCCGATACGGATACCGCGTGCTACCCCATATTAGGCTCTACGATATAAATAGGCTAGCCCTGTTATCCATTGCAAACGCTGTTAAAGAATACAGGTTAGATGGACTAGTCCTATTGAGGGGAGATAAGCCGTGGAAGGGAAGTATAGTTAACGATATAAGCTCTGAAGAAGCGCTCCAGCTACTCCGGAAAAAGGGGTATGGTTTCCCAATAGGAATGATACTCAGTCTAAACTACTCCCTAGACGATATAGTTAAGAGGCTTGAACTAAGAGCTGATTTCTACCACGTTATAAACTATGGTACGGGTAGAGAGGAGTTATTGAGTCGGGTTTACAGAGAAGCTAAGAAGTGGGGTGTAAAACTCTATACGTTCATACTACTGGGTCTTCGCGAGAACGAGGAATTATTCAAGAAACTTGGCCAGCCATATATTAAGCCCGAAGAGCTAAGGGATCAGCTAGTACTGCTTAGTAGTATTAGTGATGGAGTCGTATTATCGAGTCCTTTAAATCCATTAGAAGGGATTGATCTGCTGATTAAATACGCTGTTTAACAATATCCTCTACAGCGAGTACGATGTTTCTGAGTTTCTTCAGCCCTATCTCATAAGCCTCATCGGGATTTCCGCTCTCCACTGATAACCCGCTAAATCCGCAGTCCGCCGATACTAGATCTATTCTCCAATCAGCCAACTCGCCGATCTTCATGAGAAGCTTTTTCACTTCATCAACCGATTCGATACGCGGATTCTTGGAACTGGCTACTCCAGGAGATAACTTCTTATCACTACTTGCTAGTAGCTCGGCATTTATAGATTCGGTGTTTCTCGGGTTATCGTGAAATTCGAAGTTGAGTATATCTAGGCGATCGGTATTTACTAGTATTTCAAATAGTCTAGGAGAGATCCGGCCACACACGTGTATTCCATGCTCGCCGGGGATGTTATCGAAAACTCTATTTATAACCTCTATTATCTCCTCGGGTTTGTAGTCGAGGATTATTTTCCGTGTACCAACTATAACTCCCAGTACGGGCTCGTCTATGAATAAAACGTTGTAGCCTAGTTTTGATAATGATTCTAAGCTCTTGTGTACATAGTGTTCAAGATATGTGAGCAGATTCTTTTCTCTTAAGAGAGTGGCACTAAAACCCTTGTCTATGTTCTTCTCCACATATATTCTCGAAGCTAGTGTAAAAACACCAGTTACTGGTCCTCTAAACCACTTAAATCCATAACCTTTTCTCCTCACATACTCTATAGCGTATTTTGCTTCGGGAATCACTGGCTCAAGGTGTTCTAGTTGTTTAATCTCCTCTTTGTTGACTAAGAAGTAAAAATCGCTGCTACGCCTAAGTATACTCTCTCTAACTAATGGGTCTAGAAATATATCGATGAAGCTTCTTAGTTGTGGATAAGGCGGTGCTGACAACCCTATTCTCCATAGGTCATCGATTATTCTCGACACATTTTCTAAGCTAAAGGGGAGTGGAAAACTACCTACGTGACTCGTTCTAATAATCACTAGCTAATACCTCCACATAGTTATTGTTAGTTGAGTATTTACTGGGTAATCAATATAAGTTTTGATGCCACGCTATAACACTAGTAAGTATGCTCAAATATGCCAAGCTGGGGCTATAGTATATGAGTGATAAGAAGGAGCTATTAGATAAGCTGTTCGAGTGTCTCGTGAATCTTAACCGAGAATGTGTTATTGATACTGTTAATAAATTAATCGAAATGAACGTGCCTACAACAGAGATCGTATTGGGCTCTATGAGTAGAGCTATGGAGGAGATCGGCAGGCTCTACGAAGAGGGTGAGTATTTTATAGCTGAGCTAATAGAAGCCGCTGGGATATTTAAAGAGGCAATGAAAATTCTTGAACCAAGACTTAGAAATGAGGCTCAAAACCTAGGTAGTGGTAAGAAACGCGTCAGAATCGTTCTCGCAACTGTTAAGGGGGATATACACGATATTGGAAAAACACTTGTCGGTGTAATGCTTCAAGCAGCTGGTCACGAAGTGATCGATCTCGGCGTAGACGTTGATGCCGAAAAGATCATTGATGCTGTTAAGAAGTATAAACCCCATATAGTTGGTTTAAGTGCATTACTTACCACGACTGCACGGTACATGAAAACTGTTATAGAGGAGCTCGAGAAAAACGGTCTTAGGGATAAAGTCAAGGTTATAATTGGCGGAGCTGCTACTACGAGAGAGTATGCAGAGAGAATTGGTGCTGATGGGTGGGCTCCTAACGCCGTCGAGGCTGTAAAACTCGTTAACAAGCTAGCTGAAGAGTTACAGGGATTATCAAATGAGTAAGTGTCGTGATACCGTTAGAGTATATATCGAAGACTACGACGAGACTATTACAGCATGTAGAGGAGATGTGCTAGGTCCTTTACTGAGTTCTAGGGGATATTTACCATTACCATGTGGTGGTAGGGGTCTATGTGGATTATGTAAAGTACGCGTAGAGGGCGAGGTTTCACCACCTAGTGGTAATGAGGAGATCCGGGGACTCAGTGGTGACGAGAGACTTGCGTGTCAAACCAGGGTTTTAGGAGATATACGAGTCAAAATACTTTTAAAACCAGTTACTCTACCCCGAGTTAGCATGTACTCTATAAATATCGAAGTAAAAGAACCAGATCCCATGTTTAAGCCGCTGAGTATCGAGAGGGTATACGAGTTTCCAGCTACAGTATTCTTACCGAGTGGTATAGCTAAGCATTTCATACTATTCCATAGCGGAGAAGTATATGGTACAGCTGGTGATCCCAAGAAGGTATTACTCGTCGATCTGGGGACTACTAAGATAGCTTATCAATTAATTAGCTTATCCGGAGAATTACTGTGGGAGGGTGTTGTCGCGAATCCTCTGAATGCGTACGGATCAGATATTATAACTAGGATCGAGCGTGTAATAGAAAACCCTAGCAGTCTTTATGAGATGAGAAGTAAAATAGTCGAGGAGATTGGAAGGGTTTTAGATGAAGGGAATGCTGGTATAGGGTTTATTGCTGGTAATAGTGTTATGGAATATCTACTCCTGGGCTTACCAGTTAAGACTTTAGCGGAAAAACCCTTCCAACCGATTTTCAAAGGTCCTTTTAAAACCTTTATTCATGATAGACCCGTTATACTAGCTCCTCTTATAGCTGGTTATGTTGGTGGTGATGCTTATTCAGAACTCCTAGCTTCTCTAAAGCTTGGTATTGAGAAGCCGTATGTGATAATTGATCTGGGTACTAATACCGAAGTTGTTCTCGTCACAGATAACGGTGTATATGTAACGAGTACGCCTGCTGGACCTGCTTTTGAGGGATACCTCTCGCGTGGTTCAGCTATATATTATGGGGGTATAACAAGGGTTAGAATTACTGGTTTTAGTGGTGAGAAGCCTATATTCAGTATCGAGTATATTGGACAACCACGCGGCTTACTTGGTACTGGTGTTATTAGTCTCGTTGCTGAACTTTATCGTAATGGCTTAGTTGATGAGAGTGGTAAGTTTATTCGTGGATATGAGCTGGTTAATGGATTAAAAGCATTCGTTATAAGTAGAGAGAATAGTGTTTACTTTACGCAAAAGGATATGAGAGAGTTCCAAAAAGCCTATGCTGCCGTTAAGAGTGCGCTACTCATGTTATTGAAAAGAGCTGGAATAGATATGCACGATATAACCCGTGTTCTAGTTGCGGGAAGTTTTGGATCAAATATTGATGCTCGTGATCTAATAGATCTGGGCATGATACCTATAAATGATCCTGGGAAAATAGTCTATGGCGGCAACATGGTATTAACAGGACTTAAAGTGATGGTTTTCGAGAAGAAATACTATGAAGTATATAGGGAGCTGATACCCAGGATAAAGCATGTTAATCTAGCTGAGGAGCCTAGCTATACGGATCTATGGATCGGGTGTTTAAATATAGGATCACCTACTAGTAGCAAATAGTTTCTGAATCTCTCTAAAGAGTTTCTTTAATGGATGTACACCACTTATGCTAATACCCTTCCTCCTCAAGCTATAACCTAAAAGAGAGTCGATAATTGACACTACTGGTGCTATATACTTTATTCGCGAGAGGGGTCCGTACATTATGTAATCTGCACCGTGAAGTCTTAGATATGCTGCTATACCGCCATGTACTCCATACATGTTTTCTATACCTATGCTCTTCTTACTTGCTGGTCCTAGTGCATTTGCTGGTGCACATCCACTTGGATACCCATAGTTCTTCTTCACGAGATATACGGTCTCAGCACTAAATGCTATACTCGCCGGATCGATTACTATAGCATCTACAATGATGTTTTCAATACCTGCTTTTCTAGCTAGTTCTAGTAGTTTATCTAAGAGCTTTATTCTATTCTCCGGATAAAGAGTTTCAGCTGGTTTCCTCGGATCAAACAGCATTACTACAGTAGTTTTTATACCACTATCTCTAAGAGCTTCTATTTCTTCATAGGGACTATCGATAAATACGCCATTAGCTATAGATCTATCGTTTACCCCGATCTCACGGGCTAACCTATAACTCTTAGCTCTAACAAGGGGGTCTGGGCTATCGAGGAATAGAGGAATATCGTATTCAGCTACAAAGGGTAGTATTTTATCAACACTCTCACTACTAGGGAATACTACATCTAATCC
The DNA here is from genome assembly GCA_040514375.1 of Thermoprotei archaeon. Lineage (GTDB taxonomy): Archaea > Thermoproteota > Thermoprotei_A > Sulfolobales > Desulfurococcaceae > QMWW01. Next base: position 53,749 of record JBEVCI010000041.1, read on the forward strand.
AAATACAACTCCGTATTCCTCTGCAATATTAGAAGCTTCTTCGATTTTCTCGCTAGCACCAAGTCTATCAAATTCGCCCTTCTCGCTTAATAGTAGTTTATCACCGAGATAAAATATAGAGCCAACAAGCCAAACGGGGTTTTCACCCGGTAGTCCCCCTATAATGTATTGTCCAATTCTATACCTACGTTGCTCACTAAAACCTTGATAGACAAGGGGAAGATCCAATGCTATCATACACCCAGACAGTTATGGGTTTTAGAAAATAGATAAAGTGGTGTTCGAATAAAACTGTTCTTCAAAGTTCTACGAGTGAAAGATAGAGAACTAGGCAATGCGTGTATGAATATTAGGGAAAAGAAAAATTGTTTTAGGAAAAAAAACCTTTGGAAAGTGTTAGCTTGTTATTCTCTTCATCCAGTTTAGTACTTCTTCTACTTCGTTCTTAGGTACTACTCCTTCTTCGTAGCAGAACCACCAGTCGTAGCACTTGTACTTCTTTGTTCTTTCACTAGCTTCTTGTATAGTCGATGCTGGGGGCACTATTAATCCATCCTTTATCAATTCGTTGTTTGGCCAATTCGCTGGTGTTGCTCTACCATACCTGTCTGTTATCTGAATTGCTTTAACTAACCTAAGGATTTCGTCAATGTTTCTACCGTTATCTAGTGGGTAGTAGAGTATAGCTCTAATTACTCCATTGGGATCTACAATGAATACTGCGCGTACAGTGTGTGTAGCGCTTACAGCGTGTAGCATTCCCAGTTTCTTAGCTACTTCACCACCAGGATCAGCGATTATAGGGAATGGTATCTCTACACCGAGTTTCTCCCTGATCCACTCAATCCACTTTATATGGCTGAACGTGCTATCAACGCTAAGACCGATCAGCTCGGTATTTATCTTCTTGAAATCCTCGTATCTCTTAGCAAATGCTACGAACTCTGTTGTACATACTGGTGTAAAATCTGCAGGATGACTGAATAACACCCAGTATTTACCAGCGAAGTGATCCGGCAGCTTGATCTTACCATGTGTAGTCATTACTTCCATTTCTGGAAACTTCTCTCCGATTAGAGGTATGGTTCCAGGCATTCCATAACCCTCGAGCTTGTTCGGTATACTAATATGATTCTTTGAAATATTTAAATCTTGTGGTTAGTAAAATAAACACAATCCGCCAGCTTAGCAAACAACATAAATGGCTATTTCTAATCCTAGTTTCTGGAAGAGCTTGGAAACCTATATTTTGTAGTCATCGAAAAAGATACTTGGGTGCTATATTTGGATAATCAAGATAAAGTTATCGCTTGTCCTTACTGCGGATATAGGGGTAAACCCGAGGATTTCACTTATATCTATGAATCAGTACTCTATGTCGCCGACGACCACGTATTACCTGAGGAGAGGGAAAGACCAGTACTAGTTGTATGTCCTAGGTGTAAACGTGGATTTTTCCTAGAATCACCTTATAAAAAGCTTGTTAATAGGCTTGGAAAGAGAGTAAGTGTTTAATAGTATCCTAGTTTATTTCACAATATACTAGTCTAGCAGAAGATACTATATGGTGTATAGATAGGTATGCCGGTAATTGGCAGTATTAGTGGTCATTATAAACCACACGATGTAGAAGAATGGGTTAAGAAGTTTTGGCGCGAAAATAGAATTTACGAACTTATTAAGGAATGGAGTAGTAAACATACAAGGAAATTCAATTTTATAGATGGTCCACCATATCCTACTGGTGAAGTACCACACATTGGTACTGCGTGGAATAAGACACTGAAAGACGTAGTACTGCGTTTTAAGCGCATGAGTGGCTACCAAGTATATGATAGGCCTGGCTACGATTGTCACGGATTACCGACTGAGGTTAAGGTTGAGCAAAAACTAGGTATTAAGTATAAGCGAGAAATCGAAGAGAAGATCGGTATTGATAAGTTTATCGAAGAGTGCAAACGCTTAGTCTACAACAATATTGAGGGAATGACTCAGTGGTTCCAAGAACTCGGGGTTTTCATGGATTGGAATAACCCGTACCTAACGCTTACAGACGATTATATAGAGTCTGCTTGGTGGCTAATCAAGAGAGTTGACGAACAAGGACTGCTCACCAGAGAGTATAGAGTCGTTTATTGGTGTCCACGCTGTTCTACTACTCTAGCAGAATATGAGGTTGAGTACCACGAGATCGAAGACCCCAGCATTTATGTAAAACTACCAGTTAGAGGCAAAGATAAGTGGTATTTAGTCATCTGGACAACGACTCCGTGGACACTACCAGCTAATACATTCGTAATGGTACACCCCGATGAGGAATACGTTGCTATAAGGAATAAAGAAGGTGGAGAAGTCTATATAGTTGCTCGTAAAAGACTAGAACACTTTATCAGCGAAACAGGCATTAGCGATTACGAAGTAGTTGAAACATACCGTGGCGAGGATCTCGTTGGTTGGGAATATGATCACCCCCTCGAAGAACTAGTGCCCCTGCAAGAGAAGCTGAGAAAGTACCATAGAGTTGTTGCTTCGCGCGAATACGTTACCATGTACGAGGGTACTGGTCTCGTACACGCAGCTCCTGGTCACGGTTTTGAAGACTTTGATGTTGCTCGTAGAGAGGGAATAGACTATATTGCTTCACCAGTTGACGAAGAAGGCCGATTTACCGGAGATGCGGGAAAATACGCTGGACTATACGTTAGAGAAGCGAATAAACATATCATAGAAGACTTAAAGAGAAAACAGGCACTACTAGCCAGCACTACTATTAAGCACAAGTACCCTGTTTGCTGGAGATGTAAAACACCCATAGTTATGAGGGCTACGCCACAGTGGATCATCAAGATTACACAGTTAAAGAATAAGCTTCTCGAAGAAGCGAGTAAAGCTAAGTGGATACCCGAGTGGGGTTTTGACCGTATAAAACACATTATCGAAAACCTACAAGACTGGGTATTATCTCGCCAGAGATATTGGGGAACACCGCTACCGATCTGGATCTGTCCTAATGGCCATAAGCTAGTAATTGGTAGTCGTGAAGAGTTAATCAAGTACGGCGGGTCTATACCAAGAGAACTACACCGCCCGTGGATAGATAGCATTATTCTGAAGTGTCCCGTATGTGGTATGGAGATGAGGCGTGTACCAGATGTTATTGATGTATGGTTTGATAGTGCTGTGGCATTTTATGCTCCAAAGGGGCATCCCAAGAAACTGAAACTCGAGGATATCATACTAGACTTTATTGTTGAGGGACAGGATCAGTTCCGCGGATGGTTCTTCTCACTACTACGAGCAGGTGTTCTAGGATTCGACACGGTACCCTATAAGACAGTACTAGTACATGGCATGATGCTTGACGAGAAAGGTAGAGAAATGCACAAGAGTCTTGGTAACTATGTTGGTCTCGATGAAGCTATTTCCCGCGTAGGTAGAGATCCTCTGAGATTATGGGTTTCGTTGAGTACTCCATGGGAAGATATTAGATTTTCGTGGAAAAACCTAGAAGAAGTGAAAAAGAGCCTTAGTATCGCGTGGAACACCTTCGTATTCGCATCAACCTATATGAGTCTAGATGGTTTTGATCCCAAGAAACACAATATAGAGAAATACAAGAAACACCTCCGAGTCGAGGATAAGTGGATCCTCTCGAGAATAAACAGTGTTGCTGAAAACGTTACTAGGCTATTAAATGAGTATAGGATCCACGAAGCTGCTAGACTACTCGTAGACTTTATCGTCGAAGACGTTAGTCATTGGTACATTAGGCTTATAAGACCACGTGTATGGGTTGAAGAGAATACGCCAGATAAACTAGCGGCTTATACAACGCTCTACTATGTGTTATACAAGTGGCTCGTAATGATTGCTCCATATACGCCATTCTTCGCTGAATACGTTTACCAAACAGTATTTAGAAAAGCTGATTCAGAGCTACCACTGAGTATACACATGAACGAATGGGTTTTAGTTGATAAAGAGTATATTGATCCCGAGTTAGAAAAAGCTATGAATACTATTAGGGAGATCTACGAGGCATCAGCGGCTGCGCGTATGAAAGTTGGTATTAAGCTTAGACAACCAGTTAGAGAACTAGTTGTTTATACTGGCAATGAGTGGGTTAAGAGAGTTGTAGATAACTATAGTGATCTCGTGGCACGAGTTGTTAATGCTAAGAGTGTTAGTGTTAAGCCGGTTGAAGAACTATCTAGGATTGTGAGGTATAGAGTAGAGCCTGTATATAAGAGGATCGGCCCGCGGTATAGGAGTATAGCGAAGAAGGTATTCGAGTATATTAGGAATAATCAAGATATTGTTGCACGCGATATACTATCAAATGGTATTCACAAAACCAGTATTGATGGAGTAGATGTTGTACTAGAGCGTGAAGATGTCGTTATCACGCCGAGCTATCTCGAGGGATATAGTGTTGAAGATAGGGATTGGGGTAGTGTTGCAATAGATACACGGTTATCGCGCGAGGAGATCGCGGAGGGGCTTGCACGTGATGTTGTTAGGAGAATTCAGGTTATGCGTAAAGAAATGAATCTCCGGCTAGACGCCTACATAGAGACCTATATCATTGCTCCGAGAGAACACTTAGAGCTACTAGAGAATTATAAGAAGTATATCATGAGTGAGACTCGCTCTAAGAAGCTAGTACTAGCTAGTAGTGCTAACGAGATCGGAGACGTAACTGGTTATACTAAGGAGTGGGAGATAGAAGACGAGAAATACGTTATAGTGGTGCGTGAGATTGGTAAATAACACCTGTACAGACTTAGATAAGCTCGTTGAAATAGATCCCAGTGTCCAGGGTCTCGGCGTTTTTATAGCATATACTATCTCGTGGGGTAACCCCCCAGTTCAAAACCCCTTTACCAATGTTATAGAGGAATTAATAGACAGGATTAGGCGGACTCATAGTCTTGAGAAACTACGCGAAAACCCGGTTGTAAGGGCTTATAGGGATTTTTACTGGAGAATCGGAATAGACCCTACTAAGACGCGTCCTTCCGGCGAAGCCCTAGTTAGGAGAATACTACGTGGTAGATTCCCGGTTATACATCCAATAGTAGATGCTGGAAACATTGCATCAGCGGAAACACTCGTTCCAATTGGGATCTATGACCTGGATAAGGCAAAGCCTCCGCTAAAACTCGCTCTTAGCGGGGGCGGCGAGGAGTTTAAACCCATTGGTGGTAAGCCGGAAAAACTAGACCCTGGAATACCTATACTAGTTGATAGTGGTGGTATTGTCTTACATCTTTATCCGCATAGAGACTCCGAGTTAACAGCTGTATCTAGTAGTACTAGCAGAGTATTAATAATAGGTGCTGGTGTACCCGGTGTACAACAGGGCTTAGTACGTAAAGCTGTAGAGCGTGTAGTAGAGCTGCTCGGTATGCTTGGTTGGAGTAGTTGTGAAGAAATAGTTGTTAAGCCCTAGTTTTTCTTAGGGTATCCCGATCGGAAGCCCGTCTCCACGTATATCCGTATACCCTGCTCTAATACCATTATCTCTTATTTCAGCAATAGCTGCAACACCTAGTCGAGATGGATATGCTCTCTTGATAAAACTGTATCTTGGACTACTTGGAGGTTGTAACCCCTCTTCATACTCTACTATATCATCGTATACTCTCCAGATTATGCGTGGATACTCTATTGCTTCCTGCGGATCCATGTTGTAGTCTATAATATTTATTATTAGTTGTGCATGTAGCAGTGGCCGATAGTGTCCACCAGATAATCCGAGAGCTATTACCCGGTTCGTATCCTCTATTATAACAGCCGATAGTGTATGCATCGTCTTCTTCCATGGCTCTAGCTTATTAACATGATCTTCTTCGAGACTAAAACTAGAAGCTCTAGAGTTAAGCGTTACGTTAAAACGTGGTTCTGTAACTCGCGAACCAAATGGATAGAAGAGACTCTGAATACCAGCTACTAGGTATCCTTCTTGATCAGCTACTGCAAAGAACGTTGTATCGCCACCACTAGCGCTATAGGGTCTACTAGCCGTGTTTCTGTGTTTTTCGATAAATTCTCTGGTAAGCATATCCTCTGGTTTTACGGTCATATATCTGGGATCCGTAACGTACGTGTCTCTAATAGAATACGCTATCCTAGCACACTCGAGCAGGATCTCTATCCTCTTACTACTATGTGGCTCTAGTCTATCGAGCTCGTATTCCTCGAGAAGCATTAACATGTGTAACGTAGTTATTCCCTGAGTACTCGGCGGCATCTCGTATACTACCCTATCGCGATAAGTAATACGGAGTGGAGTACCAATAGAAGCTCTATAGCTCCTTAAGTCTTCGATGTCTAGCACACCGCCTTGTTCTTTCACGTAGCTGGCTATAGCCTCAGCGATCTCCCCCTCGTAAAAACTCCTCGGATCAGTACTGATTATTCTAAGAGCTTCAGCCAACCCAGGAAACGCGATCTTATCGCCAGGCTTGGGTATACCGTTGCCGTAGTATGTTTTCTTCGAACCAGGATCTCTTGATAGTGAGTCATAGAGCTTTTCGAGACTATTAGCAAGACTACGTGTTACGCCAAAACCCCTTAACGCTATTGGTACTACACTAGATACTATTCTAGACCATTCAATACTACCCCATTTTCTCCACATTAACCAGAGACCATCAACCATTCCAGGAACATTTATGGAAAATACTCCGTATTCAGGCATTTTCTTGTATCCTTTACTTCTCATAAACTCTCGTGTGAGTCTTCGCGGAGCATATCCCGATCCATCGACAAAGAATACTTTACCATTAGGGTCTCTAACCAGGGCGAAGAAGTCACCACCGATACCGCCAAGATGAGGAAGTGTAACTGCTAGTGTTAAACTAGTAGCTATAGCTGCGTCAACAGCATTACCTTCTCTAAGCATGTATGAACCCATAAGAGACGCTAGTGGATGCTCTGAAGCAACAACGCCTGATAACGAGTAAAACGGTGATTTAAACACACGTATACACCCCTAAATCCTATGTATTTCCGAACCCGTATTTAGGGAGATAGCATGATTCCCTCCTTGATCATAGCTACAGCATAAGCTGCTAGAATTATTGCTAGTATTTTACTCAATACTATACTACCCTGTTTACCGAGAAGTCTCAGCAGTCTTTCTCCATTTTCTAAGAGAATCCATGCGATAAACACGTTGATTAAGATACTGAGAATAGCTATTAGTGGCCCCATCGAGTACGCTACATAGATTACCGTAGTAATAGCGCCTGGACCAGCTAGTAGTGGAGTAGCTAGTGGTACTACAGCTATTTCTTCCGCCGATACCTCCTCAGCTGCTGTACGCCCCAAGATACCGAGTACAGCGTATATGAATAGTATTATACCACCAGCTATCCGGAAATCATTAACTGTTATACCCAAGTACTTTAATACCGGATCCCCGGCTAGTGTGAAGAAGAGGAGTATTATTGAAGCAACTACTATGCTTTTACGAATAGTAGCTATTCTCTTACTCGGCTCCATGTCTTTCGTAAAGAAGTAGAAAAGTGGTGCATTACCCGGTGCATCTAATACTACGAATAACATAGTAGTAGCATATACTAGTTCTTCAAGCACCCAATACCACCCCAGATGACTCCTAGCATTAATAGCTAATCATGAATATTAGTTTGGATATAATACTTTGATTGCACCGCACCACCTAGTAGCTCGGATACAGTGTAAAAGTTTTATTCTAATACCGTAATCCAGTAGTCTAGGAAAATGGTATACCTTTCATAATTATTAGGTGCACTTAGATGAAGAAATACCCAGTAATAGTTATGATTAGTCATCATTTACGAGAGTCTATGATTAGAGCTCTTAGAACCGTGAACAAAGAGAATTGCTGTATAGAATTTATACATTATAACACTTATCTCGTTGACCGCGGAGCAGTTGATCGAGAAAAACTCATCAGCGATCTAGAGAGGGCTGACATAGTATTCCTAGATATACGCGGCGGCGATCACGTATCAAAGCTCGTTATCGAAACCCTAGGAAATATGGAGAAAAACATGGTAGTACTTGTTGGTGGTTCTCCCGAGCTCATTAAATTAACAAGACTAGGTAAGTTTTCATTTAAATTCCTCGATAAGTTCGGTAAGCGAAGGAAAAAACCCATTGATTACGGCGCTGTTATTAAGATGAGGAACCGGATAGAAAAACTAGGTAAGCTCATACCTATTGGTATGTTACGTGATGCTAGAAACTACGTACTACTACAGAAATACTACGAATACCCGATCTATGAGAATATGGTTAACTTCTTCAAGCTACTACTCAGAGAGTATCTTGGATATAAGGATATCAAAGACGTGGAAGAACCAATAGTATTACCGAGTATGGGTATTCTCGATACACATAGCAATAGGGTATATACTAGTGTAGGGGATTACCTAGAGAACTATGCGTATAGAGATAGGCCTCTAATAGGTATACTCTTCTATGGGGGACACCATTATGACCAGCAAGTAGAAACAGTTAAGAAATTAGCTAGAATCCTCGAAGAGAAAGGATTTGGTATAATACCCGTTTTCTCCGGTGATCTCAGGTATTATATGGCTATTGAGAAGTTCTTTATCTTGAACGATATGTCCCTTGTCGATGCTGTGGTAGATCTCCTGTGGTTCCGCTTTGCCGGTGGACCGCTTGGCGGTGATCACGGCAAAGCACTCACAGTATTGAAGAAACTAAATAGGCCAGTCCTTCACGGTGTACACTTGTCATCTAAGACCATTAGTGAGTGGCTTGATTCAGAACAGGGTCTTCCACCAATTGAAGTAGTGACTACTGTTGTACTCCCAGAGCTTGATGGTAGAATCGAGCCGATCCCGGTACTTGGTCCGTTGAGAAAGAATATTGATGAATACTTAGTTGAAGAATACAGGCCGATAGCGGATCGAGTTAAGAAACTAGCAAATAGGGTGTCGAAGTGGGTTAATCTATCGCGTAAGCCATGCAACGAGAAAAGAATAGCCGTAGTAATCTACAATTACCCGCCGGGACCAGAGAATTTGGGTAAAGCTGGTTATCTCGATGTTTTCAAAAGCCTCGAAGCATTACTAGGTAGGCTTAAAAGAGAGAGCTATAGCATCCCACGCGTACCAAGTGCTCAGGAGTTACTAGATACATTGTTAAAGCAAATTAGAGAAAACAAACCCGGTGTAAAAGTACCAGTATACAAGTATCGTAGCTGGTTTAACGAATTACCAGAAAGTGTTAAGAGAGATATAATCAATCATTGGGGTGAACCACCCGGCGAGTTATACGTTAGTAATGGCTATATAGGGTTCTACGGAGTTATTCTTGGCAATGTCTTCATAGGGGTTCAGCCCAGCAGGGGTGTTCACGAGGATCACTCGAAGATCTACCATGATAAAAAGCTACCACCTCATCACCAGTATATAGCTTTCTATGAGTGGATCAAACGTGAATTCAGGGCTGATGCAGTAATACACCTTGGAACTCATGGTACACTCGAATTCCTACCCGGTAAGGAAACAGGCTTATCTAGTAATTGCTACCCCGATATACTAATTGGTGACTTACCTAACATATACGTGTATCACGTATCAAATCCCTCAGAAGCATCTATTGCTAAGAGGAGGAGTTACGCAGTAATAATTAGCCATGGATCACCTGTTTATACGGTATCGGAACTCCCACCAGAACTAGAAGAACTCGAGAAGCTGGTTAGCCAGTATTATGAGGCTAGACAATACGGTAGAAGCACTAGCTTAGAAAAGACTATATTGGAAAAAGCTCACAGACTAGGATTCGAGGTTAATAGTATTGAGGAGCTCCACGATCTCATCGAAGAATATAAGAGGTCTATTATACCACGCGGATTATACGCGCTAGGACACAAACCCGACTACGAAGAACTGGTAGAGTTTCTCTTGCTAGTCTCAAGATATGATCGCGGAAGTGTTAGGAGCCTCTATGGATTGATTGCTGAGGATATGGGTTATGACTATAAAGAGCTACTGAGTAATCCTGGTAGATACGATGGTATATTAGACGAAGTGAGTAAAAGAGCACGTATTATTATTGAGAGAGTTGTTCTGGGAGGCGACGATCTGAGCGAGTATGTCGATAAGAGAATAGATGAGTATCGCAAAGTTATCGAGTTTCTCCAAGGAGTCTATAAGAGTGTTCTTAAAAACAACGAGCTTGATAGTATTATTAGAGCCCTTAACGGCGAGTATATAGAACCGGGTCCCGGCGGTGATCCTATTAGAAAACCCGATGTGTATCCACTTGGTCGTAACATGTACCAGTTAGACCCTACAAACATACCAACTATTGATGCTTGGGAACGCGGACGTGTTATCGCTGAGGAAATTATTAGGAAATACTACGAGAAATACGGCAAGTATCCGGAAATGGTTAGTTTCGTACTATGGGGTTTTGAAACAATGGCTACTGGTGGTGATACTATAGCGGCTATTTTCCACCTACTCGGTGTTAAGCCTGTTTGGAAGAGCATGTATATTCGCGAACTCGAAGTAATACCGCTCGAGGAGCTCGGTAGGCCGCGTATTGACGTGCTCGTTACTATTTGTGGTATTTTCCGAGACACGTTTTACAATATCGTAGAACTCCTTGACCAAGCGTTTCGATTAGTAGCTAGTCTAGATGAACCGTTAGAGAAGAATTTTATCAGAAAACACTTCCTGGAAGAAGAGAAGAAGTTTAGCGAGATATATAGGATATATGGTCCACCCGAGGGTCTCTACGCAACTAGCCTTACAAAGCTCATAGAGACTAGTGCTTGGAGTAGTGAGTTAGACCTTGTCAACGCGTATATTGAGAGCATGAAGTTTGGCTATGGCGAGAACAAGCGTAGCGTGAAAGCATTTGATCAGTTCAAATACCTGTTGAAGAAAGTAGACGTTGTTTCACAAGTTAGAAGTCACCACGACTATGAACTAATAGACCTAGATCACTACTACGAGTTCCTGGGTGGTTTAACACGCAGTGTTATGGAAGAAAGGGGTGATTCTCCAGAAGTATATATTGCTGATTCTACGCGCGAGTTCGTCAAGGTTGAGGGACTACGTGAGAGTATTCATCGCGGTATCTGGACACGGCTGTTAAATCCCAAGTGGTTAGATGCTATGATTAGAGAGGGCTTTAGCGGCATTAGAGCTATTGCTGATCGCGTAGAAAACCTAGTTGGATTAGCAGCAACGACACATATGATCGGTAACTGGGTTTGGGATAAACTCTACGAGAAACTAGTACTAGACGAGAGAAGAGCGGAGGAAATGAGGAAGAAGAACCCATATGCTTACCAGAAAATACTGATGAAACTACACGAAGCACGTGAAAGAGGCTACTGGAAACCCAGCAAACCAGTAGCTATCCTCGATAAAGAACTAGGAAAACACTAACCGTATCGTGTTCTTATCTATAGTCTCAACAATAGGTTTTTAAACACAGATACACTAAGAGATCAAATACAACACTCTTTTCCGGTGATAAATTGAATAATAAGCACCAGATCCTTATCGAAAAAGCTAGGAGTGTTTTAGGCAATAGCTACGCACCCTATAGTGGTATCCACGTTGCATCAGCTATCATGACTAGGAGTGGCCGTATCTATCTTGGTGTTAATGTTGAAAACTCTAGTTATGGTTTAACAATGTGTGCTGAACGCGTAGCAATTGGATGCATGATCACAGGTGGTGATCGGGAACCTGTAGCTATCGCTATAGTAACTGATCAGCCCGAACCCGTACCACCATGTGGTGCTTGTAGACAAGTATTAGCGGAGTTTAACCCCGATATGGAAGTAATACTACATAGTACCAAATCGGGAAAAACAGTAGTCACAACGCTACGAGAGTTATTCCCTAAACCTTTTAGACTCAACAGCATACATAGCTAATACCATTTCATTACTAGAGGAGACATGCAGTAAACCGATAGTTTCGGCGACCTCCCTTTTATAAACCCCTTGATCGCTATGGGCTAGTATCATTGAAAGACAACATAAAAATATACGGTGTTATACCACGCAGGGGATTCATTGAAGCCAGTGGTGATTATGAGTTCTTTAAAGCACTTCTCAACTATATCGCGAAACGCGGATTAAAACCAGTAGTCTATTCTAGTATTTTGTATGCGTATAGAATTGGAAGGAGTGGTTATCAAGTAGAACTACTACCCAGTGATCCGAGCATAGTATGTAGGGGTGACACGGTAGTTGTCTTGGTTGACAAAGATCTCGGTATCGAGTACTATAGGTACTTAGTTGAGTGTAGTGAGAAGAGACTAGTAGTTGTATATAGATTGAGTAATAAGAAAGCTAGCGAGTACATGGTTGTAAAAACAGGAGTTAATAAGTATCGTATTGTAGCATTTACGCGTAAAACGCTCATAATATGAGATATTTACCCGAAGTAATCCAGAAGTGAACGACTCCGTGTATTTGTACTTCGCTTCTCATTCCTAGGTTTATCCGAACTAGTGGATGTTCCACTGCTTTTTTCTACAACTACCGGTTCGAATCCGCCACTGCTTTTCTCCACAAAGCCTGTACTAATTCCGTGTTTTAATAACTTCTCTACAAGTTTGCGATACTCCGCAAAACTCATTCCACTAATACTACAGTACTCGTACTCTACACTTGTTAACATACGACTGGTATCTATTGTTAGTTTTATTCTGCAATCGCCTATTTCTAATAGCCTCTGATCATGTGTTACAACAATTACTTGTCCACTAGCTCTACCCGAGACTAGATCGCGTAGTAACTGTCTAAGTTTCTCGACACGCTCGGGACTAAAACCTTGTGTTGGTTCATCAAGCATTAGCGTACTATCGCGTAATTCGCGGCTCATGCGCCTAGCAACAGTATTTAGTGCTAGCCTATAAGCTAGGCTTACACTAGTTATTTGTCCACCACTAGCTAGTGGTATATCGTGTAGTGCTCCATCAACACTAGCTCTTATAACTGGCTTGAAGTCATCAGTTAGATCTACTTGTATAACCTCGTGCTCTTCCATGAGCTTAGAGAAATACTCAATAAAGTACTCGCGAAGAGCAGTATATGCGTGTGATCTAACGGTTTTCTCAACACTATCAACTAGTTTTAACAACTTATCTCCAAGGAAATCCTTTAGGTCCTCATAGAATTTCTTCTTCCGGCGTATCTCCTCGTACTCGCGGCGAGTTTTCTCGTACCTCTCGATCTCATTTTTCAAGCTGCTGATCTCGCTCTCAACGCGTCCAAGCTCTTCACGAATACCCGCTAATACTCTATTAAGTTCTTCGTATCTTGTACGCTGTTTACTAAGCTCTTCACTAATAGCCTTATACTCGTTTTCAATACCGGCTAATTTCTCAACAGATTCTCTCAAGCTGGAGATCTTCTTCTCAATACTACTAATCTCTTCTAGAGTATCCTTGACTCTATTAATTAGGGATTTCTTATTAGCAATAGCTAATAACTCGTCTTCGATTTTCTTAACATTATTATCCACAGCCTCGATTTCCTGCTCTAATTCACCAATACGGTTATCTAGGTCTCCGATCTCCTTTTCAACGCTCTTAATAGTATCCACTAGTACAGCCAACTGCTTCTCCAGATCCTTGATCCTATTCCGTAGAGACTCTAGTTCTTGTTTCTTCTCGCTTAACAATCTATAACCGTGTTCGTGTGGTATATTCTGTTTACATACCGGACAAATACCCTGCTTAACAAGAGACTCTATCTCGTCATATTCTCTCTTCTTCTCATTCACTAGCTCTCTATACTGCCTGATCTGCGCCTCTATACCACCATGTTTTTTCAGAAGCTCTGCTCTCTGAGATTCTAATTCTCTTCTCTTAGCCCGAGTATTCTCTAATTCTTTTACAAGCTCGATTCTACGTTTTTGCAGCTCCACACGCTTACTACCTAGTTCTTTTTCTCGTTCAATGAGCTTGTTTACAATCTCCTGTGCTTCATCTATACTACTAGCTCCGAGATCCTTCAAGTACCTACTAAGACTCTCCACTAACTCTCTCTTTCTCGACTCGTTTTCTTCGATCAGCTTCTTGATGCTATGGAGCTCGCGCAGTTTCTCTTCAAGTTTCTTCTGCTTCTCCTCGAGCTCTGATATAGTCTTGCTAGTCTCTTCTACTTCTCTCTCGGTTTTCTTCTTCTTATCATCAAGCGCTTTCCTATGTTCTTCTAGTTTCTGTAGCTTCTTCTTGATATCCTCAATATTGTAATCCGATAGTATCTTAGCCAGTAGTTTCTCACGGTCTCTCAGAGACCTGAGTTCTTGGTTGATCTCGAGAGATACTATTTCCTCAATATTCTCGCGTATGCGAGTATACTTCTCGAGACCGAGTGCAGCATTAACAAGCCTTATCCTAGACTCGTCATCGAGATGTAGGACTTCTTGTACATTGAATTGCGGCACATATATAGCTGTAGTAAATAGTACTTGTCTCTCACCCTGCTTACCGGTTTCCGGTAATCCCAGGATATCGAGTATTCGAGCTGTTAGCTCTGTAGCACTAGCTCTAATCCTCTGCAGTAGCTTTGGCCCATTCTCTAAGCTATATACCTCTATCGAGCCACCTGCATCTGAGTATGTTTTACCGCTTTTGTAGATCTCCCTAGTAACAACTATGAGCTTACCATTATGTTCAAAGAGGATCTTTACATAACCCCTACTAGTACCCCTCCTAAGGAGATCTGCTGGATTAGGATACGCATACCTCGCGAATAGTTGTTGCGTTGTTGTTTTCGACTGACGCCCGAATAATGCATAGCTTATGCTCGACAATATCGTTGTTTTACCAGTACCTACGTCACCATATATAGTAGTAATTCCCTTTGGTGGAAATACTATTACCGAGTCTCTATAGCTACGTATATTGTACAACCTAATACCCAATATCTTCACTACTATCACCTAATAGTTCATGAAACTTCTTCCAAGAAACTTCTTCTCCCTCTCTACATGATTCCTCAAGTTCATCCTTGTAATCGAAGTATGCTGGGAAGTACACGGGTATGGGTTCGCGCACACTCAGATCTGGTGTATAGATATAGCCCTCGCGATCACCGAGAGAAGGTAGTGTTTCACCTGGTACTCCTATCTCTTCGAAATATCTTATATCTGATATATACTTCGTCCGGAGCGCGATCACCGTGTTGAAATTAGCTAGTATTTGTCTCTCGATCATAGTAGCTAATTGAGATATAGCTATGAGACCTAAACCGAATTTCCTGCCTTCACGAGCAATACGTGCAAACACGTTGTACGGAGACCCTACCTTATCGGGGCTTAGGTATAGCGGAGCTTCTTCGGAAACAATTGCTACACGTGGTAGTTTAGATGATTCTTCAACACCTATATTAATGCGGTTCTCAAATAATCTACGCAAAATACTCATAACAACTACGTCTCCTTGTTCTGTCGGTATTTTTGAAACATCTACTATAACTACATTGCCCCCGTTAACATTATCTACGATATCATCTATCCGGATATTACCGCTTCTAATACTCCTGATCTGGGGTTCGCCAGAAACGCTTCTCCACTGGTAACTAGCCGGTGCTATACCCCGTTTCCTCATAGCCTCGACGAGGCTTTTCATAAGTTTTACTAGAGCATAGCCATCCTTCAGTATCTCTGATACTTTGAAGATCGAGTGTGTATCGTCCAATACATTTATGTCAACAACTGAGCCACTACTAGTCCTAACCCTAGTAGTCCGTATTCTTAACCCAAGAGTACTTAGTATTACTCTCCTATATCTTCTCAACTTATGTATGTTAACACCGCCGACTCTGAGTATTACCGAGTACAATCCCTTCTTTTCCTTCTCGCCAATGCCCTCGTATCTAATTATATTGTCGATTACGAGAGGTATTAGTGCTACGAGATTACCAGTTGGTTCATCATTCCTTACGAACACACTAACCCAGCTCTGATCTAGAATATTCTCCTCACTAATGGTCTTAAACAGCGATATTAGTAGTGAGACTATTTCCTCTAACTCACTAATACTCTCAACCGATAGATCGGTGCTGCTAACTATATCTTCAAGTGATATAGTAGAAGCATCAATAGCTCCGGGATTCTCGACTATTCTACCACGTGCACCGACACTTAAGTCCTTGTCTTTGTCGCTTCTTCTCAGTCTCAGCGCATAGATATAGATGCCTGCTTCTCTCAAGTTTTCATTACAATCCATTAGCTTACTCATTATATATAGTAACTCGTTTCCACGCGGTGGCACGTATTCTCCGTGTCTATCGATAACTAGCCATGAAAGACCACGATCACCGTGTTTAGCCCATTTAGCCATCATACCCATTACACTAGTAGTTTTACCAGAACCCGTAGCACCAGCTACTAGTATGTGTTTAGGTACTGATTGCTTTAGATCAAGTCTGATCGCAGCTTCTCTAAAGTATATCTCCCTTTGGAGCTCTCGTATTGACGCAATACCGCTTCTAAGCCATGCAACTGGTATGGCATCACCACTAACACTTATACCCCTACTAATGCTCTCCATGATAACAGCTGATTCAGGGTCTCCGCCTCTAACAAGGTATACTGGACTATCTAGTTGTGGTGGTTGCGTGGGTTTTACAACTACTCGCTTACCCGATATAGTCCTAATCTCTAGGAATGGTTCTGCTTTAGCGAGTTTAACCATACTAACACCATATATTGGCGGCGTACTAGCACCCATCGATAAACTAGTTGGAGGTGCCGGGATCTCGCCCTCGTATCCTATAACTTGTAGTATAGTATACGTATCACCTGTCTTGACATAGAGGAAATCTCCAATACCTGGTCTATAGCTATCACTAGTTATTACAACATCTACTTTCCCGCCGGACCACCTATAGATCCTACCAATAGGTGTTTTGGTAGAGGACAAGCCAATCACCTATAACCATACCTCATTCGAAGAGTAGATGCGAGAGCTTGTAAAAGGGGTGTAGAAGCTTCTTCTCTACCTATAGCCGAGAGGAGGAGAGTCTCAATTGTCTTCTGAGTAGTCTTCACAAATCTAACGAGTGAATCAACTTCTGGATAACCATATGGTGGTTCACCAACAACCCTAGACCTGCGCGAGTAGAGGCTGTGAACGGTTTTCTCGATCCTCTCATTAACGCTCTTAGCAGCTTCGATACTAATATCTACGCCGTTCCTATCAACACTAATAATGGGCTTTCTAGTATAGAGGTCTAGCATGAATACTGTAGAGTAATCGCTTGTAACAGGGAATCTCGCTACATATATACCGTGTTTCTCGTATACAATCCTGTTGACTAATCTAGTAGTTTCTTCTAGGAATGACTGAAGCGCGTGTTTTTCAAGGATTTCCTTCATATAGCTCCTTAGTTCTTCTAGACTATTGTGATTAATACTCGTGTAAAGTCCTATACCGCTACGCCTAGCTCGCGAGAATAAGCCATAGCTACGAGCTATTATAGTGAACTTAGTTGATTTAGCTAATCCAAAAACACTCCCAAGCTTATCAATAAGGAGGCTAGGCTTTGTTCCGAGTATACACGCTATTATATCTAATCCATCAACACTAGCACCACGCCTAACACTAAACCATCTGAGAAGACTACCATCTATAATTACTGGTGTATCTTTCTCAACATAGCCTTTCTCAGCTAGCTTATCGCGTAGTGCTATACCATATGCGAGCTCTAGTAAGCCTTCTACATAACTAGTTATCTTAGCAAAGAAACGGGGACTGCGCGATTTCTGTGCATAGTCTTTACTAGTCAGTACTAGCTCATTAACTAGTTCCGATAACTTATTAGATACCTCTTCGCAATTACCGGGTTCTCCAAACAATAGTGTTCTACCGGGACACTTTACCCTGATCTTGAAGCTGTATCTATCGCCGCTCCTCTTCCTACTAGAGTATAGTATCATGAAGTCAACTGGTGGATAATTCAGAACCTTATCAACACCGACTAACTCGTTATCTTCACTCCTGTAGAGCCCTCCTATTTGGAGAGGAAGTATATAAGCAACGTCTAGTTCATACCTCTTAAAACCAGCATCAATAAACAAAAATCCTTTCTTCTCACCCTCTCTAAGCTCACTAACCCTATAGTATTTCTGGAAAAACTCGCTACGCGTCTTGATGAAGAAGTCTTCACTACTAGCGATATAGTCTTCTATAAGACTGCGCGCTATTTCCTGAAAAACCGTGATAAGGCTATTACTGCTCATTCATAGCGCCCTCTAGTATACTCTTTACCTCGCGGAAAAGCTTAGCGTAGAATTCACGCTTAGTGGTTTCGCGAGAAACCGGTTTTGGAGTACTGAGTACATCTAGTAATTTCTTAACTGTATCAGGGTCTAGTTTCAAACCAAGTTTTTCAATCATATTCTTAATAGCCTTTAACTCGATTTCCTCAATACTACTGCCGAGCTCGATTGGTATCATAAACTCTTCTTCACTACCGATACGACGATGTCTCAGATAGATCGATACGTTATCCTTTTTCTCAATACTTCTCAACTCACTAATAATGCGCGAGAGCTCGGTAACTTCCCTGCTATACACGGTAAATACCAGCACCGGGTACTTCGCTGTTCCACGATGCTCTCTAATACTCTTTTTAATAGTCTCGAAAAAACTAGCTTTATCACTAAATTCTAGCTTATAGTGATAAACCTCTACACCAAAACTACTCCAAATACTCTTAATCCTAGTTTTTTCACCAGGTTCTACGATGAGGAATCTTCTGTTAAGTCCCTTTTTCCTAATTTCTATTGTCTCCATGAGATCGCTTAGGTCACGGCCGATCGGTGCACCCGGATATGCTATGTTTGCATAACCCTCGCTTATAGGGGGTAATGGGTAGTGAATATGCCCTAAGGCTACATACTCTACAGTATCCGGTATTGCTGATAAAACACTACTACTAGCAATAGGTGCTCGTCCATATCTCTGTGAGTAATCACTTGGGTTATAACCAGCAAACTCAACACTAGTATGTGCTATTAATACTACGTGCTTATCTCGGTGCTTCTCTATATCCTTAAATAGTACTTTGCGGTTTTTCAAATACTCTATCTCATAGTTATTCTTTAGACCAGGTAATCCGTAGAAGACTATATCTCCTAGTTCAAGCGGATATAGTATGAGGCGCCCTATATCCTCATAACCTGGTATGTGTACTAGCCCGGCATCTCTCAATACTGATAACCAGTCGTGTCCTTTCGGCGATGAGTCGTGGCTACCGGGTACTGAGACAACGTATACTCCCCGTTCTCGTAGCTCGCGTAGTATTCTAACAATACCTCTTACAACTCCGTAGTTTTCTAAACGCGGATACTCGAAGAAATCACCAGCAATTACAAAGTATTTGAAGCCCTTATCGATTACATAACTAGCTATTTCTTCAAAAGCACTAATAGTAGCATTAGCTAGGGGTTTACCAGTAAAAGCTCCTATGTGTAGATCAGAGGTGTGTACTATCAAGTGGAAAAACACCTGTTTCTTACCGACCTGTTAGCCTATAGGTAGTAAACCCCTTTAAAAGGAGAAGGTGCTATTCTAGCTTTAACCCGTATCTCTCACGCGCTTTTTCGAAGAAATCCTCTATACGCGGCTCTATTAATGGAGCCTCACCCATAGACTTCTCTACCACGGCAGGGTCTTTGAGTCCATGGCCAGTAACCAGTACTACTACTGTCTCGTCACGGTCGACTCTTCCCTCTCTAAGAGCCTTTACTAGTCCAGCTAAACCAGCAGCACCACTGGGTTCTGCGAATATACCCTCGTACTTAGCAAGCATTTTGACAGCTTCCATTATCTCGTTATCACTAACTACAACACCATATCCACTAGTATCGTATAGTGCTCTTAACCCGTAGTCGCCATCCCACGGATAAGTATCTTCGAGACCAGTAGCAATGGTTTCTGGTGGTTTCTCCCAGGGGCGGATCTTATCGGGATCTGGAGGTACTCTCTCCATCCATGCGCGTACAAATGGATAATTACCTTCTGGTTGTACAGCTACTAGTTTTGGATACCCCTTTATCCAGCCAATGCTATTCCAGTCAGCAAACCCCCTATATACCCCGGTTAAGAGACTAGCAGCACCGGTTGGTACAAATACCTGATCGGGTACTCTCCACCCTAGTTGTTCGATGATCTCGTAGCTAATAGTCTTAGAACCCTCTATCTGATATGGGTTAAACGGTCCGAAGCTAGGACTTGGATAGAAACCATACTTGACAACTTCACGCATCAGCTTTACAGTCGGATCCTCTGCTTCAACCCATTTAACTCTGAAAACCATAGCACCATATACTAGTAACTGCGCGATCTTACCCCTAGCTGCGAAGTGCGGTACAAAAGCAACTACGTCTAAACCAGCTTTAGCACTATAAGCAGCAAGTGCTACCGCGGCATTACCACTACTAGCTGTAACTACTCGCTTAAACCCGAAATACTTCGCCATCGAAACAGATACAGACATGCCCCTATCTTTAAAACTACCAGTTGGATTCCTCGTCTCATCCTTTAAGTACAGGTTCTTAAGCCCAAGTACCTCGCCTAATCTCTTAGCATGTATTAGCGGCGTACCACCCTCATGAAGAGTGACTCGATAGCTGGGATCTGGTAGTGGTAGAAACTCCTGGTATCTCCACATATCGAACTCTCTACTACCCAGATCCTCTGGTTTTACAGCCTCGCTTATAGCCTTATAATCATAGTATATATCTAGTCTCCCAAGATCGCCGGATATGCACATAACCGGTTTTTCTTCGAGCTTATATATCCTACCACAACGACTACACTTGAGATAAGAAACAAACAACAGCGATTCACCCTAGACTTTTCGTTACACTAGTATGAGCTATGCTTACACTATTAACTCTTTACCTAATAATTCAACGTGTAGACAATAATACAGTTAATGATGATCTACTATTTACGGCCTAGACTTGCTTTGCGCGATAATCTCTTCTCTAAAACTTCTCTAGCACCTGTAACTATCTCGTCTATTATCCTGCGATACTTATTGTTGCGTGTACTCCTATACACAGCCCATCTCACATATTCTAGTGCTTTAACATAGTTCTCGGCTTCCTCGATACTCACGTAAGGTATTTTTGTGTAATATACGAGAGCCTCTACGACTGCGTAATCAACTCTCCTATACCCGCGAGGATATGGTTCATTAATAACGATAGCTTCTGGCTTCAGGTATAGCTCTCTATACAGGCTCCTATTCCTTGTCTTCAGTAGGCTACATGGTATATCGATACTACATCCCTTAAGCGTATAATAATTACCGAGTTTTCTAAAGACTAGTTTTTCTCTACGCAGTATGGAGTAGTAAAATAATAGACTGTTACTAGGTATACAAATTAGGATCGATTCGGGAACGTGTTCAAATATACTGTATAGCCTAGAACCCTTGTAGATCCGTGCATAGAGAGAACTACTTCTCAGTAAGAAACCAGTTGGTGAAGCAACTACTTTTCCATTGAAATACACAACTAGTATTGTTTCGGTAAATGTTTGTTTCGAGAAACCAATTTTACGCAACATCCTAATAACATCGTTATTAGACACGGTGAAAACACCCAATGTATAGACACTACATAGATGTATTTCTAGAACAGTATAATTGGATTAGGGAGAAACTAAGTATAGATAAAGGCCGCGATGAATACGCTGCACGCGTTCTAGATAATTTGCTCAAAAACACAAATCCAAAACCAGACGCTATATACGAGATGATAAGTGGTAGAAACGCCGTAGTATTTGGTGCTGGTCCCAGCTTATTAGAACACATTAGAAAGCTCTACGACGCGTTAATCTCGTCAACCAATACAGTTATCATAGCTGCTGATGGTGCTACACAAGCATTCTTAGAACTTGGTTTAGCACCCGATATCATAGTTACTGATCTAGATGGTGATTACAAGTCTATAGAGGAATCGTGTACAAGGAGATCGCTTGTTTTAGTACACGCACATGGAGACAACATTGACAGGCTATACACATACGTACCTAGACTACTAAGTAGGTGTAGAGATCGAGTTATAGGTACTACGCAAACTAAGCCATACGGTAGAATATATAATTTCGGGGGCTTCACAGATGGGGATCGGGGCGTATACCTAGCTGTTTTCAATAACGCCGAGAGAGTATTATTGGCTGGAATGGATCTCGGTATACGTATTGGAAGATATAGTGGTAGGAAAACTCTTGACCCGGTAGCGTATTATAGAAAGTTAGTGAAATTCGAGATAGCATATAAACTACTTTCGTGGATCTCGTGTAATGTAAAACCATTATATACACTAAATCCTGGTGTAGCAGAGTGTTCTGTATATGTATCGCCAGAAACCGCTAGGATTATTATTAGGTAGAGCATAGATAATGTGGTAAACCAGGTATTTTGGTGAACTACTATGCGTGCTCGTGTGGGAGTCGAGGGATTTAGCTTTGACTCCTCACATTATACACGCATAAATGGAAAATGCGAGTCCTTACATGGACACACATATAGGCTAAGTGTTGAAGTTGAAGGAGAAATTAACCCAGATACTGGTATGGTGATTGATTTCACAAAACTTAAAGAAATCGTGAAAAAGGTTATCGAAGAATACGATCACAAGATCATAGTGCCAAAGAGAGATCTTGAACACATTACTATAGAGGGGCCTTTCGAGACCAGGTTCAAAGTAATTGATTATCCTGAAGCTACCACGGAGTATATCGCACTAGATATCGCTAAGAAGATCTACGATGAAATAGGTTTACCAGTAACTGTTAAACTATACGAAGGCACTAGAAACTACGTAGTTGTAAAGTATCCAAGCTAGTACTCTAATTTGAATAGTAATCCCCAAGTACATATAATATATAGACCTTTAACACGAAATATTTCTCGAGGCTAAGCAATAATTTGGGTTTTGAACTTAGTGCTTAATAGCTATAGTATATCGGAGTGATACGAGTTGTCTAATCTACCGGAAGTACATGATGAAAAACCCCGTGTAATGATAGGTTTAGATGCCGTTGGTATTAGAGGACTTAAAACTAGGATCGCGCTATGCAGGTCTAATTGTATCGAGTACCCTATTATTCTGTACATGTACGTCGATCTTCCGGATAGTATGAGGGGTGTTCACGTATCGAGGTTTATTGATGCACTAGATAAGGTGCGTAAAAATAGATATGATAGTGTAATAGGTTTTCTTAGAGAATTAGCGAGAGAACTACTAGTTAGGCATAATTATTCTAAACAAGTTGTTATTGAAGCCGAGACACTTCTCTACACGAACGAGTATAATGGTGTAAACACCAGGTATGGTGTTAAAGCTAGTAGAGATGGCGATCATAGAGAATACCTGGTAATAGAAATAGCGGGATTGACGACTTGTCCGTGTGCACGCGAGCTGTATAGCTTCGTAGAGAAGATACCCGCAGAGAATAGTCCCACGCATATGCAGAGAACAAAGCTTATTGTAAGAATAGCTGGTAATAGAATCGAGGTAGATCCCATAGTACTTGTAGAGAACCTCGAGAATGTGTTTTCAAACAAGCTTGAGCCTCGTTTAAAGCGCTTAGATGAGTACGAGCTTATTCGTGATGCTATTAGAAACCCGAAGTTTGTAGAAGATGTTGTGAGAGATGCTGTTGCTATACTTAGTAGTATGCTTGATAGGAACTACTGGGTTAGTATTAGAGCTATTAGTGAAGAGAGTATTCATCCCTATGACATAGAAGCCATTATAGAGGGTGAGCTCGATACACTAAGGAGAATTCTCAGAAAGGAATCTAGTTAGGTAACCTCTATTACGAGTATTAGTTATATAAGCATGCTCGATCTCTACGCCTTCTCGCTCGAGATCCCTTAAGACTCTATGATATAGTTCTCGTGCCTTTACACTAGAGTCTACTATACCATATGCAACAGGGCCCCAACTACTCTGACCAACACCATATGCTCCGTATCTCAGCATTGCATCAACTATGGCTTCCGTCTCTCTACAACACCATATACCCTCTTGATAACTAGAGAAGTACTCACCCGTGATCCTCTGGATCTCGTATATGGCTTGGCCGAATCCACGTATGTCTTTAGTAGCTATTGAGGGTAAGAGCTTATATAGGAGGATCCTGTAAAGTCTAAGTTTAGATTCTCTATCTAGCTCGCGGGGTACAGCTGTTATTGGTTCTTCTTCTTTTTCACTAACTCTCTTACTAGTACGCGGTACTATTACTACGAAATACCAATTATTCGGTAGTTTTGCACGGTATACTGGGTATGGCAGGTCACTCGTAGTATGAGGTAGTTCTAGTTTCTCGTTTTTGATAACCCTGCCCGAATCTATTATAAAACCCCCTAACTCGAAAGCAGCAATACCGATTCCCGATACGAGTCCTCTACCAAGTAGTAGTGCTAATTCTCTAGTACTAAAGCCTAAGCCATAGACTTTGTTAATACCCTGTGCTATTGCTAATGCCAACTGGGTTGTTGAACCGAGACCCACGTGGCGGGGAATAGCCTCTTTAACAATCAGTTTAAATCCTCTAATACCTAGTCTCTTAGATACAAGTTCTACTACGTCACTAACTGGTATGCTGGTCTCGTTGACTATCTCGAGTTGTGGAGCTTTTGATACTATTACTCGTACACGCGGTTCTTTAATAGCGGCTCCAATACTACCGTATGCTCTATCACCGTCTCTGAAGTTATAGAAGCCCATGTGTAGCCTTGCTGAGGTGATAACCTCTACCGCATCCACGCTACCGCTCCTCCACTACAGTTTTCTCGATACACAGCGGTTTCTTGGAAGTGAATAGTGGTTTTTCCTGGATATAGTTTTTACCGAGCACTAAAGCCTCACTCGCCTTAGCTAGTTCTCTACCAAGGTATAGTGCGTGTTTGATATCAGTAACCATTCCGTGATCAGCTATGTATCCCATTATATCATCGATATTGGGGCTTTTAACGAGAGTCTTACCACGAGGACCGATGTGCAGTGCTTCAACTAGTCCCTCTTCGCGATTCACTCTTATCTTGAACACGCCAGCCCTATCTATGTGATCAGCGCGGAATCCATAGCCTTTCACATCAACAACCCTATCGGGTTTTTCAAGCAATGTTTCGTATCTCCTCTTATCCTTAACAACTAGCAAGTCTAAACCCAGGTCTTTCGGTGGAGAAGAACGAGTATGTGCTATGCTAGTCATTTGTGAAGCAATAACTATCTCCTTAACAGCACCCCAAGCCTTGGCACTCTCTTCAACTCCGAGTAGCAAGCTAACACCAGCATCTAGTGCTAGTAGTACGAGTAACATATTAATACCGATAGAATCAGCATCTACAAGCTCATAGACATTGCCTAACCCCATTAGTAATGGAGTATCGGGGTTCTTTTCACGAAACACTCTATAAGCATATACTGATTCTAAAAATCTCCCAACAACGGGTATTTCTAGAACTATATCACCAATTACCTTTTCAACCCCCTGCTCCCTGAGTGTCTTTATCAGTTTTTCGAGATAGCTTATCCTCTCATGTGGAGAACCAAGTAATTCCCCCCTACACGAGTCATAGGGTATAGCAACAACTGCTATATCGTATTCTCTAATAACTCCTACTAATTTCTCGTAGTTACAATTATCTATACTAAGAACAATGTCTACACCACCACTTAGACTAGCAGCGATCTCGCGTGGATTTAGAGAATCAATGCCGATAGCAATATCGTAGTCTTTCCTAACTTTCTTAACGAAATCACGTACCCTATCCGGATCACCACTATGAGGAGATGAACCGAGAATTACTGCATCAACACCATACTCAATATACCTTTCAATAGCTCTAGTAAGAATATGATATTCTTTCGTAAAAGCATTCGAGATCTCTGCTAATACTCTGAATGGTGGGGGTTTTAGTGGTATTAGTAGTTTTCCCGAAACAACGTACTGCTTATCAGCTATTACTTTTTCTTCTAAATTCTTGAGAATTTCTCTAGCAAGCTCTATTTTCCTAGTAGCAATAATTTCGTCTGCAGATTTATCCGGTGATAGTTCTTCATGTGGATTATCAAGTCCTAGTATTAATGGTATGTCGTAAGCATGTATAGTACCCTTAACAGCTGGTATCCCAATAGCTTCTCTAATAGCGTTAGCAGAGCCTCTACACATACCGGGAACTATTACTAGGTCGTAATCACCGCGCTTAATACCGAGTCTCTTCAAATAAGTGGCAATCTGCTCTGTGGATAGCAGTGCTATAGCGCTAACAGGTAGCTCTATGATATCAATGCTGTGCTTAGTCTTTGTTTTAGAGACTATTTCTCTAACAATTGGTGCTGCTAATTTACCCGTTACGAGGAGTATTCTCACTAGTAACAACCTCTCTATACTTATTACCTGCTCCCATACTCATACCGATTAATTGGTGTATGTTATTTGAACATTATATGGTGTATCACAGGTTCTGGAGCGTATATGCGTGACGTAGTACCTATTATGGAGCGCGTTAAGAGAGAACACGGTGTTAAGATAACTCTTTGTTTTAGCGAGTGGGGGTATAGAGTAGCTAGACTCTATGGCATACTCCCTAGGCTTAGATCAATAGCTAGTGGTAAATACTATGAGGAGCGGCTTATCGGCTCAAATGGTTTTTACTATACTGGTAGACTAAATCTCGGTAGATATAGACTAGCTGTTATAGCACCAGCTACTAGTAATAGCATCGCTAAAATGGTGCACGGCATAGCCGATACACTTCCAACACTGGTATTTTCCGAAGCACTTAAGAGTGGAATACCCACTGTAGTGCTTCCAAGCGATATACCAGATAATGGTGGATATGCCTATTCGGAAGCACCATGCCGTATTGATAGGAGTAGGTGTACGTGTATAGAAACAACTGGTTCTTGTCCTGCTATGAGCGAGTGTCCATCTAAAGCTATAGTAATTGTTGATGAAAAGCCATACATAGATTTATCTAAGTGTACTGGCTGTGAACTATGTGTTAAAGCGTGTATTGCTGGCGCTATTACTTGTTGGGAGAGAATAAGGGTTAAGCCTCGAAGAGTAGATCTCGAGAACATAGAGAAGCTTAGAAACTGGAAAAACGTATTCGTAGTAGGGAATCCATTAGAGCTTTATAGGGTTATAGCTAGGCTTCTTGGTGAAAAGTAGTGGTTCGAGCACTAGGTATAGATCCGGGTACTGGTTCCTTCGACTTAGTCGTTGTAGAAAAGGATAGAGTTGTATGGGAAGAGAGTATTGATACACCCTTAATTGCTAAGAATCCAGGTGTTTTAGTTGAAGCTGTTGAGAAGGCTGGCCAAGTAGATATTATCGCAGGGCCCTCTGGCTATGGTACACCAGTTGTGTGTAACAACGATATTATTGATCCCTATAGATTCGCTGTAGAAGTACTACTTCTCAGTAAACCTAGGGATATCGATGAAGGAGTTAGACGCGGTGAACTCGGTATCATGGTTTATAAAGCACTAGCCGAAGTTGTCAGAGAACTGTGGAAGAGAAAGCTACCGGTTTGCTATATACCCTCAGTAATCTTACTCCCAACCATACCACGTTATAGGAAGATCAACAAGATAGATATGGGTACAGCTGATAAACTAGCTGTTACAGTACTAGCAGTATATGATCAGAGTAGGAGACTTGGTATTCACTATAGCGAAACTAGCTTCATATTAGTTGAAATGGGCTTTGGATATAACGCCGTAATCGGGGTTGAAAACGGTAGAGTAGTTGATGGTATAGGCGGTACTCTTACACCAATGGGTTTTCTAACGGCTGGTGTACTTGATGGCGAAGTCGTTGCTCTTGGTAGAACATGGAGTAGGTCAGACGTATTCTATGGTGGTGTAGCAACACTCTGTGGTGTAGAAGACCCTGTAAAAGCTCTCGAGAAGAGCAGGTCTGATAACTTGTGTAGAGACGGGTTTAATGCCATGTATGAAGGCATAGTTAAAACTGTTAAAGCAGTACTAGCTAGTGTATCGAAGCCCCGCGAAATAATACTATCCGGTAGGTTAACGCGAATACCCGAGATCTACGAAGAGATAGCTAAGAAGCTCGAAAATATCGCACCAACTACTAAGCTCAGAGGATTAGATGGTGCAAAGATCTCTAAGGAAGCTGGCCAAGGATATGCAGTAATCGGTGAGGGATTAGCTGGTGGTTTCTTTAGAGAACTAGTAGAGTATATGGGTATAAAGAGTGCTCGAGGTACAGTATTAGATAATGTGTATCATCCAAGACTTGCTAGAGCACGCAGTGATATAATATCTTCTTACCGCGAGTGTCTAACGCGCGAAGCGTTCAATCGCATTCTCGGAAACCACTAGATACCATGAAAGCCGATTAAGTGCTATTGTAGAGTGTCTGCGTATAGTTGGTACTTAGCTCTCATGATTAGTTAAGGTTTTAATTTGTATCATAGAAATCGTTTTAATTGTTAATTATCTAGTAAGATAACCTGAATTAAGTATAGGGATTGATTATATGGCGAGACACTGGATCGACGAAATAGCTGATAAGCTATACGAAGCACTAACTAGGCGTGGTAAAGAAGTATACGTTTTTAACGGTGGATTGTCGATCTCGGGCTTACAGCATATTGGGAGATTACGTGGAGAGATAATCTATGGAGAGGTATTGAGGAGAATACTCAGTGAGCGTGGGCTAAAGATCAAGCAGTATATCACGCTATATACCATGGATGAGTGGAAAGGTAAAGAAGAACAGTTAAGAGCTTTTCCAAACTCTGAGGAAGCCGTGAAGTATGCTGGGTGGCCGCTTTATCGCGTACCCGATCCAATGGGTTGTCATAAGAGTTGGATCGAGCACTACTGGGAGGATTTTGGACCATATCTCAAGGAATTCACGGATGGGGAAATAACACCTATTCCTACACACGAGCTTTACCGTAGTAAACTACGCGAGTTTACAAAACTTACTTTCAAGCTACGTGAAAAAGTTATCGAAACGTTAAATAAGTATAGGGGTACAAAGGTTAAGCCTGACTGGATCCCATTTCAACCAATATGTGGTAAGTGTGGTCGTATAAACTCTACGGAAACAATTGAGGTTATTGATGAGGATCGTGTTAGGTATAGGTGTAGACACTGTGGTTACGAGGGAATAGCCGAGTTATCAGAGGGTAAACTTCCCTGGAGAATTGAGTGGGTTGGTGTTTGGTGGGCTTTAGGTGTTGATTTTGAACCATATGGTAAAGACCATGCAACACCTGGAGGTAGTCGTGATAGCTGTAGTGACTTAGCTAAAAACGTATATGGTTTTGAACCACCAGAGGGATTTCCATTCGAATGGGTTTCTCTCCGCATAGGTGGGGAAGATAAGGATATGACTAGTAGCGGATTTATAGGAATTACTCCGAAGCAGTGGCTTGAGATAGCTCATCCACACATCTATAGATTTCTCGTATTGAAAACTCCTCCAATGAAGAAAATCGTGATCGACCCAGTGGCTATACCACATTATTACAACCAATACTTCCGCGCTGAGAGAATATACTACGGTGTTGAAGAGCCGCGCAACGATGATGAGAAAGTACTACTCAGCCGTAGTTACGAGTTGAGCTATCCACACGGTAAACCCCCGGAGACTATGCCTGAACAAGTATCCTATACACATCTCGCAATATTATCACAAGTAGTACCGCGTAACCTATGGGAGAAGGAGGGTATTAGGAGGCTCAAGATAAGTGGGTTATTACCAGAAGAGCCAACACCTTATGGATTAAAACGCGTATTAGAGATGATCGAGAAAGCTTACAACTGGGTACAGAAATACGCGCCAAGTGATTACCGAGTAGAACTATTACCAGAACCAACTAAGGAGATCATAGAATCGATCCCACTAGAGCACCGCGAAATACTACTAAAAATGGGTTCTATGCTAGAAAAACTCGAGGAATGGAATGAAGAAAACATCAAGAACACAATGATCGATGCTACAAAGGATCTAGACCCGAAGGAGAGAAAGAGATTCTACGAGAGTTTCTACAAGCTATTCCTAGGAAAACCAAGTGGTCCACGAGCGGCACCGCTATTAGCAGTTCTCGGGAAAGAGGAATCACTAAGATACTTTAAAGCGCTTAAGGAATACCAGTAGTTTTTCTACACGAGATCCGGGGAACACTAGCTATAAATTTTCCCTCTTTAAACGCTTGTATCGTTCCCGATACTTTAACATAAAGAATAGCCATGCAAGTATATCTCTCAATCCTAATTTACTCCTACCAGCTTTTCTATTAGTAAATGTTATTGGAACTTCTGCTATTCTATAGCCTCGAGCATGTAGTATGAGGAGCGCCTCTATAACCCATTCATACCCGTTTTCACGCGATAGCTTTACAATATCTTCTACTGCTCTCCTAGAGTATACCCGGTAGTTACTAGTATGGTCTTTAACTCCCGTACGGTATAGTAGTCTTATGAGAGTATTAGCGCCCCAGCTTATTAAGCGCCTGTGAAAACCCCAGTTAAGAGCTTTACCTCCACGAACATATCTACTACCAATAACTAAGTCTGAATCTCCCGCTTTACTTAGTAGTCTAGGCATCTCTCCGGGATTGTGGGAGAAATCGGCATCCATAGTAACAATATGTGTTATCTCAGAGTCTCCCAATAGTCTCCTCATACCATCTCTGATAGCTGATCCTAACCCCATCTTACCCGGTCTAACAACTACCTCGACACCCCTAACTCTATTACCATATTCTCTAACAGCCTCGGCAGTACCGTCTGGACTATTATCGTCTACCACAAGAATGTGGTATCTATACCCACTACTCTCTAGAGTATTTCTCAGAGAATCTAAGAGTTGTATAATGTTTTCTCGCTCACAATAAGTGGGTATCACAACACCTATTTTGTACGGTTTAATTCCAGCCACCCTATATACCTGGTATACTATCCTCTGTTTCTAAACACTATTTCCTTAAAGACATTACTTATTTTACGGTATTTCAGTATATCTTAGATACCTAGTCCGGCGAGTTACTATTACTCTATGCGTGATACGTTATGGAGTCTAGAGAGTTTCTAGAATGGCTTAGGAGTATAGAGGCTAAGTGGCAAAAGAAATGGAGAGAAGCCCGTTTATTCGAGGCAGATGCGGAACCGGGTAAACCCAAGTATTTCATAACAGTACCGTATCCTTATACTAATGGACCGCTACACATAGGTCACGGTAGAACATATACTATTGGAGACATTATTGCCCGCTATAAGAGGCTTAAGGGTTTCAACGTATTATTCCCTATGGCATTCCACATAACTGGTACACCAATACTAGCTATTTCTGAGAGGATAGCTCGTGGTGATAAAGCTGAGATAAAGAGGTATCGCGAGTATATTTCGAAGTACGTAAGTGATCCAGGTAAGGTAGATGAAATACTAGAGTCTTTCAAAGAACCAATTAACCTAGCAGTATTCTTTGCTGAGAGAGTACAAGTAGATTTTGAAGCACTAGGTTATAGTATTGATTGGCGCCGCAAATTCCACACGGGCGAACCCATATACAACGCCTTTGTCACATGGCAGTATCTCAGACTCAGAGACCGCGGAGTAATTAAGAGGGGAGACCACATAGTAACCTACTGTCTCCTACACAGACAGCCAGAGGGGGAAGATGACATACAAGATGCCGATACAAATCCTGTCGAGATCCTAGAGTTTACAGCTATAAAGTTCAAGTTAGAGGAGGAGCCCGATATATACCTAGTAGCAGCTACACTACGACCCGAGACACTCTTTGGTGCTACAAATATATGGGTTAACCCAGAAGCCGAGTACGTAGTTGCTGAATGGCATGGAGAGAAAATAGTTGTTTCTAATAAAGCACTCGTAAAGCTACAACACCAATACCCTGAGGACGAGTTTAGAGTTATTAGTAAAATACGTGGTAGAGAACTAGTAGGCAAATATGCATACTCACCACTTGGTACTAAGCTACTAGTACTACCAGCTCGCTTCGTAGACCCAGATAACGCTACAGGCATTGTATACTCAGAACCCAGTGATGCACCCTACGACTACGTAGCTTTAGTAGAGCTTAAGGAAAACCCCGAAGTACTCAGAGAATACGGACTAGATCCAGAGATTATTAGAGACATAGAGCCGATCAAAATAATAGAAGTACCAGGTATAAGTGATCATCACGCCAAAGTAGTTGTTGAGAAAATGGGTATAAAGAGACAAGACGATCCGCGCCTTATTGAAGCAACCAAGCTTGTCTATAGAGAACAGTACTATAAAGGCGTTATGAAAGTAGATGATCCCGAGTTTAACGGATTACCGGTCAGTGAAGCTAAGGAGAAAATCCGAGAAAAGCTCTTCAGAGAAAATATGGGGTTTGTATTCTACGAGCTTAACCGCAAAGCATTCTGTAGATCTGGGGGAGAAATAATAGTTGCTAAGATCAGAGGTCAGTGGTTCATAGACTACTCGACAGAATGGTGGAAAAAACAAACACGCGAATACGTAGAGAAAAAGCTCGTTATCATACCAGAGAAGTATAAGAAGGAAATGCTAAACGCTATTGACTGGCTCGAGAGAAGACCATGTGCTAGACGTAGAGGTATTGGTACAAAACTACCATTCGATCCCGAATGGATTATCGAGAGTCTCAGTGACTCAACAATATACATGGCATTCTACACAATAGCACACATTATCAGAGAGTATAGCATAAAACCTGAACAGCTCAAACCCGAAGTATTCGACTACATATTCTACGGCGAGGGAGAACCCAGAGAGATCTCGAGCAAAACCGGTATTCCACTAGATGCTCTTGAGAAAATGAGGAAAGAGTTTACCTATTGGTATCCGGTTGACCAGAGGCATACCGGTATAGCACACATAAGTAATCACTTATCCTTCTACGTGTTTCACCATATAGCACTATTCCCACCAGAGCACTGGCCTCGAATGATAACATTAAATGAAATGGTTATACGCGAAGGAGCAAAGATGAGTAAGAGCAAAGGTAACGTAATACTACTCAGAGATATTGCTGAGAAATACTCAGCAGACCTCTTTAGACTATACGCTGCTGGTGCTGCAAATCTCGATACTATTCTTGATTGGCGTGAACGCGATGTAGCTTCGGCACTAGATACTCTAAGGAGATTCGTATCACTAGCTAGGAAAGCAGTAGAAGCAAAGTGTAGCGAAATAGAAGCCAGTAGTTTCATCGATAAGTGGTTCTTATCGAGATTTAACAGATTACTAGCAGAAGCTACACAAGCACTTGAAACCATGGAGGTAAGAGACTATGTACAAAAGATATTCTACCAAGTACTCTCAGCGATCGAGTACTATAGGGATAGGGTTGGCGATGAAAAAGCAGTCTGTATGGTTAAATCAATACTTGATAAATGGGTCAGAGCGCTAAACCCAGTAATACCGCATGTTACAGAGGAGATCTGGGAGTGGCTCGGCAGAGAAGGATTCGTTTCCAAGAGTAGCTGGCCAGAGCCAGACTATAACAGGATTAGTGACGAGATCGAGGCTTTAGAAGAAATGGTTGAAGAAGTTATAGAAGACCTCAAGAACGTACTAAATGTTGTTAAACCTGTTAAGAAACACGCATACCTAGTAGTTGCTAGTCCGTGGAAGAGAGAAGCGATCAGATTACTAGCTGAGGGAATGAGCCAGAGAGATGTTATAAACACTATACGTGAAAAATATGGTTTAAGCGGTAGAGAAAGAGAAATCGTCGAGACACTGCAAAGATATAGGAGAGAACCCAACAAGAACGTGTTAATTACTAGTGCTGAGAACGAGTATAAGGTATTGAGAGAAGCTAGCAAATATATATCGGAGAAAACCGAGCTCACAATAGAGGTATTATGGGAAGAAGAAGCGAGGGATAGAGGTATTCCTAGAGCTGAGAAAGCACATCCACTAAAACCAGCGTTCTACATCGAGTAATCATTATTAGTATCAAAGTGAGTATCACTAGTGCAAGACGCTACGCCTAGATGATCACGAAATGAGATACTGGGCGGCCTATTATGAGTAATATATTATTTATACTTTCCTCATACTATACGTTTTGACGCTCCTTGCTGCTAATGCATTATACTTGTTTATAGCTTTCATTAACTATTTATGGACAAACGTCTTCAACGCAAACCCCTTACTGGATATCGTTAGTTTCAAAAACTATCCCGGTTTTCTACAATTCTCAGTCACACACTCACTAGTATTAGCCATAGTAGTTATGGTGGTATCGTTAAAGACGTATAGAACTAAGTGGAAAACAGCTGAGGAATATATCCGCGAAACCCTCCACGAACAACGCAGATAAACAGCATAAAGAAATATATTCACAAAATATATTTAGAAGAGGTAGTATTTTATTTAGATCCGTGCATGAAAAATAATATATATTATCGTAAGAGCTGAACCGTATTGACCGATCTATTACTTAAAAACGCAAAGATATGGATTGGAAACGGGTTTACTGAAGGCTATATTCTGGTAAAGAACGGTGTTATAAAAACTATTTCTAAGGAAAAGCCGGGTAAAGCTGATGAAGAAATTGATTGTTATCATCAACCAGTAATACCCGGTGGTATAGATATACATGCACATGTTTATGACCCAGAGTATACTGAGCACGAGGATTGGAGTAGTGGTAGTCTTGCAGCAGCTTATGGAGGATTAACAACTGTATTTGATATGCCTCTTAGATTAATTGTTGATACACGTGAAATGGTTAGGAAAAAAGTAGAAGAAGCCAAGAAGAACTCATACATAAACTATGGTATCATAGCTGGTTTTATGAATGAGAATAACTATAAGAGGATCTACGAATTAGCAGAAGAAGGTATTAAGGGCTTCAAGGTATTTACCGCTAGACCTTTCAAACCAATTGAAACAGCTTATCCTTACATACTAGAAGCTATAGCTAATGTTGATGGTGTAGCGATAATACATGCTGAAGACGATGCGCTAATAGATTATGGTGAGGCAAAGTATAGGGAGAGAGACGAACCGATAGCATGGCATTTACATAGAACAGGTTATGCAGAAGCAGCTGCTATTATTAGGATAGGCTATATTGCTCTCGAAACCCATACACACATACATATAGCACATCTCAGTAGTAGCGAGGGTGTTGAAGCAGTAGAATTCCTTGCCAGAAAAGGTGTTAGGATAACCACCGAGGTTTGTCCACACCACCTATATTTTACGCGCGAAGATAGTGATAAGTTTGGGAACTACATAAAAGTAGCACCAACACTAAAATCTAGAGAAGATGTTATGAGTCTCTGGAAAGCACTTGATAGGGGAATTATAAACGCTTATGTAAGCGATAACGCGCCATCACCACGTAAACTAAAGGAAACCAGTGTATGGGACGCATGGGGCGGTATACCAAACCTGGAGATCATGATCCCGTTTCTATACACTTTCGGGGTACTACAGAGAAGGATAAGCTTCAATAGATTCCTTGAAGTTACTAGTAAAAACCCAGCCATGATCATGGATATTTATCCAGAAAAGGGAGAACTATGTATTGGATGTGATGCAGACCTCATCGTAATCGATACTGAAAAACCAGTAAGATACGACTCTAGTAAACACCATCACAAAGTCAACTGGAGCCCGTGGGATGGAATGGAATTCTATGGTACACCGATACACGTAATCGTTAATGGAAAACCAGTTATAATAAACCGAGAACTAGCTGGTAAACCCGGTATTGGTAAATTTGTTAAGAAGAAGATAAGAACAGGTGTTCAGTAAGGGGTGAGAGCTCTTCACAATATCCGCATTGGAGTCACTCATCATCAATTGAACACGTATGTATGCCAAACCTATTAGGAGTTACTCTTATTTATTACAGAGTTGCGGCCGAGTAAGCTTCGTTATGCAAGTCTATATTCACGACCAGCTCTAACGATTACACGCGCATCCCTAATCATTTCCTGTAAAAGCATTTTCTCCATAGGCGGTAGTTTATCAGCTTCGCTAACTGGTATTGGAAACTTCTTTTTAAACTCTTCATAGAAATTCCTATCAACAACCAAATTACCCACAATTTCGATCCTACCACTAAGTCTAAGCTCTTCAAAAACGGGGCCAAGCTGATCCATTGCTTCCTTTATATTCATAACAGGCTTTGGTAACCCCTCAATAGGCTTCTCACTAGTTTCTCTCCTCTGCTGTCTAGCTAATTCCTCCTTAATCTCCTTGATCTCAGACATGGCTTTATCTAACAACTCATAGAGTTTCCTGACCTCGTTTTCAAGTTTCCTAACCCTATCGAGTAGACCTCTAAGATCACCTTGTTCTGCTCGTTTATGTTCAACCTCTACACTAGCTGTTTCTATGTACTCGCTAGAAGCCCCACTACTCTCGCTCTCTAGAGCTGCTTGGACCTCCTCTCTACTCTCTTCGGTTTCTGGTTTCTCGCTCTCTTCTTTCTTCAATAATATGTTTGAAACAAACCACTCACCCTTACTAGTTAATACGTAACCATTGCCAGCCCGGTCCACGAATCCATTGTTTCTAAGCCTATAGATAATGGTTCTAGCAGTGTTAACGCTGATACCGATATACTGTGATATATCTTTTAGAGAAGCTCCCGGGTTCTCGTATAAGAACAGCATTATCTTAGCGGTTAGTGTTTTAGCAGACACACTATAGCACCATATAATCCAGCTCCAAATATAGTGTATAGTCTTAAAACACGTTATATAGTATAGTGCCGATTACTATTTAATTGGAGAAAACTTTAAAGAGTGTTTATAGTAAGATTGTTAGGAGTGCCTAACAATGGGGTGTAGGTATGGAGCACGAACACCACCACGTACACGAACATGAGCTATTTGATGAGGAAACAAAGAATGCTCTCCGCAAAATATTCACTGGTTTCAAGCGTAGCCTCGTAGACGTATTAGTGCTAAGCCCTACGGATTGCCCAACATGTGGTGAAGCAGAACACTTAGCTAGAGAGTTGATGAAAATATCTAACGGAGCACTAGAGTTCAAGATCATAGATAGGGATAGCGATATCGCCAAGAAACTAGCTGTAAGATATGTACCAGCATTCATATACGATACCCGTAAAAGAAATATCAGATACTATGGATTACCTAGCGGACAGGAATTCGCCCCCTTCATATATATTCACCAGTACATAGCCAATAATCAGGTTAACCTACCAAAAGAAGCTGTAGAAATTGTAGAGAGTATCGAAAACCCAATACATGTGAAGATATTTGTAACACCAGAATGTCCATACTGTCCACTCATAGTTGATGCTGCTAATCAAATGGGTCTTGTAAATAGCGATATACTCGTTGAAACAATAGAAGCTATAGAATTACCACTAGAAGCCGATATATACCGTGTCATGTACGTACCATTCGTAGTTATAACGGATCCTGCTAGACAACTAGAATATGGTGCCAAGCCTGTAGAAGTAATAAATGGCTATGTACCACCAGAGGATATGGCTAGGATCTTCTATGAAGCATCACGCAAACTACGTAAGAGGTAATACTTGGTGAGCAAGAGAGTATCGCGTAGAGCAGAAGAATACCTAGAAGCCATATACGAGCTAATCAGTAAGGGAGAAAAACCAGGTATTAGAAAACTAGCTAAGTTACTAGGTGTTAAACCGAGTAGCGTACTAGAATATATTAGGAGATTGTGTAGAGAAGGACTCCTCAAATACGAGGATGGTAAAATAGAGTTTACCAATAAGGGATTCCAAATAGCACAGGAAATTAGGAAAAGACATGAGCTAATAAAGGAGTTTTTAATACTGATTGGCGTATCAGAAGACATAGCTGATCAAGATGCATGCTATATAGAACACGGTGTCCACGAAGAGACCCTCAATAAGATCATGGAGTTTGTAAAAAAGTATAGAGAGAGCAAGTGTATCTAATAGATTTTCTCGAGAAGAATAAGTATTTTAACCAAGTCTTTACCCGTAATACAGTTTAATCCATTAAACTCCTTAACCCTAAACCCATAACTCTCCACATTCTCTCTTTCCATACTACGTTGAAAACACACGAAAGACTCCTCTTCACTAAATATACCGTATTCGCTATGTACTTCAACGCTATACCTCTTAACGGTATCTATGAGGGGAGTTTTTGGAGAACCATATAATCCAATGCTATAAACCGTTTTACCCAATGCTCTACAACCCATTAATAAATAGTTCTCCATTATTTTTTCGAGTAGAGTTCTATTACTGAGTAAACGCTCAAGCCCCGCGAGTAATCTTGTAAAGCAGTTATACTCAGATAAGATTATTTGTAGGTATTCGAAGGGATCACCTCCACCAAGTGATAAGACACTAAATACTCTACGTAGTGTTTCTCTAACACCGTATCCTCTCTGTAATAAGCATACAGTCATACCAGTAGCAACACGTATATCAATTGGCTTTTCGGTGATATAACCCTCAACGATCTTATCATCACTATATAGTAGATGTACATACATGTCTTCCTCGCGCTTATTAACTATGACTGTACAGTCAAGATCACGGCTACTACACAGTACTACTTTACCACTACTAGTTTCTACAACAAACTTGTCTTCAATGCGCCTAATATCGCTAGTACAGTTTCTAAGCGTAGGACTACAACCAAAGACTCGGAGACCAAGCGACAAGTATACCTTGTCTTCTTCGCTAAAACCATCAACACATACCTCGTGCATTACGCACGTACACCCTAGCTACTAATAAGCTCTATGAAGAGAGACTCTAGATCCTTAAAGCTAATACCTACTAGTTCAACCCGATCCCTGAAACTCCTTAGAGCATCAATGGCTTCACTAACACTCTTACCTCTAATACTATCCTCGATCTCATCAATAACGGTCTCGGGATACGCGAAGAAATCACCACTAATAACTATATCCTCTACAATTCCGTTCTCAACTAAGAGGTCTATCTTAAGAGTCTTACCACCCCTTACTCTGCGAATACCGGTTTTCCAAACCATAGCGTTACCCCAGTACTCTCTACTCGGATTCCAAAAGCACTGTTCGCGTTAATAAAACACCCCGGATACCACTAATATCCCTTACTAAGTCTCTAACCCGATCACTACTACCCCGAGTAACTATTAAGAGCATGCACTTCTCGGGATCTAGGTGGACATGAACAGTTGCTATAATAACATCTAGGTACTTGTGCTGAATATCCGTGAGTTTTTCATCAACACCCTTGATTTCGTGATTATAGAGAACACCGATCGCACCGCAAACACTACCACGTGTTCTCCAGCGATGCTCAGTTATGAATAATCTGAGGGCTTCCTGGACTATTCTAGACTTACTCTTAATACCGAGATTCCTACTAAGTTCCTCAAGCTCGCTAGCAAGCTCCTCTGGGAGGTAAACACCAAACTTAACCGGTCTACTCACCCCTGGCGCACCACTACTAGTCTTAGCTAACAAACACTATATAGGTGGGAAGCGCCTAAAACGAGTTGTTACTAATTATCTCCTGTAGATCCATCCGCGCGAAGAGTATTTATCCACAAGTTTCTCTGCTAATTCAAGTTCTTTCCTCGACAACTCCTCGATATAGAAATGAGTATTTAGTGCTTTTTCAAAACCCCTGATAAGAGCTTCTAAAACCTCGTCTCTACCAATACTATGCTTTAACTCTATAGAGAGAGTTGTAACGCGTTCACGTATACTCTTAACTCCGTGATCCCTTAGTTTTTCACGCGGTGCTTTCAACGCTTTCGCTACAATGCTTAGATCAGTGTTGTACATTAGAGTACCGTGTTGTAGAAAAGCGTGTTTCTTCCTTGTCTGCGCACTACCAGATACTTTCTTACCGTTAACAACAACGTCGTTAATAGGTTTAAACTCTGCTTTTAACCCCAAATACTCTATAGCATAGACTAAGCCCATACAAATAGCTCTATATCTCTCAATAATATCGCTGGGAAAATCCTCTAGTGAAGCAACTACCGAGTACGTGATCTCGCCTTTTTCATCATGATAAACAGATCCGCCGCCAGTTACTCTCCTAGTGAACGGTATACCCGTTTTCTGCACATACTCTAGATTTACGGCATCAACTACCCGCTGAAAATACCCGATAGTAATACTACTCGGTTTAAAGTAGTATAGTCTAAGCGTATTAGGTATTTCACTATTTTCGCGCAGTAATAGAAGAGCTTCGTCAATAGCCATATTCCAGTAAACACTACGACCATTATCAATAACTAGCCTCCACTCGGCCATTTTTCTCTAAACACCTAGTTCTCTAGATACACTCCTATGAGCTAATAAGTAGAGGAAAACCCCTAGAACGAGTATTATAGTAGCTAGTATTACTAGCGCCCAAGCCTCCAAGCTGGTGAATCCACTAGCGATACCGCTTGTTGTAGTAGAATTAGTAATACTAATGCTCTTATTCGTTGTAGAGCCCGGTGCTTGTGAAGGCGTGGTTATCGGTACTGTGGTGTTTATCGTTACTGGGTTGCCTTTTGTTATGCCAGAGTATTGTAGTATTGTGAGAGCTATCACTAGCGCTGGTAATGCTGATTCGTAGTCACTATTCTCGATAGCTTCGACTGCGATACCGAGGTAATACCACGCTATGGGTAGCGAGCTAATATCTGTTCTAGCTGCGTATACCCCTATTAGCCTCCATAGTGATTCCACGAGCTTATCCGTTGGTGCTTGATCGAGAGCTTTATGTATAGCTTGACAAGTATATGCTGAGACATATATACTAGCACCAAGTATTACCGAGTAATTATTCATCGTAGTATTAGACAACACCTCGTAATACATACTAGATGAGCTCAGCGCATCCGTAGAACCGGTTACCTCGCTTATAAGCGCTAATCCGTAGGAATAGGTACTGAGAGCATTGCTGTATGCAAGCAATACCAGATCCTCATCAACTAGGGATCCACCACTACTATTCATAGCTATTGCTAACAATATCTTAGACCCTAGAGCTTGGCTAACAGCTAGTGAAGCATACTCTAGAGCCTTAGCATCATCACCAGACCTATGTGCTGTCACGGCTCTAGCATATAGGTTTTCAGCTAATTTAGCCTTAGCTAAAGCCATGGAATATGGGATAACCACACTATAATACGGCTCTACACTCGTGTTACTAATACTCTCAGAAGCCCCAGCGATTACACCACTATACTCTCTAAGTATATCATCAATACTCAAAACCCCAGAGACTACTCCAGCATACCAGTAAGTATACAGTAAGTCCCCATATATACTGAGTAGTACAGGGACCGAGTAGTAGTAATAGCCACTACTTATTAACTCACGGGTTATGTTCAACTTATTTTCTAGGTTGCCAAGACTTCTTTCAAGCCAATACCTCTGAAACGGGTCACGAACCTTTCCAGCTAATTCGCGGGTTTCGGCTAGTAGATCTGTTGTATTGGAGAAGAGCTCATCAACTAGTGGTTTAATCGTCTTTGTTTGAAACTCCCAGTTAATAGCTTCTTCTACTCCAATAGCTTGTATAGTCTTATTAGTAAAGTACTTGAAGGCCTCAACTACATTACTAACCTCGATAACACTAACACCCAGTTCTCTACCTAGCTCCACTAAGTCTACTGTACGATACTCTACTCTCCTAATAACTACGAAGAAGTACCTCTCCTCAACAACTACCGGGTATCTATAGATCCTCTGTCCAAGTGGTATAAGGAAAGTCCTATAGCCATTCTCTGCAGCAGCTTCAAGCTTTTCCTTCAAACCACCAACAGGGCCTATTGTACCATCTGGGTTAATCATGCCAGTCATAGTAACGCTTTCATTAATAGTAGTGTTTAGGAATAGAGATAGGAATCCAATAGTCATTAATGCGCCTGCACTAGGACCACCGATGATGGGGGATTTTGACTCAACTACTACGAAGTAGTCGTACTTATAAAACTCTATACCAGCAATACTAGCTGCAACCCATGCAGCTGTTCTAGCAGCTGCTTGTGTATCGAGCTCGGTAAATGGTAGTGCTGAGAAGAATACCCTACCACTACCGGGATAACCAATACCGACTGTGATGTTAGTTAATATACCAGAACCACTACTAGTAACCGCTGGTGCTTGTAAAGTAATGGTTTTTGTGAACACGTAGTTAAACAGGCTATTTGGAGAGGAACTCCACGCGCTATTTTCTAGTGAATAACCATCGACGATACCAGTTGAAACAGTAAAGCCTGTGAGAAGCATCAACAAGATAACTAAAAACACTATTTTCCTAACCATAACCATTATGGAGCACCTACAAGACTAGGATATACTAAAGGGTTTATACGCATTTACAATATTCTCGCTAAGAGTAATACTTATATCAAGAAAAATATCAAATACAGCTTAAAATCCTAGTAAGTGAGAAGTATGAGTACAGACTATATGGAGAAGCTATACAGTGTTTATCCTTGGGCCGAAAACCCTTATGAAGAAAGAGGTCGTAAACGCTACTTAGAGACTCTTAAATACATGAGGGAAATAGTTAAGCACGAATGGGTTAGGGAGAGAATAGCTAGTCGTAGTAGTGTCAGTATTGTAGAGTATTGTGCTGGAACAGGTATTGGTGGTATAGCACTTGCTCGTGCTTTAAACGAGGAATATAGTGTTAAAACTAGATTACTACTAGTGGATCTCAGAGAAAAAGCTCTAGAAATAGCTCGTAGGTTTTCACGAGATGAACTCGGTTATGAAGCCGATACAGTAGTAGCTGATGTAACTACTAGACTAGATCTCGGTGAAAAATACGATATTGCATTATTATGGGGTTATTCAACACCGCATTTTAATCCATGGGATTACGTTAAAGTATTATCCAATATACACAGATCACTATCTAGTAGTGGCTTATACCTATACGATGAGGTAGACCGTATATACACAATATTCCTAGTAAGAGGTTATAAAGAAGTATTGCCCGAGAACTTGGGTACTAAGCTTGTTCTCACAATACACAAGAGCTACGACTCGATCACGGGATATGTTACTAGAACAGCTTATGATCTGTCCAGTAGTGAATACATTGATATGAAGGTGTATTTCTGGGGATTAGCAGATACAATGACTTATACATGGCTCTTCTTTGAAGACATTGATTACATGCCGCTAAGAGCACCATATAGTGGTGTAGTTCTAGCAGTTAATCCGCGTAGAGATATAGAACCGCTAAACTACTTAGTGAAGAATCCACGAGTACTGGGTAAAGCGAGCCAGCACTAGTATATAGAATAACTCTATATTTGGAGACCTACTAACTAATTTACTAGGTGTTTAAGAGAGTTGAGTAGTCTCACAAACTTATCACGTGAACTAGCAGGTATTGTTGAAAAAGTGAGAGACTCGATTATAACAATTGCTACTCAGAGAATAGAGCTCTACGATTTATTCTACTACAAACCAGCTATAAGCATTGGTTCAGGATTTGCTATAGCACCACGGTATGCTATAACTAATGCACACGTTGTTAGAGGAGCTGAGAGAGTTAGGGTAATATATAGTGATGGAGTTAGTGGTGAAGGACTCGTAATAGCGAGTGATCCGAGTAGGGACCTGGCCCTAGTAGAGCTTGATCGCAGGCTCAAACCACTACCAATGGGTGATTCGGATAAGCTTAGTGTTGGCGAAATAGTACTAGCTATTGGATCACCACTGGGTTTACCAGGACCCTCTGTAACACTCGGTGTTGTTAGTGCTCTTGGTAGAACTATTATAGGTGAAAACATAGTTCTCGAAGACCTGATCCAAACAGATGCAGCGATAAATCCCGGTAATAGTGGAGGCCCAATAGTAAATACTAGTGGTGAAGCAATAGGTGTCGCTACAGCTATAATACCATATGCACAGGGTATTGGTTTCGCAATACCAATCAATACTGTTAAGAGATTCATACACCTGATCGAGAAGTACGGTAGACCTGTAAGAGCTTGGATCGGTGTCTACGTAGCACAAGTAACCAAGAATCTAGCGAGAATGTATAACTTACCAGTAGATCACGGCGTAGTAGTTGTAAGAGTAGTACCCGGTTCACCAGCATACGAGGCCGGTATCGAAGAAGGTGATATAATAGTAGAAGCTAGTGGTAAGCATATAGAGAAGATTAGAGATTTGAAAAACACCATAGAAGACAATATTGAGACCGGATACATAGACCTCGTTATTATTAGAGGCCAGTATAGGTATCGCGTTAGAGTACCTATAGTAGTTGAGTAATATCCTAGCTAGTCCTATTCAGTAGCTTCACGAATTCACGCATCCAATAGGGTATATCATCCGGTATTCTAGCTGTAACTATGCTATCGTTAACCACAACTGGTTGATCGACCCATTCACCACCAGCAGCTATTATATCATCAGCGATACCAGGATAACTCGTTAACTTCCTACCCTTAACAACACCAGCACTAATGAGTAGCTGTGGTCCATGACAAATAGCTGCTACTGGCTTATTATTCTCTACGAAGTGCTTAACTATTCTAACAGCATCGCTTCTCGCATAGTATCTGATCCTCTCAGGACCACGACCACCGGGTATAACAAGCCCTATGTACTCCTCGGGATTAACCTCTGATAAAGCCTTATCAGGCTTAGCTACATAACCATGCTTACCCTTAACAATATCACGTGAAGGAGCAGCTACTTCGACACTATAGCCTTCTTCTACAAGCCTATAATAGGGATAAAGAAACTCTATATCCTCGAACTCCGGCCCAATAATTATTAATACCTTGCCCTTCAAGATACAATCACCCATAAACCTATAACCT
This sequence comes from Thermoprotei archaeon, assembly GCA_040514375.1. Lineage (GTDB taxonomy): Archaea > Thermoproteota > Thermoprotei_A > Sulfolobales > Desulfurococcaceae > QMWW01. The sequence goes on from JBEVCI010000041.1 coordinate 98,591, forward strand.
ATAACCATGTTATTAAGTAGTTAGAGCAAATAATTAAGGTATCCACTAATACGTTGAGCCGGGCTGATCGTGTGAACGATATAGTCGTGAGAATATCGATCGGCTCGATGACAGAACTCGGACTAACCAGCTATAGGTACAGGTATAGACCAGAGACTCTCTACCTACTACAGTATAGCGAGTATGGATGCATAGGGCGTTGCAGGTACTGTACACAGAGTATCTCAAGTAGTAAACCCAAGAAGTTCCTATCCAGAATAACCTGGTACCCAGTAAAACTAGGAGTAGTCCTCGATAAGCTAAGAGAGAAAAACCCCTTCAAGAGAATATGTTTTCAAACAATACTAAAACAAGGATTTATAGAGGAAGCACTAAGAGTAGCTGAGTCGATTAGAAACACTATAGGTAATAGCGTTGGTTTCAGCTTAGCATCAACACCCATACACAAAGACTACTTATACTTGTTTAGAGATATGGGCGTGGATTACTATGGAGTGGGTCTCGATACTAGCACGCCTGAGATATTCAAGCTAATGAATAAACCATACACGTGGAAAACCTATATCAGATTCGTAGAAGACCTTGTAGAAGTATTTGGTTGGAGACACGCAATAGTACACCTAATAGTAGGACTTGGAGAAAACAAGCAAGAACTATACAATACTATGGAAAAACTAGTCGGGATAGGAGCTAATATAGCACTATTCCCCTATACAGACCCCAATACGCTAAAACCAAGCATTGATCCAGTAGCGTATAGAGAAGCACAGATAATCAGATACCTCTTACTGAGAGGATACAAGCTACGAGAAATACTACGAGGTAATAGAATTGATAGAGAATACATACTAGAGATTATTGAGAACCCCGAGAAATACTACGAAGTATTCGCTACGAGTGGTTGTCCCCACTGTAATAGACCATATTACAACGAGTCTCCACGAGGACCATTCTATAACATGTACTCGCGCAAACACTATATGGAGTATATCGAGGAGATCAGGAGAGAACTACTAGAGTTATTGAGGGGTAGCGCGTAGTGAAACCCCTAGCTTTCATACCGGGTAAGAAGTTCCCCAGCGTGAGTATTACTGGGAATAAGTGTTGGCTTATGTGTAGTTATTGTAGAGGAAGATATCTAAACGCTATGGTACACATAACTAGTCCTTGCGAACTATACGATTTCGCGGAAAAACTGGTAGAGAATAGTGGTATAGGCATGCTTATCAGCGGTGGATTTACAAGAGAGGGGAAACTACCAATAAAACCCTACCTCAATACTATTAAGAGGATTAAGAACAAATACAGCTTAATACTCAGTATCCACCCCGGACTAGTCAGTTACGAAGAAGCACGAGAACTGGGAAGAGCTGGTTTTGATATAGCTGATTACGAGCTAGTACTAGATGAACAAGTCATACGAGTTCTCAAACACTTAGATAAATCTCCACGAGACTACATAGTGTCTCTAGAAGCACTTCTACAAAGCGGTATTCCACACGTAGTACCACACATACCAATTGGTTTTACCCATAGCGATGAATGGGTCTATAAAGCCGTTGATCTACTGACAAGCTATGACTTAGAACTAGTCGTATTCCTAGTATCCATGAGTAGTAGACCAGAAATCACGAAACGCGTTGTAGATATACTAAGATATGCTAGAAAGAAGCTAGATACTGAGATCTCTCTTGGTTGTATGAGACCATATAGAGTAAAGGAATACCTAGACCCAGTGGTTATCGAGGAAGAACTAGTTGATAGAATCGTTAACCCGTTAAAGAAACACATAAAGAAATACAAACTAGAAATAGTTGAAGCTTGTTGCTCTATACCCCGCGACTATGTGGTTAAACTACTCAAGACCAATACTTAGTAACTCACAAGGCGTAAATGCTCGAATACCCATACTACGCGCTCTATTTACTAATCTACTATCTTCCGATAGTATTGTCAATAGTGGATCTCTCTTAGCAGCCTCAAGGAGAGCAGTATCTGCTAAACCGAAATCTCTCGTGATATGTTTTACTACTTCATGGAATTCTACGCTGATCTCTTCAACACCCACTAATATCCTCTTTAGATCAGCTAGTTTCTCGTTAAAATCTCTTCTACCACGATGATCACGGTAAAAGAAATAGAGAGCCTCGGTAAATACTGGCCATACAGACGCTAATGATATTCCTAGCTTGTTAAGATATTCTAACAAGTACTTAGCATATCCATGATCACTGGTTAATCCTAGCCATGTAGTTATGAGTCTATACAATGGCTTTGTATCAGTAAGTATCTTGGATCTAAAAATCCTCTTCGTCATTCTTTCAGTTCCTTAATCTCTATTAATTGATCATTCTTTACATCATATATGATCTTCTTCTTGACATACACAAGGCCTTTCTCAGGACTCATATCCGGTATCCACGCAATTATGTTTACTCTACTATCTTCGCTCCACATCTCTGATATAATAATGAACTCGGATAATAGACTCATAGCATATCCTCCTTTACTCAGAAACTCTTTTATCCTTGATAAAATCCTGCGAAAATCTAGTTGTTCTTGTAGAGACATACTCTCAACCCACAGCACTAGTAATTAAATATTATGAACTAAAGCTATTTAAGTCGCTTTAGAAGAGCTACAGAACACAATCAAATAGTAGCTAAGATAACACCTATTATACCTCAAAAACTAAACTACAATTTTGGTGAAGATAGTCTCGGCCTCTGCTGACACAATACGTGGATGAAGAAGCGGTGGCTGGCGGATAAACAATACCCCTTCTCATAAAGGGGGTTTACATAGTAGGTTCACGTGATCAGAGGTAAAACTCCCCAGTTCCATCTAGATCTAGTAAACCACTCGTACAAATAACCCCTTCTATGAAGTACCATCCCGCTATAGAAACCGGGTCTTGCAAGGGGGTTCTACCACGATTGATCGGGATTCTCGTGGGTGAAACTGGGGAGTTTCCATTAATAATGATACTATAGAACCGGTATTGAAACCCTTTCAAACCCCTTTCATAATGGGGGTTTATGGTTTTCTTATGTTTTCCCCGGGTTGAAACTGGGAGGTTTATAATGGAGTACTATGTAGATCCTTTTGGTGAACCCTTTTCACGGCGTTTATAGTTTTAGTATGGTTAGTACTATGGTTAGTACTGTGAGAGTGTAGAGTGTTAGTGTGGTTTTCCTATTGGTTGTTATTGGTATTGTGTTGTTTGGTATTCCGTATATTTTGTAGTAACTGTTTAGTTTGGTTAGGTTTCCGAGTTCTATGATTGATGCTATTGCTGGTGCTAATCGGTTTCTCAGTGATTCTCTCTTTACGCTGCTAATACTGAGTGATTCGTATACGTAGATTAGTCCTTGTGGTATGAGTCTCCATATCAGTTGTGGTACTATAGCATACTTGTTTATCCCTAGTCTTACCAGTATATTGTATAGCTTTGTTGAGCTGATCATCGTGAAGTATAGGAGTATTAGGATTGATAAGGAGTAGGTTCTGAAACCTATCCAGAAAATATCTAGTGGTTCAAGCCTATACGGTAACCCTAGTAGTACTACTATGTAGGATGTTATAGCATACCACGCACTCGGTATTAGTGCTAGTAATCCAGCTGATGAAAACCACTTAAACCCGTTACTCCAAATACCCAGTACTATAGCTACTACGAGTAGTACTACTGGTGCGTAGTACCTCGATAATGTGAAATACGTAATCGTTGCTATTATGAAGAGTATCTTGGATAGCGTATCAGCTCTTCTAAGACTAGTCTCGCCTCTCATGAATAGTGCTTTATAGACGTGGTACACTAGTGCTCCTATTAACTGCATTTCAATACACCACTCTCTAATTCACACTCTCTACTGAGTAGACCGTCTAGTCTTGGATCGTGGTGTGTAATTACTACTGAACACCCCTCTCTAACTAGTTTTTCGAGCAAGTCTAGCAGTTGTTCAACGCTATAGTAATCCAGGCCACCCGTTGGCTCATCAAGTAGTAGTACTCTATATCCCCTCAGAATAGCTGATGCTAGTGCTCCTCTTCTCCTCTCACCAGTACTTAGTTTTGCTAGGGGTTTATCCAGTATATGCTCTAGATCAAGCTTTTCTACAACATCCCTTACCACGTTCCAGGATTTACCACTACTGAGTAGTTCTTCACGTATTGTTGGTTGTGTATAGAATAGCAGTGGGTTTTCCGGGATATAGGCTGTTTCTCCGCGTTTCTCGATAACTCCTTTTACTGGTTTGTATATACCAGCTAGTATTTTTAATAGCGTTGATTTCCCAACACCATTACGTCCACGAATACCTATTACTTCTCCTCTACGCACTACTAGGTTTATACTGCGCAGTATTGGCTGTGATCCCGGGTATTTGAACCATATATCCCGGGCTATGAGTACTTCTTCACTACTCGGTTCAGCGATTATTTTCTTAGGGTTTTTGAGAGTTATTACATTGTGGATTTTCTCGCTAAACCTACCATTATATACTACTCTACCCTTATCAAGTACTATTGTATAGGGCTCGTACTCAACCCAGTTGTGTGGCAGGTGATCCACAACTAGTACGCCGTACCCATTACTAAGTGTTTTATCAACTAGTTTTTTGAAAAACCACCTATTCTCACGATCTAGGTATGTGTATGGTTCATCTAGTAGTAGTATCTTAGTCTCTGTTTCTAATGCTTCAGCCCATAGTAGTGATTGTGTTTGTCCAGCACTAAGACTATATACTACGCTATCCCGTAGGTGTTCAAGCCTATAGCTTGCTAAGTCGCTGGGTTTGCACTTCTTACCGTAAACTGATAGTGTGTGGCAGTAATCAGCTATTACCGTATACCCCGTAACGCCATACCATGGCTCTTGTGGTATGTAGAACATTTGTTTAAGTGCTTCAACAGGATTACCAGTAACATCTCTACTATTTACGAGGACTCTACCCTCTACAAACCCGTTTTCAACAGTTATTAACCCAGTTATTGCTTTGAGGAGTGTTGTCTTACCCGATCCAGATCTACCGGTTACGAGTACTACGTCTCCCTCGCTAAGGGATAAGGGTATTTTCTCTATTTCGAAAAAACCCGAGTAACCAGCTCTCTCAATACTAGCTACTAGTAGCTGTTTCTGCATAACCAGCTCTCCTAAGCCATGCCGCTAGTGGTACAGCTATTGATGCTCCCATAACTGCTTGTCCTATATTAACCGGTATTTCCGCGAAAGCGCCCTCAGGCGGTCTCCCAGTTAATGGATTACTAACATAGTACTCGTAGAGGAAATAGCCAGTAACCATTACAAGACCAGCTAGTAGTAAGAGTAGTGCTTCCGAGCTCTCTACTAATCTACGTGTTAAAGCATATATTATGAGCCCTGCTATAACAACCGCTATTAATATCCAGACCGGTAGCGGTATATTAAGTAGTGGTGATCCCAGCTCCATTCCGAGATAGTACTCCGGGCCAAAGTATATCTCGCCAGACCAATAGTATGTTGCGAAAACAGCTAGTAGTATAAAGTATAGTGCTCCAACAAAGAAACCGTAGTATGGTTTTACGCTTTTACCAAGTCTTCTAACTAGTAAGCCTGCTACGTATCCCTCTACAAACTTTATAATAAGTGTACCCGGTGCGAATATCTGGTACCCGGTAGAGAGATCTGCGAGTGCTGCTCCGACACCACCGGCAATACCAGCTACTAGTGGGCCTTTAATGAGAGCTGCAAGATATATTACTGCTTCACCTAAGTTAAAGTATCCGCCAGTAGCTGGTTGGTATATCTGTATCGCTATTGTTACCGCATATACTGCTACGGTAAAGACGACAATATCTATTATGTCGATCCCCTTCTTCACTATAATCCCCTCTCGAAAATATCGTTAAATATCCATATAAAGATACTTCTTTAAGAAGGGGTTTATAACAGGGGTTTATCGGGATTGATAAGAGTAGAGTGTTCTCGGTGTGGTTTTAAATCTAGTAGTTATAGGGGTATGTTCTGTCCTCACTGCGGATCACTACTACACCCAGTACACGGTTTTGAACCAGGAATAGATAGTAGTGCTAATGGTATTTGGAGATTCTCTGGTATACTACCACAACCGAGACATCGCGTATCACTTGGTGAGGGTTTTACTCCATTAGTAGAGTCTAAGAAGATTTTCTGGGAAACAGTATTCTTTAAAGACGAGGGCCGTAATCCTACTGGTAGTTTCCGCGACCGCGCGGCTGCACTTATTGTTAGCGATGCTCTCGATAGCAATGCTAAGAGGATAATACTAGCTAGTGATGGTAATATGGGTGCTAGTGTATCAGCATATGCTGCTAGAACGGGTATTCCGGTAACAGTATATGTACCCACATGGACGGATCCGGAGAAGATAATGCTTATGAGAGCTTTCGGTGCTAATGTCATTATCCATGACGAGACGCTAGATAACTTACTAGTACTAGCTGATAAGCGTGCTCATAGAGAAAAACTCTATAATGCTTCTTCGACGTATAACGTCTTGTCTATCGAGGGCTTGAAAACAATAGCTCTAGAACTAGCTTTTCAGCTTAAACACCGTGTTTCGGAGATAGTACTACCACTTGGTAGTGGTCTCACGCTTCTCAGTATATACCACGGGTTCTACGAATTAGTTAGAACTGGTGTATACCCGGGTATTCCTAGACTAATCGGGGTTGAAACATGTGGAAACCCCTATTACTCCTCCCAGTTAAAAGGTATTAGTAAGTGTAGTGAAGAATCACTACCAGGTCTCTCATACCGTAAGCCATTGATTAGTGAAGAAGTACTGCGTATTCTCGACGAGGTAGGTGATACTATTGTTGTTAGTAAGCGCGAGGTATTAGATGCTGCTCGTAAACTAGCTCGTGAAGAGGGATTATTTGTAGAACCTTCATCAGCTGTTGCACTAGCTGGTGCTCTAAAGATCGGTATTAGTGATTATACAGTCATAGTACTGACTGGGCATGGGTTAAAGGGGCCTAGTGCTTATAGTGAGAAAACAAAGACTAAGTCTACAGCACTATTTCCTGGTTCAACGAAACACATGATCATTGATTTACTACGCAATAATCCAGGACTAACTGGGTATGAGGTATGGAAGAGACTAGGACTTAGAATATCTCCTCAAGCTATTTACCAACACTTACATGAACTAGTGGAGAAAGGGTATTTGCGGGTAGTTGCTGATCCACGTAGTGGTGTTAAGAGATACTACTTAGTAGAGAAGAGAGAGTAGAGCTATACTCTTTCATAACCCGTGTTTTGAATAAGTTGTGGTAGTAGATAAGCGAGTTATAAGTCTGAGAGAGAGCTTTTAGCTCTTTACTCGTAGTACTACTTGTACTCCGAGTTCTTTGCCCAGTTTTACCAGGTCGTTATAGACGTTCTTGTGTAGAGGAACACCTTTCCGTAGTCTTGTCTGCATAGTATACCATGACTTCTCTCCCGGAATCCATATATGGTCTGAGGTAGGGTGTTTCTTCGAAGACTTGATCTCCTTGATATACTCTTCAAGCCTATTCCAGAACACTTCTCTATCCATGAAAGCATCTATATCGAGTACTATGAAGAAGTGGCCTACATTAGATGGTTTATCTCCAACGGTGTATCCGACTCTACGACCCCATCCAGCACCGCTTAGTACTCCGGAGAATATGTCTATTATTAGTGATAGTGCTGATCCCTTGTGACCACCAAGTAGTTCTCCAAGACCACCCAGTGGTAGTAGTGCTGCTCGCCCCTCCTTGATCATGTCTAGTATTTTTGATGCATCTCCACTCACTATCTCGCCATTTTCAAGGTCTACAACCCATCCCTCTGGAACAGTTTTTCCGATCCTACTATACAGTTCTATCTTACCGACCGGTACTACTGATGTTGCTGCATCAAATAGTATGGGTGGAGGGTTTTTACGTGGTATACCAATAGCTATGGGGTTTGTACCAATGTTCTTTTCTAGTGTATGTGTATATGCTACTAGTGCTCTGGAGTTAGTCATTGAAATACCTATATAGCCTTTCTCAACAGCTCTTAATGCATAGTAACCAGCTATACCGTAGTGGTTACTATTCCTAACAGCAACTACTCCTACTCCATAGTATTGTGCTTTCTCAATAGCTATCTCAATTGCTTTAACACCAGCTACTTGTCCAAAACCCATACGAGCATCAAGTACTGTTATAGCACCCACGTCTGATACAACTACTGGTTCGTTATTAGGCTTGATATTACCACATCTAATTCCATCAACATATCTCCTAATTCTCTGAACGCCATGGCTAGAAATACCCATTAGATCAGCCTTAACTAGAACATCCGCTACTATTTCTGCATACTCTCTCTTAGTACCAAGTGTTTCAAATACTTTTGTAACATATTCTAACAGACTCTCTGGATCAACACGTATATACTCAGTGGGTGGTATAGATGGTTCTTTCTCGTAATCTTGAAGAGGTGTACTCATTATAAACCACCTTATAATAACCCATATATTCTATAGCTTGGAAATAATTGATAAGCTATTATGTGTGGAGAAAATGGCTATTAAGCTATTAACACCCGTGGATATAGTTATTGATAGCCGCGAAGATTCTAAAAACCCCGATTTTAAACGGGAATTTATGCGCCGCGGATTAAAAGTAGCTATTAGGGATTTACCAGCTGGTGATTTCCTATTACTCACGAGCCCCTCTAGTGGGAAAAAGCCTGTTTTGGTTGAGAGAAAAACCGTTACTGATTTTGCTAATAGTATTAGAGATAACCGCGTATGGGAACAGGCTAAGCTCTTAGTAGAAGCTACTAAACGTGATGATTACCAGCCATTCATAGTTATTGAGGGATGGCTCGGAGTATTGGAGAAGTATAGGGGTTGGAAAATACAGAGTGTTCTAAGAGTTATAGATACTCTCATGATCGACTTCGGAATACCGGTATTGAATACTCCTAATAAGAACGCTACTATTGAGTGGCTTGTTGCTAAAGCTAAGAGTCTTGGCAAGACTGAGGAGAAGAGAGTTTATAGGCTTAGAGTAGAGAAGAAACCCATGGGACTCTATGATCGGATACTATATGTTGCTGAGAGCATAGCTGGACCAACACTAGCTAGAAAGCTATTAAAGAAGTTTAAAACACTGCGCAACCTCGCTAATGCTAGTATTCGCGAACTAATGTCTATCGAAGGTATTGGCGAGAAACGCGCTCGCGAAATATACGAGGTATTTAATGTCGAGTGGAGAGGAGATAGTAATAACTAGTACTCTCTACTGGTGAAGAGCGTATTGCATAACCCAATACTACTAGTATGTACTGCTCTATCGTGTCTAGTTGGCTTATTAATAGCTCTATACACGATTAAGTGGTGGATTAAGAGAGCCCGTGAACTCGGTTTTACGGGTAAGGATATGAATAAGTATGGAGAGGTATATGTTGCAGAAGCTGGTGGTGTATGGGTATCTATTGCAGCGGCTTTCTCGATACTATTCTATATAGCGTTTGCGAAGTATAATGGCTTATCCAGCGGGTTTGAAGAGAAGTATATGGCTCTAACACTTTTATTATTCATGTCGAGTTTTCTCGGTTTTCTAGACGATCTTCTTGGGTGGAAAAAGGGTTTACGAGTAGTATACCGTATAGTGTTAATGGCTCCGCTTTCAATACCACTAGTAGTTATAAAGGCTGGTTACTCAAAAATGACTATTCCACTACTCGGTACTATTGATTTTGGATTAGCTTATCCACTGGTACTAGTACCTATTGGTGTATTAGGAGCTGCTAATGCGTTTAACATGCTTGCAGGCTATAATGGGCTTGAAGCTCTACAGGGTATACAGTTAATGGTATTCACAGCTATTTTCAGTATCCTCGCGAATAGAGTTGATGTAGCTATTGCTGCAATACTAATGATACCACCGCTACTAGGCTTTCTACGGTATAACTGGTACCCAGCCCGCGTATTCCCCGGTAATGCTTTCACGTATGGTATAGGAGCATACTATGCTTCATTAATAATACTCGGCAATATGGAGAAATTCGGCGTAATGTTATTCACGCTATACTTCGTAGAGCTACTGCTCTTTCTACGAGGACTAAGAAATGGTGTTTACAAAGAGAATTTTGGAAAACCCCATCCAGACGGAACACTGGATCCACCATATAGTAAATCCTATAGTCTTACACACCTAGCAATAAAGCTACAAATCATGATCAGAGGAAAAGCAACTGAGAAGGGTGTTGTTGTTTTAATATCGATCTTACAACTAGTTGTTGGCATCGCTTCATTAATAATAGCTAGGATCATCTAGGTACTATGAGTTATAAGGACCTAGCCATGGAGCTATAATATCGTATCTATGTCTTCTATATTGTTCACTCCATTTCTCTTTAAACCACCATGGTACTCTAGGGTTCTTAACTATATCCTCGTACGTATATGGTTTAATATCAAGTACTGGGGTATTGTCCCATGCATCCAAACCTTTAACCATTAACCGAGGTTTATTAATACTAACTAGTTCTACAACCGTAATACCTATAGGGTTTGGACGAGGAGCAAATCTAGTTGCAAAAACACCCACTAGGGGATACTTCTCAATACCCCATGGTCTACCCTTTAGCTTATATTCTCTAGCTTCGTGCATATAATATATGATGATTATGTGTGAAAACTCCTCTAATCCCTCAAGACCTTCAACATATTCGTCGTAAATCCTAATAACGGATACGATCTCATAGCGCGATCTCCCAGTACACTTTCTGGGAATACCTTTCTCGACAATACCAATAGGTTTAAAACAAATAGGTTTACCTATATGCAAGAGAAAACACCAATACATAGTATATGCGACACATGTATATGAGTATCTAACGATAAGAACTAACTCATTTTACTTCATTAGAAAACAAAGTAAAATAAGAAGTGGCGGTGAATACGTCCCAGGCCTTTTCATCCCGCCGAGCCGTTAATGGCTCGGGTGTCTAGGCCATTAATACTCTATTTCCGTATGGGGTTATATTTCTTGATGAGTATTAGGGTGTTAAAAAGACTCTATGTATTCTTCTTCTGGAGGTATTCTTCGAGGAGTTTCTTAGCATAGTCATACCTTATGATCCCGTCTTTAACCATCCTCTCGGCTATAATATCTATTAGTTCTCCGGTTGCACCAGCCATTATTGCTAGGTTCCTAGCATGTAGCTTCATGTGTCCTTTCTGAATACCCTCGTGTACTAGTGCTCTTAGTGCTGCTAGGTTTTGTGCTAATCCTACAGCAGCCATTACTTCAGCGAGTTCCTTAGCTGTTTTAACACCTAGTATTTTTAGTGCTATCCTAGCTATTGGGTGTACACGTGTAGCACCACCAACTATTCCAACCTGTAGTGGTAGCTCTAGCGTACCTACTAGCATTCCCTCTTCATCGATCTCCCATCTACTGAGGGGTTTGTATCTACCAGTCCTAGCAGCATAAGCGTGTGCTCCAGCTTCTATAGCTCTATGGTCTTGAGCCGTTGCAAGCGCTACTGCTATAATACCATTCATTATACCCTTGTTGTGTGTAACAGCTCTATAGGGATCTATCTCTGCCAATATACTGGCTTCAACTATTTTCCTAGCAATATCCTCACCACCAACATTCTCTGGCTTCGTACGAGCCCATGCACGAACTATTCTACGCGTTGCATAGTTACTTATGATCCTGAGTCTTGCTTCACCACCAGTTATTTTCTCGAGTTTCGGTGCTATTGCTTCAACCATGGTATTAACGGTATTAGCACCCATAGCATCAACAACATCTACTATTAGGTGAACAACTATTACTGGTCCTATGCGCGAATCTAGTACTCTTACCTCCAGATCCCGTGGACCACCACCAAATTTCACGAGCGTTGGATCTTGTTGGCGCGCTAGCTCTAGTATTTCCTCCTTATGTTCCAGGATCTTCATAGCTTTGTAATAAGGAGCTGTAACGTTTACTAAGTGTACTTGTCCAATCATTTCCTGTGGACCAGCTTGTGCAATTATACCATCTCCTTCACGAAGCATTTTAGCTGCATTACTAGCAGCTGCTACAACACTTGTTTCCTCAATAACCATTGGTACTAGGTAATCCCTACCATTGATTCTGAAGTTAACAGCTACTGCGAATGGGTAAGTCATACCGCCAATAACGTTCTCGATCATCGAATCAGCTATTTTCTCGTCAAGATGGCCTAGGTTACGGAGGAGCTTAACTTCCTCTTCTGTAAGACCAGCCCATTCAACGACTTTCTTTAACCGTTCATCAATACTAAGCTTATAGAAACCGGGTATGCGGCTGCTTTTCTCCACTAATAACACCTCCTCTACAAGACTTATGTTGAGATCAGAATTTGTATCTTTACCTCTATTTCCGGGAGAGTAACTAGTTTAAATCACTACTGATAAATTAGTATTATTTCAGCTACGAGCTGTTTACGTGGTGTGGATACTTGGTTCATGAATGGGCTTTAGCAGAAGCTATAGCAGAGTACGTTGTGGGTGAAGCGCGGAGCCGCGGCTCTAATAGTATTAATAGGCTTGTAATAAAACTTGGTTTGTTACAAAACGTTGATCGAGAAATACTGGATTTTGCTCTTCGAAACATACTTGATGAGCGTGGTATTAGAGTATCTAGGATTGACTATATTGAAGAGGATATCAAGCTGAGGTGTAGGAGATGTGGTTATGAGTGGAGTATTAATATGTCTAGTATCGAAGAGTATATTCGCGAAGCAATACACTTCGTACCAGAAGCTGTATATGCTTATTTCAAGTGTCCACGCTGTGGTTCCCGCGACTTCGAGATACTAAGTGGTAGGGGTGTAGAGATCGGTGTTATCGAGTGGGAGTGATCCAAGACTACTAGTTATTCCCAAGAGACTAGCTAGCGTCAATAAAGTACTAGCTGTTATGAGTAGTAAGGGTGGTGTAGGTAAAACACTAATATCAGTACTACTCTCTCTAGCTCTGCGAGAAAAAGGGTTTAAAACAGGTCTCTTCGACCTAGATTTCACTAATCCCTCAACACACATAGTTCTCGGAGTAAAACCGAGTGATGTAGAACCTATCGAGGAGAAGGGTATTATTCCACGCGAGGTTATGGGTGTTAAGTATCTTAGCATAGTAGTATATACTGGTGATAAACCAACTCCTCTTAGAGGAGATGCTATAGATGACGTGTTTAGAGAACTACTAGCTATTACTAACTGGGGTGAACTAGACTATCTCGTAATAGATACTCCGCCAGGACTTAGTGATGAGCACTTAAACATCTTAACATATCTCGGCGATAAGTTAAGAGTAGTACTAGTATCTACTCCGAGCCCCCTATCGATCGAGAGTACTCGTAAACTCGTAGAAGTTCTTAGAGATGGTGGTTATAGAGTACTTGGTCTTGTTGAAAACATGTGTAGTAATAAACTAACCAATTTATCACGAGAACTCGGTATAGACTACCTAGCGTGTATACCCTATGTAAGTAACCTCGACTCAATGCTTGGTAGCCCTGACGCGATCAAGGGTACTAGTGTTTGGAGAGCAATACTCTCTCTAGCTGATCGTATAGCGGGTTCTGAGTAGAATAACTTAAATACAACACCTCGCTATAAACACTAATCGGACACGGTTTGAATAAAGAGCTGTTTTAAGGCGAAGATTATTGCAACGTGGTGAATTACTCCTCGTACACGCTAGTAATGAGAAATACCGCGTAGTTGTAATCGCTGATCGCTGTAAAGAGTGTGGTCTTTGTATAGAAGTGTGTCCTACTAAGGTTCTCGTTAGAGGAGATAAGTATAATGTATATGGTTACCGCTACCCGGTTCCACAGAATATTGATAAGTGTATTGGCTGTAGACAGTGTGAATATAATTGTCCAGACTTTGCGATCTACGTAGAGGTGATTAAGAAGTGAGAAGAGTATATGGGAGAGGTAATGAAGCTATAGCTGAAGCGGCTATAGTAGCAGGACTTAAATTCTATGCTGGTTACCCAATAACTCCTACATCTGATATTATGGAGTATCTTGCCAAGAAACTGCCAGAACATGGTGGTGTTATGATGCAGTTTGAGGATGAACTAGCATCTATTAATGCAGCTATTGGTGCTTCATGGGCTGGTGCTAAATCTATGACTGCAACTTCTGGCCCGGGATTCTCACTCATGGTTGAGGGATTAGGATTAGCCATTATCACAGAAACCCCAGTAGTTATAGCATATGTTATGCGTGCAGGACCCTCTACAGGTATACCCACTAGGTCTACTCAAGCAGATATTATGCAAGCCCGTTTTGGTGCTCATGGAGACTATATAATACCCGTATACGCACCCTCCAGTGTTCAGGAAGCATTTGATCTAACAATTAAAGCTTTCAATACAGCTGAAAAGCTTAGAACCCCTGTCATACTATTATCTGATGCAACAATAGCCCATTTATGGGAATCAGCTATTTTCAGAGAACCCGGTGAAGTAGAGATTATTAATAGAAAGAAACCGAAAGTACCCCCAGAAGAGTATAAACCCTACATGCCCGAGGATGACGGAGTACCACCTATGGCTGTTTTTGGAGAGGGGTATAAGGTTATTGTCGAGTCTCTAACTCACGATGAAAGAGGATACTATATACAGAGTACAGATGTTCAGAGGAGAATGGTTAAGCGCCTTATAGACAAGATATTGAAAAACATTGACTATGTCTTCGAGTATGATACCTATTACCTAGATGATGCTGAGTATGTCTTTGTATCTTTCGGTTCATCAGCTAGATCCACATTAGCCGTTGTTAGAGAATTGAGGTCTAGAGGCATTAAAGCTGGTATGGTTAAGTTGAAGACTATATGGCCACTACACGAGGAGAAGATTAGAGAGTTGTTGTCTAGAGCTAAGAGAGTATTTGTTGTTGAAAACAATATGGGTAAGCTCGTGTGGGATATACAGAGAATAGTTAAGTGTAAAGAGGTTATTTCTGTAGCCATTATAGATCTCGATCTCCCATCTCCTGAAGAGATTATGGAGGTTGTTCGTGAATGGCTATAGTTGAAGAGAAGATCGAGTTTAGTGATAGGAAACCCAGGATATACCCACTAGATGAGTATTTGAGACTTGATAGAATACCGACACTCTGGTGCCCGGGCTGTGGACTTGGTGTTATGATCGGCGCGTTGTTAAGAGCTATTAAGAGGCGAGTTGAAGAAGGACGCCTTGATCCAAAGAAAGTAGTGTTTGTAACTGGTATTGGATGTACTGCTCGCTCAACATTCTACGTGGGATTTGACGGTGCTCACACACTACATGGTAGAGCTGTAGCTTTTGCTACTGGTGCTAAACTCGCTAATCCGGAACTCGAGCTAATAGTACTAGGTGGTGATGGTGATATAGCTGGTATTGGTGGAAACCACTTAATACACGCTGCTCGGCGTAATATGGACTTACTAGTAGTAATGAATACAAACTTCATATACGCTATGACGGGTGGGCAAGTTGCACCAACAACACCGCCAGGATTATACACTACAACAACACCCTATGGAAACCCCGAGAAACCAATGAACGTAATAAGGCTATTATCAGCGTTTGATGTAAACTACGTTGCTAGGGGTTCAACTACATATCCACAAGTACTTGAACAGTACTTCTATAAAGCTCTCGGCATGAAGGGATTCCGCTTCATAGAAGTAGTATCTACTTGTCCAGAAGTATTTGGTAGACATATTGGTTACCGAGACCCAGTTACACTGTACAGGGAGTTAAAGAAACGCGTAAAACTCAAACCTAGACCTAGTATTGAAGAATCCGATCTTGACTGGAATAGGGGTATCGTGATCGGCGAGTACATGATAAATAATTATCCAGGCTATATAGAGTCTATCTATGGAAGGGGTGATAAGAATTGAAACACGAACTCTTGATTGTAGGTCGTGGTGGTCAGGGAATACTCTTGCTTGGTAGAGTGCTTGGTACTGCTATAGCTAAATACACTGATCTACACGTAGCCTCTACCGAAACCTATGGTGCTGAAACACGTGGTACTGAATCCCGAGTTGATATGATCATAGCTGATAACCCGGATGAGATAGACTATATTAAGGCGAGAAAACCGACTATAGCACTTTTCATGTATCCATTTAATCTAGACTACTATATTGAGAGATTAAGCGATAATGCTATAGTATTCCTAAATACTACACATGTCAAAGAGTTTCCACAACGCAAGAATTGGGTTGTATATGGTCAGCCCTATACTGATATAGCTGATAGAGAAACCGGAACTGTTAGGACCGCGAATATGGTAGCTCTTGGACACATAATTGCTAAAACCAAGCTAGTTGACCCTAAGCATGTAGAGGAAACTATCAAGGAGGCTATGCCATCCAAGTGGATAGATATTAATTTAAAAGCGTTTAGAATAGGGTTAAACCTACCATAAAACAAATCCTATTTATTAATCTGGCTTATCGTGTCCTAGCCCCCGATCACCAGCATCTCCGAGCCCTGGTACTATGAAGAACTTATCGTTTAGATATGGGTCTATAGCTACTACTATGATCGGTATCTTGCCGGCTTTGCTTCTCACATAGTTTATTCCATACCTACTAGCTATAACTGAGAGTATTACTAGGTCTGATGCACCGCGCTTCTTGAGCAATTCTATAGTAGCAACCATTGTCTTTCCCGTTGCAAGCATCGGATCGGCTATTAATACGGTATAGGGTTCTAGTGTTTCGGGTAGTCTTTCATAATATACCTCGATTTCGACGTCTTCAACGGATTCTATCCTCCTAGCAGCTACTAATCCCACACCAGCCCATGGAATAGCTTCTAGAATACCTTCTACTAGTGGTATAGAAGCACCTAGTATTCCAACAATTATTACTGGTTTACCGGGTTTTACACCACTAGCACGAGCTAGCGGTGTTTCAACGAAGACGCTTCTCCATTTAAGATAACGGGATGCTTCGTAACCTAGTATAAATCCTAGTTTTCTCAAATACTTGCGAAACAGCTTTGGTGGAGTATCCTTATTTCGGAGAATCGTCAGGTAGTATTTAGCCAGGTTATTCTCTATTACAATTACATCTTCATACTCCATAAAAGCCCGAGATAAAATATTCTCGGGTATAGGGGTTTTAAAGTTTAACTGGTAGGTTCTCTGCCCAGATCTTACACGTACCCTCGGAACTAACCATGCATGGTCCATAGGGATTATTTGGTGTACAAATCCTCATGAATAATGGGCAATCAGTTGGTTTAGCTAATCCCAGCGTTATATCAGCGCATTTACAACCTGGTAGTTTGTCTTCACGTGGTTTATCCTCTATACCCATAACCCTAAACAAGTCGTATTTAACATACTCATCCTTATGCACAGCACCACTACTCTTAACTACTCCAATACCCCTCCAATAAGCATCTATAACTCGGTACACACTCCACATAGTTTTCTTAGCTTCTAGGTTACCATGTGGTTTAACAACACGCGTATACTCGTTAACGAGCCTCGGCTTACCCTCGTAGAGCATCTGGAGAATATACAGTATTGCTAGTAGTACATCTATGGGTTCAAATCCAGCTACAACTGTTGGTACACCGTATATTCTGGGAAGGAATATCCAAGAATATGCACCTATGACACTAGATACATGCCCCGGAGCTATTACACCATGTAATACTGCTTCTGGTTTCTCATCTAGTAGGTACTTCATAATTGGTGGTGTTAACCTATACGCTGATAGTATTAAGAGGTTTTCGGGTACAAGTCCTCGATACAGTGGTAGAGCTGTTGTTGGCATTGTTGTTTCGAAACCCACTGCAAAGAAGATAAACTTTCTACTAGGGTTTTCGCGAGCAATTCTGATAGCGTCTAAGAAGCTGTATACGATCCTCGTATCAGCGCCATGTACTCGTGCATCGAATAAGCTCCTAATACCCTTTATACGCGTACCCGGTAGTCTATACGAGTCTCCATATGATAGTATCGTATAGCCTTCCATAGCGAGATCTATTAGTAAATCGACGTAATACCCCGGAGTTATACAGACGGGGCATCCAGGACCAGCTATAAGCTCTACGTTACCAGGCATTAGGCTTCTAAGTCCATAATGTGTTATCGTCCACTCGTGTGTTCCACAGAAATTCATTATCTTGATGTTATCATACCCCTTCTCCGAGAGCTTTAGAGCATACTCGTGTATTTTCTCAACAATTAGTCGTGAACCACTACTACGCTCATATAGCTCTTTTATTCTCTTCTCAACGCCACTCGTTACCACGCATACCACGCTCTAACGCGTTACGGTAATTGCTTTTATTTCTTAATCAAGTATTTTACGCGGTTTAAATCATTGTATGTATCCAGATCAAGTATTACACCAGGATAATTGGTTTCGAGAACTCTTGTATCCCACCAGTACTTCTTAACAACTACTTTGAGACCGCGTGTTTCCTCTGAGATACTAAGTATATCTGGTATTACTGATGAATCGAAGAGTATGGGATGACCGCGTCTCCCCATATAGCTAGCAACAACTACTGGTTTCTTGCTTTCTCTAAATTCCTGTACTACGAGATCGTATATTACTGGAGGGATCCACGCGCAGTCTCCCGGTACAAATACGAGAGCCTCTATAGCCTCTCCGTATTCTTTGATAGCGTATCTAACACCGTGTTTTACACTAGTACTCATTCCAAGCCTGTATTCGGGGTTGTAAGTGGTTTTAACGCGTGGAGAGTATTTCTTCGCTATTTTCTCTATCTCTTCACGCATATAGCCTGTTACAACAACTACTTTATCGACGCTACTACCAATAATGTTTTCTATAGTGTGTTGTATAACGGGTTTATCCCACCACCTGTATAATAGCTTATTACCTGGGAATCTAGTACTAAGCCCAGCTGATAGTACTATGGCTACTATCAATACGGGACCCAGCGAAAATACCTTATGAGATACTATGTGTTATTTACCCAGTTCACGTGTTTTTCCAAATAGTTCTCTAGTAGTTTCACCTAGTTCTAGTGTTTCGCCAGCTTCTATTGTCTCTTTCCCACTCTCTACAGTTTCATTCTTAGCTTCGCGTAGTTCTTCCAGAGCTCTCTTATAAACAGCCATAGGGTCTGTATAGTAGTTAAATATTATTCTCGAGACATCCCATACATCCGTAATGTTTCTATACAGCATCCAGTTTAGAACAGTTGCTTTTCTGTGGATCTCTTCTATTACATCCTCGAAATCCCATCCACGCTTTTCAGCTATGTCTCGGAGGTGATAGCTATTATCAAGATCCACTTTGAAGGAGTCTGTTCTTGGATCCCATACAGCGATTGTAGCGTATTTGTTAGCATCTATAACTTCTTGTACAGTAGTTACACGCCTCCTAACTTTTACAACGCCTTTTTCAACACGCGTTATAACACGACTAACATGGATAAACATATTCATAAGCTTCATATAAGTAGGTGGAATATTCATTGGCGGGCTCGTAAGCCTCTTAATAGCATAATCAAGCGTTTCAGCATGTATAGTTGATAAACCACCATGTCCTGTTGCTAGTGCCTGAAACAGTACAAACGCTTCCTCGCCGCGTACTTCGCCAACTATTATATAGTCTGGCCTATACCTAAGACTGAGTTTGACTAGGTCGAACAACCTAATGGTTGTTCCAGCTCCAGCAGTACCAACTAGATATGATTCACGAGTAGTTAGCTGAACCCAGTTACTATGTGGGAGATTAAGCTCCGGAGTATCCTCGACAGTAACGATCTTCATACCAGGCTTGATAAACAGAGAGATCACGTTAAGCAAAGTCGTGTTGTGGTTGAGTCTCCACCCTATTTGTCCAATAACAAATACGTGTGTATCCTCAACCTCGAGATCATATAGGTACTCGTCAGCCGGTTCTACGTATTCAATACTCAGTATTTTCTCACTATAAATATCGCCATTGATAAACCTATGCAGTTTTTCTAAGAGCTTCTTCGCATCTTTATTACCGTCTA
Organism: Thermoprotei archaeon; assembly: GCA_040514375.1. Taxonomy (GTDB): domain Archaea; phylum Thermoproteota; class Thermoprotei_A; order Sulfolobales; family Desulfurococcaceae; genus QMWW01. The sequence continues at coordinate 118,612 of JBEVCI010000041.1, forward strand.
CTTTTGAAACATAATATTCGTAGAACCTCCTGAGATTATTTATACTAATATTTCTTCTACCATACTCGTATTGTCTAATATAACGAGATGATAATCCAAGTTCTTTCTCAACGGTTTTCTTACCTAAACCAAGGGTTTTCCTAATCTTCTCAAGATACTTTCCTACCGCGAATACATTAGTATTAGGATTCTCTATCGAATACGTAACATTTTCTATGATAGGCTTCATTCTCTTAGCTTTAATAGAGTACTTGGAAAGAGTTGATAAGAGCTTTAGAGCACTAGAGTCATAAACAAGTACTCTATAATACACAGTATTCTTTACTCTCCTGGTCTTCAAGTGGTGTATTATCCTTAACCTCTTTAATATAAAGGAAACAGTGTTTATGAGGTTTAGTGACTTACTAGAGTATTCAATAACTACACGTTCTCTGCGTCTCTTCCTATTCTTTTCGATACATATACCGCCGTCACTATCAAGTAAACCCGCTAAGAACGCTATAGGCACATCAATGTTATTACTAAATATTATTGCAAAAGGCGGTTTTACATCACGAGACTTCTCATTACCACATAGCTTTTTAAGTTCTTCGAATACCTTCTTATTTTTAAATCTAATGTTTATAACACTGTTCCTCTTATCCCGGATTTCATAGGTTTTCGGAGACCAGTATTTCCTTACTAGTTGTTTGTAGCGCTCTAGTATCTCTTTATCAGTATTAGAGAATCCTATATAGCCTCTTTGATCAATATTTCCATCGCCAATCCATAAACCAAGTAGATAGGCGTAGTCAGGGTCTATCTCGTATTGTCTGCTAGTATATTGAATATCTAACCATACGTTAGCAATATGATCACCCACTCTGAGATCACTTGCTTTTACTGGTATAAGCTCTAGTGTCTCGGGATCTATTTTGACAAAATTGTGATCCTGCGTGGTAACTATTATTGAAGTATTAGTTCTTAATTTAACAAGAGGCCTTAAATCCCTATGTTTAATAACTCTAACGAGTTTTTTCCACGACAACTTATAGTTTTTATCAATGCTTAATACCTCAATATCCTGGTCATTAACATCCTTTACTATATGGTCCCCTATGATGTATTCTCTAGAGTTCACCATATCGTATAGTTCTTTAGCAGATAGTATTCTCGGTTCTCCATTTACTTTAGCAATTATTAGTGTATCTCCGGGAAAACTCTTACCAACACCAGTGCCGCCAGCTATCATTGCTGTTTTCATGTGCTCGATCATTGTCCAGAGATAAGCTGCTAGTAAGCTGTTCAGGTTTCCGGATTTTATGAGTTCTATAACACTAAATGGTTTTTCGCGGAATTTACGTATAGTAAATGTTGGTCCCTTAACAGATACTTCTCGACCAAACGTGGCTGCTAACCTATGTTTTCCAGGTAGCATTGCGTCAACTATGGGGAATGCTATGCTAATGTGTTTACCAGCTAGGTGTGCTAACTTCATTATAAACTCGTTCAAGTGATCTTCATCTACAAACGTTATGTTCGTAGGTATACTTTCATACTTGCGATGCCAGACATAGAGTGGAATACCTACGCCATTACATGATATATCCTCGATATTGGGGTCTCTCATAAGAGGATCGAGAGGACCGAATCCGAGCAGGTTTCTCTCAATATAGTATAGTAACTTAAGCCTACGAGCACCAACTAGTCCAAGCTTGTTCTTATACTTCTCAACAATTCTCTCCGTCTCTTTAAATACGTATTTTCTCAAATCCTTAAACTGCTCAGGAGTCGAGGGAGGCTTTATTTCGTCCATGAGTATTTCTGTAAGCTTATCTAAAGCCTCTTTATCCTCTGGTGTAAGACCGTATTCCTCGACAAAGTATTGAGGACCCTCTTCTGTTTCAGCAATAACTACTTTAACGAACGGCTTATATACATAATAGCTTTCAATAACGCGATAGCTAGGATCACGTGCAATTACTCGTACGGGTTCCGAAACAGAGACTACTGCTTCAAGCGCTTCCCCGATCTCTCTATGAACCGGCTTCTTCGGAACACGTGTTACTAGTTTACCGATTATTTTCTTAATACTTATCAATACTCGGCAAGACCTCCTTATGTGAAATAGATTGCATTTACCCCGTTATTAAATGTATTTGCTAATATATGTATTGTACCAAATAAAATGTGTTTGTTCACATATGGTAAAGTAGTGTAAGGTATATTAGTGCTAAATCAACATATGCTTACTAGGCACGTAACACTGTATTCGAGGATCGTGGAGTTGAGTTTTTGGGACTGGGTTTACAGGTATTTTGAAAAACCAGGTAGGAAAGTCCTTAGCATATACCGAAACCTGCCTGATACTATTAGAAGGAGTGGAATACATATTCACCCCGAAGTATATGCTTCATTTACTATGTTTGTAACCCTTATAGTAACAGCTATAACAGTACTACTTGGAGTATTATTCTTCAATATGGGCTTATACCTTATAATACCAGTACTAGTTATGGTGCCTTTCCTCACATTTGTAATAGTAGTTCATATTCCTGCACTAATAGGTAGTAGTAGAGCTGGTGGTATTGAGGGTGAGATCCCATATACTACGTCTTATCTAAGCATGCTAGTAATTAGTGGTTTATCACCATATATTGCTTTCGAGAGAATAGTCAGAGCTAGTAGAATATTCGTTAAAAGCTCCGAACTTGCTCAGAGATTCATACTCCTCGTTAGAGTATTTGGAAGAGACCCACTAACAGCGTTCTCGGCAATCTCTACTAGAACACCTAGTGCAACAGTAAAAGACTTATTAGCAGGATATGTAACAACTGTTCGAGCAGGCGGTGATGTAGTAGATTATTTAACTAAGAAGGCTAGACTACTATTCTCAGAACTCCTCGTTAAGATAAAGATAGTAGCTGACCGATTAGCCGGGATACTAGAAGCGTACCTAGCTCTAGTACTACTTACTCTAATTAGCTTAACAGTAATGTATTTCATAACAACATCATATGCTGGAGCACTAACATTCGGAATCTCCTCTTCAGGAATGTTTCTCTTTCTCTACATTATGCTACCAATGATCTCCGGCATGATAATATATCTCACGGACATAATGCAGTATAAAGAGCCCTGGATAGACTATAGACCATACATAATGTTCTTTGGATTAACAGTTCCCCTAACAGCATTTCTCGTGGTTTTCGGCATGGTATTACCAAGTGTTCTTCCACCAGGTCATCCACTAAGAGAAAGCATTTTAACAAAGAGTATTAACGAGTTCTTGTTATTACTTGCCACACTCTTTAATCTACCAAGATATACCCATTATTCAATAGCCCTAGCAACAGCACTAGTAACTGCAACTCTTCCAACAGTAATATATACCGGGATAGTTTCCCGCGAGCACAAGATCGTACAGGGAATTACAAGGTTTCTCAGAGACCTTGTAGAAGTTAGGAAAACAGGCATGAGTCCTGAAAAGAGCATTGTAGAACTCTCAAAGAGAGATTATGGAGTCTTCTCAAAGTATTTGAAGAGTATAGCTATGCAACTAAGCCTAGGTATACCCCTGAGCAGGATCATAGAAGGGCTTTTCAATAAGATAATCGTGTGGAGAGCTAAAGTCATGCTATACATCTTAACAGATAGTATAGAAGTAGGTGGTGGGAGTATAGAGGTTATGGAGAATTTGGCGTGGTTTGCTGAGAGTGTAGAGAGTATAGAAGAGGAGAGGAAACGCAGTCTTAGAACGCTGTTGATAGTCCCGTATATGGGTGCTATACTAGCATCTATAACTGTTATCTTAATGGCTGCGTTTATGGGTTCACTACAGTTTGGTGCTGGTGGTGCTTATTATCAAGCAGCATCCACAGCTCTACCAGCTATAGTTATAAATACATACTTTATGGGATTAGTAGCTGGAAAAGTATCTAGTGGTTCCGTAGCTGCAGGGTTTAAACACGCAGTAATACTAACTCTAATTACAATACTAGTCTTCCTATTAACACCAACATTCGAACTCACTCTTGGAGGAATGTTGCAATCACCGGTTTAGGGCTGGTAGTTATTGAGATCTATTAGTGAAACTCTATCTCTAATGATAGTCTCCTCGGTCGCGATATTCACTGCTCTAGCAATATTTTATGCAACACTATACTTTAACGATATCACGAATGCCTCGCTCGAATACGGGAGAATGAAGTTTATCTTCAAAGACTTAGCAGTCAAACTAGATGAGCTAGTATCCGGGTACACATTCACATATACTTATCCATCGACGATGATCGGGGTAGGCTTTAGAATACTAGACTATTCCGTCACGTTCTCCATTACATTCATAAACGGGACTACCACGGATCTAAGCATAGGGAATTTCTACTCTCTGAGAGCAGAGCTTTCAAAAATAGTTATATCAACACAGAGTATAGTCTATGGAGAAACAAGCAGCGTTCTCGTAACAAAATTAGATGAAATACCCGTTATTAGGGAATACGTAGAAAATGGTAAGACGGTGCTAGAGCTCTCCCTGAATAAGATAAAATACTCTATCTATAAGCTAGAAACAATCAATACTAGTGAATACGTTATCGAAGTATATATTATAAGGATAAATAAACCCGAAATTGTAGGAAATAAGATGATAAAAGTATATGCTATACCAAACACAGAACTCACAAAAACATACGCTAACGTATCCTCTTTAGAGATAATAGTTAATAACGAGGTTATCGCAACATCGGATCAGCTATTTTCTAGTGTAGGGTTAAACCCCCAAGATATAGAATACTTTACACTACAACTAAGAGTTATAGAAGTGTTTATAAGTGTCTACTAAGCTAACCAGCCCTATAAAGAATAATAGACATGATAAAACACTATTAAAAACGGATATCACGTATTCATTTATTTATATTATTTGCTTAAATATGGAGGTGAACTATTACGAGAGCAGCTGCTGAGACTTTGTCTCTGATAATTATTTTCTCTATTTTAATTGCTTTAACACTACTCTTAACTATACATGCATATATTAATATGGGGTTCCAAACGGGTAAATCAGAGTTTGAGTATATTAGACAAGCATTTTTGACTACTGCACAAAATATACCATATCTCATACGCCCTCTCGCTGGAGGTGGTGAATACCTTGTTTCATTACCGAGTGTGCGTACGGGTATTGGTTGGATGAATTATGGCTATATAAGGTTCTATATAAACGATACAAACGCAATCTCCTTTAATTGTAGAAGCCTATACTCGAAAATAGATCTAGCAATAATAACTACGAACCACACCATATACGGTGTAGACACCATAGTAGTTAATGACACGAGGCTCTTACCGCGTCTACGCGAATACTATGCTAATGGCTCAACGTATTTAGAACTAGATACTTGTAGATTAGCAGTTTTTATTGATAAAGTTGGAGAGCTTGGACGTGTAGTCTATTATGTTAGAATAATCTATGTAGACCTAGAACCAATAATACGCACTAATCTGCTGGGCGGAGTTAATACTCTAAAACTGCGTATTAGGGGTACACCACAAATCTATAGATATGACAATGTTTATGGTTTACTAATAACGCTTGAGCACCGTGATGGAACAATACTATCTGTTGATCCGGCTGAGCTAGGAATATCACCACCTATAACTATAACTATCATTAGATATAGGGTAGCTGTTGAAATAGGGTGATAAATTGTCTCCAACAATAACACACGTAATAGCTATTACGGCTTTGATATTTGTATTGATAGCTCTCCAAATCTATACGTATTCTAACGTTAACCTCATGAATACCGAGAATTTTAGGAGGATTTTAAAAACAATAGCTGATAACTATGCTTTAATAGTGAAAGAACTATATACGGCTGGCTATAACAACACTATAACCAGGGTAAACAACCCAGTAGAGATCGCTAGCGGTGTTTACTACAATGTATATATTGGTTATGGTGTTTACTTGAAGAACTTGTTTCCGGAAATAGCACACGATCCAAGATATAATGATTACAACGTATACGTAGTAGCGGCTCTTCCCGACCGCACCGTATGTGCTTATTCATTAGCTATTCCGGGCGAAAGTGTTAGAGAGGTACTAATAGCGAGAGGTAGTGTTAAATACCCATTCACCGGAGTGGGTTTTCCACCATCAAAGGGGTATACTGAGCAGGGTTTGCAATGGGTTTGTAGAATGCCTATAAATATTACTGGACATCCAAGTATAGAAGTTACTAATTACCTGGTTCTTGTAGAACTAGACCTTAATAGGATCAACTGCACGTATCAGGGCAGAGTATTCAAACCAACACGCGATGACGTTAGATTCGCTGATTCAGATGGAAGAACTAGGCTTAGATATTGGATAGAATACTGGAACGAAACTAGTGGAAAAGCAAGAATATGGGTAGAGATACCGAGTATACCAGCAGGTTCTACGAAACACATCTTCATGTACTGGGGACAACCACTAGCAAGAGAGGCTAGCGATTCCTCGATATTCCCCTTATTCACGGATCTAAGCCAATACAGAGATATACGCGAACTCTTAACAGGTGGAGATTGGCATGCTCTAGCAGTTTTTGCTAACTATAGCCTCTACCCATACACACTCGATCAGAATGGGGTGAAGGGTGCAAAACTAGATGTAAACTATACCTTACCAAACCCTAGTTTAGAAGCTTATTTAAGTATTTTTACATTGAGGAATTTCCATCCAAGCACACAAGGGTGGATCGCTGAAGCACTTGGAGCACCACTCACAAGCAATGATCACGACTTCAGACTAGAATGGTATAATGTTTCAGCTGAAACACTACCACTAAGATTCAGATTAATAGGTATATATGAGGATTTCAGCATCACTAATGATACTAGTGTCCTGGATAATTACTGGATAGTATGGGGTCAATGGGATATAGTAACTAAGAACCTGAGCGGTACAGTAACAACTATTCTAGAGGGAAACAACACTGATAATCCGAGAAAGAATTTAGAGAATTACTATGTAGCAGCTATAATGAGAGAAAACATCGAGTACCAATCACCTAGCCAGGGTCAAGCACTCGGGCATGAATACGCTACTTTCATAGCCAAAATATACCTAGAGCCAGACAATATAGTGCGTGGAATAGTCCTAGCCAGTGATTGGAGAATAAATATTAGTGGTACTAAGAACCTTGGCATAGGAGTGCGCGAAACCCCCAATGGATCAATCGTACTCGAAGCAGTGGTTTTCCCAGATATAGATACTGATAGGTGGTTTCTTGATAACACCTTACTGCCAGAACCATATTCTGGCTGGATATACCTAGTTGTATCAGCTAGATTACCCGGTACAGCTACTCCAGAAATCAGTGCGTATGTCTATGATGAAAACTTTACTCTCCTACTAAGCTTTAGCGAAGAATCTGAAAAATTCCAGTCTATCCCACAAGACCCCGATTACATAGGCTTCTACTCATATAGTGACAAAAACCTAATACTACCTCCTGCAGATTATATTAAACCATCTTATTTCCAACAATTAGTATCTACTAGGTATGATACCGCATATGTTTCAGATTTAACCGGGTCGGAAACCATAGATATCACTAAAATCTATATACGCGGTCTTCCAGCTGGTTGGAGCATAACTATATATGATAGTGGTCTTAACAAGCTATTTAGTGCTGTATCAGAATTCATAGACCCCAATACAGCAGAGACACTAGCTGTAATAAATGTATCCGATACACCAATACTTGGTTTGAATGGAACGCTTTACATAGAGATAAGAGACCAGTATGATAACCTCGTCTACTACTTTGCCGATGAAGATCTAGTACTATATGGTGGTAGTATAATAGAGTTTGACTTCGGAATAGGGTCTCCCAGCGATAGAGTGGTAACCGGTATTAATGCTGCAAACACGGGAGGACAGGGGTTCGAGTGGATACGCGTCATTAATACTGGTGAAAAACTAGAAACGGTATCTCTAGCTCCCGCTACTACAGGAGAACCCGTTATAGTTGGAGTTGGTTTATTCGATAATATATCCTATTTCTTCATTAAATCAATAGACTACAGTACTATCATAGAAGAAACTGTGGCTTTTCCAACGAGTGGTTATTATAGACTAGTATTTGGTACATCAAAACTAAATACTGGGAAGGAAGTGTTTACCAGTGCTTTCTACTCATGGATCAGGGTAAGACCATTCGTATATCCCGAGCCCGGCGCGGTACCGTGGTATGAGATGATCGAGACTATAGCTGTTAGAAAACCCCCTATTATAGAGTATACATTGGTGGGAGACTACGTAGTGTTTTCAAGCACGTTGCTAGTAGATTTAGCTCTTGTAGTAGACTCTAATGGTAATAGAGTTATAGTAGCTGTTTTCAATGGGGTGCGAGCACCGTGAAGATAATAGAGTATATACTAGCATTCATAATAATCATGTCGTTTATACCAATGTTTAATACTATGATACACACTTACTACACAGTAAAACCCGTTTATCCTCCTGGTAGGCTGCAAGACTTGATCATGAGCCAGTTAACACTACTACTACGCACACAGTATAGGCTGGGGAACTTAACTCCCGAATACGTTGATTTAACTAATTTCTTAAACCAAGTACTTGGTGAAGATATACTCAGAAGCTATGGATACTACGCAGTAGTATACTCTAGTATAGAGAATATAACAGTAGATTATACAAACAGAGTTATTACTATTAAAACACTGGAAAACCATTCTCTATACACACTAATATTCTTCAACGACGGATCAACGATACAGATAAACAAGCCCTACTCACTAGAATCGCTCAATGGTAGATACACATATACTATACACGAGTCTGAACTAGGTGGTAAGAGTATAGATGAAGTTGAAGCAATTGTAGCTATACTAGAGTCTACTACAAGTAGATACGCTGGATACTGGATTAAGAAACCCGAGTGGATAGGATATGCTTTGAATATCAATGGATTAAAAATCCTTGTTAACAAATCCCTTACACTCAATACGTGGAACCTATATGGATACAGTGTAGTTAATACTACGCTCGTAGTATATAATGATATTGATCACAAGTATATCTTAGAGAACTATAAGTATTTCGAACTAATATCCCGAGTAATTCTAAACGCGTCTTCGCTACGTAAAGAGGTTTACTTGAACGAAACACACATATTCTATACTATAGAGCCAGGTAGTGGTTTTAACGTTGGAGAATACATTGCATACCCCGTTATAGTTTATAGAATCGATATACCGGTTGAGAGAGAGTATCAATGCTATGATCAAGATTTCTATTATTGTGAGTTAGTGAGAGAATCTGAAACCGGGGAGGAATACGTAACGAGAGATACGGTATCATATCCCATATATAATGCCGTAATGTTTGTTCTAAATAGTAGTGATACTAGGATATACATCCCCGTTTATAGACAACGAATAGTAGTTGGTTCGGGATTTATCCCCAGTGTTTCCGCATTAACTATTAGGTCTACTATTAGAATAGGCATGTTTGACTACAATATCATACTATACTTGTGGAGGTGGTAGTTGTGAAGGAGCAAGCAGTAGTTATATCAGCTTATATCGCGGCTGTTATCATAGCACTAACTATACTGGTTTTCATGATCCAGCAGTACTCTAGTACTGGTAGCTACGTATTATCTAGTCCCGAAGCCAGTATCTATAGTATTCTCACAGAGAGAATAGACTGGACTGCGAGGGATCTAGCACTCGAGATCCAGTCTAGAACCGGTGCAGTACTGGTTAGAGTCAATATAAGTGTATATGATCTGCTTGGTGATAGAGTTGTTAGAACTGATTATTATGCTATAGAGCCTCTCGGAGTTGATTTAAATGAGTTATTTATACAGAACTATACATTTGCTAGAGCTTCTCGTGATGCCTACTTATACACTTACTATATAGTGGTGGGTTATAGATGAAGGGTGTACTACCCATTGTTATAGCTTTAACAATAGTGTTTATGCTTACACTAGCAACACTATACTATACTACTACAATGGTATCCTATACCGCCGAGATTAGTATGCAACCAGCAATGGGTTCTGAGTGGAATATTATACGTGAGGAAATACTCTCAATACTATTAACTAGTCTGAGAAGAGCTAGTCAACAAGCACTCCAGAAATACATAGATACATTTCTACAAGAATATAGAGACCTCGGTTTCTACGAAGACCCTAGCCGAGTCATTACAAGAACTTATTGGTGGAGAATAAACAGTTATATATATTATAAGTATAGCTATTTCTCAAGCACTGTTTTAACCGATCCATATAACCCTGATTATGAAAAACTTAACGAGAAAAACCTCTACGGATTTAACCTAAGCTATACAGACTATATCGATGCTCTTAGAAAAGCTTCTTCAGACGCATCAGTAGTACTAACTAATGCTGTTGCAACCGGTGTTTCTAACTGGGAAAAGTATAGGGAGAGTCTTGGCTATGGGATAGAGGTTATTAACCTGACAGCATACATGACTACTACGCTAGAATCAAATAGTATCAATGGATCTATAGGCATAGGTAAAACGGGAGCATCTATAGTAGTTGATGTGTATTCTCCCTGGAGTGGTTATAAGAGATTCAACGAGACTGTTGAAGTTGTTATCGAAGTTGTTTTTAAGAGAGCTATAAGTGGTGATAAAGAGTATATATTCCCGCTTAATATCAAAGCATACGTTAATATGGGAGGCTATATTACCAGCTATATACTGGATCCTGGGTCTCTAAATATAACGATATATAGTAATACTTTACATCGTATGTCAAAACTCAAGTACTATCCCGGAAACCCCGATTATACCACTCTAAAACCAATTGCTGGATACTATCACGGCGAGGGCATAAACCTATTATACTATTCACTAGATACGGTAAAGAACCTATACGTATTCGTAAGGGATAGCGCTATATACAACATGTCCCTAAGCGACCCCTATATCGATTGGTATTGCTGGGCTTGGGTATTCCAAGTACCATACTCAGAAGACGAACCCGATATTGAATTACCTAGGCATACTATGACTATTTTCTGGGGAGCACTAGCTATTGCTAATATTGATGGAATATACGCTATAGCCCCCATTAAGATAGTATTCGGATACAGATATATGACCGATGTACCGGGATACTGTTGGGTATACCAAGACGAAATAGTTGGAGATGAAAACATGATCAACTGGACAGACTAACCATGAAAAACACCTATTCCCTCATCACTATGCCTCAAGACATACTCTATCCAGATCAAAGGTTTGTGTTTCACCAAGGCGATCTCCGGGGTATACTATGGTTCTTCCAATTAACTCTATGAACCGATTCTATGGTATGCCGGCTATATCGCTGTTACTTATAGGGTACCCAAGATAGGGATACTCACGGCTTTTTATCTTTTTGAAGTAAATCTTAAATTCTGGAACACAGATAGAGATTCTAGAACAAAGGAGAGACCAGTAGGGACGTTGCTACTTGCAGGTTATTATTTCCTATGAGATAATGAAACAAACAAGCAGGGGTCTCGACGAGTCTGTTCGCGAGTATATCGAGAGGCTTATTATGGAGAAGTTTCTCCCAGATAACATCTCTCCCCGCGTAATAGAGAAGTATATACGTAAAGCAATACAGTCTCGTATATGGTACTACTTATCCCGGGTAGACAGAGCCCTACTCATACTTACTCGTAGACTCCCCCGTATAAAATCCCCTGTACTCAAACAAGTACTCAAGAAAATCTTCCTAGAAATAGAGCTCTACACAATCCGGGGTAAAGCCCTATTCTATGGACTACTCATAGCCATGAAAAACCCCATATACAAACTAGAAGAAATAATCCACAACATCAAGAGAATAATAACAATAGGAATACAATACCTAAACAACCCACAAATATACAGAATATTCGGGTAATCCTTTCTACTACATTTTACATAACTAGTGTTATAGTATATCGGGTAAGTTCGAGACTTATATCTATAGGTTGAAGTCATTTAGACTTGTCAGTGTTGAATAGCGTTTGAATCGTAGCTGATCAAGTGAGGCGCAAGTGGTTCTAAATGATAGTGAGCATAGTCATACCCGTAGCTAAGGAGGGTGATACTCTTTATGACCGTATATGCTCGCTCTACAAGGCCTTCAATAGCTTAGCGAGAGATCATGGCTTTTCTTACGAAATCATCCTGGTCTCCGACGTCTTCCACATGCCAACGGTCAAAGCCATGATGAGGTTGGCGAAGGAGGGTATCGCTAGGTGCTTACTCCTTACGCGCAGGATTGGGAAGGGAGGCTCGATAAAGAACGCCATCCCTTATACTCGTGGTGACTACGTAGTTCTCTTGGATGCCGATATACCTGTAAAGCCCATTATTATCAACCGAGCAGTACTGCTAGCTATGAATCTCGGTATCGACCTGCTGATAGCTAACAGGGTTTATAGAACCCATGGCCTCTTGAGAAGAGTGCTCTCTACAGCCTATAATACCCTAGTAAATCTCTTCTTCAGGACAGGGCTTAGAGATCACCAAGCCGGGTTCAAGGTACTTAGTAGGAGAGCAGCCAAGATAATCCTTGTGAAGCGAACGAGAACTGATGGTCTTGCCTACGACACCGAGATAGTAGTGTGGGCCAAGAGACATGGGCTGAGATACAGAGCGGTAAACGTTATTTGGAGGGAGCAGAGGGAAGGATCTACAATACCCCCGATGAGAGCTCTGCTAACAATGCTTGCAGACCTCATAATGCTCAGGCTACTAACCCTAGCAGGAAAGTACGTAGCGCTACAAAAGCTAGCCATAGGAAGAATCATAGATCTGGGCAACATCCATACCGTAGGGCAAGAGTTCATGACAGTGATAAGGGCTTCTGGGCCGAAGAAGAACCTCCTAGACGTTCTCAGGAAGCTCTACATAGTCGTAGCGTTCAGGAGGTAACACCATGAGGATTCTGTGGATAAACCATCGAGATCCGAAACACCCGCAGGCGGGTGGTGCAGAGGTTAGGCTCTACGAGATAGCCCGTAGACTCGTGAAGATGGGCTATGAGGTTACGGTGCTATGCGAGAAGGTAGATGGCTTGCCAGGCGAAGAGGTTCTAGAAGGTATTAGGATTAGGCGTATCGGTGGTAGAGCCTCTATACACCTCCTAGCACCACTCTACGTCAGGAAACACGGTCATGAATACGATGTTATCGTAGACGATATCGCCCATGCTGTTCCGTGGTACTCACCGCTGGTAACAAAAACACCCGTGGTAGCGCAGATACATCATGTACACCAAGATGTTGTCTATATAGAGCTGCCCAAACCGCTTGCATGGATAGTCGGCAGAGCCGAGAAAACCATCGCCAAGGTCTATAGGCACTTCATAGCTGTTTCGCAATCAACAAAAGAAGAACTTGTAAGAGATTCAGTATAGACCCCGATAGAATAGCTGTTATACCCAATGGCGTAGACCTCGAGAAGTATATACCAGGTACAAAAGACCCGAGACCAACAATACTGTGGGTAGGAAGGATAAAGAAGTACAAGAACCTAGACCACCTCCTTAAAGCATACAAGATAGTTAAGCAGGAGATCCCAGATGCACAGCTAATAATCATAGGGGCCGGAGATCAGGAGAAGAGGATGAAGAAGCTCGCCGAGAAGCTAGAGCTTAGAGACGTGTATTTTCTTGGGAAGGTCTCCGAGGAAGAGAAGATTAGGTGTATGCAGAGAGCATGGATAATAGTATCGACAAGCATGGTAGAAGGCTGGGGAATAACCATAACAGAAGCAGCAGCATGTAGAACACCAGCAGTAGCATACAACGTGCCGGGGCTAAGAGACTCTGTGAAACACATGAAGACAGGAATACTAGTAGAGTCAGGGGATATAGAACAACTAGCGAAAGCGATAGCATGGTTATTAACGGACGACAGCCTGAGAAACAAGCTATCGGAGAATGCGTATAGGTATGCACAGAGCTTCAGCTGGGAAAACACAGCAAAGGCCTTCCTAAAAATAGTCGAGGGTGTCCTACATGGATGAGCCACTAGTATCGATAGTGATACCGACGCATAATAGGAGAGAAAAGCTGGCTCGCTTAATAAACTCTATATTGGAGAGCGAGTATCCGAAAGACAAGCTAGAGATTATTGTTGTCGACGATGCTTCTACCGATGGAACGCACAAATACGTCAAGAAGCTGTTTCCCCAGGTTAAGGTTATACGTAATTCAGATGAGAAGCTTCTAGCCGAGTCGCGAAACATAGGCATACGGGTCTCTAGAGGCAAGTACATCTTCATCATAGACGACGACAATGTTGTTGATAGGAATACCATAAAAGAGCTTGTAGAGTACATGGAGAAACATCCCGAGGCAGGTGTTGCAGGTCCAATAATGTACTTCTTAAGCGATCCAGACAGAGTATGGTGCGCTGGCGTTAAGAGAAACTACTGGACTACAATAACAAAATTGATAGGATTCAACACCAAGGATAATGGTCAGTTCAAAAAACCTTACGAGTCTGAGGATTTTCCGAATGCATTCATGGTTCGGAGAGAGGTATTCGAAAAAGTTGGTTTACTTAATTCAGAGTTGTTTCCTATACACTACGACGAAGCAGATTTCTGTCAGCGTGTGAGAAGGGCTGGATACAAAGTAATGGTTGTCCCATCAGCAAAGGTGTGGCATGATATACCTTTGCCAGAGCAGGGTAGGGCATCTATTCTGCATCTAAAGAGCTCGCTTAGAGCCTACTACGCATCTCGGAATAGGTTCATCTTTCACTGGAAGTGGAGTAGAAATATGTTACAGAGGATAGTAGCGTTGATGGCTTCGCTGGTAGTAACCCTATACTACATGGTAGCCGTGGTGAGAGATCAGAGAATCACGGATAAGCATGTAATTCTCTCAAGCATTCTGAGAGGTGTAGCTGATGCTTTCAGGATTATAGGTGGGGAGAAGGTGAGGAGCTTTGAACATATATGACAAGGTAATGGATTCCTTATCATCGATACTATTTAAGAATAGTAACGGTGTAAATGTCTTAAAGCTTGAGTGGGATCATCTCATAGTACTCGATGCATGTAGATGTGATATCTTTAGAAACGTATACCGGTTCTTCTTTTCGGAGAAAGCTAATTTTGAATGCATAACATCAACAGCATCATCAACCATGGAGTTTGTAAGGAAAAATATGAAAGATCCAGAAGTTCTTAGAAAACTTAAGGACGTAGTCTTCGTTAATGCAAACCCCGTGATAGACCACGTACTAGGCGACGTTATTCATAAGGTATTCTATAAATATATCCCGGTATGGAAAAAATACTGGAATGGAGATCTAGGCACGGTAGAGCCGAAATACACATACATGACGGCTCTGAAAGCGTTTCTGAGGCACCCGGATAAGAGAATGATGGTATGGTTTCTACAGCCACACTACCCATACATAGACAAGAGATTCCATCACATAAACGCTTTAGGTAGAAAATTCATGAACAGGGCAAGGCAGAACACCCAAGACAGCAACCTGGTAACCTTGGCAAGGATAATAATGACCTTGATACGCAAGGGATACTTATGCGCAGGCATACCAGACAGAGTATGCGAATATATACATCAGACGTCATTAGAGGCTATAAAAGCATATACATCTAACCTGCTTGCAGTTCTCCAATACGTTAAAAAACTCACAGGAATACTACCAGGGAAAATAATAGTGACGTCAGACCACGGAGAAGCATTTGGAGAACCACTAAACAAGATACTCCCACTACACGTCTACGGACATCCATCAAGAATCAGAACTCCATCTTTAACACAAGTCCCCTGTCTTTCAACGAAAAACGATATTTCACGCCATATAGCTGCCCGAAGAGCACTAAAAGAGGTGATTTCATCCAATGCTCTATTAGCAAAAGGGGGTCATCAACAATGAGGATCGGGATATACACCCACTACATAGATAAGTATCCTAGGAATGCACCATCTCTATACCAAGTAGAGCTTATAAGAAGACTAGTTGAGAAAACAAACCTTGAAATAGTGCTCATACACCATAAGAAATCCAATCTCCAAATATACAAGTTAGCAGAGGAAGCGATAATTCCTAGGTTCCCCTATCTAAGGGAGCATGAAATCAATAGATTGGATCTAGATATAATACACTTCAACGCTATACCATGGTCTTGGTGGCCAACAATAGCAAAAATAAATGTCCCCTCAATAGTTACGGTACACGGAACCATACATTGGGATGATCCCCGGTTAGATGATTACACCCCGCCTCTAGTTCGTGTGCTCAAGAAGACACTTGAAAAGAAAACATCAAAACACATCACACACTTCATAGCTATAAGCAGGCATGTACGTGATGTACTAATTAACAAGCTTAACATACCCAGCTCTAAGATAGACGTTGTTTACCTGCCCATAGATCATACAGTATCCAAACCATTAGATAGTAAAGAAGTGCAGAAAGTAAAAGCGAAGTACGGAATTAAGTCAAGGTACATATTGCATGTCAGTGCTTTTAGTAAGAGGAAAAACCCAGAGGTCCTACTTAGATCATTCCATGCCGTTAAGAAAAAGGTAGGAGACTTAATACTTGTAATTGTTGGCCCCGGTTGGAATAATGCATATGTTCAAAAGCTTATTACTGAGCTTGGTTTGCAAGGACATGTGAGGATACTTGGTTGGGTTCCGAGAGAGGATCTTGTAGCCCTATATAATGGTGCTGAGTTACTCCTATTTCCCTCTCTGCACGAAAACTTTGGATTTCCGCTCGTCGAAGCCATGGCTTGTGGGTGCCCTGTTGTAACATCAAACGTTTATGCAATATCTGAAGTAGTGGGTGATGCGGCCCTCTTATGCAATCCCTTTGATCAGGAATGTTTTGTTAATAACGTACTTAAGATTTTGCTAGATGCACAAGAACGTGAAAATATGGTAAAGAAGGGATATGAAAGAGCTAGGCTATTCGAATGGAATTCGCATATTAACAAGATTATCGAAATTTACAATAGAGTTCGTAAATACGCGAGGTAACAAATCATGTCCATGAAGAGTATATTCAAAGATCCTTGTTCAGCACTGCTAAGCCTATATCGTTACCTATTCAAAGTTAGAGGAGTGCGAGTAAAGGATCATCTAAGATTACTACTTACACTATTAAACTATCTAGTTCATTTAGGCACTCCGGGATTCATGGGATATCATATTCCAGGATCAAAGCCTGTTCTTATCAGGACTTGGGATGGTTATTTATTCATGATACGCCCCCAAACCCCCGACTTAGAATACGCGACGCTTATCCCAGAATACTATGAGTTAACCAAATGGTTTTTACCTAATGCAAAGGGGGTTGTTATTGATATTGGTGCTAACGTTGGGGGATATACTGTTAGAGCCTGTAAGCAAGCGGACAAAGTTATTGCTATTGAGCCGCAAAGAAAGGTATACAAGTTATTAGAATTCAATGTCGATATCAACTGCAGGGGAGGAGCTGAGGTGGTATTGATTAATAAAGCAGTTGCAGATAAACAGGGAATTGTTTATCTCGAAATACCTAAGGATGAGAAATATGAATATGCTGGAGGGGCCTCAATAGTTCGACGTTATTCAAGTTCGCATAGGGAGCCTATCGAGGCTGATACTTTAGATAATATAATTGATTCGATTTTAGGATTAGACGAAGAAATAACCTTCGTAAAGATAGATATTGAGGGAGCTGAAGCCATAGCATTTAAGGGTATGATGCGCACTCTCAGTAGGACTAAATACCTAATGATAGAGATTAATGAAGGTAATGAGCGGCTCATTAAAGAGTTCATAAAATTAGGTTTTAATCTCTTAGATAGAAGAAGAAGGAATTACTTCTTTATTAAGAGCATCTAGTTCATTGGGGGTTAAGCGTGAGAGTAATGTCGAAGCTACTACAATTAATGCTTAAGGTTGCTCGTTCACAGTACCTAATAGTTTCATTGATGATATTTCTTATCGTTATTCCTTCAGTAGTCCTAGGTAATGTACCTTTTTATCATGTTGATTTTGTAAACGAATATGCTTCATATATGGCTCATGGTAAATTCATGGCATCGATTAAAAATCCTGTATACTTTTGGTGGGCCTATGGACCTCAAATTCCAGTAAAAATAGTGTCTCTATTTGTTCCCATACTCAAGTTATTTATTAAAGATGAATTTATCTTGTTTTTAGCATTAGTAAAAATCAACATTTTTATCCAGATGCTAGTTGCTGCATTTTCTATGATGTTGCTTGCAAGGGAAATGTTTGGACGAAACAATGTATTAAATGTACTGTCAGCACTAGCGTACCCACTTTCCCCCTATTTTCTAAGCGAGACAGCAATGTATTCTGCACGTACTTGGGCTTATGCATTAGCACCTTTAGTTCCGTGGATTATAGTAAAATACTACAATCTCCTTTCGAAAGCAAAGAAACCGTCAATAACTGAAAGAATGTTCTATGTTCTCATAGGTGGCGTTGTGTTCTCAATTACACTCTTTAACCCGCTTGACAGCCTTCTCACCATAGGGTTTCCATCTCTTCTTATACTAACCGTTGCTATACTAGTATACGTATTGTTTATTGAAAAAGATCGAAGTAAAACACTAAGATACCTCATGTACATGGCTTCAAGTATTACCGTGGCGTTAGCCCTTTCCTTATATTTCCTCTACCCGTTACTATATTCCTATGCTGTTGAGTGGCCATTTAAAGAAACCCATTTTGTATCTCACCATGAAGAAGCCTTTGTTAGTCGTTATATACCAAATCCCTTTGAAGCACTTCAATCCATAAATATGGAGCATAAATATCACTTCACACACATATATCCGTTCAAGGATATATTGAAGTATCCCTCAATAACACATTCGCTAATTCTATTATTTCTGCTAGGGGTCTCTCTATTCCTATTAGCTAAAACCCTAACTTATAAGAAGGAAAGAAGAAACATAACCTATTTCTTTTATCTGTCCATGATTTTGATTGGATGCATAACGCTCTATCTGTCCATGAATAAAGCTCTCTTTGAAGCAATTAGAAATTCCATACCACTGGCATTTTATTTGAGAAGGCCCCATAGACTTTTAATATTTTGGAACATAATTCTTTCGCTAACTCCAGCATTTATAGGGCATATTTGTAATTTGAAGAATCTTGGTGTTTCTTCTGGTAGAAGACATTATAGCAACCTAAAGTCCACGCATATAAACAGACGAAAGCCGATCAAGAAGTTCTTAATGTTATTCACTCTAACCACTATGCTGATTTACATGTTTGCCGCAAGCATCTACGCATATACACCTCCAATGTCAATATTGGCAAACTATGAACCGATATATTCCTCGTATATAAAGGCTTGGAGAAGCCAAGTTATAAGGAATGTATGGAGTTGCTTAAATATGTCAGAAATCCCTCATAAGAATCTTGTTGCATCATATACCTCCGGAGTACACGCATTTACTTATAACTATCCTGGATTTACGGACGCTCAGGATATGCTTTACTGGACACAGCATTACGCTAACACACCTACATATGCTGATATACTGTCGCTCCTTGGCATAAAGTACATTATCAGTAGTGCAAAGATGAATGTTAACTTACCCTCGGTATGCAAAGCTGGAGGTATCGTAGTTAGAAAAGTGCCCATAAATAGTACTAGTCGAGTTTACGTAGGGTATCCCGTACTTGTTATAGGGGGTCCTAATACATTATCAGAGCTACCATACATTTTTGATATAGTAGGCAGAGAATTTTCTCATAACCTTACCTATACAATTAAAATACCTATTGTTCCAATATATGCTAATAGCTTATCTCCGGAGCAGTTTAGTCATATGCTGTCAAATCTTAATACTATTGTTTTCCATAATACAAACCTCCTAGACCTAGTAGCTCTGCAAGCCTTGAAAAAGGGACTAAGTACACCAATAATAGACATAGATAAGCCTGCAGAAGTAGAAAGGGCAAGAGAAGATGGTTGGGATTTCTTCGAACCAAGCTATTATGGATTTCTAGCACCAAACGGTATGCATAATTCTATATATGGCCAGGCTACATATGGAAATTATGTTCTTGTCACCACCAATTCTTCTAGGTCTTTAGAAAGAAGCTTTGAGATTAAAAATCCTGGAACCTATGTATTAATGCTTAGATTAGGCAGGTTTAATCCCAACGATAGAGCCACCTTAAACATCACAGTAAAAGACGGCAAGGGCATAATAGCAAGGTCTAACATCGTTATACACTGGCTTGGGCTTAAATGGATTGTTTTAAAGTTGAATAACCTTTCCTTGAAAAAATACACCGTTGTATTAGACCCTTATGGTAAAGTCTATATAGATAACGTGATCTTAATCTTACCTGAAAATCTCTTTTATAGATATTGCAATTCGATAAATAATTTCATTAGAGAAAAACAAGTTATATATGTGTATGAGCC